>NZ_LRRH01000028.1 GCF_001646785.1 Rhodococcus phenolicus
CCCCGGGACTTACCCCCGCCGATCAGCAGTAGCCACGGCAGCGACCGCGCGAACGGGGCCGAATCACCTGCCTCACCGCCCGTGCGGGTGGGGTCGAGGTCGGTGTCAGTGGAGGGCGGCATCGAGAGCATCTGGTCAGATCCTGATAGCTGGTGGGTTCGATCCGCCCTTCGGTGAGGAAGAACGTCGGGTCGGGGTGTCCTGTGCCCGAGCGCCTGCCGGTCGGCGACGCCGGCACGGGTGCAGTCGAGGGTAGCGGGCCGCGGTAGGCGTCGCCTCGGCAGTCAGCAGGGCGGATCGAGGGTGAGCTGCTTTTCGTGGAAGTCGAAGTGCTGGGTTGGGTACCGATACAGCTCGCCGAGCGTCATGAAGCCGGTGAAGAACGGATCCCACCGGACCGGGAACGGCATGCCTCGCCGCAGGTCCTCGTCCGATTCGCGTTGCATCCGGTGGATCAGGGATCCGACTACCCGGTCGAGTTTCGCACCCATCCGACTCCGGTTGAACACCAGTGCCGCAGCGCAGGAACCGTAGTAGTTCACGACGTCGAAGGGCCGCGTTCCGGCATCGAGGATCCGGGCGAACCCCCGGCCGATTCCAATGGGGAGTCGGCTGACCACCCGCACCAGCGGCAACAGCGCCTGCACGACCATGCATCCGAAGACCATGTGAAACAGCAGCTGCTCATTTGTCCACCGCGTCCCGGCCGACCGGCGCCTCAATGACTCATCCGAGGCGTCCGCGAGTAGTTGGTGAAGCCGCACGCGGACGCGCTCGAGTTCACCGACGAGGGCGGTCCTGTCCACCGATTCCGACCCGCCCATGGTTCACCACCCCATCCACCCTGCGGCGCCGGTTAGGCCGCACGGTCGCCTCTCAGCCTCCACCACAATCTGTCGAGAATCGGTTGTTTGCCGACATGATCGACCGAAAATCGCCACCCCAGGTGGCAGCCGTCAGTATCTGTTGAATACCCGTGTCTGCAATCAACGTCGGATAACCTCCGCTTCGAGGGAGGGGCCGTCGGGGTTCGCACACCGCTCGATACCCAACTCCGGCGCGGTCACCGCCGTCCGGGACGGTGTACACCGGCCGGCCGTGAAGACGAAATCGAGTCATACCGGCACACGGCCCGACTGGGGTCTGATCGGGACTGCCATCGACTTCCGTCTGAGGCTCGCATTCACCAGCACCAACCTCGTCCCGCCCTCCGCACAACAGGGTTACCTCGCCCTGTCCAGTAGTCATCACGACTCCGCAGGACTCCTTGCCGAGCTGACGGCCGCGACCACCGCGGTCCTCGCCGAGGCCGAGCCCTTCGCCGCCGACGGGATCGAGCTGCCCGCATCGCTCGAGAACGAGCTGATCGACGGAGGGAAGGTCGTCGAGCTCGATGCGGCTCGCGACCACGTGCCGTGGTTCGTCGTCGACCAGATCCACGATCAGGTGCGCCTGGCGAACGTCGGCCTGGGCCCGTTGCGAGCAGGTGCCGTGCGGGCATCCGCCGGGATGAGCTTCTCCGGGTCCGCTCTCGTCGGCGGCGCCGATGCCGACCTTCTCGTCGACGGTCTGCTTCTCGATTTCAAATCCACACACGGTGCGACCACGATCACCCGGTCCGAGGTCTATCAGCTGGCCGGCTACACACTGCTCGACTTCGACGACGTGCACGGCATCGAGCGAGTCGGGGTCTACTGGACGCGGCACGGGGTGATGCGCACGTTCACACTCGCCACCTTCTTCGAACTGCTCGGAACCACAGCGCCGAGCTCCGGGCCGAGCTCCGGGCCGAGCTCACTGCCTACGAGGACCGGCGTCGCCGTGCGTATCTCGACCGGCAGACGGCGCGCGACCACATCGAGGATCTCGAACACGTGCAGCCGGACACGGACACGCGACTGCGTCGTTCCGTTCGCTGGCTGGCGCAGCGCGCTGAGGCGCTGAGGCGCTGAGGCGCTGAGGCGGGGGCATCGATTCCCGGACGCCGAGTCACGCGCGTGCCGACTCCCCCTTCACTCGCGGAGCATCTCGAGCTGCCACCGGACCCAATGCCACCACTCGATGACATCCGGGTCGTCCGGGTTGTGGCCGGCGGTCGCCCACACTGCACGGTCCTCGGGATCCATACCCAGTTGGACGCATCGGGCACGCCGGTGGTTCCCCCATCCCCACCAGCGGGGCTTATGTGTGCGTGGCCGTTCCGTCCGCCGGAATCGCCGGGTGCGGGCACGGATCCGGGGTCGACACACCGCCGATGCAGACCCACACCGGGCGGTGAACACACCCCCGTGCCGGCCCGAAGCATCGACCGGCGGGGGGTTCTGGTCGAGGCTTCGGGCCTTCTCACGAGCCACACGGCGGGGGACGGGTGGCCGCGGCCACACCACTTCCTGGATCGTCGGGGGTGATCCGGGAAGTGGCGGGCACTCGGGTACGCCGACAGTTCGGCGTCCTGTGTGTCTTGTCGTCGAGCGCCCGCCAAATGTTTCATGCCCGACTCCGCCCTCCGAGCGGGAAACGGTGTCCGGGCACCGCGGGCCTCGGACCCACCCGGCCACCGACGAGCATCCCCTCCGCGGTCCACCCCCTCCACCCCGGTGCCGACGTCTGCGGATGGGCGGCGGTAACCGCCCAGTGGCGGCGAACGTGCAGAACGGCACCTTTGATGCGGTCAGGGTTCGGCCGGCGGAATTCCCCTGAACTCGACGATGATCCGCCCCAGGCTGGGGGCGTTGGTTGGATCGGTAGGCCGGCGCTTCCCGAACACGGTGTTCTCGCGTTCCGCCGGCCTACCGCGCCACCATCATAGTCGAACAGGTGTTCGACATCTGGGAGAATGCCGAGGTGAGGACGTATGAGCGGGCCCCGAAGGTCTGTCCGGCCGGTCACAAGCTCGGGCCGAACCGGACCTTGGTGGGGTGGTCGCCGTGCGACTGCGCCGCGGCCGCGGCGTCGGACGCTGCCACGGGCCACCGGACTTACGAGTGTCGACAGTGTGGGGCGGTGATCGCCGTACCGCCGCATGTGGGGCCGCCGCGTCCGGGGGTTCGGTGGTCGTGACCTCGGCGCGGGGCCGGTAGCGTCACCGGTGTTGTTCCTGCGTTCAGCCTCGCCGGGCGCCGGAACGAGACCAACGATTCCACGACGCAGGAGCGTTGACCGGTTGTGCTTTGCACTGCGGTCGGCTCACCTGGCGTTCGCATCCCCGACCGAGCCGCGTTAGCCGACTTGGAAAGACGGGGAGGGGCGGGTGAGTGCGTCGCGGATCGCGTTCTGCACGGCGTCGACCACCTGGTATGCCTCGTCGATCTGCAGCACAAGCACCCGCTGTGCGCCGATCTGGTCGTCGACGGCGAGGGTCACCGTGTCGGGCAACTCGTTGTTGATCGTGATCGTGCCGAATTCGGTGTTCACAGATACCGGTTCGATGGTCATGAACGCCTTTCGCGGGTGGTCTCGTCGGGAAGCGTGCGCGGCCCTGTCCTTGCGTGGCTTGTTGGCGGCTACGGTGCCCCCACTCTCGGCGCCGTCGGCGTCGATGCCGATCATGGTTGAGGTCTTATCGGCGCCACCACCAAGCAGAAGTTATTCGGCATTTCTCGCTGTTCCGTCCATTTCGGGATTCCGTGTCCGGCGGCGCGGGTGCGCCGCCGGACGACTTCTAGAGCTCGGGGCCGAGGGGCCGATCCTGGGTAGGCGGCTGGTGCTCGTGTGCGGCCGGTGGCCGGCCGTCGGGCTGCGGCGGGCGATGGTGCGGTTCCGGTGGCCTGTGGGATTCGTCGTCGATGCGCCCCGGTGAGCGGTCCGGCAGGGTCTCGCGGTCGGTGACCGGTTCGGTCTGTTCCGTCTGTCGTGCGGTATCGATGCGTTGTTCCTGCTGGTCCGGCTCCGGGGTGTCGCGGTCGACCAGCGGAGTCGACCACTGCTCGGCGTCGATCTCGTCGAGTATGGAGGTGACCTCGCGCTGGTATTGCTCGTGAGCGAGCTCGAGGGCGAGTTCTTCGTCGTGGTTGATCCAGGTCGGTTCGTCCGGGGCCAGGGTCGGGGTGGTGAGTGGATCGGTCACCTCATGTCGGTCCTCGGCGTTCTCGCGGAGGGCGTGACTGCGGTAGCCGAGCATGTCCCAGTGCCGTTCGTAGCGGAGGTCCGCGGCCAGGGTGCCGATACCTGTCGGTTCGGCCGGGAGCTCGGTGGTGATGGCGCGCTCGAGTTCGGCGGCGAATGCGCCGCGGCCTGCGGTTCGCATGGCTTCTTCGAGTGCGACATCGGGTTCGGCGTCCCCGGTCGGGTTGTCGTAGAAGTTGGTGGCGTGGTTTGCGGCGCGGAGGGCTTCGGGGTCGATGACGCGCCAGTCGATGGTGCGGTCGGGGTCTGCGTTGGCGAGCTGGTCGGCGACGAGGAGCACGGCAACGGACTGGACGCCCTCGGTCTCTTCCTGGATGGCGGCGAGGTGCTGCCCGAGCCTGTGTGGATCGGCGATCGTCTGCGCGGTCGCGGCCGGGATCTTCGGCTGGGTGTAGGCGGCGGTGTCGCTGATGATCGGCATGAAGTCGGTGTGCAGCTCGCGGTGCACGATGCTGGCGTGCAGTTCGCTGCCGTCGCCGGTGATCTCGCGGTGGGCGAGGTAGTCGGCGGCGCGCAGGGCCAGCTCCCACGTCACGAACTCGTGGAGGCGGACGGGGTCGCGTTCGTCGAACGCGTTGACCAGGGCTCCGGTGTCGTAGCGCATGGTGTTCTTACCGGCCAGCGGGTCGAACAGGTCCTTGTAGCGGTCGTTCGGCGCGGGTAGACCTGCGGCGATGCGTTCGGCGGCGAGAGTGGAGGTGCCGTCGAGGATGCGGCGGACGGCGTCGTCGTGGGCTTCGCTGTAGTTGGTTCGTTCGGCGAGGGTGAGTCCGAGGCGCACCAGGGCGTGCGCGTTGTCGAGGCGAGCTCCGCGCAGTGGTTGCTGGGCTCGGGGTACCTCCCTGAAGGTCTCCGGGGCGGTGTAGGGGCCGCTGCGGTCGCGGTCGTAGTCGCGCAGGATCGCCATGTGGCTGGTCAGCGACAGGACGGGGCGGCCCGGCCGGGGCGGGGCCGGCTCGAATCCGTTGACCGGAACGACGGCGGGGGCGAGGACATCGGCGAGCAGCCGGGGGTCTCCGCTTTCGGCAGTGATGTAGCGGGCCGCGGACAGGGCGGCGAGGTCTATACGTGCGGTGTCGATTTCCCATCCGGCGTTGTCTGCGACTCGGCGGAACAGTTCGTACTGGCTGCGTGAGTTTCCGTCGGGAAACGGATGGATCTCGGTCATGCGGGCCCAGTAGTCGGCCAGGCGGGCGACGAAAGGTCCGTGTTCGAGTCCGGTGAGGTTGTTCTCGTCGGCGAGGTCGGCGAACAGTTCGTCGACGTCGGCGGCGGTGTCCTCGGGGCTTGAGTGGGTGATCGGCAGGTTCCCTTGGCTGGTGGGCGTGGTCTTGTACCGGCCTGCCCACGAGTACAGCCCGTCGAACCCTCGGCGGTGGATCTCCTGCAGGAGTTCGCCGGTGAATGCGCGCGGGGCCGGCTCGGCGGCGAACTCCCACATGGCGGCAGCGAAGGCCGTTTCCTCGGCGCTCTCGAGCACGCGGGCGTCGGTGATGCCGAGCAGGTTGACCCGGACGTCGGTTCCGGGGATGTAGCCCTCGGATTCGACGATCGAGGCGGTCACTGGGCCTCGTCGGGGCGGGTGCGGAACGCGTCGAGCAGTTCCTCTCTCGTTGCCCCTGATTCGAGTCGATCGATGATCGCGCGGGGATCTTCGATGTCGAACTCCCCTGCCATCGCCCAGGCTGCGCGGATGTTCTGCGCCACATGGTCTTTCACCGCGTCCTCGCCGAAGGGGGCGAGCCGTTCTCGGAGCGAAGGCCGAGGGTTGGTGTCATCGGTGTCGTGGTCGGTCATGGTGTCCCCTCCTGTTGGTGATGTTGGATCGATGGATCGTGAAGGAAATCCCGGCTCCGGTGTCCCCTCCCCCGCTCCCATGTCTACTCGGTGACACCGACCGCTGGTGCGGCGCCGATGAGGGCGCGGAACCGGTCGAGCCGGCGGGTGGCGGCGCGCTGTGCGTAGCCGATGGTGAGCAGGTGCTCGAAAAGTTCATGTTCGGGCAGGGTTTCGGCGGCGTCGGTGATCGCGGCCCCTGCCTTGCGGAAGCTGCGGCGGTAGGCGGCGCTGACGACGGCGTGGGCGTAGTAGAGGGCAGAGGTCGGATCGGCGCCGGCGGTGGTCGCGCCGGTGAGGGCGTAGGCCAGTCGGCTGCCGTGGTGTCCGGCGAGCAGTCCGTGGCGCTCGAGGTGGGTCAGGACCATCGCCGGGTCGTGGGGTTGGCCAGCGGCGGACAGGGCTGCCATGGCCTCGAACAACTCGGCGTGCAGCGGGTCGTGGAAGTCCGCGACCTCGAGCAGTGCCGTGATCTCGGCGGCGGTGGTGTGGCCGGCGAACAGTAGGGCGCACAACAGCAGGGTCTCGACGTCGGCGGATTCGGGTGCGGGGTCGTCTGCGGCGGTGTCGAGTGCGGGCTCGTGCAGGTAGGTGACGGTCATGCGCTGGTCCGTTCGTCGAGGGCATCGGCGATGTCGAGGACAGGTGTGGGGTCGATGTGGCCGATCGATGAGAGTCCGACCGTGGCCCGGGCGGTGAGGTGGCCGTCGATGGTGACGGTCACTTCGCTACCGGCGGGCGCACAGCAGGCGAGCACGAGCGTGCGCGCAGCCTCGGCAGCGGCGGACGCGGCAGCGGCGCGGGTGAAGGCACAGCCGGAGTCGGAGCGTGCGAGGTCGGGGGCGGTCATCGCGGCGGTCCAAACGATCATCTCGGAGCTCCTCCTGTGCGGTGTGGATCCATTGTCGCCTAATAATCATTTCTTGTGAAGCCTTTCAGGTGACTAAAAGTAGCTATTTTGACACTGTATTTGATTTGTTTTTGATGTTTTTAGTGCGTTTCTGCTGGTAGTGCGGGAGAGAGCCGCCGTTCGGGGCTCGATGCCCCGGACGGCGGCTGACCGCACCTGCCGTGCACCCGGTGGGCGGTGCGGGACCGCCCACCGGGGTCTGCGGCCTACTGCTGTTCGGCCAGCGGCTCGAGTCCGGCAGCGCGGCGTTCGATGTCCGAGAGCGTGTAGCCCTGCGCCGCGATGCCGCGCAGGTAAAACTGCGCGAACGGGGTGGGGGTGCGCCAGTGCTCCTTGTTCAGCTGCGATTCGAATGCGGTGAGGATGTGGGCGCGGAGCAGCACCAGTGCACGGGCGTCCGGTGCGGCGGCGAGCTTGGCCAGGGTGTCGGTGGTGGGCATCGTCTGCTCGGTGAGGACGCGGGCGTGGTAGGCGGAGGGCACGTGCGGCCACTGGATCAAGGCTGTGGCCACGAAGGCGGCGGTGCCCTTGGGTGCGGACTTGCGGGTGAGCTGCTGGGCGAGCCAGGTCCGGCGGACTTCGGTCGCGGCCGTCCAGGCCCGGTTGTTCTCGACCACCTCGCGGCGCTGAGCGGCGCGGGTGTCGGCGTCCACCTCGGCGGCGCGGGCGGTGCGGTTGCCCCAGTAGGTGCGCCACGGGGAGCTTCCACAGCGGACAACGTGCCAGTGACGGGTGGTCTCCTCGGTCTCGATGACGTGGGCGCGGAGGGTCATCCAGTCTTCGCGCTCGTCCTCGTCGGGCAGCTCGTCGACGAGATCGTCCGGGTCGACTTCCTCACCTGTCTCGCGGTGGTAGCAGACGCACCGGCTCTCGACGTAGAGGCCGAGATGTCCTGCGGCGGCGATTTCTTCGATCGTGGGGGTGTTGCCGTCGATGTCGGTGACGCGGTCGAATACGGCGCTGTTGTCGTCGACCCATTCGTGCATCGATCCCATCGCGACGGCGTTGATGCCGGTCTCGGCGAGGGCAGCCTCGGCGCGGGCGATGGCTTCGGCCCGCTCGGTCCGGCGCAGACGTTCGTCGGCGAGTGCGTGGTCGAGCCGCCTGCTCCGGATGGCCCATTCGATGCGGCCGACGGCGGCGGGGTCGTCGCTGAATTCGGCGATGGCGGCGGCTTGCTCGATGGTCAGTTCGCCGCGTTCCACGGCGTCGCGCTGGTCGGTTCCGCGCAGGGTGAGAGCGGCGTCGACCTCGGTGCGGGGAGCTTTGGTGCGGCGGGCAATCTTGGCGGGCTCGAGTCCGTGGTCGGCCAGGGTCTCGAACAGTGCCAGGCGTTCGCCGGTGGTGATGGGCGCGCGGTGTTCGTTCTCGCTCCATTGGGTGACCAGGCGGTCGACGGCGGCCTCGGTGCCGTCGCGCTCGTCGCCGACGATCATGGCGGGGATTGCGGTCAGGCCGGCCTCGAGGGCGGCAGCGGTGCGGCGATGCCCGGTGAGCACGCGCAGGGCACCGGTGGCGGTGCGGCACACGGTGACAGGGGTCAGGACTCCCTGCTCGGCGACGGACTCACGGAATGCGTCGGTCAGGTGCAGGTCGTGGCGGATGTTGGCGTCGGCGAGCAGGGCGGCAGGGTCGACGGTGGCGAGCTTTGGGAGCGTCTCGTTCTTGTTCATGTCACCAAGTTTACATCTGTTTTGATGCTTTTTCGATGATACGTTGATGATTTTTAGCATCGTATTTGGTGACTTATTTCACTCTTCCCTACTGTTGACCTGGCGTTTTCGTCCGGATGCAACTCGACCCCGCCGTGTGGGGCGGGGCCGGGCATTCAGTGTTTCGATGCGGTCGTGGATGGGGAGGACGCTCGCTCGGCGACAGCCGTAGCGGGCGGCGATCTCGGGGAGTCGCGAGTCGGAGGTGGCGGCGTAGTTCCCTCCGAACATCGCCGTCGAGTGCGTGCGGCAGCAACGGCCGTTCTCGTGGTCCCACTCGACGTGGACCAGGGCGGGGTAGTTCTCGTCGACGAACGCTCGGGTGCGGATCTGTAGCGCGACCGTCGGACGGCCGGGACCTCCCCCGTCGAGCGCGTGACGGCATCCGCCGTGCGGGGTGCATCCGGCGAGGAGTTCGGTCACCTCGGCAGTGACGGCGTGGCGCTCGTCGAGGATGCCGACCAGGAGTAGGTCGGCGTGGTTGGCACCGACTCCCGCTGGTGCAGTCGCCCCGCAGAGGCGCGCGGTGGACCTCGAGGGCGAGACCGGAATGCTGGTGTGTGTGCCGATGTTCATGTCACCAAAATTACATCTGTTGTTATGCTTTTTTGATGTTGTTTTGATGATTTATTGGTCTCGGTTTGGTGATTGTTGTCACCAGTTTCGGTGCCTTGACCTGCGGCTTTACGATGTCGTGGGGACTGGTGGGGTGGTTGTTGGGGAGCGGGTTCCTCGGTCGGTCGGCGGGGCCTGGTGGACCGGGTGCGGCGACCACCG
>NZ_LRRH01000188.1 GCF_001646785.1 Rhodococcus phenolicus
GCTTGATCGCCTGCAACCACCTGTTCACCTGGATCGACCCGGAGCTGACCGACGACGAACACCCACTGCAGCGGACCACCTCACCGCTCGAAGGTGGCCCGAACAAGGCGATCAAGGACCTGTTCCGCACACACCGTGGGCTGCCGGTCGAGCACGCTCGTCGGGCCGCGGAATGGAAACTCAACAGTCTGACCGCCGAGCCCCGCGATCTGTGGGCTCTGGTCCGGCCCGAGCATTACACGCCGTCCCGCACGACGCGCCGCGACACCACCGAGGACGAACCGATCGGCCCGACCATGGGCACCGACTTCAGCTGGGAGGACGGAAACGGTCTTCAACAGGGTTGGGCGGGCAGATCACGCCGGTGAACCGAGCCGACACACCGGCAGCCGTACACACATTTTGGCCTATAACCCGAGTCTGCTGATCTGCAGAAAAAGAAAACCCGACCCACTAGGGGCCGGGTGAGTTATGAACACAGGCTAGCGCGAGGCTTCGGTCTGCGCAAGTCCGGATGCTACCAACCAGCCGGTTTGCTAACTCCCCCGACAGGATCAGCCAGTTGGTTCGTCAGGTAGTCCTGGACAACGAGGCCGCGGTTCCAGTGATGTCCAGCCCCAGGCACGTGGCCAGGGCGCAAATCTCCCGCGCTCGGGCCACCACGAGGATTGAGAATTGCGACGGGGATACGCCTGCGCGCCTCCGCCACAGGGAGCTTCAAGTCACTGTCGTTTGAAACGACTATCGCAGCGTCGATGTTGCCCGAGAACAAGTCGATGAGCAGATGCGATGCCACGTTCACATCGCTGCCCTTCTCCTCGTTATGCCAATACGAGACCATGAACCTCGCATCTGGAATCGTGCTCCGGGTTGAGTCCTGAACCATTACGGGCCACGCCGGCGTTGCCAGTTGGGGGCGCCCCTTCGGCCCTTTCACCGCCAATGGCGCGTACTTGACTCGCGACACGTAGTTTCCGTACTCGATCCAATCGACCATTTGCGACGCGGTCAAAGCCCTCAGGTATCGGTCCTGATCAGCTTGCGCCGATGGGTTCTGTACAGCATCAATCCGTGCAGTGCAGTAGACGGTCAAGCCCCTGGTAGT
>NZ_LRRH01000189.1 GCF_001646785.1 Rhodococcus phenolicus
GCGACGGGAGCGACGGACTGGATGACCTTGGCGAGTTTCGTGTCGTCGGTTCCGACGGCGGCTTCGACGTCGGACGCGTCGGCGGTCTGATGAATGCCCAGGAAGTTCTTGGAGGTGGCGCCAGCGGTCGCAGCTGCTGCGGTGACCAGGCCGACCGGCACGAGTCCTGTTACGGCGATGACGGAGTTTCTCCGTAGCTTGGACGTCGTCGCTCTGGTGTGCCGGCCCACTCGATACCTCCCTCGGGCACCTCGTTCGAGATGCTTCCGTTATCTGGCGGGACCGACCATACACCAGCCGATGCGCTTCCGTTATTCAACTGTGATGTAACGGGAGTGTCGACACAGCCGTGCGCCCTGTGAGCTGCTCGAGCAGCCCACAGGGCGCGCAGATGGAAGCTACGGTCCGCAGAGAGCGGGAACCAGGCAGGGAATCTCCGGCAGCGGTGGCAGGACGGCGGGCGGGGGAGCCGGCGCGGGCTCGGCGGGAGCGGATTCGACGACGGGTTGCTCGCCGACGGCGGGCTGGGGCGCCACGACCTCGGGAGCTGCGACGTCCGCGGCGTCCGGCACGGGCCGGGCGGTGGGCACGCGGAACCGGCGGAGGGGCGGTCACACCCGGCGAGGTGGCCGCGCCCCCCTCGCGCACGGGAGCGCCCAGCCCCCCGCGACTCAGGGGCTCG
>NZ_LRRH01000190.1 GCF_001646785.1 Rhodococcus phenolicus
CCGCGGGCGACGCCGTCGCCATCACCGCCGAGTTCGCGGGACAGCGCACGCCGATGCTCGTCATGCACCTGACCCTGATGGTCACCACGGTGCTGCTGCTGGTGTTCGCGGCGGGACTGCAGCGTCGCCTCCGCGTCGCACTGCCCGAATTCAGCATCCTGCCCGCCGTCGCGGCGTTTGGGCTGCTCCTGACGTCGGCGGCCACGCTGCTCGGGACCGGCCTCGACACCGAGTTGCTGTTCGGTCTCGGCGAGCCGGGACAGATGGTTCCCGAGGTCGCGGTGGTCGCCTCGCACTGGATGGGCACCATCCCGTGGCTGTGGGTCGGTGCCGGGGCGAGCGGTCTCGCCGTCGCCGTCGCCTCGCTGCGTCACGGCGCCGTCCCACGCTGGCTGGGGTGGACGAGCGTGGTGCTCGGTGGTCTGACCCTGCTGACCGGAATCTCGCCGATGCAGTACCTGGCCGGATTCGTCGGGCCCGTGTGGGTTCTCGTCGCCGGCATCGGTTTCGCAGTGGCAGCACGGACCCGGTGAACCCTGCAATCAGGGAATCGCGGGGGTGATCGGGGATACTCGGCGCACCATGACGATCGCGCACGAGAACGAGGGGTCGGCGGGCACCGGTGGAGCACCGG
>NZ_LRRH01000191.1 GCF_001646785.1 Rhodococcus phenolicus
CCGGATGATGCGGTGTTGCTCAAGACTGCGGCGACGTTCGATCTGTCGGTGTGGGAGTTCTGGTCGGCGTTGGTGTCCGGTGGCCGGTTGGTGGTGGCGGAGCCGGAGGGTCATCGGGATCCGGGGTATCTGCTGGGGTTGATGCGGTCGGCGTCGGTGTCGACGTTGCATGTGGTGCCGTCGATGCTGGAGGCGTTGACGGCGGCGGCGTTGTCGTCGGGTTCGGGTGGGGTGTTGGCTCCGTCGTTGCGTCGGGTGCTGGCGATCGGTGAGGCGTTGCCGGGGGTGGTGGCGCAGCGGTTCTTGTCGGTGAATCCGGGTGTGGGGCTGTTCAATTTGTACGGTCCGACGGAGGCTGCGGTGTCGGTGACCTGGCATGAGGTGTCGGGTGCGGATGTGGTGGGTGTGCCGATCGGTGTGCCGGAGTGGAATGTGTCGGCGTTTGTGCTCGATGGGCGGTTGCGTCCGGTGCCGGTGGGTGTTGCGGGTGAGTTGTATCTGTCGGGTGTGCAGTTGGCTCGGGGGTATTTCGGTCGTCCGGAGTTGACGGCGGATCGGTTCGTGGCGAGCCCGTTCGGTGGGTCGGGTGTGCGGATGTATCGCACGGGTGATGTGGTTGCGTGGAACGAGCGGGGTGGGCTCGAGTACATCGGGCGTTCGGATTTCCAGGTGAAGGTGCGTGGTTTCCGGATCGAGTTGGGTGAGATCGAATCGGT
>NZ_LRRH01000029.1 GCF_001646785.1 Rhodococcus phenolicus
ACTCTATGGGGCACTACTCTACACGAGAGACTCGGTTGATGCTCGCACTCGCCGAACGTGCATCTTCCACAGGTATGTAATGCGGATATCCAGGTATATCCGAGGATTGGACACCTATCATCGCGCATTACCCGAGCAGTAGGGACCATATGAAAACATCAATTCGAGCGTTATGTCTCGCTGTTGCGAGCACGATGGCCGCGATCGCCACTTCCCAGGTCTTACCCACAGCGCAGGCTTCCCCCGGTGATCCCTGCCCCGAGGTGGTGATTGTCGCATTGAGGGGCAGCGGCGAGACAACGATCGGAGAAACGCACTACGGCGACGTGTCCTCCGACGGATGGGAAGGGGCCACCCTGTCCCGATTGCTCGGTTGGACGTACTTCGATTCACCGGAAATGGCGGATGTCCCCGTCCTCGGTGTCGATGCCTCGTACGAGGCAATCGACGTACCGACCGGAGCTGCAACGAACACATTCGAACGCTCGATCGCGTCCGGCGTCAACGGCGCGATCCTTACCTACGACCTGTTCCGCAAGACGATCCATCCCGAATGCGCACCGCAAATGATCCTACTCGGATACTCGCAGGGCGCTGCGGTCGCGCGGAAGGTCGCCTCGGCGATGGAATCCCGCGGAGTCGTGACAGCGGTCATGACCGTCGGAGACCCGATGCAGAAGCCGGACGCAGACGGCGTCTTCGGCAGCGGATCCAACGGGTCCGGGATCTGGCGTGGGCATGGCCGCGTGCAAGAGAGCCATGACCGCTTCTACCAGATCCCCCGCCTCAGGCGTGCGTCGATATGCCATGATCGTGATCCGGTCTGCGACTTCTACGCCACATCGAACCCTTTCTTCGACGAACACAAAAACTATTTCGAGAGTGGGGTGAAATTTCACAGCAGCAGTGGCGCAGGACCAAGCGATGTCGACGAGATCGACTTCATGGCGAAAGCACTACGGACCAATGTCGATATTGCACGTGCACGATATAGGGAAAGGGCTCAAACCTCCCACGCGACCAGCGACACCGTAATCGTCATTGATACGACAGGATCGATGAGTGGACTCATCGCCAAGGCGAGGGATCAAGCTGACAACCTTGCGCAGCGACTTCTGGCCACAAATCCTTCTTCTCGAATCGGGCTCGTAGAGTTCCGCGACCATGGCGACGCGTTCGTCGGCCGTACAGTCGTCGACTTCACCAACGACAGAGATCGAATTCGGGCAGGCTTGGACGGGTTGGTTGCCGACGGTGGTGGGGATTGGCCAGAAGCGGTGTACTCAGGCGTGGCTCAGGCCCTGTCCTTGCCTTTCTCAACAGATTCTGTACGTTCGATCATCGTTATCGGCGACGCACCTGCCCATGATCCCGAGCCGGTGACCGGATTCACCAGTGCCAATCTGGTCGATGCTCTGAACGGCAGAGCATCGTTGGACGTCACCACTCCGTCAGCGCGTCTTGGAAGACAGGTGCCACCGGACACCGACCGCAATGCTGGTCAGACCGGTCCGCTACCGACGACCGCGCAACCCAGCTACACATTGACGTCCGACGACGATGTGTCGCTTCCGCTCGATGCGTCGACCGGAGCCGGAACCGGACTTCCGGTCACTCTGTACGGGATCGGGACAGCAGATCTTGTGAACTCCTTGGATCCGATCGTGGTCGGATCCGGAGGCAGCACGTTCGATATCGACTCGGGAATCGATTTCGGGGACGCACTCGGATCAGCCATCGACTCCATCGAGTCGGCTCCCCGTGCCTATCTCGATATCGAACCCATCGTTCCTGTCGGGTATGCGACTGCGATCGGATGTGGAGGAAGCGCCGGCGGTACCCAGCCGCTACAGATGAGCATCGATGTAGAAGGTCGGGTCCTGGACTGTGAAAACCTGGTGTCCTACACATTCCATCAGCCGGGGACCCATGTCGTCACTCTCAGGATCACCGACGCAGCCGGGAGGCACTCGACCGCAGTCGCTACTGTCGAGGCTATCGCCCCGGATCCGGAAGTCGAGAGTCCCGGGACCGGGAGCGCGGACGGGCTCCCAGGAACCGGGGGTTCTGCGGAATTACCGGGGACAGGTTCAGCAGGGCGGGTTTTCGGCAGGTAGCGGTGCGACAAGAGTCATCGATGTTGCCGTGCCACGGTCATTGGGATATTCGGCGGTCTGATAGACCGTAACGGCTTCCCCGCGCTGCAGCTCCCATCTATGCACGCCGGCTCGCTTCTGCGAGTCGCCGAGGTGCTCACCTGAAATAGGTGAGCACCTCGCTGGCCAACCACCCATTCCGGGCCGAACGACTCCATCGCAGGATCGTATGGCAGCTGGTCGACGACCGGTGGTGAGCGGGTCTGGTCAGCGGTTGCATCCGCTACCTGCACGACGTCGACGCGGGACATCGGCAGCGTAGTGGTGGCTTTGAGTACCAGGTTCCAGGCCCGCTCACCTACCTCAACGTGCAGAGTCATGAGATCGCATTACGCGACGTCGGCAACCACGTCGGAGGGGGGGCTACGATCAGCGTGGCACTTATTGTCGCGCTGAGGATCCGTAGCCATCGGAGATACCGGCGCGAGATTTTGCCCCTCGTCACCCGACGCGCTCGTTACCCACTACGAAGTCCCTTGTCCCGCTGTCGTTGCGTCTTGACTGCTTGAACACCGGGCGGACGATCACCTACCCGTTTGTCCGCCCAGTCGAGTTCGAGTGTTGCCAGGTTCGCTATGTTGGTTCTTCGATATGTCACCGGCAGCGACAGGATGCCGGTTCGCCTGGCCTGTCGGGCAGGATGATCCGGTCGCGTTCACGGCAGGTATCCGCGTCCGTGCAACCTCTGCATATCCTGCGCAGATTGTCGTTGCTCGTTCCGCGCCGTCATGCGACAAGGCCATCGTCCGCCCCGCGGTAGTCGCCTTGACTGGATCAGGTACCTGATGACGGTGGTGGTGCCGCGATGTTGCGGTCCGGTACGGACCGGGACGACGCCCGCCCGGTGGCGGGCTCAACGGAATGCTCTGCAGGATGGTGTGCCTTGAGATAATGACCTTTCTGTGGAGGGACGGCCTTCAGGTGACGAGGCCGGCGCGGAAGGCCGCGAGGGCGGCCTCGACGCGGTTGCGGGTGCCGAGTTTGGTGAATACCGCCGAGATGTGGGTTTTGACGGTGGTTTCGCTCAGGAACAACCGGCCGGCGATATCGGCGTTGGATGCGCCGGTGGCGAGTTCCTGCAACACGGTGCGTTCGCGTTCGGACAGCACCGCCAGGTCGGTCGGCGCCGCCGGCGCGGTGGGGCTGGGGTGGTGGGCGGCGATGCGCCGCAGCGATTCCTGGCTGAACAAGGTGTTGCCTGCGGCGACGGCGCGCACCGACTGGTGGAAGGTGTGCGGGGGCTCGTCCTTGCTCAGGAAGCTGTGTGCGCCGGCGGCGACGGCGTGGACGACGAGATCGTCGACGTCCATCGCGGTCATGGCGATCACCTTCGGCGGATGCGGCAGTGTCATCAGCTGGCGGGTGGCGTCGAGTCCGCCGACCCGGCGCATCTTCAGGTCCATGAGCACCACCTGCGGGGCGACCCGGTGCACCGTATCGAGTACCCGGTCCCCGTCGTCGGCTTCGGCGACGACGGTGATGTCTTCGGTGGCCGCGAAGATGTCGCTCACCCCGCGGCGGACGAAGGGGTCGTCGTCGACGACGAGAACGGTGATCGGTGCGGCGGCAGTCATGGCGCCGACAGCCTAACCGTGGGCCCGGACACCGCCGCACCGCACTGAGGTGCGGCGGGTCAGGCGAACCAGGGCAGCCAGCAGGAGACGACGAAGTCGGTGCCGGCGACACCGGCGTGGACGGTGCCGCCGATCTGCTGGGCCTGCTCGGCCAGCCCGGGCAGCCCGGCACGCGAGCCCGGTGGCACCGTCGGCGCGGCCGTGCTGAGCCGGTTGCGGACATCGATGCGGATGCCGTCGTGTTCGGCCCCGGCGACAGTGATGCGCACCGTCTGATCGGCCGCGTACTTCTGAGCGTTGGTCAGTGCTTCCTGCACCACCCGGAAGCTCACGTGCCCGGAGACCGTGCCCACCTCCCCGGGGCGCAGGTCGGTGAACAAGGTGGTGTGCAGTCCGGCGGCGCGGGCGGACTGCACCAGATCGGCGATGGCGTCGATCCCCTGATGGCCGTTCGAGTGCCGAGCCCCGGCGGTACCGCGCAGGACCCCGACGATGTTCTTGAGTTCATCGAGCGCCTCGTGGGCGGTGCTGCGGATCATCGAAGCGGTGTTGGCGATCTTCTCCGGGTTGTCGGCGCCGCCGACCTGCAGGGCGCCGGCGAACAACGAGATCCGGCTCAGGCTCGCGGCGAGGGTGTCGTGCATGTCGCGGGCGATGCGGGTGCGTTCTTCGGTGCGGATCATCTCGTCGCGCATCGCCCGGGTCTGTTCGGTGGCCTCATCTCGGCTGTGCTCGGCGGCGCTGAGCTGGCTGCGGGTGCGTTTGACCAACGCCAGCGCCACGACGCTGCCGACGAGCACCGCGGCCACCAACCACGGGAGCCACCAATCGATCTCCCACACCGGTTTCGGTTGGCCCGGCTCGGGTTTTTGTTCCATGCTCAGCACGGAGTTGTCGCGGGTGCGGCCGGCGTCATAGAGCAGCGAGACCACGCACGCCGCGTACACCGCACCGACGGCGGCAACCAGACGGCGACTGTGCTCGATCTTCGCCACCGCATACAACGCGATCAACGCCGCCGTGGCGTCGGTGGAAAACACCAACGGTCCGGCCACCGCCACCGCCAGCACCGGCCAGGGATGCTCGTGTCGCCACACCAGCGCCGCGGCCGCCACCAGGTTCAGCACCAACCCGATCGTGTAGTTCCACACCGGGGCGGTACCCGAATCCTCCGAGAGCACGAACGCGGCCAGGGTGCAGAACGTGCTGAGCGTCACCGCCCCGGTCGTCCAGGCACGACGAATCCAGACAGCACGAGGCGTTCGCGGGGCAGAAGAGGCCATCACATCCCTGCACGCTACGCAACGACCGATCGTCACCGGCATCGGCCGATCGGACCGGACATCACACCCATATCCGACCGAAAGAACGAGCCGGTCCGACCCAACGGACGAGGCGCGGGCGGGGTGGCATCGGGTGAGCTGAGAACACCAGCGGCACACGGCACCGACCGTCGCCGCGCCGCTTCCCTATCCCACCCGTTGTCGAGGAGATGTGATGACCGATCCCGCTATGTACCCCAATCCTGAGCAGCACCCCCACGGCCGGCCGGCTCGCAGCAAGCGCCGGATCTGGCCGTGGCTCGTCGGGGTGCCGGTGCTGCTGTTCGGCGCCTGCTCGATCGCGCTGGTCTCGAACCTCGGTGGGGACACCGAGGCCACCGTCACCGCCGGACCGGACGACGCCGCCGGCGGTGATGCCGGTGCCGATCGGGGCCCGGATTTTCCCGGCAAGCTCGACCACGACACCGCCGCGCCGGCCGGGGCCACCATCACCCGCGACGATCTCGCCTACACCCTGACCCCGCTCGAGAGCGTCGAGACGATGTTCAGCAGCTCACTGTGCAGCACGGTCACCATCGACAATGTCGGCACCGCCCAGAACGACTTCAACGGCTACACCGACTGGAGCCTGCAGGACCCCAGCGGCGCCATCCGCGACGCCACCTTCGGCACCGATCGGCCCATGCTCAACTCCGGCAAGATCGCCCCCGGGGGCCGCGCCACCGGCAGCGTCTGCTTCGACAACCCCACCGGCGCCGCCCCAGGCACCTACGTGGTGCTGTTCGAAGACACCTTCTCCCTGTCCACCGACCGCCTCGCCTGGATCAACACCCTCTGATCGCGGCGGTCGACCTGCCGACTCGCCGTTGTGCCCAGTCTGACTCACTCGTGTTCCGGTAACACCGCAGCCCGAGTGAGGTATAGGTCCACGGAACAGGTCGGCGGTACATAGGCCGTCTCACCGGCGCGGTGAGTGATCCGGCCGGCGCGGTGAGCGTTCTTCGCCGGCCACCGTGTACCAGCATGATTCACTTTCACCAGGAAGCAGAGTACTTGTGGCACCACGTCGTTCCCCTTCCACTGCAGCGACCTTGTACCGCCTCACCGACCTGACCTGTCTGCGGGAGGCGATCAAACGCAAGTACCTCGAGAACACCGACCGTTTCGTCGCCCTGGACTGCTCGGTCGCCGAGCGGACGGCGGTGTTGGTCAACGGCAGCATCGAAACCGAACGCGCGAGATGGGCCGATCGCGTCGAGTCCCTGATCGAAGAGCCGATCGAGGCCAGAAATGCGACCGCTGCAGCCGTGCTGGTGATCGAGGCCTCCGACGGTGTGGCGTGGGCGATCACCTACGGCATGGGCTTTCTCCTGCTCGAACAGGACCATGTCGACGCCGGCTTCGGGCAGCGTCTTGCCATCAGGATTGCTGCCCCGGACAAACTGAACGCGCTGACCCGCAAGACGCTCGATGACCGTGCCAAAGTCGACCGATCCTCCATTCCGGCCGGTGCACCCCTGCGAGGCTTCGGTATCGGCGGCTTCGGTGAACTGGTCACTCGGGTCGCCGGCACTGCCGAACTCGGCGGGCTCAGTGTTGGCACAACGTTCAAGATGCGCGGCTCGGATTCGGTCAACCTCCCACTCGCACGAACACCGAAGGAGCTGCTCGCCGACCTGGACATCATCGATACGGCACTGTCCGCACCCGCCCAGAAGGACCTCGAAGTTCTCGAGCAACTGATCGCGGTGAAAAAAGGCAGCCGCCTCGCCGCCGAACTCGAGGACCGTCTCGTCGACGTTCTCGGTAGCCGCCACGCAGACGGACTGGCCTGTGCCTGGCCGCACGAGAGCATCAACGAGAACGGAACTCCCGAATCGTTCGTGATCAAAGGACGGGGCCCGCGCACGACCCGTTCCGGGGTACCGGCCCTGCACGACATCGCCGAGTCGATCGATCGGGATCGCGTTCGAGAGTCGCTCGACCGTGTGAAGATCCAGCTCTTCCGCGATCCCGACGGACAAGAACCCCTCAGTCCCGACATCCCCCTGCGTAAATGGATCGCCTTCGAAAAAACTGTCGATGGCCGCCGGTACTTCCTGCACGACGGAGCGTGGTATCTGATGGACGATGCCTACGCCGTCGAGCTCGCCGCCCGCGTCCAGCAGATCTTCGATCGGCAATGGCCGGAGCGACTTCCACCCTGGCCGGCGAACAGCCCCGGCGACAAGGTCGAGGAAAAGCACTACAACCAGCTCGCCGCCGACAGCTGCGGTGGTGTGCTCCTCGACCGCAAACTGATCCGAACGTCCCAGAACCCCCGCGGTTTCGAGACCTGCGACATCCTGACCCCCGATGGGTCGTTGGTCCATATCAAGAACATCGATTCGTCTGCCCCCGCCAGTCACTTGTTCGCACAGGGTCACAACTCCGCGCACTCGCTCATGTCCGACAACCAAGCACGCCAGGAACTCGCCCGGCTCGTCGAGTCCGTCGGGGGCGACCCGGCCTTGGTGACAGCGAAACCTCGAGCAGTCGTATTCGGTATCGCCCGGCGTAGCGGCGCACCGATGACCGCCGGCACGCTCTACAGCTTCAGTCAGGTAACCCTGGTGCGCATCGTCAATGACCTCGAAGCCCGCGGAATCGCCGTCTACGTGGTTCCCATCGACAATGGTCCAGCTCGCGCTTCGTGAGCCCAGGTCTCGACGGACGTGGCGATAGCTGACCATGAGGACAGGGCCAGTGCTGCGGGCACGGTGTTCCACCGATCTCAACGAACGTGCTTGTCGGTCACGCATATGAGTCAGCCGCCACCTGATCCGCGCTGCCGACGAGCTCGACATCATCGACGGCGGCGTCGTCGATGCCGCGGTGCTCAAAATCGACCGTCAACCGGTGCCGGCTCCGATTCCTACCTCCCCGGCGCCCCTCGGGGTCCCGGCGACCCGGCCGGCCGGCCGAACACCTCTGGACGTGGCAGCGCGGGCACGTGCCTCGTCGGCCCCGCGCCCGAGCAGTGTGCTTGCCTACAGCAGCACCACAGGCTCCCCGGCTCAGGTGCTGCCGGGGTTACGACCACGACGAAGCCGAGGACGACCCCGCGATCGACGAGGTGGTGACGCGGGTACTGACATCGTTCCGGGAAAGCGCCACCGCAGACGACAAGCTCGAACTCGCCCGGGCCAGACCCTCGATCCCACGGGAGATCGATCGGGCCCTGCTGCTCGACGCATCCGTCGCGATGCAGCACTACGACCTGGACGAGAACAGCCGGTACCGGTTGCGGGCGCGCTTCTGGGAAAAATACGACGAGGGCTGAGAGCGACGCGTAGTCAGCTACCCGGATGCTCCGCGTCCGATCGGACGGTCGAGATGCAGGACGTCGCTGCCGGGTATCACGCGCTCAGTTACGATCCTCAGCCCGGGCAAGCGCGCTGTGGGCCCGCTGGAGTTTTTGTCGCGTTTGTCGGAGCCGCCAGTTAACGTGAATCGCATTATGACTGCGTACAGTTTCGGCAATCGCTGGGTCGGAGTGGTGGCGCTGGGTACCCCACCGCCACCGGAGCCGTTGCACAAGATGGCGCTGCGCCTTCGCACGAAACTGTTGTCGCGCACCGTGCGGCTCGACAAAACCCTCGCCGTTCCCGTCGATACGATCCTGCAGTCTCTGGCACGCCTACGGGTTCGGATGACGGTCTCCGGCCAGGATGCGCGTTCGAAGGAATGCCTCGACCTGGAACGCAAGTTCCGCGCCGGACGCACCCCAGCACTGCGACCCTGGCTGAAAAGCGCATTGCTCGAGGTGCATGCACCGCCCCAATCGACGCCGCCGGCGGCGAAGACACCGGTTCCAGCCGGGCGCCGGGCCGCGGCACCGTCGGTGCCGACAGAGCCCATCACCGCGACAGGGTGGGCGCAGTCCTACCCGCAGGCTCCCTTCTCCCCGTGGGTGCCGCCGACACCACCTCGGCTGCTGGACGAGCTGCAGAAGATGGACCTGGTCTTGGACGAGAACGCGCTGCTGTGGGTGCGGTGGGCGTGCCTGCACAGCAGCTACCTCTACGAATCGGTGCCCGACAGCCCAGTCAGCGCGCCGGTGCTGGATCTGCTCGGCACGCTCGGTCGGGGTTGGATGCGCCTGGCGATGCTCGACCGAGTTCGTGCCCAGCGCGGTGACTTGACCACGAATGCGGAAGTCAGCGGCGCCTTGGCCTCCGACCGTCATGCCCGGACCCTTCTCGGTGCCTGGGTTGGTGACATCGACGCGGCCTTCTACGGCACGGGTGAAGCGGCCCTGATCGCGGCCTGCAGCAGAAGTTCTGCTCCCGAGTCGGTCGCGATGCAGATCCTCGGGGCGCTGTCGTTGGTCACCGCGTCCCAGGCACCGGCAGATGCGCTCCTCGAGCGGGTGTCATTCACTGCTCCGGCGCCGGAGCCGGATTGGGCAACGGTGCTGAGTTCGGCGCTGAAGCGGGAACCGGAGATCGTGCGCTCCTCCTCGGGACCGGATCACGACAAGATCTTCACCGTGACGGTGACCGCCGACGGGCTCTCGGCGTCGGCGACCGGTAGGTCGGTCAAGGCGGCCCGCAAGGCCGCGGCCCGCTCGTATGTTCTGCAGTACCTGCCTCACGCGGCGCCAGCCGAAACACCCGGTCGTCCGCAGATGCCCCCGGCGCCGCGGCCGTATCGAGGTCACTTCCCCCAGCATGTGCGTGCAGTCCGGTGGGCGCAACAGGCTTTCGAGGTCGCCGACCCCGCGTGGATGAGCCAGGCGCTGACCCATCGGTCCTGGACCTACGAGAACCAGGCGGTGGTGGCCGAAGCGAACCAGCGGGACTACGGGGCGCTGGCCACCGAAGGCTCCGAAGTGCTCACCACCCTGGTTCGCCATCACTATGCGCTACAGACCCTGAGCGCCTCGTCCCGGCTCGCGACGACCGTGGCCACCCACGCGGCGGTGTCGCGCGAGGTTGTGCTGGCTCTGTTCGAGGCGATGCCGGTCGAAGCCGGGGTGCTCCGTTCGAAGGGAATGCCGCAGCTGAGTCCCGAAGTCAAAGAGGATGCCACGCAAGCCATTGCCGGTGCCGCGTGGCGCGCGAACGGCGACCTGCTCATGGAGCGTCAACCATTGACGGTGGCGAACTGGCTCCGAGCCTTCGAGCCGCCTGTCGATTCGTCGACACAGTTGCAGGAGTACTGTGCTCGGCTCAAAGTCGACTACAACGTCGACTACGAACGCCGTGGACCCGACCATCAATTGCAGATGTGCGCGACGATCACATTCGAGGTGGACGGCAGGCCGCGCTGCCGCGGCCCGTGGCGGGCCGGGAAGACCCCGGCAAAACAGGCCGCCGCCGCGACAGCCCTGAACTGGGTGTTCGGCCACGACGAGGTCGATGAGCCGCCGACCGGGGATCGCCTGGCCCTGTTGCGCGCTTTGTTTCTCGCCGAGCTGCGCACTGTCGACCCCGAACGGCGCGTCCACACCGGTACTGACATTGTGGCGGGCACCCTCGGTGTCGATCTGCTTGCTGCCGCCGATTACGACGGGTATCTCCGTTGGGTTCGTGCGCGAGCACAGTTGGTCCCCGGCTCGGGGACAGCGATCGCGGCTCGCCTCGAAGCGTTCTACGACGCGGTGTTGACCCACCATCGCCGGGCTGCGGTGCGGCAGTGGAGTGTCCAGAACACACCCTTCCACGGCGCGGAGGCACTGCCGCCGAGGCTCGACAAGTACGTACGCACCTGGCGCGCCGGACCGGGCGCCGGGCGACTGGCGCTGCTCGAAGACCTGCTGACCATGCTGCGTCGCACCGACCCGACGGTGGCCACCCTCGACTACGTGCAGCGACAGGCACAGACCGTCGCGGACGCCGCCGGGGTCCCGCTCCACGCCGAACGCAGCAGGGACGACCTCGGGCAGTCCGTAACCCTGAACCTACCCGGCGCCCGATGGTCGGACGCGTTCGAACCGGTCGTCGAGATTGTCGACAGCATCATCGGCGGGGCGATATGGGCCCGAGAAGACGAGGTCGTCTCCGTCACGATCCCGACCGCACCGACTGTCACCGATCCGATCTCACGTGCCGGCGTCCATGCGGTGCAGCAAGTGTGGAACGACCCGTGGCTCGATCGGGTGCGCGATGCCCTCACCGACGTCCTACTGCTCGTCGAATATCTTCCCGGACCTGACGACGAACCGTCATCCGAGCAGCTCGAGGAACTGGTCCGCGCCGAACACGCCCTGATGCTGTGTCTCCGCACTGACGGTGACCACGACGATGTCACGAACAGTCCGGACATCGAGCTGACACCTTGAAGATATGCATGCAGTGCGATGCATGCACACATCGCATGCATTGCACGCACTAAACGCATCATCGACGAACTTCTACAAGATATAGGTGCGGTCGAGGTCACGCAGGTGAGGTGGGGCACACCGGAGCGCGAGCCCCAATAGCTGCATTGGGTACTGATGCCCGATATGACGACTCGGCTGACAGCGCTTGACGTGGCGCAACGTGTCCTCGATGACTACGACCCGGACTGGGACCTACCGCTACCCGCGGCCGACCGTGTCCGGCGTCTGGCTGCCTTCGGGATCGATCATGATCAAGGACATTCTTACCTGGCCGTGTGCTATCGCCATGAGCTACGCAGGGTGCCGTAGTTGTTGATCAGCGGTCCTATGACCTGGGATTTTGAGTTACTCGATGCGCCACCAAGGCCGGTTGAGCGGGCATGGAGACAGGGATTGATCATGGATGTATCTCACGCACCCAGATCGTCCACGAGGAGTCACCCATGCCCGCCGGGACAGTGTCCCCGATCGACCCCTGCCTTGACCAACTGGCCCGGTGGACCACGACCGTCGCCGACGATGCGCACCTACCGGCGCTGCTCACAGCACTCGAAGCGCTGCCCGATCCCCGGGATCGGCGCGGTCGCCGCTACCGACTGCCATCGTTGATTGCCGTGGCATTGTGCGCTGTCGCCACCGGCGCCCGATCCTTCTACGCCATCGCAGACTGGGTTACCGGTGTCCCTCAGGAAGTGTTGGCCCGGTGCGGTATCCGATTCCGGATTCCGAGTGAGGCCACGATCCGGCAGGTACTCGGACGGATCGACGGTGACACCCTCGACCGGGTGCTCAGCGCGCATTTGGCCGCCTGCACCGACGCCACTGGACGCGTGGCGGTGGCCGTGGACGGTAAGACGATCCGCGGCGCCCGCATCGGGACAACAGTGGCTCCGCATCTGGTGTCGGCGGTCACCCACGCCGAGGGTGTGGTGCTCGGGCAGTGCCGCACCGCTGACAAGTCCAACGAGATTCCCGCGGTCAGAAGGCTGGTGCGCGGACTCGATCTCGCGGGGGCGGTGGTCACCGTCGACGCTATGCATACGCAGAAGACGACCGCACGATGTCTGCGCGAGCAGTGTCGGGCCGAGTACGTCATGGTCGTCAAGGCGAACCAGCCGGGGCTGCTCGCCCGGGTCCAGAGTCAGCCCTGGGAGCAGGTGCCGGTGGTGTGGTCCGATCCGCTCGAACGGGGGCACGGCCGTGAGGAGCAGCGCAGCTACAAGATTGTCACGGTGGCCCGTGGTCTGCGTTTTCCCTACGCGCAGCAGGCTATTGAGGTCACCCGGTTGCGCCGCGTGATCGGCACCGAGGAGTGGAGCATCGAAGTTGTCTACGCGATCTGTTCGCTGCCGTGTGAGCAGGCGCCGCCGAGGTTGCTGGCGTCGTGGATCCGGGGTCATTGGGCAATCGAGAACAAGGTCCACTACGTGCGGGATGTGACGTTCGATGAAGACAGGTCCACTGTTCGCGCCGGACATGGTCCGCAGGTGATGGCGACGTCGAGGAACGTGGTCATCGGACTGCATCGTCGGGCCGGGCAGTCGAACATCGCCCAGGCATGCCGACGTCTGGCGGCGAACCCTCATCATGCCGTCGACCTGGTCCTGAGAGCATGAAAACGCTGGTCACAGATCTGGGATTCAACAACTACGGAACCCTGGCTTTGTTGTGTGGGCAGTGAGTGGGCACAGGACGAACAGGATGCCACCGTGTGCGATGCGGTCGTCGACCGGTTTGCGTCCCGGAAACGGGCACAGACTGGGTTCGCCAACCATCCGGCCCACTCGGAGCTCGCCGATAGGCGCTCTTATGTCAGGTGGCGAGCAAGGGCCATGCGGTCCGAGGAGCGACCCATGCGACCAACTGGGATGTCAGGAGTGGTCGTCGGAGCGTAAGTCGGCCACATGAGCCGCGGCCTCCTGATACGATGTGTATCCCTTGGAACGGTCCACCAGGCGGAGGTCCATCTCGCCTTGGGTGTACCGATCGGTGAAATAGACACCGCGGACCGACTGAGGGACCAGTCGGGCGGTGTCGAACGAGCACGTTCCCAGGTGGCGGGGGCTACGCGCCCGATGCTCGGGACGAGGATCGTTCTGGTAGAGGAAACTGAGCCGTTGATGGCGCTCTTTGATCCTGCTCAGACCTGCTCACCGAAAGTGCTCACCCGTGTGGCTCCGCCGATGAGGGCGGGTCTCCTTCGATGCTGGTGGTCTCTGACCACGCACCAGCACCCCGAAGGAGACCGCTTTCTCATGTTGACATGGGAGGAAGACGTGGAGATCCACGCACTGCACAAACGAGGCTGGACGATCTCGGCGATCGCCCGGCACACCGGCCGAAACCGGCGCACGATCCGCAACTATCTGAACGGCACCACCACCCCCGGCATCCGTAAACCCGCTGGTGAGGATCCGTTCGAACCGTTCGTCGACTACGTCACCGCTCGTCTGACCGAGGATCCGCATCTGTGGGCACGGACCTTGTGCGACGAACTCGAAGACCTCGGCTACACCGCCTCGTATCAGACGCTGACCCGCCAGATCCGGCAACGCAAGCTCCGGCCCGTCTGCCAAGCCTGCGCGTGCGCGACCGACCGCCCCAACGCGGTCATCGACCATCCGGCGGGGGCGGAAACCCAGTGGGACTGGGTCGAGCTGCCGAACCCACCCGCCTCGTGGGGCTGGGGCAAGACCGCATATCTGCTGGTCGGATCGCTCGCGCATTCGGGTCGGTGGCGCGGGGTGCTCGCCCCGGCCATGACCCAGCCGCATCTGATCGACGGCCTCGACCGGATCTGCCGAAAACTCGGCGGCCTGACCCACACCTGGCGATTCGATCGAATGTCGACGGTCTGTTACCCCGACAGCGGAAAAGTCACTGCCTCCTTCGCCGGGGTCGCCAAGTATTACGGCGTGTTGGTGGCGATCTGCCCACCGCGGTCCGGCAATCGCAAGGGTGTCGTCGAGAAGTCCAATCACACTGCGGCCCAGCGATGGTGGCGCACCGTGGCGGACGAGCTCACCGTCGAGCAGGCCCAGGCGAGCGTGGACAAATTCTGTAGTCGACGCGCCGATGCCCGGATGCGGGCCACCGCCGACGGCAAGGCCCCGGTGCGCACCGTCGCCGACCGGGAACCGTTGACGTCGATGCCGAGCAGTCCGTATCCGGTGGTGCTCAGCGAACCGCGCACCGTCTCGAGGCAGGCGTTGGTGGCCTACCGCGGCAACCGCTACTCGGTGCCCCCGGAACTGGCCGCAGCGCAGGTCACCGTCACCCGGCAGCTCGGCGACGAGGTGATCGACATCGTCACCGCCTCGCAGATCACCGTCGCCCGCCACCGGTTGGCGCCGGACGGGGCCGGCGCCGTGGTGCGCGATCACGGCCACGTTCACGCCCTTGAACAGGCCGCGATGGCCGGTGCCGCGGCCGGAGGCCGACCGCACCGCCGCAAAGAACGCATCCCACCCGGACCCGAGGCGCTCACTGCGGCAGCAGCATTGCGCACCAACACCACGGACCGCCACCCACCGTCGACGACACCGCGATCGACGGTGGTCGACCTGGCCGCCTACGAGCGCGCAGCCCGCGGAAGGAACACCCTCGTATGACCACCACCCCCGACACCACCGCGACCTCGGCAAGTCTTTATCAGCGTCTGCGAGGACACTTGGCGACGCTCAAGTTGCACGACGCTGCCGAAGCGCTGCCGTCGGTGCTCGACCGAGCCCAGAAGGACGGTCTGTCGATGACCGCAGCGCTCGAACAGCTGCTGTCGATCGAGGTCGACGCCACCGAAGCCCGCCGCCTCGCCGGGCGGTTGCGGTTCGCGTGCCTGCCCACCCCGGCCTGTCTCGAGGACTTCGACTTCGACGCCGCCCCCGGCCTCGATCGGGCATTGATCGCCGAGTTGGGCACCTGCCGGTTCCTCGAAACCGCGACGAACGTCCTGCTCATCGGGCCGCCGGGGGTCGGAAAGACCCACCTGTCGGTGGGCTTGGCGCGGGCGGCCGCGCATGCCGGTTATCGCACCTACTTCACCACCGCCGCCGATCTGGCCGCCCGCTGCCATCGCGCTGCGATCGAAGGCCGGTGGGCGACGACGATGCGGTTCTACGCCGGCCCGACGCTGCTGGTGATCGACGAACTCGGCTACCTACCCCTGCCCGGCGAGGCCGCCTCCGCACTGTTTCAGGTTGTCGCGCAACGCTATCTGAAGACCTCGATCATCATCACCACCAACCGGGGTGTCGGAGAGTGGGGTGAGGTCCTCGGCGATACGACCGTCGCCGCCGCGATGCTCGACCGGCTTCTGCACCGATCGGTGGTACTCAACCTCGACGGGGATTCCTACCGGCTGCGTGATCACCACGCCCGGTCGGAAAAGCTCCGTCAAGCCACCACCGGCACCCGGCAACCGCTACAGTGAACCCGCCCACGAGTGGGCACTTTCGACGAGCACAAGCGAGCACCTTCGCTGAGCCTCATCACCGTTCCACATCATCTCCAGGCACTCGATCCCAGAAGAACGACTTGCTGTCGCTGCCACTCTCAACGGTCATCTGGCGAACGTGAAGGGACCAATACGATTGGTTGATCACGATGTACGCAGGAATCGGACCTCGGTTACCGCCTTCCGGGATGTGACTCTCTTCCGTCGGAGTCAAGGTCACTTCCCACAGACCATCGATTCGAGGCCTGCGGGTCAGTCGGTTCAACAGCGGAAGACGCCACCCCCACAGGTCCCATACGAGCAGTGCCACCGAAGCCACCGCAGGGAACCACCCGACAATGAGCTTGGCCGTGTTGTCGAGGTTGACCCCGGACAACGCGAGAACGGCGGTGTAGGCAAGGCCAACGGCTAAAACGACGAGGCGGACCAGGGTGGTCGGGCGCAAGGGGGCTCAACCTCCGTATCCGAGATGGCTCCACGTCGCCAGGACCAGGTCTTTGCCGTCCTGAATCGACCACTTTTTGTCGCTCGTGAAGAGCCACTTCATCCGGTTGGGCTCGACCATTTGGCGTTCGTTCTCCTCCGATTCGAGGAGTCCCCACAATTTGGCCAAGGTGGCGCGGAACCCCGCATCGAGGTCACCGGTGGTGAGGATCGCGGCGGGGACGTTGTAGACGAGGCACTCCATGAAGTACGAGGGCAATTCGTCGATGGTGCCCTCCGCTGCGAGAAAATTCTCGGCGTTCTTGAGAGCGCGAACGTACTTCTTGTACCGGTGGTTGGTTGCGGTGTTGAGACTGCGGCCGTTGTCCAACTGTTGCTGCGGCCAATTCACGATCTTGCTACCGCCATCCGTGGGGAAGACACAGCTTCCCTCGTGCCAGAGGGTTCGGTGGGAGTCGTCGTAGCGGCGATAGTTGAAGCTCGGCACAACATCGGCGCTCGGACGGCTTCCTTCCACGGCGCTGATATTGATGGCGACTCGGCCGCTGGTGTCGATCGAGCCCGGTCCGAACGCCGTGACGAGCGCGTCGATCACGGCTTGCCGCCAGCTTCCGGGGGTCCACGAGCCTTGGTAGGGCGGAGGCGGAGGTTCGACGCCGATCACGCCGGGCTTGTAGTCGTAGTAGAGGCAATCTTGGAGCTCGATGACTACGTCGACGTCAGAATCTCGGCGGACGTTCGTGTTGTTCGGATAGCTGCCCTTCGTGTAAATGACGACGTTGGCGCCGTCGAAGGCCTCACAGGTCGTGATCGCCTTGCGGACCATGCTTTCCGCTCGCTCCTGCTGCGCTTGCTCGTTCTCACTAGACGGCTGGATCCATCTACCGAGAAGCTCCGCGCGCTCCGACGCTGACATGCCCACTGAGACTCTCCTCCGCCAAGACAAGTGGTGATAGAAATGGGTGGTAAAGTAAAGCGTACACGGTCGATGAGGTCGATCAACTGAGCCTGTAAGGGGCGGATCTTGGGAGAAGCTGAGCTTTCTGCATATGCGGTGGAGCGATTCGGGCAGGTCGCCGCGCTCGTGCACAACGCGGTGATCGAG
Source organism: Rhodococcus phenolicus (assembly GCF_001646785.1). GTDB lineage: Bacteria > Actinomycetota > Actinomycetes > Mycobacteriales > Mycobacteriaceae > Rhodococcus > Rhodococcus phenolicus. The sequence continues at coordinate 17,383 of NZ_LRRH01000029.1, forward strand.
ACCGTCCACGAGGCGCAGGATGCTGCCTTGCGGGTACACGCCGAACACGGACTTCCGGAACGCGACCCGTACGGCACGGCGCTGCGGGGGCACCTGAATCGGCGCCTGCTCCGGAAACTGCGGGATGCCCCGGGAATCGCGGCCCGCAAACCGGCCGGGCATCGCGCGCGCTACGAGTTCCCCGTCATCGAGGAAACCGGAGTGGTGCTGTACTGGTGGCGCGTCCCCGGCGAGGGACGAGTTCCGTTGCCCGAGGTCAGGCTGCCGAGAGTGTCGCACTTGCAACAGCACCTGATGACCCTGACTCCTACCACTGTGGAGTCTCAGATGACGCTGGACCACGCGCTGATGAGCGATGAGGAGATCGACCAGCTCTTCACCGACGAAGAACAGTTCCGTGCGCAGATGGCCCGGGCCGACGGCCGCACCGTGACGCTGTGGGTGTCGGCGTCCCCTGACGGGCTGTTCGACTTTGGCTGGGGCGATGCGGAATTGGTGAACGCGAAGACCGGGCAGCTGGCCTGGCCGCGATGGGAATCGCTGGCCGATGCCGCCATCGTCACCCCGGCACTGCACCCGGTCGGCCACAGCGGCGCGAAGGCGGACAGATTCGATTCGGACGTCGAGGGCGACACAGGATTCGATTTGTCCGTGCGCACGCCCACCGAAGCGGTTGTCCCGGAACAGCAGCACACCGACGAGCGGATCTCCGGTAGCGAGGAGCGTTGAGTACACGCGATGCAGGGCAGCTGCATCTTCTGCCGGATGGTGATCTGGCCGCGACCGAGCTCGGTCGCGGCGCGTTCGATGCAGCACGTCTGACTCAGGCCCGCCGCCTGGCCGGGATGACCAAGAAGGCCGTCGCGGATCGGATCGGAGTCTCGGCGGTCGCGGTCGGCCAGTGGGAGGCCGGCACCGCGAGCCCCCGCCCGGACAACATCGACGCGTTGGCCCGGGTCCTCGACGTCCCGGTCGCCTTTCTCGCCGCCGGCCGGCCGTATGCGCGCCTCGATGCTGCCGACGCCCATTTCCGCAGCCTGCGCCGGACCCCGGTCAGTCAACGAGACAAAGCGATCTCCTTCACCGAACAGGTCTGGGAACTGACCTATGCCCTGGAAAAACGGGTGCGGCTCCCAGTCGTCGACCTTCCCGGATTCTCCGCCGGAGAAGTCGAGCAGACCGATTTCCCCACCGATCCGGCGGCCGCGGCACGAGCACTGCGCCAGCACTGGGGTCTGGGCACGCGCCGAATCTCCCGTATGGTCCGCACGATGGAACAGCACGGCATCATCGTCACCTTGGTGCCATTCGCCGGCACAGCAACCGCAAGCGTCGACGCCTTCTCCACCTCCAAGCTGCCGCGACCCATCGTCGTGCTCACCCCCGACCGCGCAGATGATGTGTATCGGCACCGGTTCAGCGCAGCGCACGAACTCGGACACTTGTTGATGCATAGCGACTGTCTGCCGGGAGACACCCAGCAGGAGCGTGAAGCGGACATGTTCGCCGCCGAGTTCTTGACACCCCAGGCGCAGATCACGCCGCTGCTACCGTCCCGGCTCGATTTCGCCAAACTTGGCGAGTTGAGTGTGCAGTGGGGTGTATCGGTCGATTCTCTTCTGCGCCGGTGCAAGGAGGTCGGGGCAGTTTCCGAAGCGACCTATCGACGCGCACACCAACGGCTGGCCGCACTCCGTTCATCGGGCCTGTTCGCCCATGAGCCGGTCGACAGTTATCCAGGGGAAATACCGGCACTGCTTAGATCGGCGTTCGAGGTGGCCGAATCCCACGGATTCACACTCAAAGAGCTCGCCGCCGAACTGCGAATAACTCTCCCTCGTTTGCGACTTCTTCTCCTCGGCCAGGGAGACACCCGACCGGAACTGAAGCTCGTCTAACCTCCTCGGGCTCACCATGCACCCGCAAAGACACCAACTCGGGCCAAGAAGACGTAGGACCGCATCGAGCACCGCCGACCTCGAGCAGCGCTCCCGCGCTTGCCTCGAATCATTTGTCCTGCGAACGCATCAGGTAGTCGTCACCGGTCCGGAGACGACGAATCCCAGCATCGAGATCGGGACTGCTGCACGGATAGGTGACATCTGAACTGTGGTGCCATGAGGCGCTGCTGGAAGGATGTACACCGTGCCCAAGCCCTACCCCAAAGAGTTCCGCGACGACGTCGTCCGCGTGGCCCGAAACCGCGAACCCGGCCAACACCTGCGGCAGATCGCCGCCGACTTCGGCATCAGCGAATCCTGCCTGACCAACTGGCTCAAGCAGGCCGATGTCGAGGACGGCATCAAGCCAGGGGCCACCGCCAGTGAGAACGCCGACCTGCGCGAAGCGCGCAAACGCATCCGGCTGCTCGAGCAGGAGAACGAAGTGCTGCGCCGGGCCGCGGCGTACCTGTCGCAGGCGAACCTGCCGGGAAAAGGCTCTACCCGCTCGTGAGCGAGCTGGCCGCGGACGGGATCCCCGTCGCGGTGACGTGCCGGGTATTGAACATCGCTCGCCAGCCGTACTACCGGTGGCTCTCCCGCCCGGTCACCGATGCCGATCTCGACGAGGCATACCGGGCCAACGCGTTGTTCGATGCGCACCGCGAGGACCCGGAGTTCGGGTACCGGTTTCTCGCCGACGAAGCCCGCAGCGCCGGAGAATCGATGGTCGATCGGACGGCGTGGCGGATCTGTTCGGATAACGGTTGGTGGAGTGCGTTCGGCAAACGACAGCGGGGTAAGAACGGTAAACCCGGGCCGCCGGTCCACGACGACCTCGTCGGCCGCGTTTTCACTGCTGAAGATCCGAATCGGTTGTGGCTTACCGATATTGAGCGCCACGAGGCGCTGTT
>NZ_LRRH01000192.1 GCF_001646785.1 Rhodococcus phenolicus
CGCTCGAACCGTTCGGTGGCCTCGAGACGGTCACCGAGCAGGTGGCGCGGCAGGTGGCGGCGGATCTGGCCGAGTTCAACGCCGCCGGGGTGCCGGTGATCGTGCGGCTGGCACATGAGATGAACGGGTCGTGGTATCCGTGGGGACACCAACCCGCAGCGTATCCAGAGATGGTCCGGACGGTCGCACCGGCGGTGCAGGAGCGGGCACCGGGGCCGGCGGTGGTGGGGGGGCCGGCGGGCGGGGGGGGGGGGGGGGGGGGGGGGGGGGGGGGGGGGGGGGGGGGGGGGGGGGGGGGGGGGGGGGGGGGGGGGGGGGGGGGGGGGGGGGGGGGGGGGGGGGGGGGGGGGGGGGGGGGGGGGGGGGGGGGGGGGGGGGGGGGGGGGGGGGGGGGGGGGGGGGGGGGGGGGGGGGGGGGGGGGGGGGGGGGGGGGGGGGGAGGGCCGCCGCGGCGCTGTCGACGACCCGCGCGTTGTCCGGCGCCCTGCGTTTCTCCACCGGCAGCGGCGTGGGCGGTCTCGTCGCGGCCGCCGGTGCCGTCTCGTAGACGCAGCTCCGAGCCGGCGGGCAAGCGCAATCTCTACAACGCGATCGTCTACAGCGGCGTCCCCGCCGGCGG
>NZ_LRRH01000193.1 GCF_001646785.1 Rhodococcus phenolicus
AAACTAGCAAAACACTGATCTATCACAGACGGAAGAATGTGATGACCAGCAGACAACCACCCATAAAATGTGGGGTGGTCGCACCAAAAATAATTTTGGCACTGACATTCATCGGCACACTGTTGAGTTCTCAAAGAACACGCACACACCATCGCTCACGAATCGTGATTCGTTCGTTCAGGGGCTACTTGTTCGTCTCCGGCCAGCCAGTCGGCTTCCGGCGCGGACACCAACCTTACCAGAAGGTTTGTGTCCGGGGAAATCATTCAGGCGCCTTCGTCCAACCTCGTTTCCCAGTCCCTGAGGTCCGGGTCGGTGTCCGTGTCGCTCTGACCTGGAATAAGTTACGCGAGGATGAATTCGATTTCCAAATCGCCTGGTCACACGGGTTCCGGTAGCGAATTTCGCCTGGTCGGACGTGGTCGTCGGACGCCCCTCTGGGCGGCCCCTTCCCGGTGACCCGCAGCACATTCTCAGGCGTCGGCGGCGACTCGTTCGATGTCCCCGCCGAGCTCCTTGATGATCTCGACGAATCTCGGGTAGCCGCGATCGATGTGGTAGACGTCGTGCACCTCGGTCACCCCGTCCGCACACAGACCGGCGAGGACGAGGCCGGCCCCGGCCCGGATGTCGTTCGACCACACGGGTGCGCTCGACAGTTCCTCCACTCCCCGCACCACCGCGTGGTGACCGTCGGTTCGCGCATCGGCGCCGAGCCGGATCATCTCTTCGACGAACCGGAAGCGTGCTTCGAACACGTTCTCGGTGATCATCGACGTGCCGTCGGCGACCGCGGCCAGCCCGATCGCCATGGGCTGCATGTCGGTGGGAAATCCGGGATAGGGCAGGGTCGCGAAGTTGACCGCCCGCGGCCTGTCCTTCTGAACCACCCGGAAGCCGTCGACCTCCGGGGTGACTTCTGCGCCGGCCGCCCGCAACTTGTCGAGCACGAGGGCGAGATGCTTGGGGTTGATGCCACGAACCCGGACGTCACCCCGGGTCATGGCAGCGGCGATTCCCCATGTCGCTGCGACGATGCGGTCGCCGATGCAACGGTGCGTGGCGGGCACGAGCGCGGGGACACCGGTGATGCGCAGCGTCGTCGAGCCGGCTCCGCTGATCCGTGCGCCCATCTGCACCAGCATGTTGCACAGATCGACGATCTCGGGCTCCCGGGCCGCGTTGTCGATGGTCGTCTCCCCTTTGGCGAGAACCGCCGCCATCAGGATGTTCTCGGTGGCGCCGACGGACGGGAACGCCAGGCGAATGGTGGCCCCGTGCAGGTCTTCGGCCTCGGCGACCACGCAGCCGTGCTCGATCGTGCTGTGCGCACCCAGAAGCCGCAGGCCGGCCTGGTGCATGTCCAGCGGGCGCGAACCGATCGCGTCCCCGCCCGGCAACGCGACGACGGCACGCCGGCATCGTGCGACGAGCGGCCCGAGAACACACACCGATGCACGGAACTGACGAACCGCAGCGAAATCGGCGTGGTGGTGCGGCTGCGCGGGCGTCGTGATGCGAACTACGTCTCCCTCGAGTTCGACGTCGCAGCCGAGACCGCGGAGAACATCCGCCATCAGGGGGACGTCGAGGATGTCGGGGCAATTGGTGATGACACTGGTGCCTTCGGCGAGCAACGTCGCGGCCATCAGCTTCAGAACACTGTTCTTTGCACCACCGACGACGACCTCACCCACGAGCCGGTTACCACCGGTGACGAGAAAGCGTTCACTCACAACGCCACAGCGTAACGAGGACTCCGCGATCACACCCGAGCCGGTACCGTGACGGCCATGGCTGTCCACCTCACCAGGATCTACACCCGCACGGGCGACGACGGAACGACCGGACTGAGCGACTTTTCGCGGGTATCGAAGAACGACCCGCGACTGAGCGCGTACGCGGACTGCGACGAAACGAACGCCGCACTCGGGGTCGCGCTCGCCCTCGGAAATGCGCCGGAACGCTTCGTACCCGTTCTTCGGCAGATCCAGAACGATCTGTTCGACGCCGGCGCGGATCTGTCGACTCCGGTCGTGGAGAACCCGAAGTATCCGCCGCTGCGGATCACCCAGGCGTACATCGATCGCCTGGAGGGCTGGTGCGACGAGTTCAACGAGGAACTCGAGCCGCTGAACTCGTTCATTCTTCCGGGCGGCACTCCCCTGGCCGCGCTGCTGCACACGGCTCGAACGGTGGCGCGGAGAGCGGAACGCTCAGCGTGGGCCGCGGTCGACGCTCATCCGGACGACACGAACGTGCTGCCGGCGAAGTACCTGAATCGGCTGTCGGACCTGCTGTTCATTCTCGGCAGGCTCGCGAACCCGGACGGAGACGTCCTGTGGAAGCCGGGCGCAGGCGCCTGAGCAGGTCGTGCGCGGTTTCGGTGGCAGGGGCCACCGAAACCGCGCACGAGAGGATCAGTTCGGGCGGCGGCGCTGCGACCGATCGGACGGCCGGGACTCGACCCAGGACAGGAACGCCGTGAGCGCACCACTGTCGAAGGCGACCTCGAAGACGTCCTCGCCGTCGGCCAGCTCGAGGATCACGATGTCCTCGGTCATGATGTCGTACTCGTTGCCCTCCGGCTTGCGCCGTTCGCGCACCTCGACGCCTCGACGGGTGATCCGGGAATCCGGCCCGAGACGGAGACTGGAGAGCTTGTAGAAAACGAGATTGTTCTCGCCGTACCGGATGATGCCGTGCCGCCAGCCGATGCCCGCGGCGTTGGGCAGAACCCGGAGGATCGCGGCGGTACCACCGCCGCGCAGATTACGGAGACGGTACAGAAAAGCCGCGACGGCGCCGGCGAGCAGCACGACAAGAATGACGAGAACGATCATTCCAACTGTCACTGCTCGTGGCTCCGTCGCGGCTTCTCGTAACTTCGATCAGGCCCGCTCGACGGCCCGCAGACGGCCCTTGGCCACTGCGATCTCCGCTTCGTCCCGGCTCTCGGCCAGGACAGCCTTCGCGGCGTCGACGTCGATGTCCTGCACGAGATCCGCACCTTCGGCGAGCACGGTCACCGTCGTCGCGGTCACCGAGAGGAAGCCGCCGTGCACGGCCGCGACGATGCGCTCCCCGTCGACGGTCGTGACGGACACGACACCGCCCTCGACGAGCTGGCCGAGAACCGGCTCGTGACCGGGCATGACGCCGATCTCACCCTCGGTGGTCTGTGCGGAGACCAGCTTCGCCGAACCCGACCACACACGCTGCTCGACGGCAACGATGTCCACGGTCATTTCAGCCATGGCGGACTACTTTCCGGCGATCTTCTTGGCTGCGGCCTCGACGTCGTCGAGTCCACCGCAGCTGTTGAAGGCCTGCTCCGGAAGGTGATCGAACTCGCCCTTGCAGACGCGGTCGAACGCCTCGATGGTGTCGCGCAGCGGCACGACCGAACCGGGCTCACCGGTGAACTTCTCGGCGACGATGAAGTTCTGGCCGAGGAACTTCTGCAGGCGACGGGCGCGGCCGACGAGGACCTTGTCCTCTTCGGAGAGCTCGTCCATACCGAGGATGGCGATGATGTCCTGCAGTTCCTTGTACTTCTGCAGGATCCGCTTGACCTCGTTGGCGACGCGGAAGTGCTCGGCACCGACGATGCCGGGCTCCAGGATGCGCGAGGTCGACGTCAGCGGGTCCACAGCGGGGTAGATACCCATCTGCGAAATCGGACGCGAGAGCTCGGTGGTCGCATCGAGGTGCGCGAAGGTCGTGGCCGGCGCCGGGTCGGTGTAGTCGTCGGCGGGGACGTAGATCGCCTGCAGCGAGGTGATCGAACGACCACGGGTCGAGGTGATGCGCTCCTGCAGCTCACCCATCTCGTCGGCCAGCGTCGGCTGGTAACCCACGGCCGAAGGCATACGACCGAGAAGGGTCGAAACCTCGGAACCGGCCTGGGTGAACCGGAAGATGTTGTCGATGAACAGCAGCACGTCCTGGCCCTGGACATCGCGGAAGTACTCCGCCATGGTCAGCGCGGACAGGGCGACGCGCATACGCGTTCCCGGCGGCTCGTCCATCTGGCCGAAGACGAGGGCGGTGTCCTGGAGGACGCCCATCTCTTCCATCTCGAGGTGGAGGTCGGTGCCCTCACGGGTGCGCTCGCCGACGCCGGCGAACACCGACGTGCCGGAGAACTCACGCGCGATACGGGTGATCATCTCCTGGATCAGAACGGTCTTGCCGACACCGGCACCACCGAACAGACCGATCTTGCCGCCCTTGACGTACGGGGTCAGCAGGTCGATGACCTTGATGCCGGTCTCGAGGATCTCGGTCTTGCCCTCGAGCTGGTCGAAGGCCGGGGGCTTGCGGTGGATGCCCCACTGCTCGCCGTCACGGCCGGTGCCCGGCGCGTCGAGGCAGTCACCGAGGGCGTTGAAGACGTGGCCCTTGACGACGTCGCCGACGGGAACGGAGATCGGGCGACCGGTGTCGACGACGGAGGCGCCGCGCACCAGGCCGTCGGTCGGCTGCATCGAAATCGTGCGGACCAGGTTGTCACCCAGGTGCTGCGCGACCTCGAGGGTCAGGGTCTTCGCCACCGACGGCAGAGTGACCTCTGCGTTGAGGGCGTTGAACAGCTCGGGCACGGCGCCCCGCGGGAACTCGACGTCGACGACGGCGCCGATGACGCGCACGACGCGACCGGCCGAGGCCGAGGCCGCACCCGCCCCGTTGTTAGTTGTTACTGCTGCGGTCATGTGCTTCAGTCACTTCCTGCACTCGAGGCGAGCGCACCGGCACCGCCGACGATCTCGCTGATTTCCTGGGTGATCTGGGCCTGGCGGGCCTGGTTCGCCTGACGGCTGAGGTTGTTCACCAGTTCCGTGGCGTTGTCCGTCGCGGCCTTCATGGCGGTACGGCGAGCAGCCGACTCGGAGGCGGCGGCATCCAGCAGCGACGCGAAGATGCGCGTGCTGATGTACTTCGGCAGCAGTGCCGAGAGCAGCGTCCCGGCCTCCGGCTCGAAGTTGTAGCCGGCACGCGGGCCGTCGCTGCCCGACGCGCGGTGCCCGTCGGAGAGCATGTCCTCGCCGAGGTCGATCTCGTCCTCGGTGATGTTCACCTCGAGCGGCGCCATGCGGCGGACCTCGGGGGTCTGCGTCAGCATCGACACGAAACGCGTGTAGACGATGTGCAGCTCGTCGACGCCCTCGATGGTGCCCTCACCGTTCGGCGCGGGAACCTCGGATCCGGACCCGGCCATGAACAGCTCCACCAAGTGGCGGCTGGCCTTCGCGGCGTCCGCGTACCGCGGTGCCTGCGAGAAGCCGGTCCACGCACCTGCGACCGGGCGCTCACGGAAGGTGTAGTAGGCCAGGCCCTTGCCGCCGAGCACGTACAGCACCGGCTCCTTGCCCTCGCTGACGAGCAGCTGACGCAGCTCCTCGGCTTCCTTGAGGACGTTGGAGTTGTAGCCACCGCACATACCACGGTCGCTGGTCACGACCAGCACTGCGGCACGCTTGGGGGTCTCACGCTCGTTGAGCAGGGGGTGATCCAACGACGCCGAGGCGCTCGCCAGCTCCGAGAGGACCTTGGTGATCTCCTCGGAGTACGGCTTCGACGCGGCAACCCGAGCCTGGGCCTTGGTGATCCGCGACGTCGCGATCAATTCCTGCGCCTTGGTGATCTTCTTGGTCGAGTTGACCGACTTGATCCGCGAGCGCAGCTCACGCAAGTTCGCCATTTGTCGATCACACTCCCTTCACTGGACGCTGGGTCATGGTCTCCACGCTCACTTACGAACGGTGGTGCGCTTGACGGAGACCTGCTCCTGCTCGACCTCGTCGGCGCCCAGCGGGGCCGCCTCGGCCTCGTTGACCACGCGGCTGCCGTCGGAGGCGATGAAGCCTTCCTTGAACTTCGCGGTCGCGGCGGTCAGAGCGTCGATCGACTCGTCGGTCAGCGCCTTGCCGCCGGAGATCTGCTCGTAGACGCCGGCGGCGCTGCGGTGCAGGTCCTCGAGCAGCTCGGTCTCGAACCGGCGGACGTCCTCGACGGGAACGGAGTCGAAGACACCCTCACCGGCGAGGTAGATCGAGACGATCTGGTCCTCGACGGCGATCGGCGAGTACTGGTCCTGCTTGAGCAGCTCGACCAGACGCTGGCCGCGCTCGAGCTGGGCCTTCGACGCGGCGTCGAGGTCCGACGCGAACGCGGCGAAGCCTTCGAGCTCACGGAACTGTGCGAGCTCCAGACGCAGCGAGCCGGAGACCTTCTTCATGCCCTTGGTCTGCGCGGCGCCACCGACTCGGGAAACCGAGATACCGACGTTGATGGCCGGGCGCACACCCTTGTTGAACAGGTCGGACTCGAGGAAGACCTGGCCGTCGGTGATCGAGATGACGTTCGTCGGGATGTAGGCCGACACGTCGTTGGCCTTCGTCTCGATGATCGGCAGCGCGGTCAGCGAACCGCCGCCGAGCTCGTCGGACAGCTTGGCGGAGCGCTCCAGCAGGCGGGAGTGCAGGTAGAACACGTCGCCGGGGTATGCCTCACGTCCCGGCGGACGACGCAGCAGCAGCGAGATGGCGCGGTACGCCTCGGCCTGCTTGGTCAGGTCGTCGAACACGATCAGGACGTGCTTGCCCTGGTACATCCAGTGCTGGCCGATGGCCGAACCGGTGTAGGGGGCGAGCCACTTGAAGCCGGCGGAGTCGGAGGCCGGAGCCGCGACGATGGTGGTGTACTCCATCGCGCCGTTCTCCTCGAGGGCCTGCTTGACGCCCGCGATGGTGGAACCCTTCTGGCCGATCGCGACGTAGATGCAGCGGACCTGCTGCTTCGGGTCACCGGTCGCCCAGTTGGCCTTCTGGTTGAGGATCGCGTCGATGCAGACCGCGGTCTTGCCGGTCTTGCGGTCGCCGATGACGAGCTGGCGCTGACCGCGACCGATCGGGGTCATCGCGTCGATGGCCTTGATGCCGGTCTGCAGCGGCTCCTCGACCGGCTGGCGCTCCAGCACGGTCGCGGCCTGCAGCTCGAGGGCGCGGTTCTCGGTGGACTCGATCTCGCCGAGGCCGTCGATCGGCTGGCCCAGCGGGTTCACGACGCGGCCGAGGTAGCCGTCGCCGACCGGCACCGACAGAACGTCGCCGGTCCGCTTGACTTCCTGGCCCTCTGCGATGTCCTGGAAGTCGCCGAGGACGACGGCGCCGATCTCGGTGGCCTCGAGGTTCAGGGCCACGCCCAGTACGCCACCGGGGAACTCCAGCAGCTCGTTGGCCATCGCCGACGGCAGACCGCTGATGTGCGCGATGCCGTCACTGGTGTCGACGACCACGCCGACCTCCTCGCGGGAGGCCTCCGGGGAGTAGCTCGCGGTGTAATTGTCAATCGCGCTACGGATCTCGTCGGAGGAGATCGTCAGCTCCGCCATGTTCTTCCTGCTCTCGGTATCTGGTCTTCGAAAAGATCTGGGTGTGTGTTCGGTAGTGGACTACGTGAGGTTCTTCCGCACTGCCGCGAGTCGTCCCGCTGCGGTGCCGTCGATGATCTCGTCGCCCACCCGGACGACCAATCCACTGAGGAGCTCGGGGTCGACCTCGACGTGGACCGTCACAGGCTTCCCGTAGGTGCGGGTCAGGATCGCGCTGAGGCGTTCGGCCTGAACCTCGCTGAGGGCAGCGGCGCTGCGCACATAGGCGACGGCACGCTCCCGCTGCGTGGCAGCGAGAGCCGACAGTTCGTCGAGCGTGTCGGCCGGAGCCTTCTTCAGGCGACCGACGGCCTGCACGGCCAGGGCCTCGGTGATCGCGGTGCACTTGCCGTACAGCAGGCGCGAGAGGAGCTCGCGCTTGGCCTGCACCGCGGTGCTGCGATCGGACAGGGCCTGCTCGAGTTCTCCGTTGCCGGCGACGATGCGACCGAGCCGGAACAGCTCGTCCTCGACCGTGTCCAGCTGGTTCTGGTCCTCCGCAGCCTTCAGCAGAGCCTCGCGGCCGAGCTGAACGAGCGAGTTGGTCAGGTCGGACTGCGCCGACCAGTCCTGGCCCACCGCGGCCTTGACGGTCGCCAGGGCCTCGGCCGAAACCTTGCCCCCGAAGACCTGCTCGGCCAGCGCCTGGCGAGCTGCCGCCGGGGTCGAGGCGTCCGCCAGCGCACCGCGGAGGGTGCGCTGGCCGTCGAGCACCTCGACCACCGAGAACAGTTCGGAGCCGGCCTGTGCCGCAGCGGCAGTCGCGGCACCCGCACCAGCGGATGCGGTGCTCGACGCCAAGGCGTCCTGCAGCGCGGATCGCGTATGAGCGAGTGCCTCACGGCTTGCTGCGTACATGGTGCTCACTTTCCGGATGCAGAGTCAGCGCTGAGGGATTCGAGCTCGCTGAGGAAGCGGTCGATGGAACCGGCACGCTTGACGTCATCGGAGAGTGCCTCACCGATGATCTTCTCGGACAGGTCGACGGCGGTGCGGCCGAGATCGCCACGGAGCTCGGTCACGATCTGCTGGCGCTGGGCCTGCAGCTGGGAGTGACCGGCAGCGACGATGCGGTCGCTCTCCTCCTGGGCCTGTGCCTTCATGTCGGCGATGATCTGCTGACCCTGGGTGCGGGCCTCTTCGCGGATCTGCGCCGCTTCGGTGCGGGCCTCGGCGAGCTGCGCGCGGTACTGCTCGAGCGCGGCAGCGGCTTCCGCCTGTGCCTCTTCCGCCTTCTTGATGCCGCCTTCGATCTGCTCCGAACGCTCGTCGAGGACCTTCTGGAACAGCGGAAGCACGTACTTCCAGAAGACGAGACCGACGATGATCAGGGCGACGAGCGACCAAACGATGTCATATGTCGCGGGCAGGAGCGGATTGTGGGTCTCCGCTTCCTCCGCGAGCAACAGGATGCTGTCAGCCATGTTCGCGACGATCAGAAGATGAAGCCGGCAACGATGCCGATCAGCGCGAGGGCCTCGGTGAACGCGATACCGAGGAACATGGTGGTGCGCAGCTGTCCGGCCATCTCGGGCTGGCGAGCCATGCCCTCGATCGCCTTACCGACGACGATGCCGATGCCGACGCCCGGGCCGATGGCGGCGAGGCCGTAGCCGACGGCACCGAGACCCTTGAAGGTGGTCTCTTCCTGCGCGAGGATCTCGACTGCCTGAAGCGCAACGCTCATTGGTGTTCCATTCCCTTTCTAGTGGCTCGGCCCCGGGGATCGGCAACCGAGTCAGTCTGTGATGTTGTGTGGTGGTGCAGTTCGGTCAGTGCTCTTCGGCGTGCAGCGCGAGGTCGATGTAGACCGCGGTCAGCAGCGCGAAGATGTACGCCTGCAGCACGATCACCAGCAGTTCGAAGAAGGTGAAGGCGACGCCACCGATCAGCGAGCCGATACCGAAGAGCTTCATCGCGCCCTCGGACGAGAAGAAGAAGAACTGGGTGGCACTGAAGAACAGCACCAACATGATGTGGCCGGCGAGCATGTTGGCCATGAGACGGATCGTGAGCGTGAACGGCCGCAGGATGAACGTCGACACGAACTCGATCGGGATCACGAGCAGGTGGAGCGCCGGCGGCAGGTTCGGGATGACGATGCTGCTCTTGACGTAGCGGAAGAAGCCGTACTTCTTGATGCCGACGTAGTTGAAGACCACGTAGGCGAGAGCAGCCAGCACGATCGGCATGCCGATGCGGGCGTTGGACGAGATGTTCAGGAACGGGATGATCGAGGTCAGGTTCAGCCCGGCGACGAGGAAGAAGATCGTCACGAGCACCGGCAGGAAGCGACGGCCCTGTTCCTTGCCGAGAATGTCCTCGGCGATGTTGATCCGAACGAAGTCGATCATGATCTCCGCGACGTTCTGCACGCCGCGCGGAACGATCTTCGGGCTACGCAGGGCGAACGCGAAGAACGCCGCGACCAGGACGGCGACGACGACGCGGATGAGCATCAGCCGGTCCATTTCGAAGGGGGTGCCCTCGAAAAGAACTGCTGGTGGAAAGAAATCGGCTAGTGACGGCGCGTGGAATTCTCCGGCTGCCAAGGTGGTGACGCTCAGCGCTCTCTCCCGTAGTCGGCCGCAGGCATTGCCGTCTGCGGTTCGATCGGACATTGACGATCCAACAAGTCGACAAGGTCGGCTCGCGTATTCGCCAGCTGCTGTGGGCGATCTGATCGGCCCCGCGTCTGTCGGTGTCGGCGACTCTCGTCGACTCGGCGGTCATTTGAACACGACCGCCTGCAAAGATACAACCGCGCCGTGCCCTCGGGACCACCGGCCGATCGCAACTCTCTTGGGCATTACCCTATCAATACATCTACGACAACGCGTAGGGGGGTGCGGACGCGAGAGGTAATTGACAAGGCCAACTACTACTGCTTGTCGTTATCCGCGTTGTCCGAATCGGGAACCACGTACAGCGCCCGCTGCGAGACCACCCCGTAGGTTTCCGCGCCCAGCACGATCACCAGCGCGAACACGATCGTCAGGACCAGCGCGCCCTTGCTGTAGAAATCCAGCGGCTTGAGCAACGCCATCACCACGATCGCCAGGATCAGCTTGAGCAGCCACGTACCCAGCAGCACGGCGCCGGCGGTCGTCGCGGGCAGCCGCGAGGTGAGCAACACCCCGAGCGCCGTGAACAGGATGAATCCGCCGCCGACGGCCGCCCCGATCAGTGCGCCCCAGAGCCCCGGCATCCCCGCGACGAGCACCGAGACCACCGCGGACACGACCGTCAGGGCGACCAGCCCCAGCGCGCCGTACCGGACGGCGGCGCGCATCGGCGCCGACGGATCGGGCAGGGCG
>NZ_LRRH01000003.1 GCF_001646785.1 Rhodococcus phenolicus
CNTCGGGGGCGCGGATCGTGTTNCATCTGGCGCTGCTGGAGATGAAAACGTGGGGGTGGTGTGGGTGTGGGTGCTGCGGCGTTGTGTGGTGGTGGGGGTCAGGGTGATGCGTTGATCGTGCGCGTACCCAGGGCTTAGCACCCACGAAAACGGGACATCGCCGGACGGCGAAGCACCAGTGCGTGTCTCGCCGTCCGGCCCGGACTCCGTCCCGCGTCCACATCAGCACCACCGGCGCCGATCAGCCGGGAGGTTCATGTTCGTCGTGCCGTTCCCGGAGTACGCGTGCCTTCTGTTCGGCGATCGCACTGCTCAGGTGGGTGGCCTGCGCCCATCCCGAATAGGCGGCGAAATGCAGTGCCAGTTCATCCATTTCGTCGAAGGACAGGTCCCGGCTCTTCAGTGCGGCATAGACATGAGAGGTGATCGGCGTGGGTGCGCCCTGGAACCCCACGCACGCCACGGTGATCAGGCGGCGTTCCTTCATGCCGAGTCCGGGCCGCACCCACATCTCACCGAACACGAAGTTGAGAATCCCCGCCCCCTGATACGGATTGTCCCGATCGGGCGCGAACGGCAGGCAATTGATTTCGCTGAACGCCGCCGCACCGTCTGCCAGCCGGGCATCCGGGTCGCTGGCCGTGGTCAGCGGTAGGAGCGGCTCGGGTGGCGGAACCCCGATCCCGCGCTCCCGGTGGATCCGCTCCCACTGCCGGTCGACGACCCCGTTGAACTGCGATGCTTTCGGCCAGCCCGCGTAGACGGCGAAATGCAGGACTGTCTCCCGCATTTCCGTGATGGAGATGTCTCCGCTGTGCAGCGCCGCATACACGTGCTCGGCCAGCGCTTCCTCGGCACCGGCGTCGGCCACACACGACAGCGTGACGAACCGGCGATCACGCCGGCTCAGTCCGGGCCGCGTCCAGATCTCGCCGAACACGATGTCGATCAAACCGTTCGCCGTCACCGGACTCGGATCCGGCGGTGGGCCGACGGTCATGACTTCGCTGAACTCGCGCCGCCCGCGATTCGAGCGTTCGTGCGCTCCGGAATCCGTCGCGCTCGGGTTTTCGGTTCTCATGGGTTTCGCTTTCATCGGAGAGTGGTCACGACGTCGGCCTCGAATTCCGTACCGGGAGAGGAGAGCCGCCCGGCAGGGTCACCGGACCATGAAGCCCGCGTCGAGCGCCCATTCGGTACCGGTGATGAACTTCGCCTCATCGGAGACGAGATAGGCCACTGCGTTGGCGACGTCCTCGGCCTCGAGCATCTGCAGCGGCAGCGCGTTCTGCATTCCCGAGATCGAATTCGACCCTCCTGCGGCGGCCTGTTCCATCAACTCGCGCATGGCGTCGTTCAGGGTCATGCCGCTGGCCACTCCGGTGGGATGAATGGTGTTCACGCGAATCCATTCGGGTGCAAGATATCCCGCGAGTCCCTGCATCAATCCGACCAGTCCGCGCTTCGCGGCGGCGTAGGCGTTGCCGCTCGCGAGCAACGACGGTGATGCCTTCAACCCGGCGGTGGAACCGGTCATGACGATGGAGCCGCCACGGCCGCCGGCGCGCATTTCCGGCAGCGCCGCTCGCACGGTGTGATAGACGCCGGTCAGGTTGGTGTCGATCACATCGTTCCAGTCGGCGAGGAAATCCTCCGATTCCGATCCCATCCGGATGATTCCTGCGTTGGCGATGATGATGTCGACCCTGCCGAATTCCCGGTAGCCCTCTTCGAATGCGGCACGCAGGCCGTGGTAGTCGCGTACGTCGGCCTTCCGCGCGACCATCTTTCGTCCCTGCGCTGCGACCAGATTCGCGGTCTCCCTCAGGTCGGCCTCGGTGGCATTGGGGTAGGTCATCGATGCGACATCCGCGCAGATGTCGATGCCGATGATGTCGACGCCCTCGCCGGCCAGCCGTACGGCGTGAGCACGGCCCTGGCCGCGTCCGGCGCCGGTGATGAACGCGACGCGGCCCTCCATTCCTGCCATGACTGCTCTCCTCCTGGATGTTCCCGGGTGATGTCCTGTGGCCGAACTCCCACGGTCCGCTCCGCTTTCTTCGAGAGGAAAGTGGCCCGCGACCACTCGTGTGATTCACCCGAGGTCTGAAAGATAATGTGATGGACTGAACTGTAAGGCATAGGACTTAACCCTGTCCAGGGTGGTTTGATGAACGCCATGACCGAATCGATGCCCTCTGTCGGTCGTTCCGCGAAGCAGGAACTGGTCCTCACCGCGGAACGCCTCTACGCACGACACGGGCTCGACGGCGTCCCCTTGCGCCGGATCGGCGTCGAGGCGGGGATGGCCAACAAATCGGCCGTCCAATACCACTTCGGCTCCAAGCAGGGACTCATCGACGCCATCCTGATCAATCGGGTCGAAGACCTGACGCGTCGCCGGTCCCTGCTCGAAGCCAGGCTTCCCGCAACAGACCTGCGTTCCGTCGTCGAGGCGCACCAACTACCTCTGATCGAGCTCGCCGAGGACGAGGACTGCTACTACCTGCCGTTCCTCGAGCAGCTCGTGCGGGAGATGCACCCCCTGGACAAATTGCCGCAGACGCACCGCGAATCCGAGCGCGCCTACTACGCCCGCGTCGGCGCGCTCATCGCCGACGTGCCGCAACCTCTGCGGGACATCCGCATCCATCAGGCCTCGTCGACCTGCCTGCACCTGAGCGCCGACCGCCACCGCAGGCGAATGCTCGGCGTGAATGTCACCCCGTTTGCACTGCACGTCAGTCAACTGCTCGACACTCTGGTCGCCCAGCTGTCGGCTCCCCCTTCCCCGGAAACACTGGCCACCCTGGAATCCGCGCCCACCGCCACGCCTGCGCTCCCCGCGCTGCCGTAGGACACGACGCGACGCCGGGTGCCCGACGCTCGGGGCTGTGCTCCGCCTCCGGTCGATCGCGCTTACCGTTGACCCATGACCCGAACGACCCGATCGCTCGCCCCTGCGACCGCAGGTGACGTGTTCGCGCTGGTACGCGCCGGCACCGCGACCACTCGCAGCGAGATCGGCCAGCTCACCGGTCTGTCGCGTACCGCGGTTGCGTCCCGGGTCTCGTCGTTGCAGGCGCTCGGACTGGTCGTCGAATGCGAGGAGGGCCCGTCCACCGGCGGCCGTCCGCCGGCGACCCTGACGTTCGGGGTCGATGCGGGCATCGTCCTCGTCGCCGCGATCGGCCGCAGCCGTACCCAGCTCGCAGTCTGCGACCTGGCCGGTGGTCTGCTGTGCACCGACGACGTGGAACAGGAGATCGGCAACGACCCCGACGAACTGATGCCCCTCGTCGCCGCGCGCCTCGGAACGTTGCGCGACACCCTCGGTCCCGGCTGTCCGGGCACCGTCGGGATCGGCGTCGCGCTTCCGGGCACCGTCGACGTCGATCGCGGGTGCAGCCTGCACTCGCCGACGATGGCCGGGTGGGACGGGGTTCCGCTGCAACCGTATTTCGCCGCACTCGGAGACGTTCCGATCTTCGTCGACAACGATGCGAACGCGATGGTCCTGGCCGAACGGTTCGGCGAGCGCCGCCGGTTCCGGGACATGCTGCTCATCAAGGCGTCCACCGGGCTGCGCGCCGGCATCGTCTCCGGCGGTGTGCTGCAGCGCGGGGCGGTGGGCGCGGTCGGCGAAATCGGGCACACGAAGATCGCGGCGGCGCGCGACGTGGTCTGCCGGTGCGGCAACATCGGCTGTGTCGAGGCGGTGGCCGGCGGTTGGGCGCTGGTGCGCGACCTCGAGGCGCTCGGCCGCGACATCACACACATCCGCGATGTCGTCGAACTCGCCGGTTCCGGGGACAGCGAGGCGCGTCGGCTGATCCGCGACAGCGGCCGGCGGATCGGTGAAGTGGTCGCCGGGGCCGTCAACCTCCTCGACCCCGAGGTGCTCGTCGTCGGCGGCGACATGGCCGGTGCCTACGATGTGTTCGTCGCGGGACTTCGGGAAACCTTGTACGGCAATGCGATCGCGACCGCGACGCAGACACTGCAGATTCTGCCGTGGGCACACGGCGACCGGTCCGGCATGATCGGTTGCGCCTCCATGACCCTGGATCAGGTGCTCAGCGTGCGGGCCGTCGACGGGATGGTCGCCGACCTCGTCCGCCGCTGATCCTTCTGTCGCCTGTGGGTGAGGCGAACCTTCACCCCGGAGCGCGGCGATCCGTGCGCCACCGGCGGACGGTGTCGTCGGCATCGACGAGGTGCAGCGGCACGGGCAGCCGGTCGGGTGCGCGCAGGCAGTCGACGATGCGCCGGTTCAGTTCCGCGACGATCTCGCGGACACCGTCCTCGGTCGGGATGTCCCGCACGACGTCCGGCAGCCTCTCGACCTCTTTGCGCAGTTGCAACGGGGGCGGTAGCAGCGACTCCGTGGACAATCCTTCCCGGCGCAGATAGCTCTTGACCCACCACAGCTCGTCGTCGCCGTGGTCGGGGATCGGTTTGCCCGCGCCGGGCAGATTGTCGAAATCGCCGCGTTCCTGCGCGACGCGGATCTGCCGTTCGACCCACGACTCGAAGGTGACGTCCGGACGCTTGCGTTCGGTCATGACGCCATTGTCCGCGCGCGACTGCCCGCGCGTGCAGGGTCAGTCGGCGATGTCCTGGTACTCGGGGTGCTTCTCGATGTACGAGTGGACGAACGGGCAGATGGGAACGATCCGCTTGCCGCGCTCGCGCACATCGTCGAGTGCGAAGCGCACGAGCCTGCCGGACAGGCCCTGACCCGAGTAGGCGCCGTCGACCTCGGTGTGGTCGAACACGAGCTGGACGTCGCCGTCCGGGTGGTACTGGGTGTAGCCGATGACGGTGTCGCCGTCGCGGAGTTCGTACCGCTGCAGGTCCTCGTTGTGGACGACGTTCACGGGTGAGTCGCTCATTTTTTCCTCTAGCCGTTTCCGAGCAGGTGCGTGCGCATCGCGGCGAAGGAT
The DNA here is from genome assembly GCF_001646785.1 of Rhodococcus phenolicus. Taxonomy (GTDB): domain Bacteria; phylum Actinomycetota; class Actinomycetes; order Mycobacteriales; family Mycobacteriaceae; genus Rhodococcus; species Rhodococcus phenolicus. The sequence continues at coordinate 4,947 of NZ_LRRH01000003.1, forward strand.
TCGCCGAATCGCGCGACGTCCTCCTCGCTGAGCAGGTCGAACATACTCGAACGCACCGCTTCGACGTGGCCGGGGCTGGCTTCGGCGAGCTTGGTGGCGCCTTCGTCGGTGAGTTCGGCGAGGGTGCCGCGCTTGTCCTCGGGGCATTCGACGCGGCGGACCCAGCCTGCGTCGACCAGACGCGTGATCGCGCGCGTGGCCCCGCTGCGCGTCGTGACGACGACGTCGGCCAGGGCGCTCATGCGCATGCGCCGTCCGGGCGCCTCCGAGAGGGCGACGAGCAGTTCGAAGTCGGTGAGCGAGATCTTGGAATCTCGGGTGAGTTGCCGGTCGAGGGCCGCCATGAGCAGCCGCGTGGCGTCGAGGTAGGCGCGCCACGCGTGCTGCTCGGCGTCGTCGAGCCACCGCGGTGAGTCCATACGGCCAGGATACGCGATGTGGTTGCGTCGTCAACGACTGTGGCGGCCCCCGGTCGGCTACTCCGGTGGGGAGACGTGCACGGAGATGTACAGCGGCTCGCCCAGCTGTTCGAGGAGCCCGAGCTGGGTCTCCAGGTAGTCGATGTGTTCTTCCTCCTCGGCGAGGATGGACTCGAAGATGTTCGCCGAGGTGATGTCGCTGACCGAGCGCATATACTCGGCGCCCTTCCTCAGGCGATCACGGGCCTCGATCTCCACCTGCATGTCGGCCTCGAACATCTCCTTGATGGTCTGTCCGATGCGGATCGAGCCGAGCCGTTGATAGTTGGGCAGGCCGTCGAGGAACAGGATGCGGTCGGTCAGGGTCTCGGCGTGACGCATCTCCTCGAAGGATTCGGCTCGCGTGTGTGACGCGAGCTTCGCCCAGCCGAGGTTGTCCTGCATTTTCGAGTGCAGGAAATACTGATTGATCGCGGTGAGTTCGGCAGTCAACTGCTCGTTGAGGAACTCCAGGACTTTCTTGTCGCCCTTCATGGCACCTCCCGGGGTGGAACCATCGAGTTCACCGCCGGGTAGGGGCTGGCTACACGGCGGTCTCGAGTTCGATGTTCTCATTCCGGCGGGAAGCTCGCAGGATCGCGGAGATATTGCGTACGCAACCGCCGCAGTCGGTTCCGGCCCGGCATGCCGCGCTGATTTCCCGGGTGCAGCGCGCGCCGGCAGCGATCTCAGCCTCGATGTGATTGTGGGTGAGAGCGTGGCAGCTGCAGACGTACATGCGGACGACCAATCTGGAGCGATGTTACTTAGGTTGTCCAAACCTTACCGCAGTAAGGGCTGGCTATCCTGTGATCGTAATCACATCGCGACTAAAGCGGGTAGGGGCAATGCCCGGTCCTCGCCCGGGGGGTCGTCAGAACTGTTGCTGCTGTTGCAGTTGCGACGACACGGCATGATTGATCCGTTGCAGGCCGCTGCTGGTCAGTCCCGGCAACTGTCCTTCGATCACCCGGACCACCGAACTGTCGTCGATCACCTTCTCGCTGGACTGGATGAGCACCGTCCCGGCTCCGGTGAAATCGAACTGCCGCTCCTCCCCGGACTGCACGCCGAACATGCGCGCTCCGGCCGCGACGTACCCGGTGATCCAGGATTCGTCGAAGTGGTGACTCGGCGAGGGGCAGTCCGCCCAGCCCACCAGGGCCTCGGGATCCACCCGCAGCGGCGGTTCCGCGAAGATCACCGGGCCGTTCGACGACGCCAGGAACTTCCCGGTGCCGATCAACGTGAGGAAGCCCGGCACGATCGACTGGTTCAACGACAATCCGGGCTCGAACGCCAGCAGGTTCGCGGCCCGGATGGTCAGGTTTCCGTCGTCGAGGTCGTAGGAATTGATGTCGTAGCCGCGATCGCCGAGGATCAGCTTCCCGTAGCCCTCGGCGACCACGTAGTCGCCCAGGTGCAACGGTGCGGAGAACTGCTGGGCCACCATGTGCAGCAGCTGACCCTGTAGCCCGTGGGTGAGCGCGGTGAACTGGATCTGCCCGTAGTAGGCGATCATCGCGCCCTTCGACAGGAACCACGGGCTCTGCAGGTCGATGCAGTACGCGTAGCCGTTGCCGGGCACGTTGTCGTTGCCGACGAGATGTGACGGATTCAGTACGACACTCACAGCTTCTCCTCCGATGCCTGCACGTAGACGATGCCCTGCCCGGTGCACTCGAGTTGCATGCTCTCACCGCCGGTCCGGCCGGCGTTGCGCCAGCTCATCGTCGACTTCAGGTCGGTGCGCACCGGTCCCAGCGCCGCGACGAACGATTGCGGATCGACGAACACCGGTGCCGGCCCGCCGACCTGCAGTTCGATGACCCCACCGTGCGCGAGCAGCACGGCCGCGCCGTAGCCGGACAACTGGGTCGTGAACATTCCTGTGCCCGTGACCATTCCGGTTGCCGCTCCGCGCAGCGCGCCGAGCAGGCCACCGCCGCCGCCTGCGGACGCCGGAGCGGCCGACGCCTGCACGACCGCGCTCTGGAGACCCGAGGTGTGCGCGAGCAGGCGCGACGCCTCGACCCGAAGTTCGCCGCCCCCGGACATGTCCACGATGTGGGTCTCGAGCCCGCGGAATCCGTAGTGCACCACACCGTTGCCCTGTGCGACCATCGTCGCCTCGTGCTCACCCTGCATCATCCGGCCGGCCATCGATGCGATCCCGCCGAGGCCTCCCGGCATCCCACCGCTGCCCGGAAGCTGATGTGGGGTGAAATGCACTGCGCCCGTGTAGAACAGCATCGCGCCGCGGCGCGCGACGATCGGACCGGACTGGTTCAGGTCGACGCGGACGACCTTGTTGTTGACCTTGGTGAACGTCATCGGCTTCCTACCGTTCCGCCGGCTGGATGGACACGACACCCATTCCGTCCCATTTCAGCGAGAACGCCTCGCCGTTGCCCTGCCCGATCGCGGACCGCCACGAGACGTCGGTGACGAACGACTGTGTCAGCTGCCCCTTCGCGCAGACGAACGCATCCGGGTCGACGACCAGCGGGTACTGGGGCGAGACCTCGAGATGGATCAGCGGCCCGCCCGCCGACAGCAGCGCAACCTGACCGCTGCCCGTCACCGTCGTGGTGAACAGTCCCTGTCCGCTCATGCCGCCCCGGACCCCCGCGAACGTGACGTTGGTGGTGAGGTTCCCGTTGAGCGCCAGCAACTGCTCGGACTCGACCTGCAGCGTCTCGTTGTTCAGTTCCAGCACGGTCACGTTCCGGCCCCGGTGCGCGAGGTAGACGACACCGGTGCCGGCGGCCTCCATGAGAGAGAGGCCTTCGCCCGTCGCACGCTGCCGCAGACCGGCCAGCACACCCTCGCCGCCGCCGAACCCGGCCGACTTGAAGCTCACCTGGCCCTCGTAGGCCACCATCGACCCCGACAGCGCGCGGATGCTGGTGTTGCTCAGCTGGGCCTCGATGACCCGTTTCGATTTCTCGAGCAGTCGCATGGCGCGAAACGATAGCGGGTGCCGGTCGGATCCGCCCGGCCGGATCCGCGCTCGTTCCGGGACGTGACCCGGCCCCGGGCCGCGTGTGACAGCCCGGGGCCGAGCCCCGTCGTACCTGCGGGGTGTGCTCTACAGGCCGATGTCCTTGGCGATGATGGTCTTCATGACCTCACTGGTGCCGCCGTAGATGCGGCTGACGCGCGTATCGGCGTACAGGCGCGCGATGGGGTATTCGGTGATGTAGCCGTATCCGCCGTGCAGCTGCAGGCACTTGTCGATGATGCGGCCGGCCGCTTCGGTGCCGAACAGCTTCGCCCGGGCCGCGTCGGGCACGGTGAGCTCGCCGCGGTCGTGCAGCTCGAGTGCGTTGTCGACCATCAGCTGGACGGCCTGCAGCTCCGTGGAGCATTCGGCGAGCACGAATTTCGTGTTCTGGAACGTGGCGACCGGCTTGCCGAACACCTTGCGGTCCTTGGTGTACGTGATCGCGTGTTGCAACGCCGCCGCCGCGGTCGCCGATGCGCCGAATGCGATGGTGAGGCGCTCCTGGGCGAGGTTGTGGGTCAGGTACCGGAAGCCCTTGCCCTCCTCGCCGAGCAGGTCGGTGACCGGAACCTTGACGTCGGAGTAGGACAGCTCCGCGGTGTCGGAGGTCTTCAGGCCGATCTTGTCGAGCTTGCGGCCCACCGAGAATCCCTCGGCGGCGGTGTCGACGACGAGGATCGACAGACCGGCGCGGCGGTTCTCCGGATCGAACGGCGAGGTGCGGCAGACCGTGAGGATGCGGTCGGCCAGGGCGCCGCCGGTGATGAAGGTCTTCGCACCGTTGATCACGTAGTGCGAGCCGTCCTCCGAGAGCTTCGCCGTGGTGGCGATGTTCGCGAGGTCGGATCCGGTGCCCGGCTCGGTCATGGCGATCGCGAACATCAGGTCGCCGGAACAGAACCCTGGGATCCAACGCTGCTTCTGCTCGTCGGTCCCGTACTCCATCAGGTACGGAAGGATGAGGTTCGAGTGCACCGAGTACGACCCGAAGGTGACTCCGGCGGCCGAGCACTCCTCGGCGACAACCGCATTGAACTTGATCGACGACTCTCCACCGCCGCCGAACTCCTCCGGCGCCTGGATGCCCAGGATGCCCAGCTCGCCGAGCCGGTTGTAGAACTTGCGCGGGGGATGGCCGTCGGCCTCCCACTCGTGGTAGACCGGTGCGACCTCTTTCGCGATGAAGTCGCGCACCGTTTCCCGGAACGCTTCGTGATCCTCGTTGAACACCGTACGCTGCACGGTCGATCTCCCTCTCGTGGGCTGGGCCGGAACGGATCCCGGTTCGAATTACAGTGCGTAGCTGCGCAGTACGCCCTTGCTGATGATCGTCTTCTGGATCTCGCTGGTGCCCTCGCCGATGAGCAGGAACGGGGCTTCGCGCATGAGCCGCTCGATCTCGTATTCCTTGGAGTAGCCGTAGCCGCCGTGGATGCGGAAGCTGGCCTGGGTGACCTCCGAGCAGTACTCGCTGGTGAGGTACTTGGCCATGCCGGCCGCGACGTCGTTGCGTTCACCCGAATCCTTCAGGCGCGCGGCGTTGACCATCATCAGGTGAGCGGCCTCGACCTTGGTGGCCATCTCCGCGAGGGAGAACGAGATCGCCTGGTGCTGGGCGATCGGCTTGCCGAAGGTGGTGCGCTGCTGGGCGTACTGCGCGGCGAGCTCGAACGCACGGATCGCGACACCGCACGCGCGGGCCGAGACGTTGACCCGCCCGACCTCGACGCCGTCCATCATCTGGAAGAAGCCGCGGCCGGGAACACCACCGAGAACGTCGCCCGCGGATGCCTTGTAGTTGTCGAAGACCAGCTCGGTCGTATCGATGCCCTTGTAGCCCATCTTGTCGATCTTGCCGGGGATGGTGAGGCCGGGTACGACCTCGCCGAATCCGGCGGGCTTCTCGACCAGGAAGGTCGTCAGGTTCTGGTGCGGCTTCTCCGCGCCTTCCTCCGTCTTGACCAGCGCGGCGACCAGCGTGGAGCTGCCCCCGTTGGTCAGCCACATCTTCTGGCCGTTGATGACGTAGTCGCCGCCTGCGTCGCGCTTGGCCTTGGTGCGGATCGCGGCGACATCCGAGCCGAGTTCGGGTTCGGACATGGAGAAGGCACCGCGGGTCTCGCCGGTCGCCATCTTCGGCAGGTAGTAGTTCTTCTGCTCGTCGGTTCCGTGCTGACGCAGCATGTACGCGACGATGAAGTGGGTGTTGATGACGCCGGACACGCTCATCCAGCCGCGGGCGAGTTCCTCGACGCACAGCGCGTAGGTGAGCAGCGATTCGCCCAGGCCGCCGTACTCCTCGGGAATCATCAGGCCGAACAGGCCCATTTCCCGCATCCGGTCGACGATCGCCTGCGGGTAGGTGTCCGAATGCTCGAGTTCCTGCGCGTTCGGGATGATCTCGCGGTCGACGAAAGTACGGACGGTGTCCAGGATCTCGGTCTGGAACTCGGTCAGGCCGATCGTCTGGGCGAGGCGGGTCATGCGCGATCCTTCTGGTTGATTCGGACGGTGCCGGATGCGGCGAGGGCGTCGACCTCGTCGTCGGTGAGACCGAGGTGCTCGACGAGCACCTCGGCGGTGTCGTCACCGTTGGCCGGGGCGGGACGGACGGCCGGGTGTACGCCGTCGAACGACATGGGGGTGCTGGCCGCGGAGTAGGTTCCGATGCGCGGCTGGTCGAGTTTCTGGAACATCGGGTTGCCGGTGACCCGCGGGTCGGCGGCGAGTTCGGCGAACGAGCGATAGCGCTCGTGCAGGATGGAGGTGCCGTCGAGCGCGGCCTCGACCTCGTCCGCGGTCCGCGCGCCGAACCACCCGGCGAACAGGCCGTTGAGCACGGCGCGGTGCTTGTACCGTTCGCCTTCGTCGCGGAAGTCGGCGCCGAGCGCGGCCTCGACGGCCGTGACGGCTGCGGTGGTGCCGGTGAGTTCGGTGAGGTCACGGAAGTGGCGCGGGGTCAGCGCGACGATCATGAACCGGGCACCGTCCGAGGTGGCGAAGTCGGCGCCGTAGGTGCCGTAGACCGCGTTGCCGACACGCCCGCGGCCCTGCAGGCCGAGTTGCGCCTCGGCGATGTAGCCGAGGTTGCCGACGGTCGCGAACGCGACGTCCTCGAGCGGGAGAACGATTTTGGTTCCGGCGCCGGTGATCTCGCGGCGGTACACCGCGGACGCGACGGACAGTGCGGCGTAGAGTCCGCACGAGACATCCCAGGCGGGCAGCACGTGATTGACGGGGCCGTCGAGGTTTTCGGGGCCGGTGACCTGGGGGAAGCCGGCGGCGGCGTTGACGGTGTAGTCGACGGCGCCGGTACCGTCGGCGCGGCCGAGCACCTGCACGTGGATCAGGTCGGGGCGGATCGCGGAGAGTGCCTCGTAGTCGAGCCAGTCGCGTCCCGCGGCGTTGGTGACGACGATGCCCGCGTCGATGATCAGGTCTCGGATCAGCTTGTGCGCGTTCGGATCACGGAAATCGGCGGCGAATGAGCGCTTGCCCTTGTTCAGGTTCGCCCAGTAGATCGACTCGCCGTCCTCGGTCAGTGGCCAGCGCTTGTAGTCGGCGGCCCCGCCGATCGGGTCGATACGGATCACGTCGGCACCGAGGGCGGCGAGGGTCATCCCGCACAACGGCGCGGCCACGAAGCTCGACACCTCGATCACGCGCACACCGGCCAGCGGTGCCGTGGACGAAGGGAGCTCGTCGGTGGAAGCGGTGGAGTTCATGCGTTGCCTGTCCTCGTCGCGGTGTGTCCGGGCACACGTGACCGGACGGATTGCACAGTCAGCATGCATCACGCTCACAACGGGGACCAGCGCCGATCGGCTAATGCTCCGTTAGCGCAGACCAATAGCAGGCGCCCGGGCCGCCACCGATGGTGACGACACATAGGTACCGGCAATCTGTCAGTTCGACGACGGCGTCTTGCCACGCGTGAAATGGGTCACGTTCAATGGGTCGCAACGCCAGGCGTGACGTTTCACGCCGACGACGGGGAAGGGCATCCCGCGTCGGACCCCTCCGAGTTCTTGAAGGGACTCCCAGTGACAACAGGCGAAATCCTGAACGACAAAACAGAAAAAGCGGGCGTGTCCAGCCTGGTCACCCCGGGTCGCGCGTGGGGCATGACGGGGCTGGTCATCTTCCTCTATGTCGTGAACTACGCCGACAAGGCCGTCCTCGGAATCATCGCGCAGCCGCTGAAGAGCGAGCTCGGCCTCACGTCGTCGCAGATCGGTCTGGTCGGTTCGCTCTTCTTCGTGACGTTCACGGTGGGCGGGTTCCTCGCGGGTCCGCTCAACAAGTACATGACCCTCCGATGGGCCCTGCTCGCGCTCGGCATCATCTGGTCCGTCGTCATGCTCCCGCTCGTGGTCTCCGCGTCGTTCGTGTTGCTGGTCGTGTGCCGCATGCTCCTCGGCCTCGCCGAGGGCCCGAGTTCGGCGCTGATGCACACCGCGACGTATTCGTGGCACCCGCCGGCGAAGCGCGGACTGCCGGGCGCGCTGCTCGCCGGTTCGGCATCGGTCGCCAAGATCGCACTCGCACCCGTTCTCACGTTCATCACCGTCGAATACGGCTGGAAGATGGCGTTGATCGCGCTGTCGATCCTCGGCGCGGTGTGGGTCCTGCTGTGGCTCACGGGCTGGAAGGAAGGCCCCTACACCGCGGCGGCCGTCAAGGGTGGCGGCACCGCGACCGCGTCTACCGAACCGTCGGTCCCGTGGAAGAAGATCTTCCTCACCCGCACGTTCATTAGCTGCTCGGCCCTGATCATCGTCGTCTACGCGCTGACCACCGTCGTCCTGACCTGGCTGCCGTCGTACTTCGAGGTCGGCCTCGGCTACAGCCGGATGCAGGCCGGCTCGATGTTCGCGCTGCCGTCGATCATCGGCCTGTTCCTGATGGTGACCTCGGGCACGATCACCGACCGGCTGATCGGCAAGGGCTTCAGCTCCCGCGTCGTGCGGATCATCGTGCCCTGCGTGGGCGTGCTCATCTGCGGCTCGGTGCTCGTCTTCCTTCCGTACATCGGCACTCCGGCTCTCGCGGTCGCGGCGGTGTCCATCGGCTACGCCTTCGGTGCCATCGTCTTCCCGCTGATCAACGCGGCGATCTCCGAGCTGTGCCCGCCGCAGCAGACCGCAGGCACGATGGGTGTGTTCCTCGCGCTCATGGCCATCGGCGGTCTCGTCGCCCCGTACGCGACCGGTGTCATCGTCGACAACGCCGAGTCCCCGGCCGTCGGTTATGCCACGTCGTTCCAGTACATCGGTGTGCTCGGCGCGATCGCCGCAATCCTGGTGCTGATCCTCGCCAACCCCGAACGGGATCGGAAGATCATCCGTGGTCAGGCGTGACGAAGGTCGTGGCATAGCTTCCACCTAACGGAAGCTTCCGCCGAAAGACTTTCCCTCACCGGCCGGGCGCGTGGTCTCCTCAGATGTGAGGACCACCACCCGGCCGGTCGTCTTTTCCCGCCACGGTTGCCCGCCAGCCGTGTCCCGCAACAGCAAAGGACCGATTCGCATGCGCGATGCCGTGATCGTCGACGCCGTCCGTTCCCCCATCGGGCGTCGCGGTGGCGCACTGTCCGAGATCCATCCCGTCAACCTGTCGGCACACGTGCTCACCGCGCTCGCCGAGCGGACCGGACTCGATCCCGCCACGATCGACGACGTCCAGTGGGGTTGCGTGAGCCAGGTCGGCGATCAGGCCGGAATCGTGTCGCGCAGCGCGGTGTTCGCGGCCGGATGGCCGGTCACCGTTCCCGCCACCACGATCAACCGCGCATGCGGGTCGAGCCAGCAGGCCGTGTCCTTCGCCGCCGCGACCGTCATTTCCGGGCAGAACGACGTGGTGATCGCCGGTGGCGTCGAGTCCATGAGCCGCGTGCCGATGGGCAGCTCCAGCAAGGACGGCCAGCACTTCCCGCAGAACGTGCGCGACCGCTTCGGTGTCGAGGGATTCAGCCAGGGCATCGGCGCCGAGATGATCGCCGAGAAGTGGGGTTTCTCCCGCACCGCGCTCGACGAGTACTCGCTGCGCTCGCACGAACTGTCCGCCGTCGCCACCGATGCGGGGGCCTTCTCGGGCCAGCTCGCCCCGCTCGGTGATCTCACCACCGACGAGGGCATCCGCCGCGGCGGCACCCTCGAGTCGCTCGGCAAGCTCAAGACCGTGTTCAAGGAGGACGGCGTGATCCATGCCGGCAACTCCTCGCAGATCTCCGACGGCGCGGGCGCCCTGCTCATCACCACCAGCGAATACGCTGCGTCGCAGGGCTGGACTCCGCTCGCGCGGATCCACACCGCCGTCGTCGCCGCCGACGACCCGGTCATCATGCTGACCGGCCCGATCCCCGCGACCGAGAAGGCGCTGAAGTGTTCCGGCCTGTCCATCGACGACATCGGCGCATTCGAGATCAATGAGGCGTTCGCGCCGGTGCCGCTCGCGTGGCAGGCCGAGACCGGCGCGAAGCTCGACCGGCTCAACCCGCTCGGCGGTGCCATCGGTGTCGGCCACCCGCTCGGCGGATCCGGCGCGATCCTCATGACCCGTCTCGTGCACCACATGCGCGACAACGGAATCCGATACGGCCTGCAGTCGATGTGCGAAGCCGGCGGCATGGCGAACGCCACCATCCTCGAACTGCTCTGATAATCCCGAACTTCTCGCAAAGGATCGAAAACATGGAACTCAAGGGTCTTTCCGTCGCCATCACCGGCGGCGCCTCCGGTCTCGGCCTCGCCACCGCGCGTCGTGTCCTCGACGCGGGTGGCACCGTCACCCTCATCGACCTGCCCGGCTCCAACGGCGCGGACGTCGCGGCCGACCTCGGTGACGGCGCCGTCTTCGCGCCCGCCGACGTCACCGACGCCGAGCAGTTCGCCGCCGCCCTGGATGTCGCGCACGAGCGTGGCGGGCTTCGCGGCGTCGTCCACTGCGCAGGCGCCGGCCGCAAGATGCGCGTGCTCGACAAGGAGGGCAAGGCCGGGTCGCTCGAGGACTTCGAGTTCGTGATCCGCCTCAATCTCATCGGCTCGTTCAACGCGCTGCGCCTCGGCGCCGAACGCATGGCGCAGCTCGAGCCGATCGACGGCGAGCGCGGCGCGGTCGTCATGACCGCCTCGGTGGCGGCATTCGAGGGTCAGATCGGCCAGATCAACTACTCGGCGTCGAAGGCCGGCATCGTCGGCATGACGATCGTCGCCGCGCGCGACCTGGCCAGCAAGGGCATCCGGGTCAACACCATCGCCCCCGGCATCATGGACACGCCGCTCCTCGCCCGCCTGCGCGACGACGTGCGTGCCTCGCTCGAGGCGACCGTCCCGAACCCGTCCCGCCTGGGCCGCCCCGACGAATTCGGCCGCCTCGCCGCGTCGATCCTCGAGAACGGTTACATCAACGGCGAGACGATCCGCCTCGACGGCGCTATCCGCATGGCACCTCGGTAACGGTTGTATCGCAATGGATCTCAAGACTCTGACCGACAAGCACCTGATCTACCCGCAGGTGTCCATGGCTGTGTGGGCGTCGAGCATGGGTGCGCGATACGGGGATCGACCGGCCGTCGTCGACGGTGACCGCACCTGCACCTACCGCGAACTCGACGAGCGGTCCTCGCAGTTCGCGAGCGCGCTCGCCGCGTCCGGTGTGCGTCCGCGCGACGTCGTGCTGCTGCACATCGGCAACTGCATCGAGTTCGTCATCGCGTACTACGGCACGCTGCGGGCCGGCGCGACCGTCACCCCGGTCAACCCGCTGCAGCCGCTGCCGGGGCTGCGCCGTCAGATCGAGGAAACCGGCGCGGTCGTCGGTGTCAGCCAGCCCGCGCAGGTGCAGACCCTGCGGGACGCCGCGGCCGGTACATCGCTCACGACGATGGTCGTCGCCGGTGACGGTGTCGTCGGCGACGGGACGGTCGTCGGATTCGACGCGTTCCTCGCCGGACGGCCCACCGACTTCGCGCCCGCCGACGTCACCGGCGACGACGTGGCGCACCTCGCCTTCACCGGCGGCACGACCGGCATCTCGAAGGGCGTGCGGGTACTGCACCGCAACGTCGTCGGGAACGTCACCCAGATGTGCGCGTGGCGTGCCGGGCATGCCGTGACCGAGACCGCCGGCGGCCTCGTCACACTCGATCCGATCGAAGAACTCGACATCTACGGTGTCCAGCCCGGCGCCGGGTCGACTGTCGTGGTGTCGCCCCTCTTCCACGCGCACGCGCTGATCAACACGTCGTTCCTGTTGATGTGTGGTTTGACCCAGGTGATGGCGGGCCGGTTCGACCCCGCGCGCATGCTCGAACTCATCGAGCGGCACGAGGCCAGCTATGTCACGGGCAGCCCCGCTATGTGGCATTCGCTCGCCACCCATCCGGATGTCGCAGCCCGCGACACCTCGTCGGTGCGGGTCGTCTCCTCCGGTGCCGCCCCGATCGATCGCGGCACGCTCGACGCGCTGGTCAAGGCGTTCCCCAATGCGCGGGTCACCGAGGGCTACGGCCTGACCGAGGCGACGTGCGTGGTGACCGCCAACCCGCTGGGCGTCGGCACGGACTATCGCCTCGGCAGTGTCGGGATCCCGATCTTCGACACCGAGGTGCAGATCCGCGCGCAGGGCGACACGGCCGTGGGCGTCGCACCCGGCGAACTCGGCGTGCTGTGGGTGCGCGGACCGCAGGTCACCGACGGCTACCTGAACCATCCGGACATCACCGCGCAGCAGTACGTCGACGGGTGGCTCGACACCGGCGACATCGCCTACAAGGACGAGGACGGCTACGTGTTCATCGCGGACCGAGCGAAGGACATGCTGATCTACAAGGGCTACAACGTGTATCCGCGTGAGCTCGAGGAGATCCTGGTCTCGCACCCGGCGGTGTCGACGGCCGCGGTGATCGGCCGTGATGTCGGGGCGGTCGGGCAGGAGCCCGTCGCGTTCGTCGTGCCGCGTGCCGGCGCCGACATCGACGAGGACGAACTGATGGCATTCGTCGCGGAACAGGTGTTGCCCTACAAGAAGATCCGCGATGTCGTGGTGCTGGACGCGCTGCCGACCTCGGCGGCGGGCAAGATCCTCAAGACGGACCTGCGGTCGCGTCTGTCGGAGGTGTCGCAGCCGAACTGACGGACGTAACCGCTCCCGCCCGTCCGAGCGAATGGCACGCTCGATCGGTTGAAGGAGACGAACGGTACATTCGCTCGGGCGACGGGGAGTTCACCCCGCGGTCCGGTAGTGGCGGTGTCCCCACGGGGGCGCCGCCACTCGGTGTTTCCGGTCTTCCCGCTCACGGGAAATTACCGTACATTATTCCTCTAAAGTAAGCCTAAGCTGAGTGAGGACGGCATGAGCGACGACGAGAGCGCCACGGGATCCGGCTCGGGCGAGCTCCCCCTCGCCGAACGCGACGCCGCACATGTGCCGGGGCACTGGCTGCTCGCGCGGCTCGGCAAACGAGTCCTGCGGCCGGGCGGCAAGGAGCTGACCGAGCGGATGCTCGCCGACGCGAAGCTCGCCGGTGCCGACGTCGTCGAACTCGCCCCCGGTCTCGGGCGCACCGCACAGGAGATCGTGGCCGCCGGTCCGAAGAGCTACACCGGCGTCGAATCCGATCCGCACGCAGCGGATCTCACCCGTCGCGCGATCGCCGGCAACGGGACGGTCGTGTCCGGGGACGCCGCGAAGACCGGTCTCGGTGATGCCTCCGTCGACGTCGTAGTCGGCGAAGCGATGCTGACGATGCAGACCGACAGACACAAGTCGGAGATCGCCGCCGAAGCGCACCGCGTGCTGCGCGCCGGCGGCCGCTACGTCATCCACGAACTCGCGATCGAACCGGACGACGTCGGCGACGAGGTCAAGACCGAGATCCGCAAGGCGCTGGCCCGCTCCATCAAGGTCAACGCCCGCCCGCTCACCGCCCGGGAATGGAAGGACCTTCTCGTCGAGGCCGGATTCGAGGTCGACGTCGTCGGCTTCGCCCCGATGAAGCTGCTCGATCCGTCGCGCATCCTCGCCGACGAAGGACTGCTCGGTACCGTGAAGTTCGTCGGAAACGTGTTGCGCGACTCTGACGCTCGTGCCCGCGTGCTGCAGATGCGGTCGGTGTTCACCAAGTACCGCGACCATCTCGTCGCGATCGAGGTCGTCGCGCGCAAGGCTGCCGCCTGACGATCGCGGCGCAGACATGACAGGGCCCCGGTTCGCGATGCGAACCGGGGCCGTGTTCTCGTTCTGCTACAGCAGTTTTCAGCCGCGCTGAGCCTGCTTGACGAGTCCGCCGCCGATGATCAGACGCTGGATCTCGCTGGTGCCCTCGTACAGGCGCAGCAGGCGAACATCACGGTAGATCCGCTCGACCGGAACCTCGCGCATGTATCCGGTGCCGCCGTGGATCTGTACCGCGAGATCGGCTACCTTGCCGACCATTTCGGTGCAGTACAGCTTCGCGACCGACGGAGCGATACGACGATCGGTTTCCTCGACCCACGCCTTCGCAGCATCGCGCACGAGCGCGCGACCGGCCATCACACCGGTCTGCTGATCGGCGATCATCGCCTGCACCAGCTGGAAGTTTCCGATCGGGTTGCCGCCCTGGGTCGCGGTGGCCGCGTAGGCGACCGACTCGTCGAGGGCGCGCTGCGCCTGTCCGACGGACAGCGCGGCGATGTGCACGCGACCGCGCGCGAGCGACACCATCGCCGCCTTGTAACCGACGTCCTCGCTGCCGCCGACCAGGGCGGACGCCGGCACCCGCACGTCGGTGAACGCGACGTCCGCGGTCCACGCGCCTTCCTGGCCCATCTTGCTGTCCTTGTTGCCGACCTGGACACCCGGAGTGTCCGCGGGGACGAGGAACACCGCGATGCCGGTGCCGTTCTCGTCGGCGGGACGGGTACGGGCGAACACGACGAACAGGTTCGCCAGCGGCGCGTTGGTGATGAAGCGCTTCTCGCCGTTGATCACCCAATCGTCGCCGTCACGGACCGCCTTGGTGCGCAGGCCCGACGGGTTGGAGCCGGCGCCGGGCTCGGTGAGCGCGAACGACGCGACGACCTCGCCGGACGCGATGCCCTCGAGCCACTGCGCCTTCTGCTCGTCGGTGCCGAAGTTGACGAGAACCTGCCCGGCGATGCCGTTGTTGGTGCCGAACATCGAGCGCAGCGCCAGCGTCGTGTAGCCGAGTTCCATGGCCAGCTCGGCGTCCTGCTGCAGGTTCAGGCCGAGGCCGCCCCACGCCTGGGGAATCGCGTATCCGAACAGCCCCATCTCCTTGGCGGCGTTGCGGATGTCGTCCGGGATCGCATTGGTGTCTGCGATCTCCTGTTCGCGGGGGACCACCACGTTGCGCACGAATGCGCGCGTCTGAGCGAGGATCTCCTGGAAGTCGTCGTCGTCGACCTCGGGGGCCGGTGCGGACGTGGTGGATGTCGACGAAGTGGTCATGGAATCAACCATCGACCGTCCCGGCCGATGTGTCCAATACGAATGGAGTATCTCCGTATAGGCACTGTCGATGATTCCGGCGGGGCATTCGGGGTGGTTGCGCCGCTATATTCGGACCATCAACCTCGTGCGGAGCGTCCGCACCTGCCGTTCGTGTGCCTTCCCCCGGAATGTCCGGAAGGTCGCATGCCGAAAGGATTCGCATGTCTTTGCTGGAGAACCGTACTGCCGTGATCACCGGTGGCGCCCAGGGTATCGGTTTCGCGATCGCCCAGTCGTTCGTCGAGCAGGGCGCCAAGATCGTCATCGGCGACCTCGACCTCGATGCCGCGACCGCGGCGGCCGAGAAGCTCGGTGGCCGTGACGTCGCCCGCGCGGTGAAGGCGAACGTCGTCGAGTCCGCGGACTGGGACACTCTGCTCGCCGAGGCGGTCGACGGATTCGGTTCGCTCGACGTCGTCGTCAACAACGCCGGCATCACCCGCGACGCGACGATGCGGACGATGACCGAAGAAGATTTCGACCTGGTGATCTCGGTGCACCTGAAGGGCACCTGGCACGGCACCCGCAAGGCGTCGGCGATCATGCGGGAGGCCAAGCGCGGTGCGATCGTGAACATCTCGTCGCTGTCGGGCAAGGTCGGCATGGTCGGCCAGACCAACTACTCGGCCGCGAAGGCGGGCATCGTCGGCCTGACGAAGGCCGCCGCGAAGGAGATGGCGCACCACGGTGTTCGCGTCAACGCGATCCAGCCGGGCCTGATCCGTTCCGCGATGACCGAGGCGATGCCGCAGAAGGCGTGGGATCAGAAGATGAGCGAGATCCCGATGGGCCGTCCGGGTGAGGTCGACGAGATCGCTTCTGTTGCACTGTTCCTCGCCTCCGACATGTCCTCGTACATGACCGGGACGGTCCTCGAGGTCACCGGCGGCCGCTTCATGTGACCGCGCCGCGGACGCGACAACCCCACCTGCTCCCTCCCGAAAGGTCATCATGCGCGACGTAGTCATCTGCGAACCGGTTCGTACCCCGATCGGCCGCTACGGCGGAATGTTCAAGTCCCTCACCGCAGTCGATCTCGGTGTCGCCGCCCTGAAGGGTCTGCTCGAGCGGACCGGGATCGCGCCGGAGTCGATCGAGGACGTCATCCTCGGTCACTGCAACGGCAACAGCGAAGCGCCCGCGATCGGCCGCGTCGTCGCGCTCGACGCCGGGCTGCCGATCACGGTGCCGGGCATGCACGTCGACCGCCGCTGCGGTTCGGGTCTGCAAGCCGTGATCCAGGCCGCGTTCCAGGTGGGCAACGGCGACAACGACGTCGTGGTCGCCGGTGGTGCCGAGTCGATGTCCAACGCCGCGTTCTACTCCGTCGACATGCGCTGGGGCGGCGCCCGCACCGGCGTGCGCATGCACGACGGTCTGGTCCGCGCTCGGGAGACGGCCGGCGGCAAGTTCTACCCGGTGCCTGGCGGCATGATCGAGACCGCGGAGAACCTGCGCCGCGAATACTCGATCTCCCGTGCCGAGCAGGACGAACTCGCCCTGAACTCGCATCTGCGGGCCGTCGCCGCGCAGCAGAACGGGGTGCTCGCCGAGGAAATCGTCCCGGTGACCGTGACCGGTCGCAAGGGCGACCAGGTCATCGACACCGACGAGCACCCGCGCGCCGACATCAGCCTCGACACGCTCGCCGCCCTGAAGCCGATCATGGGCAAGCAGGACGCCGAGGCCACCGTCACCGCCGGCAACGCGAGCGGCCAGAACGACGCCGCGTCGATGGCGTTCGTCACCACCCCGGAGAAGGCCGCCGAGCTGGGACTGACCCCGCTCGTGAAGATCGTCTCGTGGGGGCTGGCCGGTGTCGCACCGAAGATCATGGGTATCGGCCCGGTCCCGGCGACCGACAAGGCTCTCGCGAAGGCCGGCATCACCCTCGCCGACGTCGATGTCATCGAGCTCAACGAGGCCTTCGCGGCCCAGGCGCTCGCCGTCACCCGCGAATGGAAGTTCGCCCCGTCGGACTTCGAGCGCACCAACATCCACGGCTCGGGAATCTCGCTGGGTCACCCGGTCGGCGCGACCGGTGGACGCATGCTGGCGACCCTCGCGCGGGAACTGCACCGCCGCGACGGCCGCTACGCACTCGAAACCGTGTGCATCGGCGGCGGGCAGGGTCTGGCCGCGATCTTCGAGCGCGTGGCCTGATCCGAGCCCGGCTGACGGGTCAGGCGTTCGCCGATCGCACCAGATCGACGAACGCCTGACCGACCGAGGACAACGAGGACGGATCGAACACCAGCCCGAACGCGCGGGTGAACGTGGGTTCGCAGGGGCGCACGACCGCGATGTCCTGCACGGATTCGGCCAGCGTGCGTTCGACGAGCGAGCCGCCGAGCCCTGCGAGGACCATCGGCAGCCGGGCTTCGCGGTGGTCGGTCACCACTCCGACGTCGAGCCGGACACCGGCCCGCCGCATCGCCGAATCGATGCTGTCACCCATCACTCCGCCCCCGCGGGGCACCAGCACCATCGGGATGTCCGGCATCGCGGCGAGCGCGACCGGCCCCTCCGGAAGGTCGGTGCCCGGCGGGTAGGCGAGCCAGTACTCCTGCTCGCCGAGTTCGATGACCTCGAGACCGTAGCCACCTTCGATGGGGAGGTGGGACACCACGAATTCACAGTGGCCGTCGCGGATGAGCGAGGCTGCGGTCTCCTCGCTGCGGAATTCCCCGAACCGGACCGCCACCTTGGGGTGGTTGTTGCGGAACTGCGCGACCAGTTCGACGAGAGGATCGATTGCGAGCGCCGGGAACACGGCCATGTCGAGGCGACCGGTGATCTCCCCGTCCGTGGACGTGAACAGGTCTTCCACGCCGCCCACATCGCGCAGAATCTGGCGGCTGGGGCCGATCAGACTGTGTCCGGCCGCGGTGAGCACCATGCCGCGGCCGATCCGGTGGAACAGTTGCACGCCGAGTTCGCGCTCGAGGCTGCGCAGGGCCTGTGAGACCGTCGGCTGCGCCACCCCGAGTGCGGCTGCCGCGCCGTTGATGCCGTCGTTCTCCACCACGGCGAGGAAGTACTCGACCTGTCGGAACTCCATGTGCGGCTACGCTCCCGTCGTCCGGTTGGTTGCGGTCGCCACGAACGCGGCGGCCGCGGGGGACGGTTCCCCGGCGCGCAGCACGAGGCCCACCGGTCGCGACAGCGGTGGATCCAGCGAACGCACCTCGGCGGTGGGCATCTGCGCCTCGGCGACCTGCCGGGGGGCGAGGGTCGCTCCGGTCCCGCGCATCACGAGTTCCCAGGTCGCCGAGGGATGTGCGCAGTCGACCGCGATGTCGAAGTCCCTGCCGTCGGTGAGATCCCCCGTCTGCACCGCATCGGATCGATTGGTGAGGTCGACGACGAGCGGGATCGTGGAGACGGCGGAGCGCGGCACCGGATTCGGGAGCCCTGTCGCGAGGTTCGGCGGAATCGCGAGGACCAGTTCCTGTTCGCCGATCGGAACGGTGATCATGCCTGCGTGTTCGACGGACAGATCGGTCACCCCGATCTCCGCTTCACCGCGCCGTAGCGCCGTGTGCACACCGGCCGGCCCGTCGGTGGCCACGACCCGCACGAGGATGCCGGGGTAGCGGTTGCGGAATCGCCGCACCATCTCGATGACGGGATGGATGGAGAACGCCGAGTAGGTCACGATCTCGATGCGGCCGGAGGTGAGTTCACGGACGGCGGCGACCTTGCTCTTCGCGCGGTCCACGTCGGCGAGGATGCGACGCGCAGCGACCTCGAAGGACCGGCCCTCGTCGGTCAGGGTGAGACGACGGCCGGTCCGGTCGAAGAGCGTTGTACCCAGGCGACGTTCGAGTGTGCGAATCGCCTGCGACAGAGATGGTTGCGAGATATAGAGTGACTGCGCCGCTTTCGTGATCCCACCGTGGTCGACGACAGCGACGAAGTAGGTCACGAGATGCAGGTCCACCCGACTATCGTAGGCGATTCACGTGATCTGCCAGTCACCGGTGAACGACGGTGCGCGTTTCTCGACGAATGCACGAATCGCGCCCGGGGCGTCGGTTGCGTGGTTGACCGCCTGGGAACGGGCTTCGTTGTCGAGGGCTTCGCGCAGCGTCGACGCCGAACCTTCCTCGAGCAGGCGAGCCGACAGACTCACCGCGACGGGAGGTGCCTCCGCCAGCCGGGCGGCCAGCGCGGCGGTTCGGGTCCCCAGGTCGGCGGGATCGGCCAGTTCGGTCACCAGCCCCAGCGCGAACGCCTCCTGGGCGTCGACGATGTCGGCGAGCATGACCAGTCGTTTGGCCTGGTGCAGGCCGACGAGGCGGGGCAGGATCCAGGATCCGCCGAAGTCCACCGACAGTCCGCGCCGCGCGAAGATCTGACTGAACTTCGCGGTGCGGGACGCGACGACGACGTCGCACAGCAACGCCAGGTTCCAGCCGGCGCCGACCGCGTAGCCCTCGACGGAGGCGACGACCGGTTTCGAGAACTCGGCGACCGCCAGTGCAGCCGTATTGATCTCCCGCATACGGTCGAGGGGGTGCATGCCCCCGCGCCGGTCCATGTCGGCGCCGGTGCAGAAGTTGCCGCCCGCGCCGGTGAGGATCACCGCACGCACGGTGTCGTCGCGCTGGAGATCGTGGAAGGCCTCGCGCAGCGCAACCCACGCGTCGAGTGTCATGGCGTTCTTGCGCCCGGGACGGTCGAGCGTGACGGTGGCGACCGCGCCGTCGCGCTCGACCGTGATGTCGGACATGCTCACTCGCCCTTCCAGACGGGCGTGCGCTTCTCGGCGAAAGCGCGGGCACCTTCCTGGGCGTCGGCGGAGGCGAAAACGGGTTCGATGAACTTGCGCTGCGCGGCGAATGCGTCCGGGTCGGTGTAGTTCACCGACATCGACACGACCTGCTTGGTCGCGCGGACGGCGAGGGGGCCGTTCGCGGCGACCCGCGCGGCGAGTTCCTTTGCGACGGTCAGGGCCTCGCCCGGCTCGGTGACGCGGTTGACGAGACCGTGCCGGTGAGCGACCTCGGCGGTGAGCGGATCGCCGGTGATGGCCATCTCCATGGCAAGCGGGTAGGGGAGGACCTTCGGCAGGCGCAGCAGGCCGCCCGCGGCAGCCGCCAGTCCGCGCTTGACCTCGGGAATTCCGAACTTCGCTTCGCGTGAGGCGACGATCAGGTCGGCGGACAGCGCGAGCTCGCAGCCACCGGCCAGCGCCCAGCCTTCGACGGCAGCGATGAGCGGTTTCGTGGGCGGCGCCTCGGTGAGGCCACCGAAGCCGCGTCCCGGGATCGACGGCCGCTCGCCCCGGGCGAACGCCTTGAGGTCCATTCCGGCACAGAATGTTCCGCCCGCACCGGTGAGGATACCGATGGTCAGGTCCGGGCGCGCCTCGAACTCGTCGATCGCCGCGGCGAGGGCCTTGGACACCTCGAGGTCGATCGCGTTCTTCGCCTCCGGGCGGTTCAGCGTGAAAACGGCTACACCGTCGGCGAATTCGGTCAGGACAACGCTCATGTCACTTTTCCTTCGTGTCTGTGCGGGTGAGGGACCACCGCGCGGGAATACCGCTGTCGGAACGGATCTCGCCACGATCGGCGAGGACGATGAGGTGCGCCTGGGTTTCGCGGACGGCGAGGCGCTGCAGGCGCGGTGAGAGCGTGTCGATGGGCCGCGACCACGTCACGGCGACAGTGATCTCCCACGCCGTCGATTCGGGCCGCGCCTCGACCGTGTCACGGATCTCGGTGAGCCGGGCGTCGTGATGGGCCATCAACTGACGGGCGCGTTCGCCGGCCCCGCGGAACCGGTATTCGTGCGCGGGCAGGACCTCGCAGTCCGGCAGCCGCGTCGTCGCGTGCAGCGACAGCAGGTAGCGATGCAGCGGATCGGGGAGTTCGTCCGGGCCGGACGAGATGTTCGGGCTGATGCGTGGCAGCATGTGGTCACCGCTGAAGAGCAGATCGTGGTCGCGGTCGAGGAATGCCAGGTGACCGGGGGTGTGGCCCGGCGTCCAGACCGCTTCGAGGTTCCATCCGGGCAGGTCGAGCGTGGTGCCGTGGTTCAGCACCACGTCGGCGGATTCCCCGGGTGCGAACCGCACGAGAGCGAACCGCTCGGCCTCGACGACCTCGGGGGGAGCGCCCAGCCCGACGAGATCCACCCGCCATGCCTCCACATCGGCGTCGACGTCGGCGGGGGTCTGGTGACCGAGCGCCACGGCCTCGGCGGCGTGCATCGCGATGGCCGCGCCGGTCGTCTCCCGCAGGCGCGGAGCGAGACCGAAGTGATCCGGGTGCAGATGGGTGATCGCGGCGTAGCGGACGTCGGAGATGTGGTGGCCGGTGTCGGCGATGCCGTCGACCAGGGCGTTCCACGACTCCTCGGTGTCCATGCCCACGTCGATCAGGGCGAGGCCGTCGTCGATCGCGAAGGCGTAGACGAGGACGTAGCGCAGTGGATTACGCGGCATGGGAACGGGAATCGACCACAGACCCGGCCGGATCTGCTCGACGGGAGGAAGGGTCCCGGCCGCCCACGCCTCCCGCTGGAGGATGCCGAGATCGTCGGTGACGATCATGATGCCGACTCCGCTCGGCTGCCGAGGGTGTCGCGGAGTGTGCGTTTGAGGATCTTGCCGCTGGCGTTGCGCGGAAGTTCGCTGACGATGTGGATCCGTTGCGGTTTCTTGTACGACGCGAGCCTGCCTGCCGTGAACGCGACGAGTTCTTCCTCCGAAGGGTGCTCGGCGCCGTCGGCGAGGCGCACCACCGCGGTGACCGCCTCACCCCAGCGTGCGTCGGGTAGTCCGACCACGGCCACCTCGGCGACGGCCGGATGCTCGGCCAGGACCGCCTCCACCTCGACGGGGTACACGTTCTCGCCACCGGTGATGATCATGTCTTTCACGCGGTCGGTGACGAACAGGTAGCCGTCCTCGTCGAAGTGCCCGGCGTCTCCGGTCCGCAGGAATCCGTCGTCGGTGTAGAGCGTGGCGTTCTCGGCATCGCGCCTCCAGTAGCCCGAAACGTTGTTGCGTGACCGCGACACGATCTCGCCGGTCGCGCCCTGCGGAAGCCGCTCCCCGGTCACGATGTCCCGGATCTGCACTTCCGTGCCGGGAAGCGGAGTACCGGCGGACCGCAGCAGGTAGGTGCGGGTGCCGTGCGGATCGTGATCGTCGGCGCGCAACGCGGTGAGCGCACCCATCGTCTCGGTCATCCCGTAGCGCTGTACGAGCCGGCATCCCAGTGTGTCCATGGTGCGCGCGAGCAGCGCGGGCGTGATCGGGGATGCACCGTAGGCGATCAGTTCCAGGCTGGACAGGTCGTGGTCGGCGAGGCCGGGGTGTTCGAGGAGCATGCCGATCGCGGAGGGCACCAGGAATGCGTGGGTGACTCCGTGTTCGGCGATCGCCGCGGCCACCAGTGCCGGGCGCATCTCGCCGAGCATCACCAGGTGCAGTCCCGCGGACAGGCTCGTGCTCATCCATCCGGCCCCCGCGATGTGGAACAACGGGAGCGCATTCAGCGAGACGGAATCGTCGCGGAACTCGTACAGCTCGAAGTTCTCGGGGACGTTGTAGAGATTGCGGTGAACGGCCACAACCCCTTTCGGCTTCCCCGTGGTACCGGAAGTGTAGAGCTGCAAGAGTTCGGCCTCGGGGTCGTCGCCCAGGCCCGGGTCGGTGTCGTCGCCCGACCCCACGAGCTGATCCCATGTTCGGGCCCCGTCGAGGAGTGCTTGGTCGCCGACGACGACGATGTGCACGTTCGGCAGCGCGTCCGCCACCACTCGCGCGGCCGCGGCGAAGTCCGCGTCGACGACGAGCACGCCGATCTCCGCGTCGGCCGCGATCCAGGCGATCTCGTCGGGGTTGAGCCGCCAGTTGATCGGGGTGAAGACGAGGCCGGCCTTCGCGCAGGCGGCGAACGTCGCGGCGCCGGGCAATCCCATGCGGAGCAGGGCACCGACCCGTCCCGGTGCAGTCACCATCGCCGTCAGCGCGGTGGCCACCCGGTTGGTGTACGAGTCGAACTCGGAGTACGTGAGCGTTGCGCCTTCGGCCGTGACCGCCCGTGCCGAAGGCTGTGTGAGAGCCAACTGCCGGATGCGGTTTGGGAGGTGTAGTTCGCTCACGAGGCACTCCTGATCGACATCTGCCCACGCGGAGGAGGGGTCCGGGGACTTCAGTCGATCACGAGCGTGACGGTCGCTACAAAGACAAGGGGCCGTATGAAGCGATAGGGCAAACCTATGTAGTTCGTCGGGATGTCGCTGTCGGTGGTTCACCGACCACGGATGCGACGAGGTGGCGCAGGGCCTGCGCGAGTCGGTCGGTCTGGCCGGCCCTGATGTGCTGCAGGACCACATCCGGGTTCAGGGTGCCGAGGAGCAGGCGGCCGAGGACGGGGGCGTCGACATCCGGTCGTGCTTCGGCAAGCAGTGCAGCGATGTGCCGGGCCCAGAACACATTGATCTCGTCTTCCTGAGCTTCGCTCGTGGAGTTGTCGTACGCGATCATCAACTCGACGTTGTCGACGATGAGCCGGAACATCGCGTCGAAGTAAGCGAGAAGGCGCTCGGGGGCGGGTGCCCCCGGGCCGAGCGGTGGTTCGCCATCGGTCACTGCGTCGCGAAGGGTGAGAGCGCGCTCTCGCACCAGTTCTCGCATGAGCTCCGCGCGGCTTCCGAAGCGGTGGAAGATCGTTCCTTTGCCGACACCTGCTGCTGCTGCGATCTCGTCGATCGACACGTGCTCGGAGCCGCTGGCCGAGAGCAGGGCGTCGGTGGCGTCGAGAATGGCCCGACGATTGCGTGCTGCGTCGCTTCGTTCCTTCTTCGGTTGCCGCTCGGACACCGCGAATCCCTCCCTTGACAACTGGACTGCCGGTCCATATCTTCGGTTCACACGTCGAATTGGACTGCCGGTCATGTTATCGGGTGTACCCGTGGCCGGCTTCGCAGGAGCGTCACATCGGTCGGAAGGACCCGGGCACATGTCGCACTTCCCGAAACCACCGGAAGGAAGCTGGACCGAGCACTACGGAATCGACACCGCGCCGATGTCGTACGAGGACTCGATCAGCCCTGAGCACCACGAGCTCGAGCGTGAGGCGATCTTCGCCCGCTCATGGCTCAATGTCGGTCGCGTCGAACAACTTCGGAACAAGGAACGCCGCTACACCCAGGACATCGCCGTCGCGGACACCACCGTTCTCGTCGTCGAGGAGGTGGACGGGGGAATTTCGGCATTTCGCAGCCCGAAGGACGGCGAGTCCGGCACCGGCCCCAGACCCGTTCAGGTCGACGTGTGGGAGGGGTTCGTCTTCGTCAATCTCGACGATTCGAACACCGCCTCACTGCGTGAGAGCCTCGGCAGATTCGCGTCCGGACTCGAAGGGTACCCGTTCGGTGAGATGACCCAGGTGTTCAAATATCGGTCTGATGTGGGAAGCAACTGGAAGCTCTACATCGATGCATTCGCCGAGTTCTACCACGCGCCCGTGCTCCACGCGAAGCAGTACGTGTCGGACGAGTCGCGAAAGCTGATGAGCTACGGGTTCGAAGCCTTGTACTACGACCTGGACGGCCCCCACGGAATGGTGTCGTCGTGGGGCGGGATGGCGCCCCCGAAGGATCCCATGATGGTCAAGCCCATCGAACGTATCCTGCGCAGCGGCAATTTCGGTCCTTGGGACAAACCTGACGTCGCCGGACTCGCCGACCTGCCACCCGGGCTCAACCCGGCCGATCATCCGGCCTGGGGCCTCGACTCCTACGTCTTCTTCCCGAACTTCATGCTCGTCGTGTGGGAGCCGGGTTGGTTTCTCACCTACCACTATTGGCCGACCGCGTACAACCGCCACACCTTCGAGGGCACGTTGTACATGGCGCCGCCGCGCAACGCCACCGATCGTCTGCGGCAGGAGATCGCGGCGGTGACCTTCAAGGAATTCGCACTGCAGGATTCCAACACTCTCGAGGCGACACAGAAGATGCTCGAAACCCGTGTGGTGTCGCATTTTCCGTTGTGTGATCAGGAAATTCTGTTGCGCCACCTGCACACGTCGGCACAGAAGGCCGTCGACGCGTACCGCGAAACCCACGCGCCCGCGAACCACTCGGCCGGATAGGAAAGGAAAACGTCATGGCACAGTCGCTTCCCTCCGCCTTCGCCGAACTCGAGCCGTTCGCGGACTGGGCATTGCCGACCGAGGCACAACGCTACGGCCGGCGCCTGGCGAGCACCATGGACGAACTGCAGAAATTCTACGACGCGGCGCTCCCCAGGCTCGCCGATGCGGCCGCCTATCTCGACACGTTCGACCTCGATGCCTTGCCGGACGATGCTGTCCGGCTCCTGCACGTCTGCTACTCGCTGATCAACATCTCGTTCCCCGTCGAGGCGTGGCACCAGCCCCGGGTGCCCGACACGGGAGCCGCATCCATGGATTCGGTGATCGAACCTGTGCCCTGAGAAGACCGCCGCCGAGTGTTGACCGGAACGTCTCGCCGTGCGGGAACGAGATCACACGGCCCCGAGCTTCGCGGTCACGCGCTGCAGGAGGACCGCGACCGCCTCGGCGGGAATCACATCCGGCGTGAAGTGCCAATCGCTTCCGGTCCACGGATCCGCGAAGTGCCCTTCGGCCGTCGCCGGCAGATGCTGTGAATTCTCGTGCAGCATCCGGAACGCGGGATCCTCGACCACCGTGTCGGCCGAACCGGCGATCACGATCGAGATTCGCTGCGCGCCGGCGACCTGGGTGAGCCGGAGGACCTGCACGAGATCGTCGCTGCTGTAGCCGTGCGGTAGACCGGCGAGGACGAGAACTCGCGCTTCGCGCTGCGTCGAGGCACCGTCGGTGGATGCCGCAAGGGTTTCCAGTTCGGCGTTGTCGGCCAGTCCCTTCAGTTTCGGTGTGACACCGCCGATCTCGACGACCGGCGGTCCGGCGAGCACGGGGGCGGCGTGCTCCCGGAGCTCGGGGAACCAGCCGCTGGGGTCGATGATGTCGAGCTGGGACCCGGGGTGTGCGGCGAGCAGGCGCAGTACGAGCGCTGTGACGACCTGTCTCGCCGCTGCGTCGTCGCCGTCGATCCACAGTGGGCGCAGCATCGGCAACGGCACACACAACGGCACGCGCAGGGAACCGCGTTCGGGCGCGGACAGGTCACCGATCCTGATTCCGTCGCTCGGTGCGGGCGCAGCGTGCCATACGGGAGACTCCCACGACGCCAACGACGCCGGTAGTGCGGCGTCGACGACGTGCAGTTCCTCGGTGAGCCGGGCGCTGTCGTCCCGGTGCCGGGTCTCCGCAGCGGACAGGAGTTCCTGGCAACGCCGGTGTGCTTGCGCGCGTGCCTGCTCCGCGGCCGGTCCGGTCCGGGTCGCGGGATCGGCGACCGCGGCCGAGAGGTCGTCGTCGAGGCGGTGCTGCGCGTACTCGAAGGCCGACAGGTACGCCGCCGCGGATCGGGACGAGTCCTCGAAGATCTTCCACAACCACTCGAACGACGGTGCGGCGTCGCCCGGCGACGGCACCTCGGCGACGGACGGGGCGGCGGGGGCGGGATCGTCGACCTCGACGCCGTGCGCGCGGAACAATTCGGCCAGACCACCCGCATAGCCCTGCCCCAGCGCGCGGATCTTCCAGTCGCCGCCGCGCCGATAGATCTCCCAGCACAGCAGCGCCGTCTCGCCCGCAGCCGGATCGATGCGGAAGGTCGTGAGCAGCGTGCCCGCTCCGTCGGTGAGGGCGGTGTCCACCGGGGTCACCCGGTCGGCGCCGAGCACACACAGGACCTTCTCGGCACCCGGTCGCAGCCGTGCCGGCTCGACGACGAGCGCGTTGCCGTCGAGCCGGACACCCGCGGTGTTCGGCTGGTTGTAGAAGACCACGTCCTGCGACGACGCCACCTTCAGGTGGGTGTCGACGACGAGGGCACACAGATCGACCGGGACCGGCGCGGTCGCCGTGAACCGGACCGACGGCGCCGCGAGCGGGGCGTTCTGCCCCGCCCGGAACTCGACGGCCATCGGCTACGTCGCCAGGAAACGGCCGAGCTGCGGCGCGGCCTCGCCCGGGTGCTTGGCCTGGATGCCCTCGCCGATCGCCTGCAGCTTCCACTCCGGTCCCTGCCGGTACACCTTCGCCATCACCATGCCGGTGAACGGCATGCCGCCCTGCAGCGTGTAACGGGCGAGTTCGGCGTTGGTGGTGCCGTCGACGAGGCGGCAGAACGCGTTGCGGACCTGCTCGAACGTGTGACCCTTGTACGAGGTGACGATGAACATGAGGGTGTTGACGTGCGGCGGCACCCGCGTCAGGTCGACGAGCACGACCTCGTCGTCGCCGGCGCCCTCACCGGTGAGGTTGTCGCCCTGGTGCTGGATCGATCCGTCCTTCGACGTCAGCTGGCCGTAGTACGCGACGTCGACGATGTTGTGGTCGGCGAACAGGACGGCCGAGGCATCGAGATCGACGTCCGCGGTGCGGTTGCCGAACAGCCCGCGCTTCTCGACCGGGTCCCACCCGAGACCCATGCGAAGGAAGGTCAGCGCCACCCCGCCGTCCTTGCGCAGGGTCACGCGCTGGCCCTTGACGAGACTGACCGGGCGGTTCTTGGTGAGACTCACCTCGGCGGGAGGCGCAGCCGGCGGCTGAGCCTGACCGTATTGCTGGGCCGGTGCGCCCTGGCCGTAGGGCTGCGGTGGCGGCGCCTGCGCGTACTGAGGCTCGGGTGCGGGTCCGCCGTAGGGCTGCTGCGCCGGCGCGGGCGGGGGAGGTGCGGGCTGCGTGTACTGCTGCTGCGAAGCCGGGG
>NZ_LRRH01000030.1 GCF_001646785.1 Rhodococcus phenolicus
GCCGATCCAAAAAAACACGCACGCGTGCGCCGGCGGGCGGTTCAGGATTTCACCGCCGATATCCGCCGGCATCCGCGCCGCTATGTTGCCGGACGGTTGCCGTCCCTGCCGTTCCCCGACGTCGCTTTCGATCTCGTGCTCAGCTCGCACCTGCTGTTCAGCTATTCCGACCGGCTCGACCACACCTTCCACTTCGACGCGATCCGCGAATTGATGAGGGTCGCCCGCGGTGAACTGCGGGTCTTTCCGCTCGTGGCCTCGGGCTCATCGGTTCGCTATCCACGCCTGGACGAGCTCCTCACCGACCTTCGGAACCACGACATCGCCGGTGAAGTCGTCGAGGTCGACTACCGGTTCCAGAAGAGCGCTCACCACATGCTGGTGTGCCGTCACATCGCCGCGCACGGTCCGGAGGTCGCAGGTTCGGTGTGACGTGCAATCACGCCTCGGTCGGAAAGTCAGTAGGGGCTCTCGCCGACCAGGACGGGTTCCGCCACCGGGACCTCCGTCCCGGCGCGTGTCGGAAATGAGCTTGTGACGTACGACGGCCTGTCGGCGTCGGCAGGGGGAGCGCATTCGCTGAGGACGAAGGACGTCGGCGCGGCATGGCGAACGGTACAGAGCTTCGCCGACGCGTGCGCGCGCCCGGCGTCTGAGTCCGCACTCACGTTTCAGCTGTGGTCGGGTGGCCCGCCGGAGGTCACCGGGCGGCTGACGGAGTTCGCGGCGGCGCGGCTCGGCGGTGCACGCCGCCGGACGCAGACGCACACGGAATGGGCTGTGCGCGCGGAGTCCGTCGACACCGCCCTCGAGGCTTCGACATGCCGCGTGTCATCGGTCTACAGAGGATGCTGCACGCTGCCCTCCGAGCAGTAGGCGGGACTCAGGTGTTCACCGGCCGGAGAAGATCCGGGGAGTTGTTGCGCGGATTGTTCACTGCGGTGCCGACCTCGTACGGGTGCAGGTGCGGCTCCGGGATCGAGTTGAGCAGGGCATCGACATCGTCACGATCGGTGAGCGACGGATCGAGCCACGGCCCGACGAACGACTCCGGCAGCAGTACGGGGGAGCGGTCGTGGATGTGCCCGGCCGCATCGGTCGCCGGACGGGTGAGGACCGTACACGTCCACAACCACCTGTCCGGATCGTCCTCGGGCAGTTCCGGATTCGGCCACAATTCGTACAGGCCGGCCATCGCGATCGGTTCGTCGGCGTGGAGGAAGAACGGGATCTTCCTGCCGTTCTCGTCCTTCATCCACTCGAAGTAGCCGTCCGCCGGCAGGACACAGCGCCGCCGCGCCGCCGCCGCTTTGAACGCGGGTTTGCTGGTGACGGTCTCGGACCGCGCGTTGATCATGCGGGAGCCGATCTTCGGGTCCTTCGCCCACGAGGGCACCAGCCCCCACTTGACCGTGCTGTCGAGGCGCCGGACCGGCGCGGCATCGGGATCGTCGTGCGGGACGCGTTCGAGCACCACGTTCACGTGCTGCGTGGGTGCGATGTTGTACGACGGGGGCAGTTCGTCACCGACCGTGGCGGCGGTGTCGTACGCCGCCACCAGGTCGTCGCGGGTGCTCGTGCTCGCGTAGCGTCCACACATGGGGTGCTCCTTCCCGTGGTTCGACTCGTGTCCCATCCTGCCGGAACAGCGGCGGATCGGCTGCGGCCACGGACCGAATCCGCTGTCGGTGCAGTCGTGGTCCGGGATCCGTTCGCTGCGGTGAACGGCCTCGAACAGCGGCGACGGCGGATCGTCGTCGGTTGGACCGCTCACCCGTTCCGTGAGGCTTCGGCCGATCGTGACGGCACCGGCTCGGTGGGTGGTCGGTCACGACGACGAAATCGAGTCCGCCCGTCGCACACTCGACGGCCGCTGAAGGTGGCCGACTCAGTGGCCGACGACGTCGAGTGCCTGGGTGAGGTCGGCGATCAGGTCGTCGGCGTCCTCGAGGCCGATCGACAACCGGATCATCGACCCGGTGATCCCGCGACGTTCGCGTTCCTCGGGGGTCAGGTCGTAGTGGGTGGTGGTGACCGGTTGCGTCACCAGGCTTTCCACGCCCCCCAGGCTCGGGGCCAACGCGAACAGCTCGAGCCGGTCGACGACCTGCACGGTCGTGTCGGCATCGGCCGCGACTTCGACGGTGACGACTCCGCCGAACCCGGACATCTGCTTCGCCGCGATCGCATGACCGGGAAAACTCGGCAACCCCGGATACAGCACCCGTGACACTCGTGGATCGGCTTCCATCGCCTCGGCGACCGCCTGGGCGTTCGCGTTGTGCTGGCGCACCCGCACGACGAGGGTACGCAGGCTGCGCGACAACACGGCCGCGGTTTCCGGTGAGATCGCCGATCCGAAGCTCTTGCGCCAAGCGTTCAGCGGTTCGACGAGTTCGGTTGTCCCGAGTACGAATCCGGCGGTGACATCGGAATGGCCACCGAGGTACTTCGTCGCGGAATAGGAGACGAGGTCGGCGCCGAGCTCGAGCGGACGCTGGTTCACCGGTGACGCGAAGGTGTTGTCGACCGCGACCTTCGCGCCGTACCGATGCGCAAGGTCGGCGAGGGCGGTGATGTCGTAGATTCCGAGTGCCGGGTTGGTCGGAGTTTCGAAGAACACCAGTTTCGCTCCGTCGCCCAGCGACTCCTCGAGCCGGTCGAGCTGATCGCCCAGCAGGAACGTGGTGGTGATGCCGAGTTGTGCGAGCTGATTGCCGAGCAATTCCATGGTGCCGCCGTAGGCGTCGCCGACGCACACGATTCCCTCGCGTCCGTAGTGCGCGAACAGTGCGGTTTCGGCGGCCATACCCGAGCAGAACGCCAACGCGTTCTCGGTGCCTTCGATCGAGGCCATGGTTTCCTCGAGGGCAAAGATCGTGGGGTTCAGGCCGTAACGGGTGTAGAGCGGACCCCGGACGCGTCCGTCGGCGACGTCGAGCAGCGCCGCGGTGTTCTCGAATGCGAAGGTCGTGGTGTTGTAGACCGGGATGTGCGGTGCACCGTGGGCGTCGGTGACGGTGGTGCCGTGGATGGCCCGGGTGGACCGGCCTGCTGATGCATGCTTCACGCCTTCGCTCCGTTCGTAGGACTTCCGGGACGTGACCGAGTATCGCGGATGCCTGGCACGGCTCGTCGAGCCGCCGGGTCGGGACATCTGCCGGCGCGGTCGGTCGTGCCGACCGGCTCCGCGGCGTAACGTGTGCGATGTCCGTGTCGCCGATACGACGGGACCGGCCGATGAGCGCGAGCGATCCTGTACCGAACCCGTTCGGTTCCGGCGGTGAGCCGGACGACCGTCCGGAGCCGCTGGCCCTGCATACGGTGTTGCTGCGGCTCGCACGCTGTGCCGGACGCACTGCCGGGCTTCTCGCGCGCCGGCGTCTGCACCTCCCGACCGGAAACAAGGGCCGGACGATCATCTTCGCCGACGGCACTTCCGCGGTGATCTACCGGGAAACCGTCGCCGATCGCGCCGAGCCGGCCGACCCTGTGATCCTCGTGGTCGAATTCCGGTTGCGCGGTGTCCGGGGTCGTGGGCACGCGTTGTTCCGTGCGGAGAGCTTGCTCAACACACCGCTGTTCGCGGGTTTTCCCGGGTTCGTGTCGAAGTTGTGGCTCACCGCGGACGAAGCCGGGCGGTATCGGGGTTTCTACCAGTGGGACGGAGCCGCATCCGCGCGAGACTACGTCCGTGCCCTGTGGTGGCCGCTCACGCTGGTCAGCGAGCGCCCCTCGATCCGGTACCGCGTGCTGCCGGGTCTCCACCGCGACGAGGTTCTCGCCGCCGCGGCCGGACAGGGCCCGAGCACCGGCACCGTCGCCGGTGTGTGGTGGTTGCCGAGCAGCGTTTCTTGACGACCGCCGAGCGTGACCCGGGACCCTCACACGGGAGGGGCGACGCATGAGAACACTGGTCGGATACGCGACCGCGAAGGGATCCACGCGGGGGATCGCGGAACGCATCGCCGCGGCTCTCGAGCAGGCCGGCCACACCGCCGACCTGAAGAACCTGGCGTCCGCCGACACGGTTCGCGAGTACGACGTGCTCGTCGTCGGCAGCGCGATCCACAACGGACAGTGGCTTCCCGGCGCGGCGGACGCGCTCGACCGCCTCGGCCCGGACCTCGCGGGTCGAACGGTGTGGGCGTTCTCGGTGTCGTCGGTGGGTGCGACGAGCAGTCTCCTGTCGCCCCGCGTCGCGCGATACCTGCGGCGGGTGACTCCGGAGCCGCAGGCAATGCAGACGCTGCGGTCGGCGGCGGACGTGCGCAG
Organism: Rhodococcus phenolicus; assembly: GCF_001646785.1. GTDB lineage: Bacteria > Actinomycetota > Actinomycetes > Mycobacteriales > Mycobacteriaceae > Rhodococcus > Rhodococcus phenolicus. Next base: position 4,276 of record NZ_LRRH01000030.1, read on the forward strand.
GCACCGATTCTTCGCGGGAACCATCTCACCCGGCGATTGGCCGGGCATCGGCCGGGTCGTGTTCCGGCTGATGGGCGGACACTACGGCCACGCCCGCGACTGGACCGACATCGACGGTTGGGTCGCTGCTGTCGCTGCCGGGAGTGAGGATGACGCCGGGTAGCGCTATGGCGGACACTCCGGATCCGGCCGTGGTCGCCGGTGGACTCGTCGAGGGCGCCGCGTGGCCCGGTCGCCTGGCCCGCGACCGGGCGAATGTACCGCTCGTCTCATTGGATCGACGCAATGTCCGTGCGCTCGGAAAACGGGGCGGCGGCGCTCACAGGACGGACGCGGCTGTGTCAGCGCTCCGCGACGGGCGTGCGGCGGTAGACCGGATCGCGTTTCTCGGCGAACGCCGCGAACGCTTCGAGGACGTCCGGCGCCGACAGGTTCACCGCCTGCGCTGCCGCCTCGCCGGCGAGGGCTTCGCCCAGTGTCCGGTCGATTCCGTAGTGGATGAGGGACTTGGTCTGCGCCAACGCAACCGGCGGTCCTGCCGCGAGCCGGGCCGCGAGTGCTGCGACGAACCCGTCGATCTCGGTGTCGGGTCGCAGCCACGTGACCAGACCGAGGTCGTGTGCCTCGTCGGCGCCGATCATGTCGGCGAGCATTGTCAGCCGCTTGGCCTGCTGCAGACCGACGAGGCGGGGCAGCAGCCAGGAACCGCCGGTGTCGACCGACAGTGCCCGCCGGGCGAAGATCTGGCAGAACCGGGACTCCGGGGTCGCGACCACGAAATCGCAGCCGAGCGCCAGGTTCCATCCGGCGCCGGCAGCGACGCCCCGTACTTTCGCGATGGTCGGGACCGGCAGATCGTGCAGCAGTTTCACGGTGTCGTTGACGCTGCGAATCTCCTCGTTCGGGTCCGGGAACTCGTCCATGCCCGTGGTGGCGGTCAGGTCGGCGCCGCTGCTGAAAGCTCCGCCCGCACCGGTCAGCACGACCGCGCGCACGTCGTGCCCCGGTTCGACGTCCCGCAGCCGGTCGCGTAGCAACGTCCACATCTGCCGGGTGATCGCGTTACGGCGTTCCGGACGATTCAGGGTCAGCGTGAGCACACCGTCGGTGAGGTCGGTGAGCAGGACCGGCTCGTCGATCACCGCGTGCTCCTCAGACGACATCGAACGTCACCGGCAGCAGGTTGGGGGAGCGGAACGGCTGACCGGTGATGTGTGGATCACCCTCGTCCTGTAGGCGGAAGTTCGTCAGGCGTGTGAGCAGGCATTCGACTGCCACCCGAGTTTCCATGCGCGCAAGGTGCAGGCCGAGACAGGTGTGGGCGCCCGCGGTGAAACTGATGTGCGGCACGGGTTTCCGGAAGATGTCGAACTCCCCGGGGCGTTCCCATCGGTCCTCGTCCCGGTTCGCCGAGCCGAGAACCAGATCGACGACCGCGCCCGCCGGAACCGGAACACCGCCGAGCTCGGTGTCCTCCGTGGTGAAGCGTTGCACGAAGGTCAAGGGAGTTTCGTAGCGCAGGCCTTCCTCGACCGCTTGCGGAATCAGACCGTGATTGCCCTGCACGGCCGCGAACTGGCGGGGGTGACGCAGCAGCAGATACAGCAGATTTCCCGACGATCGGTATGTGGTTTCGAGGCCGGCCGGGAGGAGCAGCCGCAGGAACGAGTAGATCGCCTCGTCGGTGAGTTGCTCGCCCTCGACCTCAGCGGTCACCAGGTCGCTGATGATGTCGTCGGTCGGCTGCGACCGTCGCTGCTCGATGTGGCCGAGAAAGTAGTTCTTCAGGTCCTCGGACGCTTCCAGGGCGCGAGGTACGTTCCCGGCGTAACTGATGATGGCCACCGCGGCCTTGCGGAAGAACGGTAGATCCTCCGCGGGCAGGCCGAGCAGCCGTGCGATCACGCGGGTCGGGAACTCGAACGTGAAATCCCTGACCAGGTCGGCGTGGCCGGTGCCCGCGAATTCGTCGATCAGCGCGTTGCAGATCGGCCGCACGATGTCCGGCTCCCACACGCGCAGCGACTGCGGTTTGAACGCCGCCGACACCAGGTTCCGGTGCGCGCGGTGCTTCGTGCCGCTCATCGCGAGGATCGTCGGTCCCATGAACACGCCGATCGTGGAGTCGTACATCTTGGAGCTGAACACGCGGTCGTTGCGTAACGCGGCGTTGACCGTCGAATAGGAGAGCGCGGCATACGAATCCGCGGGACGCAACGACTCCGGTGTGCGCGAGTAGTCCATGACCGTTCCGTGGAACACCCCACCTTCGCGCCGACGCGCCGCGAAGAAGGGGTAGGGGTCGCGGAAGTCGAGTGTCTGGTCTCGGACGGAACTGTCCACTGGTCACCTCTGGGGTTCGAATGGGGGCGCGTGATCCCGGTGATGGGAACCATCGGCCGGACAGACCGAATGAAGGTTCCCATCACCCGGGGTGGGGGAGTCGGCGGCAATGTGGGCGGGGACGGCTCTGTGCTGGTCGGAGGTCATGAAAACTCCTGTTGAGAATGCTGTCCGCCGCAACGGAAGGAGTTATAGAATGCTTGACAGTAAGGCTCACTATAAATCACTCTGGAGACGCGAACAACGATTCCGGACGTCGCAATGGCAGACGGACGAGGACCCGGCCCGAACGAAACGGAATGTGCCACGGATGAGCATGTCGATCGTCGAGGAAGCCGCGAAAGTGCTGGCGGAGCCCACCGCGTACGCCGACGAACCACGCCTGCACGCCGCGTTGACACGACTGCGTGCCGAGGCGCCGGTGGCATACGTCGACGTGCCGTCCTACAAGCCGTTCTGGGCCGTCACCAAGCACGCCGACATCATGGCGATCGAACGCGCGAACGTCCGCTTCGTCAACTGGCCGCGCCCGGTGCTCATGACCGAGGAATCCGACGCCATGCAGGCGGCCGCGGGCGTCCGCACCCTGATCCACATGGACGATCCGCAGCACCGTGTGGTGCGGGCGATCGCCGCCGATTGGTTCCGGCCGAAGTCGATGCGCGCCATGGAGATCCGAATCGAGGAACTGGCGCGGCGTTACGTCGACCGCATGCGTGAGCTGGGCGGCACGTGTGATTTCGTGCAGGACATCGCGATCGACTTCCCGCTCTATGTGATCATGTCGCTGCTCGGCGTCCCCGAATCCGACTTCCCGAAGATGCGCACGCTCACCCAGGAACTCGTCGGCAGCGATGACGACGAGCTCAGACGCGCCACGCCCGCCGACGAGAAGATGAACTCGCTGCTCGAGATGTTCGAGTACTTCTCGGCGCTCACCGCCGCCCGCCGCGCGAATCCCACCGACGACCTCGCATCGACCATCGCGAATGCCTGCATCGACGGCGAGCCGCTGTCGGACATCGACACCATGTCGTACTACACCCTCATCGCCACCGCCGGACACGACACCACGAGCAGCAGCATCTCCGGGGGTCTGCGCGCCCTGGTCGAGAACCCCGATCAGCGCGACAAACTGCGCGCCGAACCCGATCTCATGCCGCGGGCGACGGAGGAGATCATCCGATGGGTCACCCCCGTCAAGGCGTTCATGCGGACCGCCGCCGAGGACACCGTCCTGCGGGGCGTGCCGATCGCCGCGGGCGACTCGGTGTTGTTGTCCTACGTTTCCGGCAACCGCGACGAAGAGATCTTCGACGACCCGTTCCGGTTCGACATCACCCGCGAACCCAACAACCACGTCGCATTCGGATTCGGTGTGCACTTCTGTCTCGGTGCGGGACTCGCGCGCCTCGAGATCCGCAAATTCTTCACCGAACTGCTGCCCCGGCTCGGCTCGATCGAACTCGACGGCGACCCCGCGACGATCGCGACCACCTTCGTCGGGGGACTGAAGCACCTGCCGATCCGCTACACGCTGGCCTGACCGCCCTCACACCCAAGGACGATCGATGACGAACGCCGGGACCTGGGACGACACCCTCGACGATCTCGGACGCCGACGCGCACACGCGTTCGCGATGGGTGGCACCGTCCGGGTCGCGAAGCACCGCGGCAAAGGCAAACTCGATGCGCGCGCCCGGATCCAACGTCTCCTCGACCCGGGTACCTTCCACGAATTCGGCACCCTCGTCGGCGGCGACGTGGCTGCCGACGCGATCGTTGCCGGGTCCGGGCTCATCCACGGACTGCCCGTCATGGTCGGCGCCGAGGACTTCACGACGCTCGCCGGGACGATCGCACCCGGCAGCAACTCCAAGCGGTACCGGCTCGCGGAACTGGCGGTGCGCAACAAGGTTCCGCTGGTGATGCTCCTCGAGGGTGCCGGCTTCCGTCCCACCGGTGACCACTACGGCCGCACCCCGACGGACCTGCTCGCACAGGCCCGCTGTTCCGGGAAGGTGCCGATGGTCACGGCGGTGCTCGGCCCGTCCGCCGGGCACGGCGCGCTCGTCGCGCCGGTCGCGGACTTCGCGATCATGAGCCGGCAGGGAGCGATCTTCACCGCCGGTCCTCCCGTGGTGAAGATGTCCACCGGAGAGGACGTGTCGAAGGAAGACCTCGGTGGACCAGGTGTCGCGATCGCGAGCGGGGTGATCCACAACGTCGCCGAGACCGACGAGGACGTGCTCGACGAGATCCGCCGCTACCTCGCGTTCTTCCCGCCGAGCGCGTGGTCGTACCCGCAGATGACCGAGCCGGACGAGTATTCCGAGCCGCGGGAGACACCGGAACTGCTCGACATCGTCTCGCGCGACGGCCGGCGCACCTACGACATGCGCACCGTCATCGACATCGTCTTCGACACCCGCGACTGGTTCGAGGTGCAACCGAAGTACGGCGAAGCGATCATCTGCGCGCTCGCTCATCTCGGTGGGCATCCGGTCGCCGTGGTCGCCAACCAGCCACAGGTTCTCGCAGGATCGATCGACGCGGCCGCGGCCGACAAGGCCGCGCACTTCATCGCCGTGGCCGATGCGTTCCACCTGCCGCTGGTGTTCCTCACCGACAACCCCGGCATGCTGCCCGGCAGCGAATCCGAACACGACGGCGTGCTGCGCAGCGGTGCCCGCATGTTCGTCGCACAGACGACCGCGACCACTCTGAAGCTGCACGTGACACTGCGCAAGGCATATGGATTCGGATCGATGGTGATGTCGCTCATCGGGTTCGACGGTCAGGCCGCCACCTACGCATACCCGGGGGCGACGATGGGGGCGATGAGTGCGGCCGCACTGAGCAACGCCTCCAACGCCGACGCCGACCTCGACACGACGTTGCGGGCGATGGAACTCGAAGCGTCCTACCGCTCGGCCGAACACATGGGATTCGACGAGCTGATCCGCCCCGAGGAAACCCGCAACGCGCTGCTGCTGTCACTGCAGCGCGGCATCTACGCGCGGCAGGCTGTCGCGGAACCGGTCACCCGCACCGCGATCGTCCCCTGACCCCCGTCGACACGACCCGCTCGAGAGACGAAAGAAGGAACCCCATGACCACCCTCGACCACCGTGCGATCGACGTCGACAACCACTACTACGAACCGCTGGACGCCTTCACCCGGCATCTCGACAAGAACTTCCGTCGTCGCGGTGTGCAGATCGTGCAGGAAGGGCGGCGGCAGACCGCGATCATCGGCAACAAGGTCAACCGGTTCATCCCGAACCCCACCTTCGACCCGATCATCGTGCCTGGCTGCCTCGACCCGCTGTTCCGCGGACAGGTACCCGAAGGCGTCGACCCGGCCACCCTGATGAAGGTCGAGGAACTCGAACTACGACCCGAATACCGGGACCGGGACGCCCGCGTCGCCGTGATCGACCGGCAGTCGCTCGACACGATCTTCATGTTCCCCACATTCGGATGCGGCGTCGAAGAAGCCCTCCGCGAGGACATCCCGGCCACGATGGCGTCGCTGCACGCGTTCAACCTGTGGCTCGACGAGGACTGGGGCTTCGACCGGCCCGACGGACGGATCCTGTCGGCGCCGATGATCTCGCTCGCCGACCCGGAGGCGGCGGTGACCGAAATCGAGTTCGTGCTCGAACGCGGCGCGCGCCTCGTCCACATCCGGCCGGCGCCGGTCCCCGGCATCGGCAAGCCCCGCTCGCTCGGCGACCGCGCGCACGATCCGGTGTGGGCGCGCCTCGCCGAAGCGAACGTGCCGGCCGCATTCCACCTCGGCGACAGCGGCTACCTCAAGATCGCCGCCATGTGGGGCGGCAAGGACACCTTCGAGCCGTTCGGTCCGGGCGACGCCCTGGACAAGATCCTCGTCGACGACCGCGCGATCCACGACACCATGGCCTCACTGATCATCCACGGCGTCTTCACCCGGCATCCGGCGCTGCGGGTGGCGAGCATCGAGAACGGCTCGGACTGGGTGCACCGCCTCGCCAAGCGCATGGCGAAACTGGCGAACCAGTCGCCACGTTCGTTCCCCGACGACCCGGTCGAGACGCTGCGCGAGCACGTGTGGGTCGCACCGTACTACGAGGACGACCTGCCGCGTCTCGCCGAGAAGATCGGCGCCGACCGCATCCTGTTCGGATCCGACTGGCCGCACGGTGAAGGACTGGCCGAACCGCTGTCGTTCACCGACGAACTCGCCGGATTCGACGCCGGTGACGTCCGAAAGATCATGCGGGACAACGCGCTGGCGTTTCTCGGCGCCCCCGTCGCGGCGACCGTCTGAGCCGGGCGCGCGGGGGCGATCGGAGGATGCAGTGAGCGAATGGAGCCTGGGCGCGGTGTTCGACGCCGTCGCCGACGCGGTCCCGGACCGCACGATGACGGTGTGCGGTGACCGCCGAATCACCTTCGGCGCATCCGCCTCGACGACCCGCCGGTTCGCGAACTTCCTCGCCGACCGCGGTTTCGGAGAGCACATCCCGCGGCAGCGACTCGACCGGTGGGAATGCGGCCAGGATCGCATCGCGCTGATCATGCGCAACGACCTGTACCCGAACCTGATGATCGCGTGCGCCAAGGCGCGGGTGGTGCCGGTGAACATCAACCACCACTACACGCGCCGCGAGATCGGCGACCTGCTCGCCTACATCGCCCCTCGCGGAATCGTGTACCACCGTTCGTTCGGACCCGTCGTGGCCGAGGCCGCCCCGGCAGGGGTGGAGCTGCTGGTCTCGGTCGACGACGGTTCGGGCATCCCCGAACTCGCCGGTGCCGTGCCGTTCGACGAGGCCGTGGCACTCGGCGACCCCGACAACGTGATCGCGACGTCCCCGGACGATCTGATCATGCTGTGCACCGGCGGCACCACCGGCCGGCCCAAGGGGGTGTTGTGGCGACAGGGCGACATGTACGTCTCGTCGATGAACGGTGCCGACCACGTCACCGTCGAACCCGTGCAGGCACTGGCGCGGGCGACAGGCCAGGTGTGGTTCGCCGCGTCGCCGCTGTCGCATGCCGCCGGGACCTGGACCACCTTCGCCGGGTTGCTCGCGGGACAGACGGTCGTCCTGTACGACGACCGGGAGAAATTCGACGCGCGGGCCGCGCTCGAGACCGCCGAGCGGGAGAAGGTCACGTTGATGACGATCGTCGGCGACGCCTACGCCGGCCCGCTCGTCCGGGAGATGCGGCGCCGCCCGTACGAGCTGTCGTCGCTGTCGGTCATCGGTACCGGGGGAGCGGCCACCAACCCCGTCCACAAACGGGCACTGCTCGAACACCTCCCGCACGCGTTCCTCGTCGAGGGGTACGGCTCGTCGGAAACCGGCGGAATGGGATACGGGCGCAGCTCCCACGGCACCCAGGTCGATACGTTCGATCCGATGCCCGGCGGCACCGCCGTCTCGCACGACCGCACCCGGCTGCTCGATCCCGGCGACCCGGAGATCGGCTGGGCCGCCCGTACCGGCCGCGTACCGCTGGGCTACTTCGACGACCGCGCAGCCACCGAAGCGACCTTCCCGATCATCGACGGGCAGCGGCTCGCGATCCCCGGCGACCGCGTCACCGTCGACGCCGACGGCGCACTGCGGCTGCTCGGCCGCGATTCGCTGGTCGTCAACACCGGGGGCGAGAAGGTCTTCGTCGAGGAGGTCGAGGAAGTGCTGCGGGCACAACCCGGTGTCGTCGACGCGCTCGTCGTGGGCAGGCCCAGCCCCCGCTGGGGACAGGAGATCGTCGCGCTCGTGCAGTCCGCGGACGGCGAGTCCGCCGAGAACGAACTGCGGCGGGCGTGCCGGGAATCGCTGGCCGGATTCAAGGCACCGAAGAAGTTCGTGTTCGTACCGCAGATCCGGCGGCTCGGGAACGGGAAGCCCGACTACCGGTGGGCCGCGCGGCATGTCGCGGAGCCGGCACTCGAGAAGGACGGAGCGTGACCATGCCGAAGGTCATCGACTGCCTGGTGAACGTGCACTTCGGGGAGCGCGAACAGCCGGGGTGGATGCTCGAGGTGCGGGACAAGTACTTCAAGGGCCCGCAATCGATGTACCGGCAGGTGGACCTGACCGAACTGATCGACGAGATGGACGAGCAGGGCGTCGAGAAGGCGATCCTCATGTACTCGATGGTCAAACCGTCGCCGACCGCCCTGAAGTTCGTCGAGGAGATGCCGGAGCGGTTCGTCCTCGCCGTCAACGGGGTGGACCTGCTGCATCCGGTGTCGTCGCTGCGCGAACTCGCCGCGCTCGTGCACGATCTGCCGGTCGCGTACACGACGGTGGGGCCGAGCTTCTGGGGCGACGGCATGTATCCGCCCACCGACGCCGTGTACTCCCCGCTGTACTACAAGTGCGCCGAACTGGGCCTGCCGCTGTGCATGAACACCGGCCTGCCCGGGCCGCCCATTCCCGGGGAAGTGCAGAACCCGATCCACCTCGACCGGGTCTGTTACCGGTTCCCCGAACTGAAGCTGTGCATGATCCACGGCGCCGACCCGTGGTGGGACGTCGCGATTCGGCTGCTCATCAAGTACGAGAACCTGCGGCTGATGACGTCGGCGTGGTCACCCAAACGGCTGCCCGAAAGCCTGCTGCACTACATGCGCACCCGCGGCAGGGAGAAGGTGATCTTCGGATCGGACTGGCCGGTGCTGCCGATGCGCCGCCTCGTTCCCGAGGTGATGGCGCTGGACCTCCCGGACGCCGTCCGCGACAACTACCTCCACCGCAACGCGCAGGAATTCTTCTTCGGCGACCGACCCGCCGGCGACCCGGTCGAATGACGGAACAGGGGGCACACAACATGGACCGCTACGAATTGCGCAGGCAGGACTACAGCCTGTCCGAGGACCATACGGAACTGCAGGCCGCGTATGCGAAGTTCTTCCGGTCGCGCAGTCCCCTCGAGGTCGTGCGCGCCGCCGAACCGAGTGGATTCGACAAGGACCTGTGGGAACAACTGTGCGCGACCGGCGCGACGTCGATGGCGCTTCCCGAGGACGTCGGCGGCGACGGCGCGACCCTGGTCGACCTGTCGATCGTCGCCGAGGAACTCGGCCGCACCCTCGCCCCGGTGCCGTGGATCGACCACGTGACCGCGTCCCGCCTGCTCGCCCGGGTCGGCGCACTCGACACCACCGACGTCGTCACCGGACGCGAGATCGTAGCACTGGACCCGCGATTCGACGCCCCGGGCGGGCGGCGCCTCCTCCCGTCGGGGTCGGTCGCCGACCGTATCGTCGTCCGCGACGGCGACGACATCGTACGGCTCGAATTCGACACCCGGCCCGCGAAGGCCGACAACATCGGCAGATTGCCCTCGGCGTGGATCGACCCGGCCGCCGCGGATCGCCGCACTGTGATCGCCAGCGGTCCGGAGGCGTTCGCACAGTACGACCGCGCGCTCGAGGAATGGCGGTTGCTGATGTCCGCGGCCCTGGTCGGTTTGGTCGAGGAAACACTCACCATCGCAGCCGAATTCGCCAAGAATCGATACACGATGGGGGTGCCCATCGCGACCCTGCAGGGCATCTCGCATCCGCTCGCGAACATCGCGATCGTCGTGAACGGGGCCCGCAACCTGACGCGGCGAGCCGCGTGGTTCCTCGACAACGAACCCGACGCGGCGCCGGCGCTCGCGTCGGCGGCGTTCGTGTACCTCGCCGAGGAGGCACCGCGCGCGGCGACGATGGCCGTGCACGTGCAGGGCGGACTCGGGGTCGCCGCCGAATCGGCGGCCTCTGCGTACCTGGTCCGCGCCCGCGGCTGGGCGCTGGCCGGCGGGGATCCCGCCGACGCCGCGATCCGGGTCGCCGAAAGCTTGGCCGCCGCGCAGGCTTAACGCCGCGCCGACAAGATCAGGGGGAACCATGGATTTCTCACTCGTGGAACTGTCCGACGAGGACGCCGCCTTCCAGCAGCGCGCACGCACCTTCCTCGACACGCACGTCACCGACGAGGTCCGCCGCCGCGACCGCGACACCGGCGACAACTTCGACGAGGGCGTGCACCTGGCGATGGGAGCCGACGGCTGGCTCGCCGCCGAACGCGCGCCCGAATCCGAGGGCGGCCTGAACCGGCTGCGGCGCAGGCTGTGGGACCTGGAGAAACGACGCGCCCAGGTGCCGTGGGTCACCGCGGGCACCACCGCGATCGTGACCGGATCGGTGGAGAAGTTCGCCTCGCCCGAGGTGCGCGCCGAGGTGCTGCCGAAGATCGACAGCGGTGAGGTCCGCTTGTGCCTGGGTTACACCGAACCCGACGGCGGATCCGACGTCGCGACCTGCAAGACCCGCGCAGTGCGGGACGGTGAACACTGGATCATCAACGGCTCCAAGATGTTCACCACCGGCGCACACAACTGCCAGTACGTCTTCCTCATCACCAACACCGATCCCGACGCCCCCAAGCACAAGAGCCTGACGATGTTCCTCGTTCCGCTCGACACCCCTGGCATCGAGATCCAGGGACTGCGCACCGTCGACGGCGACCGCACCAACATCGTCTACTACTCCGACGTGCGCGTCCACGACAGGTACCGGCTCGGCGAGGTCAGCGGCGGCTGGGCTGTGCTCATGGGCCCGCTCAGCGAGGAACACGGTGTCGTGGACGCCGCACACGACGGTCTGCAGGACGTGTCCATCCTGATTCACCAGGGCACCACGATGGCGACCCGCGTGGACCGGATCGCCGGGATCCTCGGACAGAAAGGCCCGGACGGGCGCCGGCCGCTCGACGACCGGGCGGTCGCGCTCCGGCTCGGCCGCAGCATCGCCCGCATGGAGGCCGCTCTGTCGGCGCCGCACATGTTCGGCCGGGTCGCCCTCGCGCAGACGATGCGCGACATCTCCCCGGACCTGATGGACATCCTCGGTTCCGGATCGGCACTGCCGATCGACACCGAAGGCGCCACCGACGACGGCGGCGCCGAGCACCTGTTCCGGTGGGCGCCGCTGTGCGGAATCTACGGCGGCACCCTCGAGGTGTTCCGCAACATGATCGCCCAGCACGTGCTCGGCCTCGGCCGGCCCGACTACTCACAGCCCGCGCGCGCCAAGGCGCACTGAGGACGGTTCCCCATGACCACGAATCCGCATCGGTTCCCGATCTTCGACTCGGACAACCACATGTACGAGACCCGGGATGCGCTGACCAAGTACCTTCCCGAGCACGCAAAGAACGCGATCCGCTACGTCGACATCGACGGACGCACCAAGATCGTCGTGCAGAACACCATCAGTGAATTCATCCCCAACCCGACGTTCTCCGTGGTCGCCGCGCCCGGTGCGCAGGAGGACTACTTCCGCAACGGCAATCCGGACGGCAAGTCGGCGCGGGAGATCATGGGCAAGCCCATGAAGTCGATTCCCGCGTTCCGGGATCCCGCGGCGCGCCTCGAGAAGCTGAACGAACAGGGCCTCGACTACGCGCTGATGTTCCCGACGCTGGCGAGTCTCGTCGAGGAACGTCTCAAGAACGATCCCGAGCTGACCCACGACGTCATCCACGCACTGAATCAGTGGATGTACGAGCACTGGAGCTTCGACTACGAGGGCCGGATCTTCGCGGTCCCCGTCGTCACCCTGCCGATCGTGGACCGGGCACTCGAAGAACTCGCATGGTGCCTCGAACGCGGCGCGAAGACGGTGCTCGTCCGTCCCGCGCCGGTGCCCGGCTTCCGGGGCAGCCGCTCGTTCGGGTTCGAGGAGTTCGACCCGTTCTGGAGGGCCTGTGTGGACGCCGGAATCCCGGTGTCGATGCACGCGTCGGACAGCGGCTACTCGGAGGTCCTCGACATCTGGGAACCCGCCACCGAATACAAGCCGTTCGCCCCCACCGCATTCCGAACCGCGGCCATCGGCTCGCGCGCGATCGAGGACGCGATGACCGCGCTCGTGTGTCACGGCGCGCTGTCGCGGAATCCCGACCTGCGGATCATCTCCATCGAGAACGGCACGGACTGGCTGCCCACCCTGTTCCGCAACCTGCGGCACGCCTACGACAAGATGCCGCAACTGTTCCTCGAGGACCCCATCGAGGCGTTCCGCCGCGGCGTCTATGTCAACCCGTTCTGGGAGGACGACTACCGCGAGGTCGTCGGGATGCTCGGCGCGGACCGCGTCGTCTACGGCTCGGACTGGCCGCATCCCGAGGGGCTGGCGGATCCGCTGAGCCTGCTCGGGCAGCTCGACGGGATCGCGCCGGACGACGTGCGAAAGGTCATGGGCGGCAACATGCTCGACCTGCTCGGACTGGACGCCGCGGTCGCCCGGCGAGGCGCCTGACGTGACGGCCGACGCCGCGGCCGCGGTGCGTCCGCTGCCGGCGCTCACCCCGCAGAACGAGTTCTTCTGGACCTCCGGTGCTGACGGCCGGCTGCGGTTCCGGGAGTGCCTGTCCTGCGCGGCGCTGATCCATCCGCCGCAACCGGTGTGCCGCTACTGTCGCGGCGAGTCGATGGGCACCCGCGCGGTCTCCGGGAACGCGACGCTGATCGGGTTCACCGTCAACCATCGCTTCGCGCCACCCGGCATGCCTTCGCCGTACATCGTCGCCCAGGTCGCGGTGGACGAGGACCCGCGGGTGCGATTGACGACAAACGCCGTGGAATGCCACGCCGGCGACCTCGTTCTCGGCATGCGGATGGAAGTGGTCTTCGAGCACGTCGGGGACGTGTGGCTGCCGCTGTTCCGGCCGGTCCCGGACGCGGAGGCGGGTGAGCTGCCGGCCGACGAGATCGACCCGGCGGCGATGCGGGGTGCGGTGCGGCCGATGGCAACCGTGACGAAGTTCGAGGATCGGGTCGCGCTCACCGGCATCGGAATGTCGCAGATCGGGCGCCGGCTCATGGCCGATCCGCTGTCGCTCACCGTGCAGGCGTGCCGTGCCGCACTCGCCGACGCCGGCCTCGACGTCGCCGACATCGACGGGCTGTCCACCTACCCTGGGGCGGGTGCGCTCGGCCCGTTCACCGAAGGCGGGGTCACCGCCGTCGAATCGGCCCTGGGCCTGCGGCCGACCTGGCACAACGGTGCCGCCGAAACGTTCGGTCCGGGCGGTTCGGTCATCGCGGCCATGCTCGCCGTCGCCGCGGGCCTTGCCCGGCACGTGCTCTGTTTCCGCACGGTGTGGGAATCCACCTACGCCGAGCTCGCCCGGGCCGGACATATCGGCCCACCCGCCGGGGTGGCCGACGGGTGGTTCGCGCCGTTCGGAGCGGTCTCGGCGGCGCACCTGCTCGCGCAGACCGCGCAGCGGCACTTCCACCGGTACGGCACCGACCGTGAAACCCTCGGATGGATCGCGCTCAACCAACGCGCCAACGCCGCGGTGAACCCGACCGCGATCTACCGCGAGCCGATGTCGATGGACGACTACCTGTCCGCGCGCCCCATCACGACACCGTTCGGCCTGTACGACTGCGACGTGCCGTGCGACGGCGCGGTCGCGGTGATCGTGTCCGCCCGTGAAACCGCCCGGGACCTCGCACAACCACCCGTCCTCGTCGAGGCGGTGGGCACCCAGATGATCGAACGCGTCGACTGGGATCAGAGCACCCTGACCCACGAACCGCAGGTGCTCGGCCAGTCCGCGCACCTGTGGAGTCGTACCTCCCTGCGCCCGGCCGACGTGGACGTCGCCGAACTCTACGACGGCTTCACCTTCAACTGCCTGTCCTGGATCGAAGCGCTCGGCTTCTGCGGGATCGGCGAGGCCAAGGACTTTCTCGCCGGCGGCACCGCCATCGCGCCCCACGGGGTGCTGCCGCTGAACACGCACGGCGGGCAACTGTCGCACGGTCGCACCCACGGGATGGGACTCGTGCACGAGGCCGTCGTCCAGCTACGCGGGCACGGCGGCCTGCGGCAGGTCCGCGACGCGAAGGTCGCGGTGGTCAGCAGTGGCGGCCTGACCCCGAGCGGTGTCCTATTGCTGCGGGCGGACCGATGACGACGGAAGGACTCGAAATGCGGAGCTGCGACACCGAATTCGGTGCGGTGACCGAACGGGTCGTCGACGTCGACGGCATCCCGATGTCGGCATTGTGCGCCGAAGTCGCCGCACCCCGCGCGGTCGTGGTCGCGTTGCACGGCGGCGCGACCACCGCGAAATACTTCGATCTGCCGGGCAGGCCCGAACTGTCGCTGCTGCGCGCGGGAGCCGCACTCGGCTACACCGTGATCGCCCCGGACCGACCCGGCTACGGTGCATCCGCGCCGTTCGGAGACGAATTCGACGACCCGGCCCGACGTATCCGGGCGTGCTACGACACCGTCGACGCACTGCTCGGCGCGGCGCCGCGCGGCGCCGGCACGTTCCTGCTGGCGCATTCGGCCGGGTGCGACCTCGGCGCCCGGATGGCCGCGGACCCGCGTGGCGCCGACCTGCTCGGCCTGGAACTGGCCGGGACCGGCACCGCGAAATTCGATGACGCGGAGCGGGTGATCGCGCAGATGCGCGGCACCGGCGACCGCGGAACCATCCGGGATCTGCTGTGGTTTCCCGCGCACCTGTACCCGGAGGAGGTGCGCGGCGGACGGTCGTTGTCGTCGCGCACACCCCGACACGAGGAGACGGTCGCGTTCCGGTGGCCGACGAAGTTCCCGGTGCTGTCCCCGCAGATCCGAGTTCCGGTGCGGCTCACCCACGCCGAACACGAACGGGTGTGGCGCACCGATCCGGAGACACTCGGCGAGATCGCACGCGGCTTCACGTCGACACCCCGGCTGGTGTCGCACCGCCAATCCGCGAGCGGACACAACATGAGTGTCGGGTTCGCGGCGGGCGCCTATCACCGGAGTGTGCTGGCGTTCGTCGAGGAGTGCGCGATCGCCGCCGAACGTCCGACTGCCTGAAATCTGGAGGTGCTGTGAAGGTTCCGTTCACCTGGAAGATAACCGGGTGGTTCATGGTGGGATGGTCCGCGGAATTCCCGGCGGGGGAGGTCCGGCCGCTGAAGTACTTCGGCGAGGACCTGGTCGCCTACCGCGACGATGCCGGTGAGATGCACATCCTCACCGGCCATTGCAGGCACCTCGGTGCGCACATCGGCTACGGCGGCACCGTGGTGGGGGACTGCGTCGAATGCCCCTTCCACGGCTGGCGATGGGGACCGGACGGCACCAACCGCGCGATCCCCGGTGAGAACCGCACCAGGCCGACCGTGCGGCTGCGGGTGTATCCGGTGGTCGAACGCGACGGGTGCGTGTTCATGTGGCATCACCCCGACGGGACCGCACCGGCCTGGGAGATGCCCGGCATCCTCGCGTTGTTCCCGGATGTCGGATCGGGCGAGTTGCCGGACTACTACCGCCCGTATCCGGAGTTCTCCCGCAAGACCGAACGCGAACCCGTGCACCCGCAGGTGGTGCTCGAGAACGGGCCGGACAGCCTGCACTTCCGATACGTGCACGGCGCGACCGTCACACCGCAGATGCTGGACTACCGTGCGTCCGAGCACGCGTGGACGTTCCTCACCGGCTGGCCCGACGCGCGCAGCGACGACCCGGAGAAGATGGCGCTGAAGATCCACGCCCACATGTTCGGGCTCGGCGGGTCGATCAGCGCGTTCGAGGGATCGTCGAAGCATCGGCTGATCTTCGCGACCACCCCGGTCGACGACGAGAGTTCGGACCTGTTCTATTCGATCTGGTGGCCTCGCAACCCCGGTGACGACGACGTGCCGCCGGCCGACGTCCGCGACCGTGTCGAGCGGCAGTTCCTCGTCACGGTATGGGAAGACCTGAGCATCTGGCGGCACCAGAAATACGTCGAACATCCGCCGCTGTCGCCGAAGGACTCCGAACCGTATCTGTCGCTGCGCAAGTGGGCTCAGCAGTTCTACGACGTCCCGCCGGTCGACGCCACCGTCTGATCCCCGTGGGTGCCGCAGCCGTCCGTCAGCGAGCGATCAGCGGCCGGTCCAGCGCGGCTCCCGTCGTTCGAAGAAGGCGTCGACTCCCTCACTCATGTCGGCGGACGCGGTGATCGTGTCCTTCGCCCGGGCCGTGATCTCCCAGCCGAGGTTGTCGTCGGCCGCGGTAAGCGCATTCACCGCAGCGAGACTTTCGCGTACCGAGGTCAGGGAGGAGGCGCAGATCTTGTCGGCCGTCGCCAGGGCGGCGTGGAGCGCGCCGCCGGTCGCGGTGACCTCGTTGACGACACCGAGGTCGTAGGCGCGACGGGCGGACAGCGTGTCACCGGTGATGAGCAGCTGACGGGCAACGTTCAGCGGCAGTGCGCGAGGAGCGCGGAACAGGGCACCGGAGGTCGCAACCAGGCCGCGCCGAGACTCGGGCAACCCGAACACCGCGGTCTCGGCCGCGACGATCATGTCGCAGGCGAGGGCGATCTCGAACCCGCCGCCGAGGGCCGGTCCCTCCACGGCCGCGATCAGCGGAGTCCGGCGCTGCCGCCGGATGATCCCGTACTCCCCGCCGCGCTGGGTAGGTTCGCCGGAACCATCCTTGATGTCGGTACCGGCGCAGAAGACCGACGGTGTACCGGTGATCACGCCCACCCACAGGTCGGGGTCGTCGTCCAGACGGTTGAGGGCCGCATCGATCCCCGCGGCCATCGCGCCGTCGATCGCGTTGCGCTTGTCCTCGCGATCGAGCCGGATCACCAGCGTCCTGCCACGCACCTCTTGCTGTACCTGCACCGATGAAGGTCCTTCCTCGACAGCGACACCCCGTGCCCGGTGTGTACCTTTGGCGGTCCCAGCCACCAAAAGTACACACCGGGCAGGGAGCCGACGTCCGACCCCGCTAGGCCGGCACTGGATAGGATGCGCCGCGTGACGTTTCGACGACCGCGATCGGCTGCCACCCGCCACGCCCGGACCCTGCTCGTCGCCGCGATCATCGCGATGCCGATGGCTGCGGGATTCCCGGCGCCGGCGCTCGCATCGGAGCCGACGACAGGTCCCGCAGCGCCGGTGGCTCCTGCCGTTCCGGAGCGGCAATGGGTCAGTGAGCGCTACACGGCCCCCGGTATCCACGCCGTCACCTCGATTGGGGTGCCCGGATATCAGGTGTTCCACCCCGCCGACATCGCGACCGGTTCCCGCCGCCATCCGGTGGTCACCTTCGGAAACGGAAGCTATGCGACATACGAGCAGTACGAGGAGTTGCTCCGGCACCTCGCTTCCTGGGGTTTCGTCGTCGTGGTCGCCGACAGCAGCGTCACCGGCGACGGAAGCGAGATCCTGGCTGCGGCGCGCTACGTCTTGGCGCAGAACGACAATCCGGAGAGCGTCTTTCACGATCGCATCGACGTCGAGCACGTCGCCGCGGTCGGACATTCGCAGGGCGCTGGGGGAGCGATCAATGCCAGTACCGGCTCGGACGGCCTCATCACCTCGACCGCTGTGCTCAACCTGCCCGATCCCTGGTGGGCCACTCGACCCGTCGACGTGATCGACGTGACCCGGCTGACAGGTCCGGTGTTCTACCTGACCGGAGCAGAGGATCCGCTCTCGACGGCGGTACCGCAGGCCGCCTATTACGCTCTCGGTCCGGGGCCCGCGGTCCGCGGACGCCTGCTGGGGATGGGGCACAACTGGCCGGCCGATGGGGGCGGATTCCGCGGTTACCTCACCGCCTGGCTGCGTTTCACGCTCACCGGCGATGACAACGCCGCGCCCGCCTTCGTCGGTCCGGCCCCGGAGTTGTCGACGGATCCGGCATGGGACGGGACCGCGGTCAGAGGCTGGTGACGTGCCGGGTGGCAGTGACCGTGCCGAACGCGGAATGCCCCGGGACAGGCGAAAGTTGCTCTCCGACGATACCGTCCCCGAACTGCTGAGTAGTCAGCAGTTCGGCACCCTCGCGATCAACAAGCGTTCCTGGAGAAGCTGGTCGCCGAGCGCCGGCTGGTCGTCCGATTGAAGGTGTCGCGTCTGTACGGGGTGGCGCTCGACGTCGACGCCTGAGAACTGCCGCCGGCACCCGTGCGCGGTTTCGGTAGCGGGAGCTACCGAAACCGCGCACGGGGCACGGGGTTTCGGTCAGGTCGCGGTGTGGGCGGTGGCCGCCCTGATCTGCGCCTGGAATGCCGACAGCTTGTCCTCGGCGGCCGTGTGCTTGTGGCTGCGCGGCTGGATGCTCACGTCGTGCCCGGCCGCTGCGGCGCGCAGTGCGCCGACCGTGGCTTGCTCGCGGTCGATGTGCGTGAACGGGTCGAACGAGTACCAGCGCATCGCATTCAGGTGCGTCAACTTGTCGATCTCGTCGTCGGGCACGTTCTCGCGCACGAGGACCGACGAGAGGACCTCGGGGGCATCGGGCCACATGGAATCGCTGTGCGGATAGTCGCACTCCCACGCGATGTTGTCGATTCCGATGTCGTGGCGCAGCCGCACCCCGGTCGGGTCGCTGATGAAGCAGGTGAGGAAGTGTTCGCGGAACACCTCGCTCGGCAGCTTGCCGCCGAAATCCTGGAGGGTCCACGTGGAGTGCATCTCGTAGGTCCGGTCGATGCGTTCGAGGAAGTACGGGATCCATCCGGTGCCGCCCTCGGACAGTGCGATCTTCAGATCCGGGTAGTCCTTGACCGGCCGCGACCACAGCAGATCGGCGGCGGCCTGCACGATGTTCATCGGCTGCAACGTGATCATCACGTCCGGTGGTGAATCCACGGCGGGGATCGACAGCCGCCCCGACGACCCGATGTGCACACTGAGCACGGTGTCGGTGTCGACGAGTGCCTTCCACAACGGGTTCCAGAACGGGTCGTGGAAGCTCGGGTAGCCGAGCGCCGTGGGATTCTCGGTGAACGTCAGCGAATGGACGCCCTTCTCGGCGCAGCGTCGGACCTCGCCGGCGCACAGTTCGGCGTCCCAGATCACCGGCAGCGCCATCGGGATGAACCGGCCAGGGTACGCGCCGCACCATTCGTCGATGTGCCAGTCGTTGTAGGCGCGCACCAGCGCGAGCGAGAACTCCGGGTCCTCGGTCGCGAACAACCGGCCGGCGAAGCCGGGAAAGGAGGGGAAGTTCATCGACGCGAGGATTCCGCCGGCGTTCATGTCCTTGATGCGTTCGTGCACGTCGAAGCAGCCGGGCCGGATCTCGTCGAGACCGTCGGGTTCGAGCCCGTACTCGTCCTTGGGCCGCCCGGCAACCGCATTGAGCGCGACGTTGGGCACCACTGTGTCCCGGAACTTCCACATGTCGGCGCCGTCGGGGGTGTGGATGAGTTTCGGTGCGTCGGCGGCGTACTTCTTCGGCAGGTGGTTGTCGAACATGTTCGGTGGCTCGATGATGTGATCGTCCACGCTGATCAGGATCATGTCGTTCTTGTTCACGTCGACGCTCCTCGGCGGCGAAAGGTGTTGGGGGACAGAGTGTTCAATAGGCCATGAAGAGGATCTGCTCGCGGTCGTAGTCGTGCCCGGGATGCTTCTCGGTCAGATGCTCTCGCGCGTTCTCGACGAGTTCGTTCTCGTCGGCGCCGGTGAGGTATTCGCCGCAGGGGCAGTTCAGGTGTCGTTTCACAGGACGGCTCCGGCTTCCTTGGCCGCGATGATGGCGTCCCAGTCCATGCCGAGCTCGAGCAGGATCTCCTCGGTGTGCTCGCCGTATTCGGGGGCGCGGCGGGGCGGCGGCGGGGTCTCGTCGAACTGGACGGGTGCGGCGGCGGTGCGGTACTCGCGGCCCGCGGCGTCCTCGACGGTCATGAGATACCCGTTCGCGACGACCTGCGGATCCGTGAGCACCTCCTTGGGGCTCGCGAGGGTCGCCCATACGCCCGGCTCGTCGCCGAGGATCTTCTGCCATTCGGCGAGATCGCGTTCGGCGAAGGTGCGGCGCAGTTCCGCGGTCGCGGTCTCCCTGTTCGCCACGAGGTTCGCCAACGGCACGAAGCGTTCGTCGGTTCCCATGTCGGGACGGCCGATACGGTCGCAGAAACCCTTCCAGAACCGATCGGCCTGCAGGAACACCAGCTGAATCCACCGGCCGTCGCGGGTACGGTACCGATTGACGGCCGGATTCGGGGCGGCGCCGGCATTGCCGACGGGGATCCGGTCGATGCCATAGTAGTCCGCCGCTGCGATGTCCGGCGCCATCGCCCAGATACCCTGGGACAGTAGGGAACTGTCCACGATCGGGGCGTGGCCCGTGGTGGCGCGATGGAACAGGGCCGCGGCGATCCCGCCGGCGAGGGTGATCCCGCCCTGTAGGTCGCCGAAGGCGGGTGTCTGTGTCACCGGGTATTCGGCGTCCGGTGGGGTCAACGCGTAGGCGACGCTGCCGCGGGCCAGGTAGCTCGCCGCGTCGAATCCGCCGCGGTCGCGTTCGGGTCCGCGGCTGCCCTGGCCGCTTCCGCGCGCGACGATCACGTTCGGGTTGAACTCCCGGAGGCGCTCGACGGACAGATCCGCCCGGTCGAGTGCGGCGGGCAGCCAGTTGGTGAGGAACACGTCGGCGCGTTCGATCAACCGCCGCAGGATGTCGCGGCCCCGCTCGGACTTGATGTCCACGCCGATGCTGCGTTTGCCGTGGTTCCCGAGTTCCATCATGAAGTTCGCGTCCACCGCGACTGCGCCGGGTCGAGTCCGCCGATGTTGAGGTAGCGGCACGGATCACCGCCGCGCGTGTCCTCGATCTTGACGACTTCCGCCCCCCAGTCGCTCAACGCCGCACCGGCGCTGGGAACGTACGTCCACGATGCCAATTCGACGATGCGAATGCCCTGGAGCAGACCCGACATCGGTTCCCCTTCCGCTTGTCGAACACGTGTTGATGAACTATACGGTAACGGTTACAGTTAATCATCCAGGATGGTGGACGGGGGTCATGTGAGCGAAATCGGGACGCGAACCGCACCGCGGCCGGAGCGACACTCCCGGGTGGCCGAACGCGCCGAGCGCCGGATGCTCGTCGACGGGAAGCTGGTCGGCGCGGCCTCCGGCGCCGTCTACGACAACCTCGACCCGGCCACCGGCCGGACGCTGGGAACCGTCGCGGCGGCCGGGTACGCCGACATGGACCGGGCGATCGGCGCCGCACGCCGCGCCTTCGACGACACCGACTGGTCCGCGAACCGGTCCCTGCGCGCGCGATGCCTCGACCAGCTCCAGGCGGGACTCGAGGCCGAGAGGGACGACCTGCGCGATGAACTCGTCGCCGAGGCCGGCTGCCCGGTCATGACGACCGGCAACGCGCAACTGAACTGGCCGCTGGCCGAGTCGTTGCGCTACCCGGTCCGCCTGATCGACGAGTACCCGTGGGAACGAGTCCTCGACGGTGGCGGCCTGTTCGGTTCCCGGAATGTGCGCACAGTGGTGCAGGAACCGGTGGGGGTGGTCGCGGCGATCACTCCGTCCAACTTCCCGATCGAGGTGATCCTCAACAAGCTCGGACCGGCCCTCGCCACCGGTAACACCGTTGTCCTCAAACCGGATCCGAACACTCCGTGGAACGCCACCCGGATCGGGCGGATCGTCGCCGAGCACACCGACTTTCCCGCCGGGGTCGTCAACGTCGTCACCACCGATTCGAACGAGGTTGCCGCGCTGCCGGTCGTCGACCCGCGTGTCGACCTGATCTCGTTCACCGGTTCCACGGCCGTCGGTCGCACCATCGTGCGTGACGGCGCGGCCACCATGAAACGCAACTTCCTGGAGTTGGGTGGCAAATCCGCCCTGATCGTCCTCGACGACGCCGACCCGGCGGCGGCGCTGCGCAGCGCGGTCGGCGTGTGCGTGCACGCCGGACAGGCGTGTGCGGCGACGAGCCGGATGCTCGTGCACCGCTCGTTGTTCGACGAGATGGTCGCAAACGTGGCCGCGATGTACGCGTCGGTGCCGGTGGGGGATCCGGTGTTGCCCGACACCCTCGTCGGCCCCGTCGTCAGCGCCGCCCAGCGCGCCCGGGTCCTCGATGCGTGCGAACGCGCCGTCGGCGAGGGGGCGCGGATCGTCACGGGTGGGGGAGCGGTGCGCGACCTGCCGCCCCACTTGGCGGGTGGCTTCTTCGTCGAACCGACCGTGTTCGTGTGCGACGACCAGAGCCTCTCGATCGCACGCGAGGAGGTCTTCGGGCCGGTCCTGGTGATGATGCCGTTCGCCGACGACGACGAGGCGGTCCGCCTTGCCAACGACAGTGGGTACGGACTGGCCGGGGCGGTGCTGTCGGGATCGACCGAGCGTGGCATGTCGGTCGCGCGGCGCATCCGGACCGGCGCGATCGGGGTCAACGGCGGAATGTTCTACGGCGCCGACACGCCGTTCGGTGGCTACAAGAACAGCGGAGTCGGCCGTCAGTGCGGGCTCGAAGGTTTCCAGCAGTACCTCGAGACGAAGACCATCGCCTGTCGCATGCCGCGTCGGTGAGCAGCGAAGCAATGAACACCAACCCACCCGCCGGCCGTCCCGGTCGGCACGTCACGAAGGTTGATGCACATGGTCGAAACCGTCATCGTCGGCGCCACCCGCACCGCGATCGCCCGATCCTTCAAGGGAGCGCTGGTCAACGTGCCGGCGGAGACCCTCGCCGAAACGGTCCTGACCGAGGCGGTGCGCCGCGCCCGCATCGACCCGTCCCACATCGACGACGTCATCTTCGCCGAATTGAACTACGGCGGGGGTGATCTCGCCCGGTACGCGGCCGTGGCCGCAGGCATGACCACCGTGCCCGGTCAGGCGGTCAACCGGCACTGCGCCGGCAGCCTCACCGCCATCTCGAACGCCGCCGCGCACATCGGCGTCGGCATGGAACGCGTGATCGTCGCCGGGGGCGTGCAGTCCTTGTCGACCTCGCCGATCATGAAGTGGCGCGTGCCCGGCCCGGCCCTCGAGTTCCGCGAGCCGTGGATGCCCCCGTCGCATCCGGAGACACCGGACGCGCCCACCCTCGACATGGCGATCACCGTCGGCTGGAACACCGCGCAGGCCGTCGGCATCACCCGCGAGGAGATGGATGCCTGGGCTGAACGCTCCCATCGCCGTGCCGTCGCCGCGATCGACGCCGGAAAATTCGTCGACGAGATCGTGCCGATCAAAGTGCAGCAACCCGACGGTTCGGTGCTCGACTTCGCCGTCGACGAACACCCGCGCCGCGACACCACCCTCGAACGCCTCGCGTCGCTGCCGGTGCTGCACCCGGAGATCGACGGCTTCTCCATCACCGCCGGCAACAGCAGCGGCATCAACGACGCCGCGGCCGCGGTGACCCTCGTCGCCGGGGACTACGCCGCCGCCGAAGGCCTCGACGTGCTCGGCGCGGTGCGCGCCTGGGCGAACTCGGCCCTCGCGCCTCGGGACACCGGGCTCGGCGCGGTCGCGGTGATCGGCAAGGTCCTCGACCGGGCGGGTCTGGCGGCCTCGGACGTGACGCTGTGGGAGATCAACGAGGCGTTCGCATCCGTGCCGATCGCCGCGTGCCGCGAGTACGGGCTCGACGAGGAACGCGTGAACTTCTCCGGAAGTGGTTGCAGCCTCGGTCATCCCATCTCCGCATCCGGCGCCCGCATGGTCACGACCCTGCTCTACGAACTGCGGCGCCGGGGCGGTGGCATCGGTGTTGCCGCGATGTGCGCCGGGGGTGGGCAGGGCGGCGCGGTCGTCGTCGAGGTCTGACCGGTGTCACGGAAATGGTCGCATGAAACGTAACGATAGGAAATTTGCTGGGAGGCAATCGATGGCGGACGAAGTACTGCTGGAACGTCGCGGACGCACGCTGGTGATCACGATCAATCGGCCGGACGCGCGCAACGCCGTGAACCTGGCCGTCAGCCACGGGCTCGCAGGCGCGGTCGACGAACTCGACAACAGTCCGGAACTGTCGGTCGCAGTGCTGACCGGCGCCGGCGGCAACTTCTGCGCGGGCATGGACCTCAAGGCGTTCGCGGCCGGCGAGATCGTCGCGATCCCCGGCCGCGGCCTCGGATTCACCGAACGCCCACCCACCAAACCGATCATCGCCGCCGTGGAGGGTTTCGCGCTGGCCGGAGGCACCGAACTGGTACTCGCGACCGATCTGGTGGTCGCGTCGAAAACCGCGAAATTCGGGATCCCCGAGGTCAAACGCGGCCTGGTCGCCGCCGGCGGCGGGCTGCTGCGACTGCACCGGCGCATTCCCTATCAGAAGGCGCTCGAACTGGCGCTGACCGGCGACAGCTTCACCGCCGAGGAAGGCGCGGGATACGGATTCGTCAACGTGGTTACCGAACCGGGTGAGGCCCTCGACCAGGCCCTCGCCCTCGCCGACCGGATCACCGCGAACGGGCCGCTCGCCGTCGCGGTCACCAAGGACATCATGACGAAATCGCGTGGCTGGTCCGACGACGAGATGTGGCAGAAGCAACTCGAGCTGATCATCCCGGTGTTCACGTCGAAGGACGCGACGGAAGGCGCGCGGGCGTTCGCCGAGAAGCGCGCCCCGCAATGGACCGGTGCCTGAGCACACATCCACGACAATCCCTGGAGGAACTGTGCCTTTCGAAGGTGAAGTAGTTCTCGTCACCGGCGGCGCCGGTGGCCTCGGCGAGGCCACCGTGCGCCGGTTGCACGGCGCCGGTGCCGCCGTCGTCATCGCCGACGTCAACGACGACAAGGCCGGTGCGCTGGCCGACGAACTCGGCAACAAGGCGGAGTACGTGCGGACCGACGTCCTCGACAGCGCGAGCATCGAGGCGGCACTGGCCGCCGCGGACGCTCTGGGCACGCTGCGGTACGCGGTGATCGCCCACGGCGGCTTCGGCGTGCTCGAGAAGGTCGTCAACCGGGACGGCAGCCCCCACACGTTCGACGGATTCACCGACACCATCGCGCTGTACCTGAGCGGCACCTACAACGTGCTGCGGCTGACCGCCGCGAAGATCGCCACACTCGAACCGAAGGAGAACGGGGAACGCGGCGCGATCGTGATGACCAGCTCGATCGCCGGATACGAAGGACAGATCGGCCAGTCCGCGTACGCCGCGGCGAAGGGCGGCGTCAACGCCCTGACCCTGACCGGCGCCCGCGACCTCAGCGCCGTCGGCATCCGCCTCAACAGCATCGCGCCCGGTACCGTCCGCACCCCGATCATGGAGTTCCTCGGCGAGGAGAAACTCGCGAAGTTCGCGGAATCGGTGCCGTTCCCCAAGCGGCTCGGCGCACCCGCGGAGTATGCGTTTCTCGCCGAACATCTGCTCGAGAACCCCTACATCAACGGTGAAGTGGTGCGCATCGACGGCGCCCAACGGTTCCAGCCGAAATAGACCCGGCCCGGACGGTGGCGAGGGGTCGCCGTCCGGGCCCCGGGATCGGCTGCGGAGGTACCGAGGAGACGGGCACCATGAACAGATGACCGAGGCAGCCGTGGGTCTGCACACCGGGCGGGGCAGATGGATCGTGGTTGCCACGGTGCTCGGCTCGAGCCTCGCGTTGCTGGACGGCACGGTCGTCAACATCGCCCTCCCGCGCATCGCCGCCGACCTCGGTTCCGGCGTCGCCGGCATGCAGTGGGTGCTCAGTGGATACACGCTCACCTTGGCGTCGCTGATCCTGCTCGGCGGCGCGCTCGGTGACCGGTGGGGGAGACGCCGGGTATTCGTCTGGGGCACAGTGTGGTTCGCGGCGGCGTCGCTCCTGTGCGGACTGGCCCCGAACGTCACCACGCTGGTGATCGCACGGATCCTGCAGGGCGCGGGCGCGGCCCTGCTCACGCCGGGATCCCTCGCATTGATCTCGGCTACCATCCGTGACGACGATCGCGGCGCCGCCATCGGGTTGTGGTCCGGATTCGGCGGCGTCGCCGGTGCCGTCGGTCCGCTGCTCGGCGGCTGGATGGTCGAGGTCGCCGGCTGGCGGTCGGTGTTCCTGCTGAATCTTCCCCTCGCGGCCGCCGTCGTGTGGGCGGCGGTCCGTCACGTGCCGGAGAGCCGCGATCCGTCGCCGCCGGACCGACTCGACGTTGCGGGCGCGGTCCTGGGCGCGGCCGGGCTGGGCCTGGTGACCTACGGCTTGATCGAGGCACAACCCCTCGTCGCCGTCCTCGGCATCGCGGTACTGGTGTTGTTCGTGCTGATCGAGCGGCGTTCGCCGGTCGCACTGATCCCGCCGGATCTGTTCGCCTCCCGTATGTTCACCGCCACGAACCTGGTCACCTTCACCGTCTACGCCGCATTCGGCGGCGTGTTCTTCCTGCTGGTGCTGCAACTGCAACTCGTCGTCGGCTATTCGCCGATCGAGGCGGGCACCGCGACGATCCCGATCACAGTCCTGATGCTGCTCCTGTCGTCGCGGGCGGGTCGCTACGCGCAGCGACACGGCCCGCGCGGCCCGATGACGCTCGGCCCCGCCGTCGCGGCAGTCGGGCTGCTGCTCATGCTGCGCATCGACGCGGACGCGTCCTACCTGCGGGATGTGCTGCCCGCTGTCGTCGTGTTCGGGCTCGGATTGGCATCGCTGGTCGCACCCCTGACCGCCGCGGTCCTCGGAGCGGTGCCGACCGCGCGAGCCGGGATCGCGTCCGGCGTCAACAACGCGGTCGCGCGCACCAGCCAACTGCTCGCCGTCGCCGCGCTTCCCGGGCTCGCCGGTATCGGTGGCGCAGCACTCGCCGACCCGGCCGCGTTCGACGGGGGATTCGATGTCGCGATGCTGATCTGCGCGGGGCTGCTCGGCGTCGGGGCGGTGCTCGCGGCCGTCCTCGTTCCCGCGCCCGCCGCCGCGATACCGGCGGATTCGGTGGCGTGCAGGCCACACTGCGACGTCACCGGCCCGGCGGTGCAGCCGGACTCCGTTCCCCGCGGTGGTCCTTCACAGCGCCACAAGCCCTGATCCGGAAGTCCTCGGGAAAAGCGCAGGGAAGATCGAGCGGGTCGACGCACAATAGGAGTTGCTGCGGTAGCCGTGACCGCGATGACCCGAACAGAGGGGGCCTGTGCCGGTGTCCGAGATGGTGTCGCCGGGTGCCCGTGCATTCTGGGACCGCAGTGTCGCCGGACGGTTGGCGTTGTTCGAGGCGTTGCGTGCCCGGCCGGCGATCGAGTTCCACGCCGAATCAGCGGGTCCGGGCTTCTGGTCGGTGGTCGGCTACCACGACGTGGTCACGGTGAGCCACAATCCGGAGGTGTTCTCCTCGGCGCAGGGCTTCACGATCGACGACGTCCCGGCCGAGATCCGGGAATTCGCGATGTCGATGATCGCGATGGACAACCCCCGTCACCGATACCTGCGCTCGATCGTGCAATCGGCGTTCACCGCGGCCTCGGTCCGCTCCATCACGGACCGGATCCGCGGGCACGCCCACCGGATCGCCACCGATCTGCCGCGCGGGAAGGTGTTCGACTTCGTCGACCGGGTTGCCAGCCGATTGCCGGTGCAGGTGGTCTGTGAGTTGCTCGGCATCCCCGAGCAGGATCGGCCGCGGATCATCGAACTCGCGGGTGACGTGATCTTCAACGGTGGCGAGGACTTCGCGACCGGCCCCGGGGGTGCGGCCGGGCTGGCCCAGATCTACGGCTACGCCCTGGAACTGGGGGAGAGGCGGAGAGCCGAGCCGGGTGACGACCTGACCTCGGCCTTGATGAAACCCACCGCCGACGGGCAGTCCCTGAGTGCTTCGGAGTTCGGTTCGTTCGTCATCTTGCTGATCACCGCGGGGTTCGAAACCACCCGGCAGGCGCTGGGATGGGCATTGCATCTGCTCAGCGCGCATCCGGGCCAGTTCCGGCTGCTGCACAGCGATTTCGCCGCACATATCGACGGTGCGATCGACGAAGTGATCCGGTACGCCTCCCCGGTGCCCTATATGCGACGCACCGCCACCGTCGACACCGAACTGGGCGGGGTTCGTATTCGGGCGGGGCAGAAGGTGGTCATGTGGTACCTGTCCGCCAACCACGACCCCACCGTGTTCGCGGACCCGGGCAGGTTCGACATCACCCGTCCCAACGCCGCCCGGCACCTGGGATTCGGCGCACGGGACATCCACCATTGCCTCGGTGCCAATCTCGCCCGAACCGAGATGCGGGTGATGCTCGAGGAACTGCTCGCAACCCATCCCGGCGTCCGCGCGGTCGGCGAACCCGAATTGTTGTTGTCCGCATTCATCAGCGGACTCGGCTCCCTTCCCGCCCGCACGTGAGGCCGAGGATCGTCAGCCGGCTTTGCGTCCTGAAATCATGACGAGAGGCATGCCGGGGATCCGGGAGACCTCCTCGTCGACGAGGTCCAGCGGGTCCGCGAGGTCACGCGCCTCTTCGAGGCTGATGGAGCGGCCCGCGATCCACGTGTGGAAGATCGCGAGATTGATGCCGCCGAGAAGACGGGGCGTTCTGTAGTTTTCGATGAACCTCTCGGCGTCGTCGAAACTCGTGCTGCGGTCCGCGTCGGTGATCAGCAGCGGGCCCGCAGGTTTGAGGACGCGCATGCACTCGGTGAGCCCGGTCTCGCGTGACGACCAGTGCTTGATGGACCCGTAACTGATCACCCCGTCGAAGACTCCGTCCGCGAAGTCGAGCCGGGTTGCGTCTCCCACCCGGAAACGGACACGCTCGCCGTAGTGGCGCATTCGTCTGGTGGCGCGCTTGACCTGGGGCACGGCCAGATCGAGACCGATGATGTCCAGGTCGGGGCGTCGGTCGGCGATGTACTTCGTGAACGAGGCGCCTCCCGAGCCGACGTCGAGAATGTGCGCGTTCTCCGCGAGAAACGGGAGAAAGTGCTCGTCGATGACGTGGCGCGAGGGGTAGACCGCCGGTGCCACGATCGCCTCGTACATCCAGGCGTGCGCAGGGGTGTAGACCGCGGTGATGGAGTCGAACGGCGCCATGGGCATGGTCTCGCTCCTCTGAAGTCCCGATCGGGCTCGTTTCGATTGTCACACGGTCGAGAGGTCGATCAAGGGGCCGATCCGTATTGTTCACACCCGCGCGATCCATCCACAGATTCCGGCACCGGGCCCTCAGAGCGCGGATCCGTCGTCGAGCACGCGGCACGCTGCACACATGGAAACGTTGCTGTGGGGAGCGGCCGGGTTCGTCGCCGGAATCGGAGTCCGCACTCTGACTTCCCGCCTCGCCGGGCGAGCGCCCTTCCACGGCGCCTGCGAGGCCGCATGCGCCGCCGGCGCTGCGTGTGCCACGCTGTCCGGCCCGACCCCGGTGGTGATGCCAGTGCTCGTTGTGCTGACCTGGTGGTGTGTGTGCCTGAGCGCCGTGGACGTGCTCGAACGCAGGCTCCCGAACGTCCTCACCGTGCCCGGTGCCGTCGTGATCGTGGGGCTCGCGGCCGGGACCGGGCACGGGCGTGCGGCACTCGCCGGTGCGGCACTGCTCGCCGGGCCGATGCTGCTCGCCCATCTCGTGTCCCCACGGTCCCTGGGTGCCGGCGACATCAAACTCGCGGTCGGTGTGGGTGCCGCCGCGGGTGTCGCCGGACCGGCCGCGTGGCTGCTCGTCGCGGTCCTTCCACCGCTGCTCACCGCCGTCGCGGGGCTGGTGATGCGGGTGGGGCGGCAGTGGGGTCCGGGACCCGGACCGGTGCTCGTTCCGCACGGTCCGTCGATGTGCGCGGTCACCGTGCTCGCAGTGCTCACCGCCGCATGACCGGACCACCGTCACGACAACCGGATCGGGCATGGAAGGATATGCGGTGTGCTGCGCTGGATAACTGCTGGAGAATCCCATGGTCCCGCCCTCGTCGCGATGCTCGAGGGGATGGTCGCCGGTGTCGAGGTGACGTCGAACGACATCTCCGAGCAGCTCGCCCGCCGCCGGCTCGGCTACGGGCGCGGCGCACGCATGAAGTTCGAGGCCGACAAGGTCACCATCATCGGTGGTGTACGGCACGGACTCACCCTCGGCGGCCCCGTCGCCATCGAGGTCGGCAACACCGAATGGCCCAAGTGGGAAACCATCATGTCCGCCGACCCGGTCGACGCCGACGAACTCGCAGGTCAGGCCCGCAACGCGCCGCTGACACGTCCTCGCCCCGGCCACGCCGACTACTCCGGCATGCTCAAGTACGGCTTCGACGACGCCCGCCCTGTGCTCGAACGCGCCAGCGCCCGCGAAACCGCGGCGCGCGTCGCCGCCGGCACCGTCGCCCGCAACTTCCTGCGCCAGGTGTTCGGCGCGGAGGTCGTCTCCCACGTCATCTCCATCGGCGCCTCCGACCCGTACGTCGGAGCGGAACCGACCGGAGCGGACCTCGAAGCCATCGACGCGAGCCCGGTGCGCGCCTTCGACAAGGCCGCCGAAGAATCGATGATCGCCGAGATCGAAGCGGCCAAGCGCGACGGTGACACCCTCGGCGGCGTCGTCGAGGTCGTCGTCCACGGGCTGCCCGTCGGATTGGGTTCGTTCATCAGCGGGGCCGACCGTCTCGACGCGCGACTCGCCGCAGCACTCATGGGCATCCAGGCGATCAAGGGCGTCGAGGTCGGCGACGGCTTCGAGACCGCCCGCCGCCGCGGCAGCGCCGCCCACGACGAGATGAAGCCCGGCCCGGACGGGGTCCTGCGGTCGACGAACCGCGCCGGCGGTCTCGAAGGGGGCATGACCAACGGTGAGCCGCTGCGCGTGCGTGCAGCGATGAAGCCGATCTCCACGGTCCCGCGTGCCCTGTCCACGGTCGACATGACCACCGGTGAGGAAGCCGTCGCCATCCACCAGCGGTCCGACGTGTGCGCGGTGCCCGCCGCCGGTGTCGTCGCCGAAGCGATGGTCGCGCTCGTCGTCGCGCAGGCCGCACTCGAGAAGTTCGGTGGCGACTCGCTCGCCGAGACCCGCAGCAACGCCGACCACTACCTGAAGGGCATCGCGGCACGTCCGCCGCGGTGACTGTCATGAGGCCACGCGCCGTACTGATCGGGCCGCCCGGCGCCGGAAAGTCGACGATCGGTCGACGTCTGGCCCAGGCGCTCGAGCTCCCGCTGCTCGACACCGACGCCGAGATCGAACGCACCACCGGGCGCACCATCCCGGAGATCTTCGTCGAGGACGGGGAGCCCGCCTTCCGGGAGATCGAGGAACGCGTCGTCGCGGACGCACTGGTGCAGCAGGACGGGATCGTCTCCCTCGGCGGCGGTGCGATCCTGTCCGAGCGAACCCGCAGCCGGCTCGCAGGGCACACCGTGATCTATCTCGAGATCAGCATCGCGGAGGGTCTGCGCCGGACCGGAACGGGCGCCGGCCGGCCCCTGCTCAGCGGCGACGATCCGGCGAGGAAGTACCGCGAGCTGATGCGCAGGCGTCGACCGCTGTACCGGCAGGCCGCGACCATCCGGGTCCGGACCGACGGACGCAGCCCGGGACGCGTCGTCCAGTACCTGATCACCAAGCTCGACGCGGAAGCCGCTTCCGGCACCACCGAGAGCACGTCCACCAGCGCAGAGAAGCGGAGCACCACACCGTGACCGAACCGGTACGCGTCGACGTCCAGACCGCCCAGCCCTACCCGGTGATCATCGGGCGGGGCCTGCTCGGCGACATCGTCGACACGCTCACAGGGACCCGCACCGTCGCGATCTTCCATCAGCCGCCGCTCGAAGCGACAGCCGAAGCGCTGCGGGAAGTCCTCGCGGAGAAGGGGATCGACGCGCACCGCGTGGAGATCCCGGATGCCGAGGACGGCAAGGACCTCGCGGTCGCCGGGTTCTGCTGGGAGGTGCTCGGCCGCATCGGCCTGACCCGGAGCGACGCGGTCGTGTCGCTCGGCGGCGGCGCCGCGACCGACCTCGCCGGATTCGTCGCCGGGACCTGGATGCGCGGGGTGCGCATCTTCCACATCCCGACGACGCTGCTCGCGATGGTCGACGCCGCGGTCGGCGGCAAGACCGGCATCAACACCGAGGCCGGTAAGAACCTGGTCGGTGTCTTCCACGAACCGTCCGCCGTCTTCGTGGACCTGGCGACGCTCGAGACGGTGCCGCGCAACGAGATCATCGCGGGCATGGCCGAGGTCATCAAGACCGGTTTCATTGCCGACCCGACGATCCTCGATCTCATCGAGGCCGACCCGCAGGCCGCGCTGGATCCGACCGGCACGGTGCTGCCCGAACTGATCCGCCGCTCCATCGAGGTCAAGGCGAAGGTGGTCGCCGCTGATCTGCGCGAGTCGAGCCTGCGCGAGATCCTCAACTACGGGCACACCCTCGGTCACGCCATCGAGCGTCGTGAGCGGTACCGGTGGCGTCACGGTGCCGCGGTCTCGGTCGGGCTCGTGTTCGCCGCGGAACTGGGCCGGCTGGCCGGGCGTCTCGACGACGCGACCGCCGACCGGCACCGGTCGATCCTCGAATCGGTGGGTCTGCCCACCACCTACGACGCCGCGGCCTTCGGCGATCTGCACAAGGGCATGCAGACCGACAAGAAGAACCGCGCCGGGATGCTGCGGTTCGTCGTCCTCGACGGTCTCGCCAAGCCGGGCCGGCTCGAAGGTCCGGATCCGACGTTGCTCGCCGCGGCGTACTCGGAGGTCGCCAAACAGGGCAAGGCCGACGCCGGTACCGTCCTGCTCTGATCTGCGGGAGATCGGCGCCGCTGCCCTTCACCGGAAGGTGGCGCCGGTGATCACCGCGCGGAAGAACTCGCCCTCGGGCCAGCGGTTCGTTCCCCACCACCATCCTGCGCGGAACCGGGTCGGAATCGTGATGCCGCCGAATGCTGTCTCCGCCTCGATGTCCACCCCGAACGGGTAACGGCCGAAGGGTTCTCCGTTCGGGTTGCCCCAGCGGTCCATGTGCACCGCGACGGGGTGCCCGTCACCGAGGATCTCGAGACACACGGTCTCGGTGTGGGGACCGATGCGCCAAGTTGCGAACGCCGTGTCCGGACCCGCCCCGTGCCAGGTTGCATCGTCGAATATCGAAGGCACGAAAACGAATTCGGAGGCGAGCCGACCCGCGGCGCTGGTGGTGACGTCGGTGGATGCCGCGGACATCACCGGGACCAGCCCGCCGAGCTTCCAGTTCATCTCACCGCGGCCCTCGGCGTACCGGTCGTAGCCGAGGACCGGCAGGCCGGCGACCCGCGCGGTGGCTGCCCACACGAACCCGACACCGGGCGCGAGAATCTGTGTCGCCCGGAACGGCCGCCACGACCCGAGCCTGATGTGCCCGCGCATGGTCAGCCGTACCGCGCGGGCGAGCGGTACCCCCGGCTCCAGCGTGTGCGTGAGCCACCGTCGAGCGGCCGACGGAAGGTTCGCTACCTGCTCGGGGTCGAAGCGGCGCGCCGACGGCGGGAGAGTGCTCAGGGCGTCCCACTCGTGTCGCACGCGTCGTGCCGAGCGCGGAGGAGGCGGGAACACGGGTCCGTCCATCTCTGAAGCATGAGCGTGCATACCGGCACCGGCAACCGGGCGAGACCGCGGGCGTGGTGGTGCTCATGTCCGCGATGTGGGGTGCCGGGGGCGCGCGTTGCACAACCCGACCCGTACCGGGCGGCGCCCGGGCCCGCCCGGTCGGCGGGATCGGGATTCGTCAGTTGAAGCGGTCCGGGTCGGGTCCGGTGCGCAGCTTGCGGTCGGACGCTGCAATGGTGGCCATGTCCGTGTCGGTCAGCTCGAAGTCGAAGATGTCGCGGTTCTCGCGGATGCGGGCCGGAGTGACCGATTTGGGGATGACGATGTTCCCCAGCTGCAGGTGCCAGCGCAGCACCACCTGGGCAGGTGACCTGCCGATGCGCTGGGCGATCGCTGCGATTGCAGGATCGTCCAGGACGGCGCCCTGGGCGAGTGGACTCCATGCCTCGGTGGCGATGTCGTGCTCGCTGTGGAAGGCGCGCAACTCGGATTGCTGCAGGCCGGGGTGCAGTTCGATCTGGTTGACCGCCGGGACGAGCTCGCTGTTGTCCAGCAGGCGCTCGAGATGATGGGGCTGGAAGTTCGATACCCCTGCGGCGCGGATGCGTCCTTCCCGGGCGAGGTGTTCGAGTGCTCGCCAGGAGTCCAGGTAGAGGTCGCGGGCGGGGGTGGGCCAGTGGATCAGGTAGAGGTCGAGGTAGTCGAGGCCGAGCTTGGCGAGACCGGCGTCGAAGGCACGGAGGGTGGCGTCGTAGCCCTGGTCGGCGTTCCACACCTTGGTGGTGACGAACAGTTCCTCCCGTGGCACCTCGGAGGCGGCCAGGGCACGGCCGACGCCGGCCTCGTTTCCGTAGATCGCGGCGGTGTCGATGCTGCGGTAGCCGGCCCGTAGTGCGGCGGTGACGGCGTCGGAAGTGGCGTCGTCGGGGACCTGGAAGACACCGAAGCCGAGCTGGGGGATCTCGACGCCGTTGTTGAGGGTCACGGTGGGCACCGTGGAGGGTGTCATGGTGGCGTTCTCCTTCGAAGGTGTTGCGGGGTGAGGGTTTACGGGCCGAAAGCCCTCGGACGGTGGTGCCGTCCGTGATTCCGGTGTGATGCGGCAGGGTCAGGGGCGGACGGCGTCTGCAGTGGCGCGAGTGGCGCCGCCGAGGCCGGTATGGGCCGGTGTGGGAACGGTGGCGGCGCGGGCGGATCGACGCTGCAGTCGGTGCGAGACGACGGCCGGCACCAGAGCGGACGCGGCCAGGATCGCGCCGACGGCGCTGGCTGCGGTGTAGCCGAGGCCGGCGGAGATCACCAGGCCGCCGAGCCAGGCCGCCAGAGCGTTGCCGAGGTTGAAGGCGCCGATGTTGGCGGCCGAGGCCAGTGTCGGTGCACCGTGCGCATGGTCCAGGACGTGTTTCTGCAGGGGCGGGACGGTGGCGAAACCGAGGGCGCCGATGAGGAAGACGGCCGCGACGGACATCGCCTTGTCGGAGGCCAGGAAAGTGAACAGGGCAAGGATCAGTGCCAGGCCTGCGAGCGCGGTGTAGAGCATCGGCATGAGCTTGCGGTCCGCGAAGTGCCCGCCGATGAGGTTGCCTGCCACCATGCCCATCCCGAAGACGGCCATCAGCCACGTGACGGAGGACTCTGCGAAGTTGCCGACCTCGGTCAGGATCGGTGCGATGTAGGTGATCGCCGCGAACACGCCTCCGAAGCCCAGAACGGTCATCGTCATGGCGAGCACGACCTGGGTGTTCCTGAAGGCTGCGATCTCGTGCCGGAGTTGCACGCCCGGCGGTTTGGGGAGGTCGGGCACGAGCTTGGCGACTCCGGCCAGACCGAGGACGCCGAGGGCGGCGACGATCAGGAACGTCACGCGCCAGCCGACGGTATGGCCCACGAACGTGCCCATCGGCACGCCGACGACGTTGGCCACGGTCAGCCCGGTGAACATGAGCGAGATGGCGGCCGCCTTCTTCTGCGGCGCCACCAGTTCGGCGGCGACGACGGACCCGATCCCGAAGAAGGCGCCGTGGGCCAGCGAAGCAACCACGCGGCCGATCAGCATGACGGCGAAGGCCGGGGCGATCGCGGAGATGACGTTGCCGAGGATGAACAGCCCCATGAGCAGCATCAGCATGTTCTTGCGAGAGATCTTGGTACCGAGGGCGGTCATGATCGGTGCACCGATCATGACGCCGAGGGCATAGCCGGTGACCAGATATCCGGCCGTCGGTACGGACACGCCGAGATCCGCGCCGACCTGGGGTAACAGTCCCATGATCACGAATTCTGTGGTGCCGATTCCGAAGGCCCCGATGGCCAGCGCCAGCAGTGCGAGCGGCATGAGAAGGATCCTTTGATCGGGTGACGAAGAAGCGCGTATGCGCTTTATGAGCGTTGACAATAATTGCAGACGCTGACTAATTGCAAGCGCGGGTATAGTTGGGCGTGTGTTGATCGCGCCGGTCCACGCCGTGGTCACCTGTTCACACGACCTGACCGAGGGAGCCGCCCCATGACCGCCACGGATCCGACAATGACCGCACTCGCGCACAGCTGGTCGGCGCTCTCGCTACTGCACGGGCGAATCGAGGGCAGGATCGAAAGCGCACTGCAGGCGGCGCACGGGTTGAGCGCACGCGAGTACTCGCTCCTGGACGTGCTCGGCCGCCAGCACGACGGCGAGGGTGGACATCTCCAGATGCGACAGGTCGCCGATTCCGTCGTTCTCAGTCAGAGTGCCACCACACGGCTGGTGACCCGGCTGGAGGAGCGCGGGTTGCTGTCGCGGTACTTGTGTCCCACCGACCGCCGCGGAATCTACACCGACGTCACGGACGCCGGACGACGTCTGCTGGAGGAGGCCCGGCCCACTCACAACAGCGCCTTGCGGGAGGAGCTCGATCAGGCAGCAGCCCAACCTGCTCTCGCGCCGCTGGTCGACGCCATCCGTCGATTGCAGGCGAACACTCCGCCCGACTCTCGGCAGGCGAGCTGAACCGATCGCGCTGCATCACCGGCACGGCCCTCCGGCAGGCGCTGTGTCGGCATCGGCCGCGCTGAAAACCCCGATGTCCGTTGCCGATACGGGGATTCTGTGACCGGGTGGCGGCACGCCGATGTCATCGACGACGATCAGCTGCGCCGGCGCACGATCTCGGCGATCCAGGTCGGCGCGAACGGCGACGTGCAACCGGGGGAGGTCGGATGGTCCTCGAGCACCTTCAGGCGTTCACCGATGTCGATCGCACGGTCGCGTAACCCGGCGTGTTCGATGCCGATCTCGGCGAGACAGTGGTTCATGGCCCATTGCAGACGGTCCGGGGCGTCCTTCATCCGTGCCTCGATGATGTCGAGCAGTCCGGAGAGGTCGAGACCGTCGGAACTCTTCGCGATGCGGGCAGCGGTCAGTTCCCACCCGGCGCTCGCGACGACCGGATCCGGATCGGCGAACCACACGGTGCGCAGATCCTCGCAGTGCGGATTCTTCTTCACCACGTAGTTGACAAGCCAGTCCTGCACCTTGGGGGTGCGGGCAGCCCGGAGCATCGCGTCGAGGTCGTCCTTCTCGAACGTCTTCGGGCGGCAGATGAGGATCGCGAGGAGCCGCGCCGCGCTGTCGCCGGTTTCCCAAAGTTCGCCCGCGAGTTCTTGCTGTGTCTTCAGCCGTTTCGCGACGGCCCGCAGTTTGGTGAGGTTCACCCCGTGGTCGTCGCCGTGCTTCAGGTTGACCGCGCGGATCTTGGGGTCGTCGAGTTCGGCCAGTTCGGCCATCAGTTCGGCGACCGTCGCCGTGTTCTGCTGCGTTGCGGCCATCGCGCGACTCCTTGCTCACGATCGGTACTCGGCTCGGTGTGGACGACGGCGAATGCCGGTATGCCTCGCCCCCATCCATACCACGTCGACCGCGCAGCCACCGCCCGCTGACAGGTCATCGTTCGGCACGGATGGTGTGCTCGGGGAGTGTTCAAGGGCACACTGTCGCCACCCGTTCGACCGGCGAGTTCCTCGGATGTCATTGCGTCACGCCCAGTTCGCGCAGACTGGCGGCAAGTTGCTCGATTCCTGCGATGTTGCGGATGGACGGGTCCATGGTCGTGCCCTCGAGGATGATGTACCGCTTGTTCCGCACCGCGGTCAGACGACTGGCGACCGGGTCCGATTCGAGAAACCGGATCTTCTCTTCGGCACTGTCGCCGTCACCGCCACGGGTCAGGTCGGCCAGGACGAGTACGGTGGGGTCGCGATCGAGGATGCTTTCCCAGCCGACCTCGGGCCACAACTGCCTGCTTTCCCGGAACGCGTTCTGCGCGCCGACTTCACGGGTCATGATTCCCGGGGCGCCGCAGCATCCGGCGATGTACGGACTCGCGGTGCCGGCATACCACCACGCGAGGGTCACACCGGAGGCATCGATGTCTCCGGCCGCCGCCTCCGCCCGGTCGCGCAATCGACCGACGAGCCGGTCACCGCGATCTCGAACATCGAACAGTGTGGACACCTCCAGGATTTCGGCATACAGGTCCTCGAGGGTGAGCTCGGAATCCTGGACAGCGTCCTGCCCGGTGCATTCGCTCGGAGACTGGTACGTCGCGATCCCCAGTTCGGTGAATCGGACGCGGTCGGCGATGCCTTCGTCGGTGAACGTGTAGTCGAAGGTGGTGTAGACGAAATCGGGCTCGTGGTCGAGCACCGCTTCGAAAGAGGGGAATTCCGTGTCGAACCGGTACACCTGTGAGGCAGCCGCCTCGAGTTCCGGCAGGAGCCGGTCGTCACCGAGCGCGACCCCGGCGAGTCGATCCTCCAGGCCGAGGCTCAGCAACAGTTCGACCGCGGGTTGATTGACGGCAACCGCCCGCTCGACAGGTTCACTCGGCGAGACCGGGATTCCGCAGTTGATCACCTTCTCTGCCTCGACGGTGTCTCCCGCGTCGTCGCCACGGTCGGGCGAGCCACATCCGGCGACGCCGAGAACCACCAGTACCGCAGCGGATGTTGTTGCCTTCCGAATCCTTCGGTGCATTGCACATCGAACTTCCCGTGGCCGCTGCACGCGAGCGGGCCACACGTGACAACCGGGGACGGCGGGGCCTCACCGGTCCAGCAGGGTATCGGGCTCGGGGTCGCGCGACCCCATACCGTTGCGCGTCAGCTCCGGATTCCCACCGGATTCCACCTGGCCCCGTCTCCGGGACTACCTGGCTTCACGAAACTAGCAAAGCGGACATCGCGATCGAGGTGCCGGGCTGGTCCTCGAGGCAGCCGAGGCCTGGGATCTCGGGTGGTGGCCCTGTCCGTGGCGTTCGTGAGGCTCTGCTCGTCCACAGCTTGCGGCTCGCTTCGTGCCGGTGGACCACCGTTTTCCGGCGACGCCGATCGCCGAGCATCCGGTCCGTCCCCGCACGGTCGACCGGAGGGAGGATGGATCCCATGGCGCATGTTCAACGTTTCGACCACATCGGCATCACGGTCGCGGACCTCGACTCGGCAACCGCGTTCTTCGTCGGATTGGGTCTCGAAGTGGAGGGCACCGGATCCGTCGAGGGCGAGTTCGTGGAGACCGTCTGCGGTATCCCCGGCGCGCACTGCGAGATCGTCATGCTGCGGCCGCCCGGCGGAGGGTGCCGGTTGGAGCTCTCGTCCTTCCGCACCCCCGACCACGTGCCCGGATCGCCGTCCGCGATGGCGAACGAGCTCGGGCTGCGCAACGTGTCCTTCGAGGTAGGTGATCTCCAGGCGGCTGTCGACTCGGTCGCTGCGGACGGGTACGGGCTTGTCGGCGGCATCGGAGAGTACGAGAACAGTGTGCGGATGGCCTACGTGCGCGGGCCCGAAGGGATCATCGTGTCCCTCTTCGAACAGATCGGTTGACGCAGGCGGGTCGGATCGGCATGAGCGCGGCGGTACCTCGTCGGGGGTGCCGTCCTCGTTTCGGAGATGACCGCCGGGCGGAACCCGGCTGTTCGCGCGGTTTGTCGCCGTCGTCGCTACGAGTGGTACGCGGCGGATCGGGGCTGTACTCGGATCCAGTTGTCCTCGAGGAACCGTGGTTTGCACGCCTGATGAGCCGCGATGACCAGCAGGATGACGGCCAGAACCATGAAGGCGAACGACGCGGTCCATCCCGATGTCACATCGTGCAGCACGCCGAACAGCAGCGGTCCGGCACAGGCGGCGGCATAGCCGACCCCCTGCGTGAAGCCTGACAGGGCAGAGGAGCCGGTGTGGGTGCGCGTGCGGAGGTTGATCAACGTCAGTGCCATGGGGAAGGAACTGGGACCGAGGCCGAGCAGCACGGTCCACAGGATCGGTGCGCTCATCGGCGCGAGCCACAAGCCTGCGAACCCGGCGAGGAAGCATGCTGCGCAGCCGAGCACTGCCGGGAACGGGTTGCGCATCCGGGCGCACAGCGACGGCGCGCCGAACGCGGCAACCAGGCCCATGAAGGCGAACAGGCCCACCATGGCGCCGCCGAATGCGGGGGAGGCGCCGGCGTCGGCAAGAATGCTCGGAATCCACGCGAACATCGAGTAGGTCATCAGTGAGGTCATGCCGAACATGCCGGCCATTCCCCAGGCGAGCGGGGAGCGCCACATCCGCCCACGTGCCGAGGTGTCCGCGGGGATCTCCTCGTCACGGGTGATGCGCCGCCGGCGCAGAAGTATGGCGAGCCACGGGACTGTCGCTGCGAAGCCGACGAGCGCCCACACCCCGATCGAGACGCGCCACCCGGCAGCGTCGGCCAGGGGCACTGCCACGAACGCGGGCACGATGGTGCCGATCTGGACGCCGACGATGTACACCGAGCTCATCAAAGCGAGTCGGTCGGAGAAATACCGCTTCACCAGTGGCGGGATGACGACGTTTCCGATGCCCATTCCCGCCAGTGCCAGAGCCGACAATCCGAGCAGTGACCACGTGTCGGACACGACCGCGCGGGTGGCCATTCCGATACCGGCCATGATCATCGCGATCATGGCCGTCCGCTCGAGTCCCCACCGTCCGGCCAGGAAGGGTGTAGCGGCTCCGAACAGGGCGAACATCGCTGTCGGCACCATCCCGAACACCCCCACGACCGTCGTCGAGAAGCCGAGGTCGTTCCGGATCTCGGCGGCCAACGGGCTGAACGAGGTGACAGCCAGTCTGAGCACGATCGCGGACATTGCGATCGCGCAGAAGACGAGCAGTCGGCCACGGAGCATATTCACAACGACAAATCATAGGATGATGGGATGAATTATCGGGAACCGGTCCGGCGTGCGAGTCTGATCTCGCAGGTCACCGAAC
This sequence comes from Rhodococcus phenolicus, assembly GCF_001646785.1. GTDB lineage: Bacteria > Actinomycetota > Actinomycetes > Mycobacteriales > Mycobacteriaceae > Rhodococcus > Rhodococcus phenolicus. The sequence goes on from NZ_LRRH01000030.1 coordinate 45,169, forward strand.
ATCTGCGCACCGAGATCTGCAGCGGCCGCTGGGCAGTCGGTGACCGTATTCCCACCGAACCTGAGTTGTGCGAGCTCACCGGGACCGGCCGCAACACGGTCCGCGAAGCCGTGCAGGCCCTCGTGCACACCGGACTGCTCGAGCGTCGCCAAGGGGCGGGCACCTACGTCGTCGCGACATCCGATGTCGGCAGCACGCTCGGCAAGTACTTCGCCACCGCGCACGAACAGGACGTGATGGAACTTCGTCAGGCGCTCGACGTGACCGCCGCCGCGCTCGCCGCGCGCAGGCGCACTCCGGGGGACATCGCCCGGCTCGAACAGCTGGTGGCCGAACGCGCCGGCCGATTCGACGGAGAGGACACCGACGCGGCGGTCGCTGCGGACGTCACCCTCCACCGGGCGATCGTCGAAGCCAGCCACAACGCGGTCTACCTCGAGTTCTACGACTCGCTCCTGCCTGTCATCACCGATACGGTGGGCCGCCATATCAGGACCACGGGTGCGGGATTTCACGACGAACACGAGGCGCTGGTGACCGCGGTGATCGACGGTGACGAGGCGGCTGCGACGCGGGCCGCGCAGGCGTTGTTTCTCGAGCTGTTCGAGTGAGGATCGGCCGGAGGCCATGGGACCCACGAAACCCTGCACAGGTTGATACCGCCGGCCACGAGGCCATGGGCGACCGACCGGTAGGTTGTTCGTTGTCCTGACGGGCAATTTGCCGTTCAGCGGCTGAGCGGAGTTCAGGCCGGTGCGGCGGCGATGATCGACCGGATGGTCCATCGGTGTCCGGACCGAGAGTCCGACCGTTGTTGGAATGACATCGCGCCTGGGGATTCACGTGCTCGATCGACGCCGTCATCGCCGAACGGGCCGGTTGCGATGCGGCGAACGCTCATCGGGGCGAGCAGGACGGGTTGACCTCCGAGCGTACGGCGGCGCTTGGTCCCGGTGGGGTTCCACTACCCGCCCCACCCGTTCCGCTACCACGGACCGATTGGTTCGAACGAACTCTTCCCGGCCAGATGCCCGCATGAAATGTTGATCACATGCGTAAAACCTTGTGTGTCTTGACAATCACGGCCGGGATGATGACGGGTTCGGTCGCCGCCGCCACTGCTCACACCGTCGTCCTGCCGTCCCCGACCGCACCCGCGAGCATCTCCACCACCTGGTGCACCAATCCCGGGCCGTTCGCGCACCTGTCGCTGCTTGCCTGCCTGTCGAGCATCATCTCGACGGGTTCGGCAGCGGTGGGGTCCTCGTCCCCGCTGCCCTGGTAGGAATCGGCTCCGGCGAGGTGCCCTCGACGAGGGATGCCTCGACACCGGCTTCGGTCCGGACACCCCGGCAGGTGCGCAGGACCGAGCGGACGCGGTCCTGCCTGCACGCGAGAGGTAGCTGAGGTAGCGAGACAGACGTGGAATCGGTGTCCAGCGCTACCGCTGCCGGCGGCCTTCGTTCCTCGGTCCTCGTCGGCAGAGACGAACGCGACGTCTTCATCCGGGTGAGCCGCCGGGCCACCAAGTGGAAGCCCGACCCGAGGTCGCCGAGCTGATGGCCTTCGGGCACGGCGTGCTGGGCGCCACCGTCCAGGGGCTGAGCACCTGCATCCACACGATCACCGCCGCCGGCAGCGTCGACGACGTACCCTGCCGCGGGCTGCACGGTGAGGACGACCAACTGGTTTCCTCGACGGCACTGCGACCGGATGATCGTCGCCGGCAGGTCGCGGTCGTCATCGAAGAACTACCCCGAGGCGCGGCACGAGATCTTCAATGAGGTGAATCGCGCCGAGGACCGGGGGTGACGTCGTCGACTTCGACGGCGCGCACATCCACCTTTCGAGTCTTTCGAGGATTGAAGCCCACCGTGCCGGGCTACCCGTCGCCATGGGGCCGTTCCCTTCGCGTACGGGAGATGACTGTGACCGAAGACAGCGCATCCGACAAGACACCTCTCGGGTTGAAGCAGACCGTGGTCGGCAAGACGAAGCAGGTCGCCGGAGCTCTGACCGGCAACGAGTCCCTCGCCAGAGAAGGCAGCCTCGAGCAGGAGCAGGCCCGGCAGGCCAGGAAGGCCGACACCCTCTCCCGGATGGCAGAAGCCGAGAGCGAAGAGGCGGTCGAACAACTCGGCGCCGTACGCGAAGCCGGACAGCACGAACGCGAGGCCCTGCAGTACCGGACCGAGGCCGCCGAATCGCAGGCCGAGCGCGAGGCGCGGGTCCGCAAGCAGGCCGCCGAACTCGAATGCCAGGAGATCGTGGTCCGGGAACAGCTCGAAGCAGCCCGCGAGACCACCACTGCCGAACAGCAGGCGCGCAGCGACGAGAAAGCCCAGGTCAAGAAGGTCGCAGCCGCCGACGAGGACCACCTTGGCGCCCCCCGCGACGCCGAGCGCACATCTCACGAGGTCGAAGTGGAACGCCGCGAGGTCGAAGTCCTCGATCGGACGCTGACCGATGATCCGGATCGCTGATGAACACGATCGGCATTACTTACGGATCTCTACCCCCATCGAAGTTGGAGATGCGCCCATGAACCTCACCACCCTGCCCAAGAGCGTCCTGCGACTGCAGTACAAGATCGCCCGGTTCCCCCTCGGGTTGATCGAACAGCAGTTGAGGTTCCTGCCCACCGACGCCCCGCCGCGCCTGATGTACGAACGGGGACTGGGCATGCTGGACGGAATCGTCGGCAGCGTGCTCGACGACCAGGAGATCGCCACGCGCGGGGCGCTCGCTACCGAACGTGCCGACGCGGTGAAGCGCGCGGAGCAGCTCGATTCCCAGGCCGCGGCCGAGAAGCGTGCGGCGGACGCCGAAGTCCCGTGGGCTCGTGAGCGGGCCGCCACCGAGCAGGAAGTCGCACGGCGTGATCGCGAGCAGGAAGTCGAGCAGGCGCGGGAGCGTGCGCAGGAACGCGCGAAGCAGGCGGAGAACGAAGCCGAGCAGGAGAAGGCCGCCGCGACCGCGAAGGCAGATCAGGAAGTAGCCGCGAAGCGTCGGGCCACCGATGCGGTGAAGAAGGACGAGGAGCGCATCCACAAGGCTGAGGAGGAGGCCGCCGAGCCTGCCAAAGTCTCCCTCAAGGATGCGGTCGCCAAGCAGCTCGAGGCGAAGGAGGCGAAGGAGCGCGCACACGACGCGGGCGAGGTCGCCGAGTTCGAGAAGATCGAGCACAAGAATCCCTGAGCGCTTCGGCAGAGGCCCGAGCGCGAAACGCCTCGGTAGACCCAGCGCACAGACGCCGAGAGCCCGATGCGTCCTGTGCGCCGTGGTTGTGAATGTCGGAAGCAGTTGCGAATATCCGACATTGACTATCTCGGCAGGAACCACGAGCGCGTCGGTGGGACGGTGATGCGGCTGCACACCTTGCCGTGGACCGGGATCGGGTACTCGACGGGCTGCTTCTCGTCGGCGACCGGAACGGGCCGTGTGCAGGCCTCGTACGCCGCGAGCAAACTCGGGTTGTTCGACCTGACCTCGGAGCTCGCGGTGCAGTGGGCCCGGCGTTCGATCCCCGTGGACACGGGGGTGACAGGCTTCTTTCGCAGCGAGTTCACCGGGCCTTCCTACGAGAACCTTCGCGCGACCGAGTACATGCGGAGAAACGCACCGCTGCCGAGGGAAGGCAACGCCGACGACCATCGTCGTGGACGGTGGCTGGAGTGGGCGGTGAGGCTACTCGGTGACAGCTCGCACCACCGCGACCACCACCACGACAAGAAGTGCCAGCAAGAGGACCACGAGCAGCACCGGCCCGAGCAGGAGCCCGAGGGTCAGCACGAGAACGAGACCGATCTTGGCCTCGAGGCTCAACCCGGAAACCAGGCCTTTGATCGCAGCCCACACCGGGTTCTTACCCGCCAGAACGGCCTGAAGTCCTGCCAGCCCGGCTTTGATGCCCACGCTGCCGTGCGCAACTTCATCGACAAGTGGGTCGATCCACTTCCGGATCTTTTTCGCCAGGTCACCGCGATTCTGCACGCCGACGAGCTGGTGAATGCGGTTTTCCAACGCTTCGACGGCTGCCCCGAACGATCGACGCACCACATCACAGACAGTGCCGGCAGGCCCGGTGTCGGTGGTGCCGCCCCGCACGGTCGATGAGATTTCCGGCTGATGCGTGTTGATCGGCGGTGTGGACCGCGGGTGCGCGGGCGGGCGGGTCTCGTCCTTTCGGGGACGTTTCCGTGCGGTCGGCTTGGTGGTGGTCGGCTCCGCCTGCGGATGCTCTCGGGGCACGGCACCGTGGGGTCTCTCGTGCACACGGCGCGTGGTCGGAGCCGACGTGCCGGACGCGGCATCTGTTCGTTTCCGTCGAGACGGCGGTTCTGCCCGTGACGGTTGGTCGCGCCGCGGTGCGGGCGACCTCGGGCCGGGCGTTTCCTTGTGGGGGGCTCGCGCCGAAGGTGTCTGGGGGGACGGCTTCGACCTTGTCGCCGTCTTCGGTGAACGAACTCCCGTGCGGGGTGCGGTGGTTGCCGTCACGTTGCCGCTGTCCGTGGATTTCCGGTCGTTCGCCGCGCCCCGACGGTGCGGCCCGGCCGGCGCGGCCCGGCCGCGTGAATTCTGTTGTGTACTCATACCGCTCGCCTTGTTTGCTGTCCCTGAGCGTGCTTGCCACCTCTCAGTGTGCTCGCTTTCGGCAGATCGGCGCGACAATCATCGAGCGACAGAAGACGGTCCCACGCGACAGCAAGGTGCCCGACCCCGACGCAATTGGTCGACGACCCGTTGGTCCAAGTGCCCTGGGGATATGTCATCGAGGTGCTCGATGACACCGAACTATGCGACTGGTACAGCGCCGAACGCATCCCGGTGCCGAGATCGTGTGCCGTGACCGGGCCGGTGCCTACGCCTGCCCGTGACAGCGATCGCGGCTGGTCGGCAGATCGCGGATGTCCTTCGCGGCCGGCGGCAAGGCCGCCATCGGTGCGACGGGCCAGTCGGCGGGAACCGGACCGAGCCGGCGCAGCTGCCGCACCTGCTCGCGACACCACGGCGAGACGGTGCGGATGCCGCTGTCGACTCCTTCGGAGAACGTCGGCCAGTCGATCCACTCGAGGTCGTCCACTTCCTGCGGATGCGGGACCGGGCGCGGCCCGTCGTAGCGCACCCGGAACACGGGACAGATTTCGTTCTCCACCAGGCCGCTGTCCATCACCGCGTGATAGCGGAAGTCGGGCAGAACGAGATCCACATCGGACGAATCGATCCCGAGTTCGTGATGCAGTCGCCGTCGAACGGCCTCCCCCAGTGGTTCATCCGGTCCCGGATGACCGCAGCAGCTGTTCGTCCAGATGCCGGGCCACGTGGCCTTGTCGAGGGCGCGCCGGGTGATCAGGAGCCCTCCGTGGCGATCGAAGACGTACGCCGAAAACGCCAGATGCAACGGGGTCTCGGTGGTGTGCACGGTCGCTTTCGGTTCGGTGCCGACGGCACGGCCGGCCTCGTCCAGCAGCACGACATGTTCCATGGGATTCCTCTTCGGTCGGGTGGGGACTGTCGGATCACGCCGTGCGGGATTTCGGCAGCACCGCTCGCCGTGGTCGGGCCGACGTCAACCCCGACATCAGGAGTTGCGGCACCGCGACGGCGAGTCGGCGTCGCCGGGAGACGACGGCCCGCTCGTCGAGCACGCGGTACCCCCCTTCTTCCACTGCCCGCAAGATGTCGGCATACAGAACGAACGCGGTGCGGATCGCCGGGCGTACGGCAGGGTCGAGCATGGGGATGCCCGGTTCCGCGGTGCGGTATACCGATCTGGTGTGGGCGACGAGATGGGCCAGTGCCCGTCCCAATCGGGTGTCGGTCCTGCCGGTTGCGCGACAGTGCCGGAGACGATCCTCGTCGACGCCGAACGCCTCGAGTTCGCGGGTCGGAAGATAGATCCGGTCGCGGTCCAGGTCCTCGCCCATGTCGCGGATGAAATTCGTCAGCTGGAACGCTTCGCCGAGTGCGCGAGCCGGTGCGACGGCGTCGTCGAACGGAACAGATGTGCCCAGGATGGGAAGCATCTGCAGCCCGATGACGGAGGCGGAGCCGTACATGTACTCCGACAGCTCCGACATCGTCCGGTACCTCGAACGGAACATGGGGGTTCCGGGTACGTCCATCCGCATCGAATGCAGGAAGGCGAAGTGGTGGTCGTGCGGAATGTCGTATCGCGCAGTGGTGTCCGCCAGTGCGCGAAGGACCAGGTCGGATTCCGTCTGCCCCGACAGCCTGCCGTCCAGCGCCGAGCGGACACGCGTCTCGAGGTCGTCCAGCGCATCCGCGGCCGCCCGGTCCGTCGGAGTGACGTGGGTGCCTGCGCCTACGTCGACGACGTCGTCGACCATCCGTGCGAAGCCGTACAGGGCATGCACACCGGCCCGTTTGGATGCCGGAAGCAGCCTGGTTGCCAGGAAATACGTCTTGCCGTGTTGCGCATTCAGGTTGCGGCACAAGCGGTAGGCCGCCTGCAGACTCGGATCGATACCCTCGAGTTCACCCATGGCGGGCTCCCACACGAGACGCTGTCGGACATGTTGTGGTGACCGCAGGGGCGCCGGTGATCCGTTCGGCGGCAAGGCGCCCCGAGATGAGAACGGTCGGAACTCCGACCCCGGGAGTCGTGCCCGAGCCGGCCAGTACGACGTTGTCGAGTCCGGGCACCATGTTCTTGCGACGGAACGGGCCGGTCTGACGGAACACATGTGCCGAGGAGAACGGACTTCCCGCGAGCATGCCCTTGTCGAGCCAGGTTTGTGGGGTGTCGAGATGGTCTACGACCATGGCCGACCGCAGATCTCGATAGCCCCGTCGTTCCAGGTCCTTCTGGAGTTCACGCATGTAGGACCTCCCCAGCCGGCCCCAGTCCAGCGTGGCGCTGTCGAGGTTGGGGCAGGGTGCAAGGACGGACACCGGCTCGCTCTCGACACCGTCACGAACCACGTGCAGGCCGGGATCGGTGACGGCCGGGCGCGTGATCAGCAGCGACGGGTCGTACATCAGCCGACCTCGACCACGGGGGGCCGTGATCCGCGCGAATGTCTCGGACCACTGCGCACCGAAGTCGAGGGTGTGGTGAGCGCGACTCGGCCACGTCCGCGTCACCGTTGTCGGGACCGTGCCATGAAAAACCACGGCCGACGGTGATGCGACGGCGTAGCCTCGTGTGCGCCCACGTGGGGTGACGCCCGCACCGTCGAGCAGCCGGTCCACTACGGGCAGATCCGCGGTGAGAACCAGTGCATCGCAAGCGAAATGGCGGACATCCGCCGTCCGGACGCCGGTGGCGCGGGTGCCGTCGACATCCACTGCCGAGACTTCCGTGCCCGCGTGCACGATCCCACCGTGCCGTGTGAGTGCATCCGACATCGCCCGCGCGATGGTGGACATGCCACCGTCGGGGAAGAAGACCCCGAGGGAGGTGTCCATGTGGGCGATGGCGCCGTATACGCCCAGCGCCTTCGCGGGTGCCATGCCGGCGTACAGCGCCTGGAAGGTGAAGATGCGGCGGAGCCGATCGTCCCGGACGAAGGACCCGACCCGCGGCCCGAGCCGGCCGAATCCTCCCAGACGAGCGAGCCTGAGGGTGTCGAGCAGCGCTCCACGTGAGGACACGAGGTCGAGCGGTGAATCGAAGTTCGACGCGATGTAGCGGTCGAACTCGGTGTCGAAGATCGAGGCCAACCAGCGGCGCAACCGGCGGTAACCGGCGGCTTCGGCTGCCCCGCACACCCGCTCGATCTCGGCGGACATCGCGTCGGGGTCGGAGAAGACGTCCAGTGACGTGCCGTCGGCGAAGCGGGCATGGTAACTCGGCGAGAGTCTGGTCAATGTGATCGGAGGGGAAGTCGTTTCGAACGATTCACCGACCGCCGCCAGGGCGTCGCCGACGAGCGAGGGCATGGTCAGCACGCTGGCGCCGTTGTCGATGCCGTACAACCGCCGGCCCGAGCCGTCCAGCACCTCGTACGTGCCGACGCGACCGCCGACCGAACTCTCCCGTTCGAGGACGGTGACGTGCTTGCCCGCACCTGTGAGGTGGAGTGCCGTGGACAGGCCGGCGAGACCCGCTCCCACCACCACGACCGAGTCGGTGCGTCCGTCGATCGCCTTCACACGGCACCGTCCAGGATCGGCATCGGATTACCTCTCTCGCTCCGGCGCTCGGCGCGCAGGAGGTGGGCTCGGCGGGTACAGCAGTGGTCCGGACTCGACCGGGGTCTTTCGCGCCCCACGGATGGGCGGAGTCCATCACGGGTCCGGCAAGGATCGCGGTGGCGAGCGGGACCCGCTTCGGCAGTCGGGACGGTCCGGCACGACCCGAAGGACGTCACTCCGGCCGCCGATCGCCCAGGGTGTCGGTACGGCGGGCCCGTGCCGGTCCGTTCGCTTCCCGAGTCTGCCGCGCCCACGGCTCCCTCGACGCCGTCCGACCCGCGAGCGCGTTGGCCTCCATGAACATGTGGAGGAATCCGGTAGCGGCCGGCGCCGAATCGTCACGGGAATGCGTAGAAACTCTCGACAACGCCATTTCGGAATCCTTTTCTCGAACGTCCGGCTCGCCTGTGGAGACGCAGCCCTCACCTTCCGGGAAGTGATTCGGAGCGGTGACACCGATGGATGGGACCATCGTCGATGGGAAAGTCACTCACGACACCGGCCTCCGCCCGGATGGCCGGGCGGGTAGGGCGCCCCGATCATCTCCATCGCCGGCAGCGCCCGGTCGGCGCGTGCGACCCCGAGGGGTTGAGAACTGTTCCGGGATATGTGAGCAAACATGATCGAATGTGTTCTATTGAGTGCGTGGAGTTTGCTGCGTGGGCGCGGTCGACGACGTGAGTCAGGCGGATCACCTCCCCTCGGCGGTGATGCGGTTGCGGTCTGAGCCGGGAATCTCCTGTCTCCAGGCGGGGAGGCGTCAACTCCGGCGAACCCCCGTGTCGTGGGCTGTGGGTTCCATCGGGCGCGTCATCGACTGGGTTCGCCGAACAGTGCCGTGAAACGTTGCAGGAGAGTCTGTTTCGAAGCAATGACGGTGCGAGTGCCGTCGGGTGAACATGCCCGTTCGCCCGGAAACGAGGGGGCCGAGCGGGCAACTCTGTTTCAATGGAGGATGTGTGCAGATGGATGGCATACTCCGGCGCGCCGATCCTCGCCGAGGATCTGCTGTTCCGGCCCGTGCACTCGCTCATCGATCAGAGCCTGCACTCCCAGCTCGGGGCCACCACCACGAACGGAGACGGGTTCGGGATCGGCTGGTACGGCGAAGGTCCACGACCCGCGCTGTTCAAAAGCATCGAACCCGCGTGGAACGACCGGAACCTGCGCGAACTCGCGACCCAGGTGCGGAGCGGCATGCTGTTCGCGCACGTGCGCGCGTCGACGGGCACGCCGGTTCAGCGCAGCAACTGTCATCCGTTCCGGCAGGACAACTGGCTGTGGATGCACAACGGTGCGATCGCGGACTACCTGAAGATCAAGCGGGACCTGCTGCTCGCGGTGGACGCAGCGCTCTACCCGAACATCCTCGGCTCGACGGACTCGGAGGCGCTGTTCTATCTTGCCCTGACCTTCGGCCTGACCGACGACCCGCTCGGCGCCGTCGGCCGCGCCGTCGGATTCGTCGAGAAGGTCGCGCACGCCCACGACATCGCGAACCCGGTGCAGATGACCGTCGCGACGTCGGACGGCACGTCGCTGTGGTTCTTTCGCTATTCCAGCGAGAAGCACTCCCGGTCCCTGTTCTACTCGACCGAGATGTCCACGCTGCAGGCTCTGCACCCGGAAGTGAAAGTACTGGGCGAACTCGGCCCGAAAGCCCGGATCGTGGTCTCGGAACCGCTACGCGACCTGCCGGGAGCGTGGAACGAGATGCCGGAGTCCAGCGCCGGAACGGTCGGGGCCTACGGCGACGAGATCCTGCCGTTCGTACCGGTTGCTCCCTAGGAGCAGTCACCCCGGGCGCGGACAACGCCGATCGGGGCGCACCCGCGCGGGGTGCGCCCCGATATCGGCATTCGCGGACTCGTCAGAGGGCGCGGACCTGCTGGGCCTGCGGCCCCTTCTGGCCCTGCCCGACCTCGAACTCCACCCGCTGGTTCTCTTCCAGCGAGCGGTAGCCGCTGCCCTGGATCTCGGAGAAGTGGACGAACAGGTCGGCGCCCCCGTCATCGGGAGCGATGAATCCGAAACCCTTCTCGCTGTTGAACCACTTCACGGTGCCCTGCGCCATCTTGCCCAACTTCCTGTTCGGGAGCCGAACGTCACGTCGACGTCACGATCTCCACAATCGATCGTGCCACCCCGACGCCGTGTGCACACGGCGTACGCGTCGCCGGCAAGACATTCGGGCGGTGCGGGCCTCAGGACGAGGCGCGGGCGGCCGTCGAAGCGGTGTCGAGGTCGAGGTCGGCGTCGTCGGCGAAGACGAGCCGGCCGTCGTCGAGCGCGACCGCCCACCGACGCACGGGTGCCCAGTCGCGGCCGAGGTCGTCGGCGACGAGGTCGGCGGCACGGCCGTAGTCGGCCACGATCTCACCCCGTTCCGGTGCAGCGTGCCCGGAGCCGGTGCGGACCGTCACCCGCACGCCCAGCGCGAGCGCAGCCGATTTCTTCGTCATAGTGCTCATGGCAGTTGATTGTGACATCACCCAATATGTGATGCAGTTCGGCCGATGTCAGGCGGCTTCGCGAGGCGGCGTCCAGGACGGATCGCGACCGGTCATGCCGATGAGGCGCTGTAACGCGGTCGCGTCGTCGGGCACGGTGACGGCAGGACCGAAGAGGCCGCCCTCGGCGCGCTGCTCCGCGGTGACGGTGGACGCGAACGCCGTGCACGCGGCGATCGACGCTTCGTCGCACCGGTAGGGCAGGCCCGCGGCAGCAGCGAGATCCCAGCCGTGGATCACCAGTTCGTCGAGAGCGACGAGTCCCGCGATCCGGCCCGGCAGGTCCAGGCCACCGGCCTGTGTCGTCCCGGTCCACGCGGCGGGATCGTGCCAGGCGTGCGCCAGCGCCGCGACCTGCGCGGGGATGCGGGAACGCCAGTCGTCGCCGAGGTTGGCGGCCGACGGTATCGGGGGACGTGCGGTGATCTCGCCGAGTTCCTTCATCGCCGCGGCGGTGAACGCCACGGACAGGCCGCCGATGTGGTCGAGCAGGTCGCCGAGGGTGGCGTCCCGGCACGGCGTCCGTGCGGTGAGCTGATCGTCGCGGATCCCGGCGATCACCTCGGTCATCATCCGGGCGGCAGGGAAGAGGTCGAGCATTTCGGTCATCGGGGAGCCTCGGTTCTCGAATGATCGGGTTGTCACCGGGACAGACCGGTCCCGACACCGAAACTGAGCGGTCGCACCCGGGGGCGCCGGAGACGACTGCGGGCCGTCGCGACCGGGATGGTCGCGGCGGCCCGCAGAGGAGTGGGACCCGGTGTCAGCGCCTGCCGTCCCGATCCGGGTCGATGGCGGGAAACACCTCGGTGGGGGAGTCGTCGCTGCTCCATGCCGCTTCGGTTCCGACCGCGGCACCGACCGGCACCGGTTCCGGCGCCGGCTGCTCAGCGGAGTTCGCCTGCTCGCGGCGCACCAGCAGGCGTCCGACCGTCACGGCCAGCATCGCGGGCAGGAACACCAGCAGCACGGTGAACGCGGCACCGGAGGTGAGTTCGAAGAACAGCGACTTGACCCCGACCGGGATCGGCGTGATCGCATCGACGAGCCACGTGAGGAATCCACCGAGCAGACCGGTGATCGCGCCCGCCTTCAGCCACAGCATCGTCAGGTCCGCGCCGCGATCCGGGTCCGGGTTCGCCCGCCGGTCACGGATTCCGTCGATGCCGCCCCAGATCAGGGCGACGAACACGACGACGAGCAGACCGCCCCACCGCAGGACCGATCCCTGCAGGGGCCACTGGACGAGCGCTGCGCCCAGCAGGACGCGGACGAGCACATGCACGAGGGTCAGGCCGAGCCCGCGAGTCAACCAGGGTTTCATGTATCCGAGGGTAACGGCTGAAAGCGCAAAAGTGTGTCTCGGCCCACACTCGAATCCGGCCCGCCGTCCTGTGACCGGCCACCAACCGCCGGGGTACGTTTGACCGATGGCTGCCGATCATGCCTCCCGTCGCGCCGCGCTGCGCGCCGTCCTCGCCGACCGCGGGCTCGACGCGCTGCTGGTGACGGATCTGCTGAACATCCGCTACCTCACCGGCTTCACCGGGTCCAACGCTGCGCTGCTGGTCGCCACCGACGACGACGCCGACGAATCCGGAACCGTCGTGAGCACCGACGGCCGGTACGTCACCCAGATCGCCGAACAGGTCCCGGACCTGCGTGCCGTCATCTCCCGCGCCAGTGCCGCGCACCTCGTCGAATCCGCCGGGACGCACGCGACCGTCTGGGGTTTCGAAAGCCACATCGTCACCGTCGACGAACATGCCCGCTGGTCCGGGCTCGACGGCGGCGTGACATTCACCGCGGCGCCGGGTCTCGTCGAGCAGTTGCGGGCGGTCAAGGACGAACACGAGATCGGGCTGCTGCGGGCCGCGTGTACCGCCGCCGACCGCGCGCTCGCGGACCTGGTCGTCGCCGGGGGATTGCGTCCCGGCCGCACCGAGAAGGAGGTCGGCCGTGACCTCGAGTCCCGCATGCTCGACCACGGCGCCGACGGGATCTCCTTCGAGACGATCGTGGCCGCCGGCGCCAACTCGGCGATCCCGCACCACCGGCCGACGGGCACGGTGCTGGCCACCGGGGACTTCGTCAAACTCGACTTCGGCGCGCAGGTCGGGGGCTACCACTCCGACATGACCCGCACCTACGTGCTGGGCAGCGCCGCCGACTGGCAGCGCGAGCTGTACGACCTGGTGCTGCGTGCCCAGCAGGCCGGGCGGGAAGCGCTCGTCCCGGGCGTCGAATGCGCCGCGGTGGACGCTGCGTCCCGCTCGGTGATCAGCGAGGCCGGGTACGGGGAACTGTTCCTGCACGGCCTCGGCCACGGAGTCGGACTCGAGATCCACGAAGCGCCGGGAATCGGCGCGGCGGCGACCGGTACACTTGTCGCCGGTGCGACGGTGACCGTCGAGCCGGGCGTGTACTTCTCCGGACGCGGAGGTGTGCGGATCGAGGACACGCTCGTGGTGCGCGAGCAGGCACCGGAACTGCTCACGCTGACCGACAAGACATTGACCGTCGTATAAGGGCGGTTCCTCGACTCTAGGAGACGCGAAGTAAGTGGCCGATACCAGTGATTTCAAGAACGGGCTCGTGCTGAAGATCGAGGGCCAGCTCTGGCAGATCATCGAGTTCCAGCACGTCAAGCCCGGCAAGGGTCCGGCGTTCGTGCGCTCGAAGTTGAAGAACGTGCTCTCCGGCAAGACCGTCGACAAGACCTGGAACGCCGGCGTCAAGGTCGAGACCGCGACGGTCGACCGCCGCGACATGACCTACCTGTACAACGACGGCACCGACTACGTCTTCATGGATGGCGAGACCTACGACCAGATCTCGATCACGCCGGAGACGCTCGGCGACGGTGCCCGCTTCCTGCTCGAGAACATGGCCGTCCAGGTCGCGACCCACGAGGGCACCCCGCTGTTCGTCGAGCTCCCCGTCACGATCGAGCTGGTCGTCCAGCACACCGATCCGGGGCTGCAGGGCGATCGCTCCACCGGCGGCACCAAGCCCGCGACCCTCGAGACCGGCGCCGAGATCCAGGTGCCGCTGTTCATCAACACCGGTGACAAGCTCAAGGTCGATTCGCGTGACGGCAACTACCTCGGGCGAGTGAACTCCTGAGTGTCCGGAACGCAGAAGAAACTCGGGGCCCGGCACAAGGCGCGTAAGCGCGCCGTCGACCTGCTGTTCGAGGCCGAAGCCCGCGACACCGACCCGATCGACCTCGCCGCGGACCGTGTCGCGCTGGCGCTCACCGACGACCAGGTGGCGCCGGTCGCACCGTACACCCGGACCCTGGTCCGCGGGGTCGCCGAACACCTCGACGAGCTCGATCAGTTGATCGCCGACCACCTGCACGAGTGGACGCTCGAACGGCTGCCCGCGGTGGACCGCGCGATCCTGCGGATCGCCGCGTGGGAGCTGTTCCACGCCACCGACGTGCCGCCGGTCGTGGCCGTCGACGAGGCCGTCGAACTCGCCAAGCAGTTGTCCACCGACGATTCGCCGGCGTTCGTCAACGGGGTTCTCGGCCAGCTCGTCGCCGTCGCCGATCAGGTGCGTGCCGCGGCCGCCGCGACGTCGGTGCACGCCGCGGAGAAGTCCGACGGTCCGGAACAACCCGGTTCGGAACAGTAGGACACCGATGCAACGCAGGCGGGTCCGGGCGGGGTCGACGACCTCACCGGACCCGCCTTCGTCGTCGGCGCACGTGTGTCGCGCTTCACCCGTCAACCTTGCCGTGACGCCACTCGGCCGCTGATAGGCTGTTTGACCGTCAGGCATCCTTTAACGATCCGTCCAGCGAGGCGGAGAAGGAGGTCGCTGTATGGCCATGTCCGAGGACGGCTCGTCAGCATCCACCGATTCATCGGCGTCCGGAACCGGAGCGCCCGCCCGCGAGCTGTTGTCCGCCGCGGACGTCGGACGCACCGTCGCACGCATCTCGCACCAGATCATCGAGAAGACCGCACTCGACGCCCCGGCGGGTGAAGCGCCCCGCGTCGTGCTGGTCGGAATCCCCACCCGCGGCACCACCCTCGCGCACCGCATCGCCGACCGCATCGAGGAGTTCTCCGGCGTCCGGGTGCCCGTCGGATCCCTCGACATCACGCTCTACCGCGACGATCTGCGCACCAAGCCGCACCGCCCCCTCGAACGCACCTCGGTGCCGGAGGGCGGCGTCGACAACACCCTGGTGGTTCTCGTCGACGATGTGCTCTTCTCGGGCCGCTCCGTGCGCGCCGCCCTCGACGCCCTCCGTGATCTGGGCCGGCCGCGAGCTGTGCAGCTCGCGGTGCTCGTCGACCGCGGTCACCGTGAGCTGCCGCTGCGCGCCGACTACGTCGGCAAGAACGTACCCACTGCCCGCACCGAGGATGTGCGCGTGCTGTTCACCGAACAGGACGGACGTGATGCGGTGGAGATCTCCGGAGGCAAGAACCTGTGAAACACCTGCTCTCCATCGCGGATCTGACGACGGATTCCGCGACGGAGCTTCTGGACGAGGCGGAACGGTTCGAGCAGGCGTTGCTCGGTCGTGAGGTGCGCAAGCTGCCGACCCTGCGCGGCCGCACCGTGATGACCGTGTTCTTCGAGAACTCGACCCGGACCCGGGTGTCTTTCGAGGTCGCTGGGAAGTGGATGAGCGCGGACGTCATCAATGTCAGCGCGTCGAGCTCGTCGGTCTCCAAGGGTGAATCGCTGCGCGACACCGCGCTGACCCTGCACGCCGCGGGTGCGGACGCGCTGATCGTGCGTCATCCGGCGTCCGGCGCGGCGCACCGGATCGCGGACTGGACGACGGATGCCGACGGCAACGGCCCGTCGGTGATCAACGCCGGGGACGGCACCCACGAACATCCCACGCAGGCGCTGCTCGACGCGTTGACGCTGCGGCAGCGACTCGGTTCGCTGGAAGGCCGCCGGATCGGCATCGTGGGCGACATCCTGCACAGCCGAGTGGCCCGCTCGAACGCGTTGCTGCTGTCGATGCTCGGCGCCGACGTCGTGCTCGTCGCGCCCCGCACCCTGCTCCCGGTCGGGGTGGAGACCTGGCCGGTGACCGTGGCGCACTCGCTCGACGCGGAACTGCCCGGGCTCGACGCGGTGCTCATGCTGCGGGTACAGGCCGAACGCATGAACGGCGGGTTCTTCCCGTCGGCGCGCGAGTACTCGATCGGCTACGGGCTCTCCGAGCGTCGGCTGCGGCTGCTCTCCGACGACGCGGTGGTGCTGCATCCCGGCCCGATGCTGCGCGGTATGGAGATCGCCTCGGCGGTGGCCGACGCCCCGCAGACCGCGGTGCTGCAGCAGGTGACCAACGGTGTGCACGTGCGCATGGCGGTGCTCTTCCGCCTGCTCGTCGGCACCGAAGGGGCATCGGCATGACGAAATCGATTGGAACAGGAGACAATTCGGTGACCCCGCAGGTGCTCATCCGCAACGTGCTGGTCTACGGCGAGGGCGACCCGGTCGACGTCCTGCTCGGCGACGAGCAGATCCTCGCGATCGGTTCCGCGCTCGACGCCGACGCCGATGCCGAGGTGATCGACGGTGCCGGTCAGGTCCTGCTGCCCGGTTTCGTGGACCTGCACACACACCTGCGCGAACCCGGGCGCGAGGACACCGAGACGATCGACAGCGGTTCGGCCGCCGCCGCGCTCGGCGGCTACACCGCGGTGTTCGCGATGGCCAACACGAGCCCGGTCGCGGACTCGGTCGTCGTCACGGACCACGTGTGGCGGCGCGGCCAGGAGGTCGGGCTCGTCGACGTGCACCCGGTCGGTGCGGTCACCGTCGGACTCGCCGGCAAGCAGCTCGCCGAGATGGGAACCATGGCGGCCGGTGTCGGCCGGGTCCGGATGTTCTCCGACGACGGTCACTGCGTCTACGACCCGCTGATCATGCGGCGCGCGCTCGAGTACGCGGGCACCCTCGGGGTGCTCATCGCTCAGCACGCCGAGGAGCCGCGGCTGACCGTCGGTGCGGTCGCCCACGAGGGCCCGACCGCGGCGCGGCTGGGTCTGGCCGGGTGGCCCCGGGCCGCCGAGGAGTCGATCGTGGCGCGCGACGCACTGCTCGCCCGCGACGCCGGTGCCCGCGTCCACATCTGCCACGCCTCCACCGCCGGCACCGTCGAGCTCGTCAGATGGGCACGCGGACAGGGAATTTCGATCACCGCCGAGGTGACCCCGCATCACCTGCTGCTCGACGATTCGCGGCTCGAGACCTATGACGGCGTGAATCGCGTCAACCCGCCGCTGCGGGAACGCTCCGACGTCGAGGCCTTGCGCCGCGGTCTCGCCGAGGGAGTGCTGGACTGCGTGGCCACCGACCACGCGCCGCACGCCGAACAGGACAAGTGCTGCGAATTCTCGCAGGCCCGTCCCGGCATGCTCGGTCTCGAGACGGCGCTGTCGATCGTCGTCGAGACGATGGTCCGCCCCGGTCTGCTCGACTGGCGCGGTGTGGCGAAGGTGATGAGCGAACGGCCCGCCGAGATCGTCGGCCTCGACGACCAGGGCCGTCCGCTCGCGGTCGGCGAGCCCGCCAACCTCGTGCTCGTCGACCCGGACGCCGAGTGGACGGTGCGCGGACCGGAACTGGCCAGCATCTCGAACAACACACCGTACGAGGAGATGACTCTGCCCGCGAAGGTCACCGCGACCGTGCTGCGCGGCAGGGTCACCACCCGCGACGGTGCGGTGCGACCGGCGACCGGCGGGAGGTAGAGACATGGACCGCGTATTCATCACCCTCGGCTTCCTGCTGCTGTGGGTCGTGCTGGTGCTGCTGATGTGGAAGGGCTGGCGTGGACGCGCCCGCCGCCAGACCGACGCCGTCGGCGAACTTCCCGCCGTGCCGGCGCAGCTCGGTGAGCAACTCGTGCCGCCGAGCACCGGCCTGTACGTGGGCAGCACGCTCGCGCCGAGCTGGCAGGACCGCATCGCGGTCGGCGACCTGGGGCACCGGGCGGCGGGGGAGATCAGCCGCTACCGCGGCGGCGTGCTCCTCGAACGCGACGGTGCGTCGCCGATCTGGATTCCCCAGGACTCCATCCGCGCGATCCGCACCGAACGGGGCCTGGCCGGGAAGGTCATGACCAAGGACGGGGTCCTGGTCATCCGCTGGCAGCTGCCGTCCGGAACCGAGGTGGACACTGGTTTCCGCGGCGACGACAAGACTGTCTACCCCTCGTGGGTGGACGCGACGAACGAAGATTCAGGACAGTGACGATCACAGCACGTGAGATTTCAGCCGATGCGGACAGCTCTGGTGAGGTCGAGCAGAACGGAGAGAACGCATGAGCGGCGGCAATTTCGGCGGCGGCACCGCGGTACTGGTGCTCGAGGACGGGCGGATCTTCCGCGGCAGCACCTTCGGAGCGGTCGGCCAGACCCTCGGTGAGGCCGTCTTCAGCACCGGCATGACCGGCTACCAGGAGACGCTCACCGATCCCAGCTACCACCGTCAGATCGTGGTGTCGACTGCCCCGCAGATCGGCAACACCGGATGGAACGAGGAGGACAACGAGTCCGTCGGTCCGACCGGCGATTCCGCGGGCGCGAAGATCTGGGTCGCCGGCTACGTCGTGCGCGACCCCTCCCGCCGCACCTCGAGCTGGCGTGCCACCGGCTCCCTGCAGGACGAACTGGTCCGCCAGGGTGTCGTCGGCATCGCCGGGATCGACACCCGCGCCCTCGTGCGGCATCTGCGTACCCGCGGCTCGATGCGCGCCGGTGTCTTCTCCGGCGACGCCCTCGCCTCCGACGCGGAACTGCTCGCGCGGGTCAAGGACCAACCGTCGATGCTCGGCGCCGACCTCGCCGGTGAGGTCACCACCAGCAGCGGATATGTCGTCGAGCCCGCCGGCGGCGACGCACGGTTCACGGTCGCGGCCATCGACCTGGGCATCAAGACCAACACCCCGCGCATGTTCGCCGATCGCGGCATCCGGGTGCACGTGCTGCCGTCCACGGCGACGCTGCACGACATCCTCGACCTGAAGGCCGACGGTGTGTTCCTGTCCAACGGCCCCGGCGACCCGGCCACCGCGGACGGTGCCGTGCACCTGACCAAGGAGGTGCTGGGACAGGGCCTGCCGCTGTTCGGCATCTGCTTCGGCAACCAGATCCTCGGCCGCGCCCTCGGCCTGAACACCTACAAGATGAAGTTCGGGCACCGCGGCATCAACATCCCCGTCGTCGAGCACGACACCGGCCGCATCGCCATCACCGCGCAGAACCACGGGTTCGCGCTCGAGGGTGAAGCGGGTCAGGAGTTCGACACCCCGTTCGGACGCGCCGTGATCAGCCACACCTGCGCCAACGACGGGGCCGTCGAAGGTGTCCGCCTGCTCGACGGCAGCGCCTTCTCGGTGCAGTACCACCCGGAGGCTGCGGCGGGACCCCACGACGCCGCCTACCTGTTCGACCGTTTCGCCAGCCTGCTCGAGGGAGACAAGTCCTAATGCCACGTCGTACCGATCTCTCCCACATCCTCGTGATCGGGTCCGGCCCGATCGTCATCGGCCAGGCCTGCGAGTTCGACTACTCGGGCACCCAGGCCTGCCGGGTGCTGCGCGAGGAGGGCCTGCGGGTCAGCCTCGTCAACTCCAACCCGGCCACGATCATGACCGACCCGGAGTTCGCCGACTCCACCTACATCGAGCCGATCACCGCCGAGTTCGTCGAGAAGGTCATCGCCACCGAGGCCGCCAACGGCACTCCGATCGACGCGGTGCTCGCGACCCTCGGCGGCCAGACCGCGCTGAACACCGCGGTCGCGCTGTCCGAGCAGGGCATCCTCGACAAGTACGACGTCGAGTTGATCGGCGCCGACTTCGACGCCATCCAGCGCGGCGAGGACCGGCAGATGTTCAAGGACATCGTCACCAAGTGCGGCGGCGAGTCCGCCCGTTCGCGTGTCTGCTACACGATGGACGAGGTCCGCGCGACCGTCGCCGAACTCGGCTTTCCGGTCGTGGTGCGCCCGTCGTTCACCATGGGCGGTCTCGGTTCCGGCATGGCCTACAACGACGAGGACCTCACTCGCATCGCCGGCGGCGGTCTCGCCGCGTCGCCGACCGCGAACGTCCTGATCGAGGAGTCCATCCTCGGCTGGAAGGAATACGAACTCGAGCTGATGCGCGACGGCCGCGACAACGTCGTGATCGTCTGCTCCATCGAGAACGTCGACCCGGTCGGTGTGCACACCGGCGACTCGATCACGGTCGCGCCGGCGATGACCCTCACCGACCGCGAGTACCAGAAGATGCGCGATCTCTCCATCGCGATCCTGCGCGAGGTCGGCGTCGACACCGGCGGCTGCAACATCCAGTTCGCGATGGATCCGAAGGACGGCCGCCTCGTCGTCATCGAGATGAACCCGCGCGTGTCGCGGTCCTCGGCGCTGGCGTCGAAGGCGACCGGCTACCCGATCGCGAAGATGGCCGCCAAGCTCGCCATCGGCTACACGCTCGACGAGATCGTCAACGACATCACCAAGGAAACCCCGGCCTGCTTCGAGCCGACCCTCGACTACGTCGTGGTCAAGGCCCCGCGGTTCGCGTTCGAGAAGTTCCCGGGCGCCGACGGCACGCTGACCACCACGATGAAGTCCGTCGGTGAGGCCATGGCGATCGGGCGCAACTTCACCGAGGCGTTCGGCAAGGTGTTGCGTTCGCTCGAGACCAAGCGCGCCGGTTTCTGGACCGGCCCCGAGGTCGAGGGCAGCCTCGAGTCGATCCTCGCCGAGATCGCGACCCCCACGGACGGTCGTATCTACGGGGTCGCGAAGGCCTTCGAACTCGGCGCGAGCGTCGAGCAGGTCTTCGACGCCACCGCGATCGACCCGTGGTTCCTCGACCAGATCCAGCAGATCGTCGAACTGGGCGACGAGATCCGCGCCGCCGAGACCTTCGGCGAGCAGGAACTGCGCTACGCCAAGCACCACGGTTTCTCCGACCGGCAGATCGCCGAACTGCGCCCGCAGCAATTCGCCGACGAGGACGCCGTGCGTGCGCTGCGCGTCGAGCTGGGCGTGCACCCGGTGTACAAGACCGTCGACACGTGTGCCGCCGAGTTCGAGGCCCGCACCCCGTACCACTACTCGGCCTACGAGCTCGATCCCGACGCCGAGACCGAGGTCGCGCCGCAGACCGAGCGCCCGAAGGTGCTGATCCTCGGGTCCGGCCCGAACCGCATCGGCCAGGGCATCGAGTTCGACTACTCGTGTGTGCACGCCGCACTGACCCTGTCGGACGCCGGGTACGAGACCGTGATGGTCAACTGCAACCCGGAGACGGTGTCCACCGACTACGACACCGCCGACCGCCTGTACTTCGAGCCGCTCACCTTCGAGGACGTCCTCGAGGTGTACCGCGCCGAGTGCGAATCCGGCACCGTCGCCGGTGTCATCGTCCAGCTCGGCGGCCAGACCCCGCTGGGTCTGGCGCGCCGGCTCGAGGCCGCCGGGGTGCCGATCGTCGGCACCAGCCCCTCGGCCATCGACCTGGCCGAGGACCGCGGCGAGTTCGGCCACGTCCTCGACGAGGCCGGCCTGCCCGCCGCCAAGTACGGCACCGCCACCACCTTCGAAGGCGCACGGGAGATCGCCGCCGGAATCGGCTACCCGGTGCTGGTGCGCCCGTCCTATGTGCTGGGCGGACGCGGTATGGAGATCGTCTACGACGAGAAGGCGCTCGAGACCTACATCGCGAACGCCACCGAGATCTCCGACGATCGTCCGGTGCTGGTCGACCGGTTCCTGGACGACGCCGTGGAGATCGACGTCGACGCCCTGTGCGACGGCACCGACGTGTACATCGGCGGCATCATGGAGCACATCGAGGAGGCCGGCATCCACTCCGGCGACTCGGCGTGCGCGCTGCCCCCGATCACGCTGGGCCGCTCCGACATCGAGAACGTGCGCCGGTCCACCGCGGCGCTGGCGAAGGGCATCGGCGTCAAGGGCCTGCTGAACGTCCAGTACGCGCTCAAGGACGACATCCTGTACGTCCTCGAGGCCAACCCGCGGGCCAGCCGCACCGTCCCGTTCGTGTCCAAGGCAACCGGTGTGCAGCTCGCGAAGGCGTGTGCGCGGGTCATGCTCGGCGAGACCATCGCCGAACTGCGCACCAAGGGTCTGCTGCCCGCCGAGGGTGACGGCAGCGACGCCCCGCTCGACGCCCCGATCGCGGTGAAGGAAGCGGTGCTGCCGTTCAACCGGTTCCGCCGCGCCGACGGCACCGGCGTCGACACGCTGCTCAGCCCCGAGATGAAGTCCACCGGTGAGGTCATGGGCCTCGACAGTGACTTCGGCCGGGCGTTCGCGAAGTCGCAGACCGCCGCCTACGGATCCCTTCCGCTCGAGGGTGCCGTGTTCGTCTCCATCGCGAACAAGGACAAGCGGTCGATGATCTTCCCGGTCAAGCACCTCGCCGACCTCGGGTTCCGGATCATGGCGACGGTAGGTACCGCGGAAACCTTGCAGCGCAACGGTGTTCCGTGCGAGCACGTGTACAAGGTGTCGGACGAGGAACGCCCGGAGGGTGCACCGACGATCGTCGACCGGATCCGCGCCGGGGACGTCGCCATGGTGATCAACACCCCGTGGGGCAACGCCGGCCCGCGCATCGACGGGTACGAGATCCGCAGCGCCGCCGTCGCCGCGAACATCCCGTGTGTGACGACCGTGCAGGGTGCCGCCGCCGCCATCCAGGGCATCGAGGCCGCGATCCGCGGCGAGATCGGCGTCCGGTCGATTCAGCGGATGCAGGCGGGCCTGCGCAACGGCGAGCAGCAGTCGTGACCGGGTTCGGGGAGCGGCTGCACGCGGCGCTCGCCGAGCGCGGACCGCTGTGTGTCGGCATCGACCCGCACCCCGAGCTGCTCGGGGCGTGGGGACTGACCGTCGATGCCGCGGGCCTGGCGACGTTCACCGAACACTGCGTCGAGGCGTTCGCCGGTGAGGTCGCGCTGGTCAAGCCGCAGGTGGCGTTCTTCGAGGCGTTCGGGTCGGCGGGTATCGCCGTGCTCGAACGCGCCGTCGCGGTGCTGCGCGAGCGCGGAACACTCGTGCTCGCCGACGCCAAGCGGGGCGACATCGGCTCCACCATGGCCGCGTACGCCCGTACCTGGTTGTCCGACGACTCGCCGCTGTGCTCCGACTCGGTGACGGTCTCGCCGTACCTGGGTTTCGGTGCCCTCGAACCGGCGCTGACGCTGGCGGAGAAGACCGATCGTGGGGTGTTCGTGCTCGCGGCCACCTCCAATCCGGAGGGCGCCCAGGTGCAGCAGGCGACGGTCGCGGACGGGCGCACACTCGCGCAGGTGATGGTCGACGAGGCCGCCGCCCGCAACGCCGGAGCCCCGGTACTGGGGTCCGTCGGAGTGGTCGTCGGGGCGACCTTGACGGCCGCTCCCGATCTGAGCGCGCTGCACGGCCCGATCCTCATGCCCGGTGTGGGCGCGCAGGGGGGAACCGCGGACGACGTGCGCCGCCTGGTCGGCGACCATCTCGACGCGGTCGTGCCGAACGTGTCCCGGGAGGTGCTGCGCGCCGGGCCGACGGTGCCGGCGCTGCGCGACGCGGTCGCCCGTGCCGTCGAGGGATTCGCGTTCCTGAGGGCCTGACGGCACTCGTCGCGGCGGGGCCGGGCCCTCCGACGGGTCCGGCCCCGCCGTTGTGCGTGGGGGCCGCTGCGGGGGTCCTGTCGTGTCTCCCGGTGCTGGTGGGAGACGCGACACGCGCAATCGTCAGAAAATTTTCCGGACCGGCCGACCGGCTTCGACACGGACGCGGCCCGCTCGCTGCCGAGTCCGGGCACGTTTCCGCAGCGAATCGGACATTGCTGTCCTCACCTGCGGGTTTTCCGCGTTGCTGCAGGTCGGAAGTGGTGCATCGGTCGTCCGGAGCGGCGGTTTCGCGTCGCGGAATCGCTCTGCACTACCGCACGGATTTTCGAGTGGAACGCCGGGGGGTGGGTTCGCAATCGTCGCCGAGCGTGAGTACGGTCGCTATCGCCGCTGGTTATCAGCGGTCGAAGACTGTTTTCCAACGATGAGACGGAGGAACCGTGGCCCTTCCCCAGCTGACCGACGAGCAGCGCGCCGCTGCTCTGGAGAAGGCGGCTGCTGCCCGTCGTGCCCGGGCAGAGCTCAAGGAGCGCCTGAAGCGCGGCGGCACCGACCTCAAGCAGGTGCTCAAGGACGCCGAGAACGACGAGATCCTCGGCAAGATGAAGGTTTCCGCCCTGCTCGAGGCCCTGCCGAAGGTCGGCAAGGTCAAGGCTCAGGAGATCATGACCGAGCTGGAGATCGCCCCGACGCGCCGCCTGCGCGGCCTGGGCGACCGTCAGCGCAAGGCGCTGCTCGCCAGGTTCGATTTCGACGCTGAGTAACGACTGTGGTTGCTGACGCACAAACTGTGTCGGACAGCGCGCCCGTGACGCGGAGGGGCCGGCTGGTTGTTCTGGCCGGCCCCTCCGCGGTCGGTAAGTCCACCGTCGTCCGCCTCCTGCGTTCCCGCGTTCCGGACCTGTACTTCAGTGTCTCGGCGACGACCCGGGGACCGCGTCCGGGGGAGGTCGACGGTGAGGACTACCACTTCGTGGAGCGCACCGAGTTCGATCGGATGATCGACGCCGGGGACCTGCTCGAATGGGCGGAGATCCACGGTGGACTGCAGCGATCGGGTACGCCCGCCGCTCCGGTCCGCGAGGCGCTCGCCCACGGCAGGCCGGTGCTCGTCGAGGTGGACCTGGCCGGAGCCCGTGCGGTCCGGGCCGCGATGTCCGAGGCGGTCCTGGCCTTCCTGGCTCCGCCGAGCTGGGAGGTCCTCGTCGAACGGCTGACCGGCCGTGGCACCGAGTCCGACGATGTGGTGGCGCGCAGGCTCGAGACGGCCCGCACCGAATTGGCCGCGCAGGACGAGTTCGACATCGTGATCGTCAATGACGACGTCGACCGGGCCTGCGACGAATTGGTATCCTTGTTGGTTGGACCCGACGCCGGGCCCGGGCCGCGCTCCCAGTAGCCGTGCCTCCGGCGGCGGTCCGCCGCTATTTCTTTCCCGCGAATACTCAGGAGATCACCGAGTGAGCAGCATCCAGGCAGCCGCGACCGACATTGCGGGTAACGAGCTTCCGGTCTACGACCCCCCGCTGGGTATCACCAACCCGCCCATCGACGAGCTGCTCGAGCGCGCCTCCTCGAAGTACGCGCTGGTGATCTACGCGGCCAAGCGCGCCCGCCAGATCAACGACTACTACAACCAGCTCGGCGACGGCATCCTCGAGTACGTCGGCCCGCTGGTCGAGCCGGGTCTGCAGGAGAAGCCGCTGTCGATCGCGATGCGCGAGATCCACACGGACCTGCTCGAGCACACCGAAGGCGAGTGAGTCCGCTCACCGTGGACGGCCTCGACGACACCACAGAGTTCGGGCAGCGCCGCCGTCGCGTCGTCATCGGCGTCGGCGGCGGCATCGCTGCCTACAAGGCGTGTGCGCTGATCCGCGCCTTCACCGAGAGCGGCCACCAGGTCCGGGTGATCCCGACCGAATCCGCACTCGAGTTCGTCGGCCGCGCCACCTTCGAGGCGCTGTCCGGCAATCCCGTCCACACCGGGGTCTTCACCGACGTGCCGCAGGTCCCGCACGTGCGCCTCGGTCAGGAAGCCGACCTCGTCGTCGTCGCCCCGGCCACCGCCGACCTGATGGCCCGTGCCGTCCAGGGTCGCGCCGACGACCTGCTCACCGCGACGCTGCTCACCGCGCGTTGCCCGGTGATGTTCGCCCCGGCGATGCACACCGAGATGTGGGAACACCCGGCCACCGTCGACAACGTCGAGACGTTGCGTCGCCGCGGCGTGGTCGTCGTCGAACCGGCCTCGGGCCGGCTCACCGGCCAGGACACCGGCGCGGGCCGGCTGCCCGAGCCCGAGGAGATCTTCGGGCTGGCGACGCTGCTGCTCGAACGCGCCGACGCCCTGCCGCGCGACCTGACCGGCCGCAAGCTGGTCATCTCGGCCGGCGGCACCCGCGAACCGCTGGACCCGGTCCGGTTCCTCGGCAACCGCAGCTCCGGGAAGCAGGGCTATGCCCTGGCCCGGCTCGCCGCGCAACGCGGCGCCGAGGTGACCCTGGTCGCCGGTGCCGTCACCGGGCTCGCCGACCCCGCCGCCGTCGACGTGGTGCGCGTGCAGACCGCCGCGCAGATGCAGGACGCGGTCGTCAAGTACGCCGCCGGCGCCGACGCGGTCATCATGTCCGCGGCCGTCGCCGACTTCCGGCCCACGACGTTCGCGACCACGAAGATCAAGAAGGGCGCGGGCGAACCCGACTCGATCGCGCTGACCAAGAACGACGACATCCTCGCCGGACTGGTCGGCGCCCGCACCGAGGGCACTCTCGCCGCGAGCACCGTCATCGTCGGATTCGCCGCGGAGACCGGCGACGCGGACGGCGACGTGCTCACCCACGCCCGCGCCAAACTGGCACGCAAAGGGTGCGATCTGCTCGTCGTCAATGCCGTCGGTGACGGCAAGGCGTTCGAGGTGGACCACAACGACGGGTGGCTGCTCGCGGCCGACGGATCCGAGACGGCGCTCGCGCACGGGTCGAAGTCGCTGATGGCCAGCCGCGTCCTCGATGCGCTGCGTCCGCTGCTCGCGTCCGCGGACCGGCCGAAGAGCGGATGAATTTAACTATCGCGTCGGCGTGCGCGGAACAGTAGCGTCGAGGTTGTGGCGGGCCACCGGCCCGGGCATTGCGTTCGGTTGATGTAGATCCTGTCCATTCGAGCTAGACACTTTCAGTCGAGAGGGAGTTCTGTGAGCAAGACCGGCGGTCGGCTTTTCACCAGTGAGTCCGTGACGGAGGGGCACCCGGACAAGATCTGTGACGCGATCAGCGACTCCGTCCTCGACGCGCTGCTCGCGGAGGATCCGCGCGCACGTGTTGCGGTGGAGACGCTCGTGACCACCGGTCAGGTCCACGTCGTGGGGGAGGTCACCACCTCCGGCTACGCCGACATCCCGAAGATCGTGCGCGACCGTGTCCTCGAGATCGGCTACGACTCGTCCTCGAAGGGCTTCGACGGCAACTCGTGCGGCGTGAACATCGCGATCGGCGCGCAGTCCCCGGAGATCGCGGGTGGCGTCGACGTCTCCCACGAGCACCGGTCCGGAACGCTGACCGACGACGAGGTCGCCAAGCAGGGCGCCGGCGACCAGGGCCTGATGTTCGGGTACGCGTGCTCTGACACCCCGGAACTGATGCCGCTGCCGATCTCGCTGGCTCACAGGCTGTCGCGGCGCCTCACCGAGGTCCGCAAGGCCGGTGTGCTTCCCTACCTGCGTCCGGACGGCAAAACCCAGGTCACCATCGAGTATGACGGCGACACCCCGGTGCGTCTCGACACGATCGTCATTTCCACGCAGCACGCGGCGGACATCGACCTGAACAACCTGCTGGCCCCGGATCTGCGCACCCACGTCGTCGACGCGGTGCTCGCCGATCCTAACCTCGCCGGCCTCGACTCCTCGGACATCCGGTTGCTCGTCAACCCGTCCGGTTCGTTCGTGCTCGGTGGGCCGATGGGCGACGCCGGCCTGACCGGCCGCAAGATCATCGTCGACACCTACGGCGGCATGGCCCGCCACGGCGGCGGCGCGTTCTCCGGCAAGGACCCGTCGAAGGTCGACCGTTCCGCCGCGTACGCGATGCGCTGGGTCGCCAAGACCGCGGTCGCCGCGGGCCTCGCGGACCGCATCGAGGTGCAGGTCGCCTACGCCATCGGCAAGGCCGCCCCGGTCGGGCTGTTCGTCGAGACGTTCGGCACCGAGAAGACCGACCCGGCCCGCATCCAGGCGGCCGTCAACGAGGTCTTCGACCTGCGGCCGGGCGCGATCATCCGCGACCTGGACCTGCTCCGCCCCATCTACGCGCAGACCGCCGCGTACGGCCACTTCGGCCGTACCGACATCGACCTGCCGTGGGAGAACACCGACCGCGCCGAGAAACTGCGCGCGGCCGCCGGCCTCTGACCGACGGGTCACCGACGGGTGGGTGCCGACAGGCTCGCCGCCGAGACCGATCCGGTGGCACGGATTCTTCCGCTGCTGCCGCTTCCACACCTCGACCGCGAGTTCGACTACCTGATTCCCCGTGAACTCGACGCGGACGCCCGACCGGGCGTCCGCGTTCGTGTCCGCTTCTCCGGCCGCCTCGTCGACGGCTTCCTGCTCTCGCGTATCGCCACCAGCGACCATCAGGGACGCCTGGGCTGGCTCGACCGCGTCGTCTCGTCCGAGCCGGTGCTGACCGACGAGATCGCCGCCTTGGCCGACGAGGTCGCCACCCGCTACGCCGGAACCCGCGCCGACGTCCTGCGCCTGGCGGTGCCGCCGCGGCACGCCCGCGTCGAAGCCGAACCGGCCGTCGAGACGCCGGCGCCGGAAGCCCCGGAGGTGGACCGGCAGGCGTGGACGCGATACCGGTTCGGGGAGCATTTCCTCGACGCGCTCGCCGCGGGCCGCTCCCCACGCGCGGCGTGGCAGGCGCTGCCGGGGGAGGACTGGCCTCGCCGCCTCGCCGAGCTCGCCGCGCTCACCGCGGCCGGGGGGCGCGCCGCGGTACTCGTGGTCCCCGATCAACGGGACCTGGACCGGGTGCTGGCCGCCTGCGAAACCGTCGTCGGTGCCGGCCACGTCGTCGGGCTCAGTGCGGGACTCGGACCGGCCGTGCGTTATCGGCGCTGGCTGTCCGCGTTGCGCGGCACAGCGCGCGTCGTTGTCGGCACCCGCGCCTCGGTGTTCGCACCCACCCCGGACCTCGGCCTGCTCGTCGTGTGGGACGACGGCGACGATCTGCACGCCGAACCCCGGTCCCCGTATCCGCACTCCCGCGAGGTCGCGGTGCTGCGCGCGCATGCCGCCGGTGCCGCCGTGGTCCTCGGCGGGCACGCCCGGACCGCCGAAACCCAGGCGCTCGTCGACTCCGGCTGGGCGCACGACCTGACCGCGCCGCGTGAGGTGATCCGCGAGTGGGCGCCGAAGGTGACGGCGCTGGCCGACAGCGATCACGCTCTGGCCCGCGACCCGGCGGCGCGGGCGGCCCGGATCCCCGCGGTCGCCTTCGCCGCGGCCCGGGCGGCACTCGGCGCCGGGCGAGGCGTGCTCGTGCAAGTGCCCCGCCGAGGCTACGTTCCCGCCCTGGCCTGCGGAAAATGCCGGGCGCCTGCGCGGTGCCGGCGCTGCAACGGTCCGCTCGCCCTGCCCACCGCCGGAGGTCCGGACGGAGCCGCGATCCCGGCGTGCCGCTGGTGCGGGGTCGCCGACGCCACGCACCGGTGCCACGTGTGCGGCGCGCGGTCGCTGCGCGCGGTGGTCGTCGGGGCCGGACGCACCGCCGAGGAACTGGGCCGTGCGTTCCCGGGCGTGCCGGTGGTGACCTCCGGCGGTTCCGACGTGAAGACCACCGCCCCGGAGGGGCCGGCGCTGGTGGTCTCGACGGTCGGCGCCGAACCGGTGGTGCCCGGCGGCTACGGCGCGGCGCTGCTGCTCGACGGCTGGGCACTGCTCGGCCGCGCCGACCTTCGCGCCGCCGAGGAGACCCTGCGACGCTGGCTGACCGCGTCGTCGCTGGTCCGTCCGTTCCGGGACGGGGGCCAGGTCGTGGTCGTCGCGGATTCCGGGATCCCGACCGTGCAGGCACTGGTGCGCTGGGATCCGGTCGGGCATGCGCGTTCCCAGATCGACGAACGCGCCGAGGTCGGGTTCCCGCCGACCGTGCACATGGCAGCGATCGACGGCAGCGCCGGCGCGGTCGCGGAACTGCTCGAGGCGACGGCGCTGCCGGACGACGCCGAGGTGCTCGGCCCGGTACCGCTGCCGCCCGGTCAGCGTCTGCCGTTCGGTGCGGACGACCCGGAACCGGACGAGGTGCACCGCATGCTCGTGCGGGTCAGCCGCGGCCGCGGTAGAGCGCTCGGCCGGGCACTGCGCGACGCGCAGGCCGCCCGCACCGCCCGCCGCGTCGAGGGACCACTGCGCGTCCAGATGGATCCGCCCAAGGTTGGTTAGGCTGGTGTGCCGTTGTGGCGGTGGGGACCGCCGGAAAGGCACACGGTGCGGGTGAACTCCTCCATCGGCGCCGCGACCCGGCCTGCCCGGCCGCGCACGAAGCGGCCCTGTACGCCGGCAGCTCGGACCATCCGGTTGGGACGGTTTGACGGCGACACTCGGCTCGCTCCGGGCGTGGGCGGACACCTTGCTTCCCGACGACCCCGACATCGTGCTCGGTTGGCTGGCACAGCGGGCGGATCCGGCCCGTGCGCCACAGCGGGCCGTCGTCCTCGAGGTTCGGTTGCACCACCGGTCCGACTGCAGGTACTGGCTGGTGCTGAAACACGGTGCCGAGCCGTACGGGTGTCTCACCGACCCGCTCTTGGATCCGAGTCGCTTCGTCTACCTGGAGTCCTCGATGCCGGCGCTCCTGGCGCTCGCCAGGGGAAGGTGCGAATGGTCGGACGCCGTCGCCGACGGCTCGGTCACGACGGCCGGTGATCCCGACCTGCTCAGCCGGGTCACCACATGGTTCCGGCCTGCCACGGACCGGCCGTGCTCCCGCGGAACGCCCTGACTACTGCCCAGGGTGTGCCTTTGTGGCGGCTCCGGCCGCCGCCATAAAGGCACACCGGCGCGTCAGCGCACTTCGGCGGTGGGGAGGAGACGCTGGAGCACGTCGGAGATCGTGATCAACCCGACGACCCGCCCACCGTCGGTGACGGTCGCGAGATGGTTGCGGGTTTCGCGCATGGTGCGCAGCGCTTCGTAGACCGGGACCGCAGCGTCGACGGTCAGGGCGGGCCGCATGAGGTCGGCGGCACTGGCCCCGGGGGTGTGGAGGCTGTCGCGCACGTGCACGACGCCGTCGACGTGACCGTTGCCGCGCACCAGCAACCGTAGGTGCCCGGTCCGGCGGGCCGCATCCCGGATCTGCGCACCGGAGGCATCCGGCGGCACGCTGCTCGGACGGTCGTTCGGGGCGACGATGTCGCCGACCGTCAGGGCCTCCAACTCCAGAGCGCTGGTCAGATGCCCGTGGTAACGCTCGTCGAGAGTGCCGACCGTGGCCGAATGCTCGACCAGGTGCCGCAGCGCGTCCGGGTCCTGGCCGGTGGCCACCTGATCGACCGGTTCCACGCCGGCCTTGCGCAGGCACCAGTTCGCCATCCGGTTGAGCTGGATGATGACCGGGCGGGTGAACCACATGAACACCCGCATCGGGACGGCGAGCATCGTCGCCGACTTCTCCGGGTGGGCGATCGCCCACGACTTCGGCGCCATCTCACCGACCACCAGGTGCAGGAAGGTCACGATGATCAGCGCCAGCACGAACCCGGCGACGTCCGCCAGCCACATCGGCGCCCCCCAGCCCGCGATGAGCGGGGTCAGCCAGTGGTGCACGGCCGGCTTGGTGACCGCACCCAGCGCCAGGGTGCACACCGTGATGCCGAGCTGGGACCCGGCGAGCAGCACCGACAGTTCCGTCGCGCTGCGCAACGCGGCCCGCGCGGCACGGCTGTGCTGGGCGGCGTCCTCGAGACGGTGCCGGCGAGCGGCGATCAGCGCGAACTCGACCGCGACGAAGAAGGCGCTGGCCGCGATCAGCGCGACCGTCGCGGCCAGCACGATCCAGGGGTTACTCATCGGTGTTCACCTCGGGGTCGGTGCGGACGGTGACGTGCAGCGAGGACGGCACGTGCTTGTCGACGGCGCGAACCTCGGCGACGAGGGTGCGGTGGGGGATGCGGGCATCGCTCACCAGCTCGGCCGGATCCGCGTTCAAGGCGATCTCGACGCGGTCACCGATGTCGGGAAGGCCCCCGAACTCCGCGATGACCAGCCCGGCGAGAGTCTCGTAGTCGCCGTCGGGCAACGAATGGCCGAGTGTGCGGCCCGCTTCGTCGAGGTGCACATCGCCACGCATCGTCCAGCCGTCCCCGGACCGCACGATCACCGCGGTGTCGGACTCGGGATCGTGTTCGTCGGCGATCTCGCCGACCAGCTCCTC
This sequence comes from Rhodococcus phenolicus, assembly GCF_001646785.1. Lineage (GTDB taxonomy): Bacteria > Actinomycetota > Actinomycetes > Mycobacteriales > Mycobacteriaceae > Rhodococcus > Rhodococcus phenolicus. Next base: position 76,921 of record NZ_LRRH01000030.1, read on the forward strand.
GGCGATGTCCTCGACGGTGACGACCCCGGCGAATCCGCCGTACTCGTCGATGACGAGCGCCATCTCCTCGTGTGCCTCGGTGAGCCGGGCGAGGACGTCCGGCAGCGGCAGCGTGGTCGGCACGATCACGGCGGGCCGGTGCACGGTCCCGGCAGTGCCGTCGGTCCGGTCCAGTTCCAGGAGGTCGTGCAGGTGCACCACACCGTGCAGGTCGTCGGTGGAGGTGCCCACCACGGGGTAGCGGGTGTGACCCTCGCTCATCGTCGCCAGCACCCGCTCGACCGGTTCGTCGACGTGCACCACGTCCACCCGGGCGCGGGGAATCATCGCGTGCTCGGCGGTGCGGGTGGGGAAGTCGAGGATCCGGTCGAGCAGTGTCGACAGCTCCGTCGGCAGGTCCCCGGCATCACGGGACTCGGCGACGATGTGCTCGAGGTCGCGCACGGTCGCCGAATGCTCCACGTCGTGCACGGGTTCGATGCGCAGCAGGCGCAGCAGCAGATTGGAGGCGGCGTCGAACAGCGTGATCAACCAGCCGAACAGCTTGAGGTAGAGGGTGGTCGACAGCGCGAGCCAGCGGGCCACCGGTTCGGGACGGGCGATGGCGAGGTTCTTCGGGAACAGCTCGCCGAACACCATCTGCACCACGGTGGAGAACAGCACCGCGAGCACGGTGCCGATCGCCACACCGACGGCGGTGGGGATCCCGACCCCGCCGAGAAGTTCGCCGAGGCCGCTACCGATGAGCGGTTCGGCGACATAGCCGACGAGCAGGCCGGTGACGGTGATGCCGAGCTGTGCGCCGGACAGCATGAACGAGGTGCGGCGGGTGACCACCAGGGCGCGGGCGGCGGTGGCGTCACCGGCTTCGGCGCGGGCCTTCAGGCGGGAGCGGTCCACCGCCATGTAGGCGAATTCCTGGGCCACGAAGTAGCCGGTGAGGGCAGTGATGGCGAGGACGACGAGGATGCCGAGGAAGATTCCGAGGGCGGTCAGCATGTGGACGCCGATCGGGCCGTGGCGGGCTTCTCGTCACGATGGGGCGGGCGGGGTCTTCGAGGTTTGCGCTTGGCGCGTCGCATGGCTCTCTCTGTGATCGGTGACAACTGGTCGTCACAGAATAGGACGAACCGCACCCGGTGAAAGGTTCCCGCGGAGATGTCACGAATGTCACGCACCGCGCGTCCACCCCTCTCCGATGCCGTCGGCACACGCCTGATGCCGGCCGATCAGTTCGCTGCCCTTCTGCCGCAGGGTCGCGAGGAGGGCGTGATCGTCGGCGGGCTCGGCATCGGGATCGAGGTCGTGATCCCGCCCGACGCGAGCGAGTTCGCGCACGTGCTGCTCCGACCACCGCGCGAGGTCGGGTCCCAGGTGGACGACCTCGTGATCGGTCCGGTGCCGGTCGGAGACCTGCAGCAACCGGCGCGCCAGGTCGTTCTCGGACCGGTGCAGTTCCCGGATCGCCAGGCCCACCCTGTTCATCGCGCACCTCCGGGGGTTCGACGAACGTCTCGGGTGCGGTGGCCGCGGGGCGCGGTGGACGGGACGCCGCCCCCGGTCCCGAGGCGTTCGACGCGCGCCGCTCCGCCCTTGACAACGGTTGCTTGGAAGCCGGATCCCAGTCGGTGAGGGTCAGCTCGTTCGCGGCTCTGCTCGCGGCGTCACCCGGTTCGTGGCCGCCGGGGGTTTCCCGGTAGCCGTAGTGGAACACCCCCACGGCGCGGCTCGAAACCTCGGGTGTCCCCGAAACACCTTCGTCACGGTTGGTGCGCACGGCATCCGGGTTGAACCGGTTCCCTTTAGACTTCTCGACAGGATTCCGCTGTTGCGGCGGTGACGAGTCTCAATGATGGGGTGTGGCGCCCAGCGGTCGAGGGCGACTCGAAAGGCGCGGACATGGCCGGTGGACGACGAACCAGCGCAGTACTCGCGGCCGCCTGCGCCGCGTTGATCGTCGCGGGGAGCCAGGCGACCGCCGAGCCGGCCGGATCCACCGCCAGCGTGCCCCGCGCCCCGGCACCCCCGGCCGCCAGTTCCGCGCAGGCCGCGGCCTACGCGGACGAGCACGTCGACGCGGCCCCGCCGGGTTCCAACGACTTCGAGTGCGTCCCGTCCGTGCAGCACCCGCGCCCGGTGGTGCTCGCGCACGGCACCGACTCGAACAGCTACACCGACTTCGCGGCGCTGGCGCCCCTGCTCGCGGACTCCGGGTGGTGCGTGTATGCGGTGAACTTCGGGAAGGCTCCGGGAGCCGACGACTACGGAACCGGCGACATCCGGGTCAGCGGACGGCAATTCGGGGACTTCGTGGATGCGGTGCGTGCCGCGACCGGTGCGGCGGACGTCGACGTCGTCGGGTTCTCACAGGGCGCGACGGTCGCCCGCTACTACATAAACCGGCTCGGGGGAGCCGCGGCGGTCGACCGGTGGATCGGGGTGGCCTCACCGAGTTACGGGGGCACCTTCTACGGGCTCGGAACCATCGCCGCGCAGGTCCCGGGGGCGACCGACATCATCGCCGACGAGTTCTCGGTGGCGCTCGTGCAGCAGGCGCAGGGCTCGGAACTGCTCACCGAACTCAACAACCCCACCGACACGGTGCCCGGCGTCGAGTACACCACCATCGGCACCCGGGTCGACGAAGTGATCCAGCCGCCGAGCAACGTCGCCCTGCACGGACCGGGCGCGGTGAATCTGGTGATCCAGGATCTGTGCCCGGACAACCTGACCGGGCATTTCAACATGCCGTACGACAACTTCTCGCTCGCGCTGATCCGGCAGACACTCGATCCGGACAGCTACGGCCTCGGTCCGTGCGTGCCGGTGGCTCTGGGAACCGGGATTCCCGAGGTCATCCTCGAGAGCAATTTCTGACCCGTCGCGCACCACGACGTCGCCCGACGCCGTGATGCCGGCCGTGTCACGGACCGGCACCACGGACGATCGCGCGGTCAGCCGATCCAGAGTTCCTCGGGGAGCGGTGAACCGAGGGTATAGAGCTCGACGCCGTGCACGTCGTCACCGTAGACAACGCCCGGGGTGGCGCGTGTGTACCACACTCCGACAGCGAGTTCGTCGAGGCGCTCCTGCGCGGCGGTGTATGCGGAGATGCGTTCCTCCTGCGACTCGGAGGTGCGTCCGCGGTCGAGTGCCGCGTCCAGTTCGGGGTCGGAGACGCCCATGAAGTTGCCCGCCGACGCCGAATGGAAAGCCGTCCACAGGGAATAGTCAGGATCCTGGACGATCGCCGAGGTGATCGACATGTCGAAGTCGCGGCTCGCCGTCCGGGCCGTCGCATTGGTGATGTCGTGCGCTTCGACCTTCACATCGACGTTGTCGTAGGCGCTCAACTGCGCCTGGACGGCTTCGGCGAGCATCCGGCTTTCACTCGCCGGATAGGACATGAACGTGAACGAGACCGGCTTCCCTTCGGCGGCAAGCTCGTCGAACAACTTCTGCGCCTCTTCGCTGTTCGCCTCCGGGAGGGGCGCGCCGGTGTAGAAGGGCGACCCTTCCGGGAAGAGGGTCGCCGGAACCTCACCTTCGCCGTTGTACACGATGGCGTTGAGAGTGTCTGTGTCCAAAGCCAATTGCACGGCCTTCCGGGCCCGGATGTCGTCGAACGGCGCACGGCGCTGGTTCATCGCGATGATCTGGCCCCCGCCGGTGGGCGGAACCTCGACCCGGAGTCCCTGTGCCTCGGCGATCTTGATGTTGCTCGCGCTCGATTCGGAGGTGAGGTCCGCGGCGCCGGTGGTGATGGCGTTCGTGCGCTGGCTGGCCTCGTGTGCGGTCTGGATGGTCAGACTGTCGAGGTAGGGCTTGGGCGCATCCCAGTAGTTCGGGTTCTTCTGCAGCTCGATGGCGCCGTGGCGGGTCCACGAGGCCAGTTCGAACGGACCGGCGCCGACCGGATCCTCGTCGAACGCGGTCGTACCCTTGGCGAGCGCGGTGGGCGAGGCGATCCAGTTCATGGCACCCGCGACGAGGCCCTGCGCGAAGTACGGATTGGGGGACACGAGCGTCACCTTCAACGTCGTCGGATCGACGACCTCGGTGTTCGCGACCTGCACGGCCTGACGGAGGGCCGTGGAGCCGACCTGGGGATCCTTGAGCCGGTTCCAGTTGTACTCGACCGCCGCCGCGTCCAAGGGCGTTCCGTCGGTGAACATCAGACCCGGCCGGAGCGTCAGATCGAAGGTGGCGCCCCCGTCGGTGGAGGTGAATCCGGTGGCCATCTTGTAGTCCAGCTCGAAGTTCTCGGTGTCGTTGACCATCAACGTGCCGTAGAGGGCATTCCCGAGAGCGGCCATGTGGGCCCAGGTGTTGGAGAGTCTGGCAGGGTCGAGGGACTGCGGTTCGGCGATCTGGAGAATGCGCGCGGAACCACCGGATACCGGCTCGCCCTCCTCGTCGGGGGCCGCGCCGGCGGTGGTTCCGGCTCCGCCGCCGCAGCCGGCGGCGAAGAGGCACACTGCCGTCGACAGCAAGGCCGTCGACAGCCTCCGGGTACGTCTGTGTCGGATCACGGGAAGACCTCTCGATCGTTGTCGGGATGAGGGGTGGCAGGGTCGGGGCACCGCCGCCGGCGTGCCCGGCCGCGGTACACGACGAGCCGGGAATCTGCTGCGCCGGACAGCGGGGCAGGATGGTGCACCGCGATGAGCCGTGTTCGACGCCGGAATCCGGACATCGTGATGCGTACGTGCCGCCCGCGGGTGGCGGGCAGCGGTGATCGGCGCCGCGGATCAGCGCGCGGTGCCGCCGAGAGCTTTCAGGCAGAACTGCCAGAGCTGCTCTTGCAGGTCGCTGGTATCGCCGGCGGTGTAGGCGCAGTGGTGGTACACCGACCGGACGAGTTCGGTGACGAACCACGCATCTTCCGCGGTGTCGGTCGACGTCAGCAGGCCGGCGGCCACGCCGGCCCGAATCTCCTTCTCCAGCAGGTCGACCAGGGGTTGTTCGGCCTGCGCGAGTTCGGTCGGGAACACCCGGTGCAGTTGCCAGTGGGTCGACACGATGAACTGTGCCAGGCTGTGACGGCGGGGTTCGCGATCCAGGCCCGCCAGCGGCGACGTGACGAAGAACCGCAGTCGTTCGAGCGGTCCGGCCAACGTCTCCGCCGTCACGGACCAACGCCGGCACGCGTCGTCGAGTCCGTCGCCGATCACCGCGAGGAGGAGCTCGTCCTTGCTGGAGAAGTACCGGTAGAAGGTCTGCAGTGCGACGCCTGCCTCTTTCGCCAGTTCCTGGGTGGTGAAGGCATCGCCCTTGGTCTCGACGAGCCGGTGGGCGGCGTCGAGAATCGCGCGCACATGGTTCTCGATGCGAGTTCGCGATCGCTGCACCGCCGTCGACCGCTCGACCGCGCGTTCCTCAGCCCTGGACATGCTGAGGAATCCTAGTCGTCGTCATCCCGGTGTGAGCACCACGACCGGGATGTCCCTGTCGGTTCGTGCCTGATAGGCGTCGTAGTTCGGCCACGTCTCGGTGACGACCTTCCACAGCCGGGGCTTCTGCTCGGGCGTCGCCGTCCGCGCGACCGCCGAGAATTTCCGGTCCGCGACCTGCAGATCGGCGCGGGGATGTGCCCGCAGGTTGAGATACCACTGAGGATGCTCGGGCGCGCCGCCCTTCGAGGCGACGACCAGGTAGTCGGCTCCGTCGCGCGCGAAGATCAGCGCGGATGTGACCGGTCTCCCGGTTCGGCGACCGGGCACCGTGAGCAACAGTGTCGGCACACCGTTCCACAGGTATCCGACCGCACCGTTGGACTGCTGGTACGCGCGCACGTGCTCGGCACCCCTCAGGCTGAGATCGGGTGGAGTGTAATCGGTTTCGGGCATATTCCTCTCATTTCGCATCGAACAGCACGGGGATGGCGGTTGCGCCGCGCTCGTACATACCGACGATTCTCGGCGGGGTCGCGTCGGGGTCCAGCCGCAGACCGGGGAGCCGGTCGAGCAGGGCATTGATCCCGACGGTCATCTCGCCGCGGGCGACGTGCATGCCGAGGCAGATGTGGGCGCCCTGACCGAACGCCAGCGTCGACCTGGTCGGGCGTGTGATGTCGTACCTGTCCGGATCCTCCCAGCGCTCCGGGTCGCGGTTCGCCGCACCCACGCACAGGTGGATGACCGAGCCCTTCGGTATGGACTGACCGTGGAAGTCGATGTCCTCGGTGACCCAGCGCGAGAACATCGGGTCGGTGGGCATCCACCGAAGGGTTTCCTCGATCGCCGCGCGGAGCAGCCGGCGATCGTTGCGGACCGCGTCGAGAACGTCCGGGCGTTGTACCAGTGCGGTGATCGTGGTGCCCATCTGCTTCCACGTCGTTCCCGATCCGGCAGCGAGCAGAAGCAGCGAGAACGTGTAGATCTCTTCGTCGGAGAGTCGCTGGGTGTGACCCGAATCGTCGGTGAGTTCGGCCTGAACCAGCACGCTGATCAGGTCGTCCTGCGGATTCGATCGTCGCGCCGCGACGATCGGCGCCAGGATCTCCACGATCTTCCCGTGGTCGCGGGTCAGGGCGGCACGGATGTCGAGGGCCTGTTCCATCGGCACGCCGAAGCTGCCGGTGATGGTCAGCACCGGGATGGCCGCACAGAAGTCGACGTTGAGTTCGGCGCGTCCGTCGCCGGCGAAACCGTCGATGAGGAGATGGACGGTCTCCTCGATCCAGTTGCGGATCCACCATTCGGCGTTGGACGGGAGGAACGAGGGCTGGACCAGGCCGCGGTACCGCCGATGCTCCACACCGTTCATCGACAGCATGCTGTTGTGCCCGAGCGACCCCTTCTCCGGATCGGCGTCCACGGCCTCGGGGGAGGAGGCGAACACGGCGGGATTGCGGAACGCGTCGTTGCACGCCTCGAAGCTGAACGCGGAGAAGTGGGGCCGGTCCGGAAACGGGAGTCCTTGGAAATACAGCTGATCCGAGATTCCGGTGAGTTCGTGCACGGTGCCCCGGTGCACCGGCTTCTCGCTGCGGAGACGATGCCAGATAGGGTACGGATCCCCGCTGTAGAGACCTCCGGTGAGCTCGTTGTAGGAACCCTGGAGGTCGAACAGCTCACGCATCCGGTTGCGGTCGAGCGATGCGGTCGTCATCTGGCGACGTACCCCCCGTCGACGGGCACCGACACGCCCGTGATGTTGCGTGCACGGTCGGAGGCGAGGAACAGGATGGCCTCCGCGCAGTCCTCCGCGGTCAGAGCACGACCGAGCGGATGCTGTGCGGCGACGCGTTCGGCGAACTCGGGCGCTGCGCTCGCTTCCGGATCCATCCCGCCGGCCGCCATGAAACCGGTCGCCGGCATCCCCGAGGGGCAGATGGCGTTGACCCGGATGTCGTGGGGAGCGCCTTCGATCGCCAGCGCGCGGGTCAGTTGCAGTACCGCACCCTTGGTCGCGCCGTAGACCGATCCGCCCCAGGCGACGATGCCGGCGACCGACGCGGTGTTCACGATCGAGCCGCCGGTGCCCTGCTTCTTGAACTGCCGCACCGCGTGCTTGCAGCCGAAGAAGACGCCGCCGAGGTTGACCGACACCAGGCGGTGGAACTCCTCGGCGGTGTGATCCTCGAGCAGGGTGCCCAGCCGCGGTGTCGGGATGCCGACGTTGTTGACGAGGATGTCGAGCCGGCCGTACTGCTCGACGGCGGCTCCGATCATGCCTTCCACCTGATCCTCGCGGGACACGTCCGTTCCCACGGCCACGGCGGTGCCGCCGTGGCCCTCGACGAGGCGAACCGTCTGCTTCGCCTGGTCGACGTCGATGTCGGCGCACACGACGCGGGCACCCTTTTCGGCGAGACGCAGGGCCGTGGCGCGGCCCACGCCGGAGCCGGCACCCGTGACGATCGCGGATTTGTCACCGAACAAGTCGGTCATCGCACACTCCATTTCGGCGGAATCGACGTGTCCGTCGCCGCGGTCGGTTCGAGAACGAGGTCAGGCATCGGCGAGCACCGGGGGCTTCGCCGGAGTGAACCGGTACAGGCGCTCGGCGTTGCCGCGCAGGATCTTGTACTGGACCTCGGGTGAAAGGTGACCGATCTGCTTCTTCACCGACGAGATGCAGTTCGGCCACGTGGAATCCGAGTGCGGGTAGTCGGTTTCGCACATGATGTTGTCCTCGCCGATCTCGTCGATACTCGCGATCCCGTGATGGTCCTCGATGAAGCATCCGAAGATGTGCTTGCGGAAGACCTCGCGCACGTCGAGCGCGTCCAGATCGGTGTCCATGCCGGCGTGCCCGGTGAAGTTGGCTCCCCGCTGCACCCAGTAGCGCTGCTTGTCGAGCACCTGCTCGGCCCGTTCGAGGAAGTAGGGGATCCACCCGATCTCACCCTCGGACAGGGCGATCCTGAGGTTGGGGAAACGCTGGAACACGCTGCTGAACAGCCACGTCAGCATCGCGCCCGAGGTGCGGGTCGCGCCCCAGGACAGGTTCGCCATGAACGGCGCGTCCGCGGAGATCCGGGGCACCGTGGACGAGGAGCCGACGTGCATGGAGGCAACCATGCCGAGATCGTCGGCCGCGGCGAAGACCGGATCCCAGTAGCGGTCCTTGTCGTGGATGGTCGGCAGCCCGAGGGGTTCGGGATTCTCCGAGAAGCAGAAGGAGGTGACGCCCTTCTCGGCGCAGCGTTCCATCTCCTTGGCGGCGAGCTGCGGATCCCACAGCGGGATCAGCATCAGCGGGATGTAGCGTCCCGGTGCGGCGCCGGCCCACTCCTCGATGTGCCAGTCGTTGTAGGCCTGCAGGCACGTGAATCCGAACTCGCGATCGCTCGCTTCCATGAAGAGCTGACCGCAGAATCGGGTGATGGTCGGAAACGACAGGGACGCAAGAATTCCCGCGCGGTCCATGTCCTTCACGCGTTCCAGTGGGTCGTAGCAGCCCGGCCGCATGTCGCTGTAGTTCAGCGGTTCGGGGCTGAACTCCTCCTTGGACTTGCCTGCGACGGCGCTCAGGCCGCTGCTCGGGAACTTCTTGCCGTCGTAGACCCAGACGTCCATCCCCGTCTTGTCGTCCTTGATCATGTGGGGGGCGCGGTCCCGGTCCTTCTTCGGGACCCGATCGACCCACAGGTTCGGCGGCTCGAGGATGTGGTCGTCCACGGAGATGAGCCAATCCAGGTTGTACTCGGTGTTGGTCGTCGTCTCGATGCTCATTTCGGCAGTTCTCCAATCGACATGTGCTTGACTTCCTGGAATTCGCGGATTCCTTCGGGGCCGCGTTCGCGACCAAGCCCGCTCTGCTTGTAACCGCCGCTCGGCGCATAGGCGCTGAACACGGTGGTGTTGACGTTGACGGCACCGGCGCGCAGTCGCCGGGCGACGGCCACGGCGGCCGCGGCGTCGGCCCCGTACACCTGGCCGGACAATCCGTAGACGCTGTCGTTCGCGATCCGCACCGCGTCGTCGACGTCGGTGTAGCCGATGACCCCGATGACCGGACCGAAGATCTCCTCCTGCGCCGCCGGGTTCGCGTTGCTCGGCAGATCCAGCACGGTGGGCTCGAAGTAGTAACCGCGATCGAACTGTTCGGGACGCCGGCCACCGGTCCGGACCTTGGCGCCCTGCTCCTCGGCGAGCTGCACGAACCGCTCGCACTTCGCGCGTTGCGGCGCGCTGATCACCGGTCCCATCAGGGCGGCGGGATCGCTGGGGGGACCCACGGTGATTCTGTTGTACGCCGCGGAGACCGCCTCGAGCACCTCCTCCTTGCGGTCCTGCGGGACGAGCATCCGCGTCGCGGCGACGCACGCCTGGCCTGCGGTGCGCGCCACCACCGCGAGAGCGCCGATGCCCACGCGTTCGATCGCGTCGGGCAGGTAGATCTGCGCGGACTTGCCGCCCAGCTCGAGGGAGAGGCGCTTCACCGTCGGCGCCGCCTGCGCGATGATGTTGCGGCCGGCGACGGTCGAGCCGGTGAAGGACACCATGTCGATCGCGGGATGCGTTGTCAACAACTGTGCGCCCTCGGTGCCTTCCTCGGCCACCACGCTCAGCACCCCGGCGGGCAGGCCGGCGGCCTCCGCGGCCTCGCCGAAGATCAGCGACGAGATCGGTGTCAGGGGGCTGGGCCGCAGGATGACCGAGTTACCGGCCATCAGCGCGGGAATCAGCTTCTGCAGGGCCATGATCAGCGCGGCGTTGTAGGGCGTGATCGCGGTGACGACACCCACCGGTTCGTGGCGGCGGATGCTGAGCGCGACCCGCCCCCGCACCAGGTCGTCGACCGGAACCGGATTGGTGTCCTCGTGTGCCATCGACAGGTAGAGATCGATGGTGTGCCGGGCGATGGCTGTTCCTGCGCGGCATTGTGTTTCGTCGGCGAATCGGTACGGCTGGCCGGCCTCGGCGACGAGGGTCTCCACCAGGGTTTCGCGGTGCGCCTCGAGGTGGTCGACGAGGGTGTGCAGGATCCGGGCGCGGTCGCGGGGGGTGCGGTCGGCCCACACGCCGTCGTCGAAGGCTCGACGGGCCGCGAGGATCCCGCGTTCGACCTCGGCCACCGGGGTGGCGATCACATCGGCCACGTGGCTCTCGTCGGCGGGATTCTCGACGGGGACGACCTGATCGCCGGTGACCCACTCTCCGGCGACGTAGGTTCTACGTTCCGCAAGGATGGACACGTTTGCTCCTTAAATAGCTGGTGAAAGTAGAACATAATTCTCGTTTGGGCGAGAGTGTCATTCTGAAAATTCTTGCAGGATGTCAGAACGGCTCGACGGAATACACGACCGCCCCGCCGTAGTGGGGAGACGAATGGCACGCCACGGCGGTGGACACCCCCTCGCGCTGACGCTCCCCGGCGCGGCCGGACAGCTGGAGATAACACTCGAGCATCTGCGGAATCCCGTGCATCCGGCCGTTTCCGAGGGCTCCGCCCCCGGACAGCGCCGGAACCGCGCCGGGTCGATCGCTATCGATTCCGCCTGCCTCCACGAAACGGTGGGCTTCACCGGGCGGGCACAGACCGAGTGCCTCGAGCCAGAACCACACGAACGGGGAGAACCCGTCGTAGACCTGCGGCAGATCGATCTCGTGCATGCCGATCCCGGCCGCGTCCTGCAACCGGCGCACCATATCGGTTCCGCCGTCGACGATGTCGTCGAGAGGCCAATGCAGCGGCAGCCGCCGTCGAGCGGGGTAGCCGTTCGCGATACCCGAGATGTACACCGGAGGACGGGCGAGATCCTTCGCGCGCTCGGCGCTCGTGAGAACGAATGCCGCCGCCCCGTCGACCGGAATGTCGCAGTCGTAGCGGCACACCGGATCGAACAGGGTCGGTGCCACCAGGTACTCGTCCACCGTCAGCGGCCGGCCGTGCCAGAACGACCACGGGATCCGGGCGCCGTTCTTCCGGGCCTCGGTCACCACCGCGGCCATCGACTCCTGACGCGCACCGTACCGCTGCAGGTACTCGGTGTAGGGCAGGGAGATCATCGCCAGCGGCCCGAAGAATCCCTGCGGGGCCGTCCACTGCTGCGGGCCGTGCACCTGCTGCATCGGATTGCCGTGATAGCTGCCGGTGGGGTTGTGCAGTGCCCGGTGCACGAGGACGTACTCGGCGGCCCCGGCGGCGACCGCGTTGACGGCCATCGCCACCGACCCGGTCAGTTGACCGATCCCGTCGAATCCCGCGACATAGCCCGGGTTTCCGCCCAGTCGTTGCGCCAGCCAGGCCGGTGACACGATGTTCACGCCGTCCTCCGCGACGCGGCCCCCCGCGCTCGGAAACATGCTCGAACCGACGTAGCCGTCCACCTGCTCGACCCGTAGCCCGGCGTCCTCGATGGCCGCCCGGGCCACGTCGGCCGTCAGGGCGCCGAGTGGCCGATCGGCCGTGCGGCGGATGTCGCTGTGCGCGTACCCCACGATCGCCACCTGGTTGCGGGCGAACCCGCCGGTCACGGCGCACGCTCGAAGGCCGGGACCGACACCTCGGCGGTCAGGTCCTCGAAGGCCGCGACGACCGGTGTCCCGACGCGGAGTTCGCCGTCGGCACCGTCGAGCAGTCGGCCGATCATCCGCAGTTCCGGCTGCTCCTCGAGTTCGACGTCGACCAGAACGAAGGGGAGCAGATCCTGGAAACCGGGAAGGAAGGACTGGCGGACGACCGTCCACGAGCGGACGGTGCCGCGCCCGCTCACCGGAACGAACTCGAACTCGGGATCGGTGGAACCGCAGTGCGGACACACACTGTCCGGCGGCATGGCGAACCCGGAACACCGGGCGCAGCGGGCCGCGGTGAGGACGTGGTCCGCTGCCGCAGCCCAGTACGGTGCCGAGATCGCGTCCGGTACGGGGACCGGTCGTGCGGTGGTCACGGGATCACGCCCTTCTCGTTGAGCGATCCGATCCGCTCCCAGTCGTAGCCGAGTTCGAGCAGCACCGATTCGGTGTGCTCGCCGTGTTCCGGGGCGCGGCGGAGGACGGCGGGCGCCTCGTCCAGTTGCACCGGCACCGACGGCAGCCGGTAGGTGTGTCCGTCGTCGAGCCGGACCTCGCCGATGTAGTCGTTGGCCGTGACCTGCGGATCCTCGACCACGTCGTGCACCGACTGCACGGGGGCCCACGGCGCGTCCAGCCCGGCGAGCAGGTGTTTCCATTCCGCGAGTGTGTGCTTCGCGAAGATGCCGTCGAGCTCCTCGATGCAGGCGGAGCTGTTGGCCCTGCGGGCGGCCATGTCCACGAAGCGTGGGTCGTCGACGAGGTCCTCGCGGCCCACCAGCCGGGCGAAGGCCGGCCAGTACCGGTCGCCCTGCAGGAACATGAGCTGGATGTGCCGTCGGTCCCGGGTGGCGTAGGTCCCGGTGAGTGGGTTGACTCCCGGTCCCCGGCCGGTCACCGGGGCCACGTCGCCACCGTTGAGAGCGGCGAGCAGGTCCGACGACAGCATCCACATCGCGGTGGCGAGCAGGGACACGTCGACGGTGGTGCCGGTGCCGGTCTTGGCGCGCTCGAGCAGTGCGGTGGCGATCCCGAACGCCAACGCCATGGCGCCGTTGCGGTCGCCCATGGCCCCGCGCTGGCTGATCGGGTACTCGCGCTCGGTGGGGGTCAGCACATGGCCGACGCCGCCGCGTGCCCAGAACGCCGAACTGTCGTATCCGGGTTTGTCGGCATCGGGACCGCGCGTGCCGAATCCGTGTCCCCGCGCGTAGATCAACCGCGGATACCGTTTCCGGAGGGTGTCGGCGTCCAGTCCCAGCCGCTCCAGCGCGGCCGGGCGAAGGCTCGTGATGAAGACGTCCGCGGATTCGAGCAGTTCGTGCAGAACCGCGAGACCTTCCGCTCGCCGCACATCCAGTGCCATCGAACGCTTCCCGCGGTTGGCGAGAGCCATCGAGAGATTCGGCCCGCCCCGATCGGTGCCGACCCCCTGCGTCGCCAACCCGCGGTACGGATCGCCCTCGGGGGGCTCGATCCGGATGACGTCGGCTCCCCAGTCGGCGAGCAGGGCCGCGGCCACCGGAACGAACACCCACTGGGCGAGTTCGATCACCCGTACCCCGTCGAACGCCCGGGGCCGGGTCGCCGCAGTCGTGTCCGTGGCCGGCGAGGGTGCGTCAACGTCCGTCACGGGTGGGTCCTTCCTGCGAGTCTCGAACGGTGATGGCCCCGGTGGGGCAACCCGAGGCTGCGACCTGCACGTCCGAGATGTTCGTGACCGGGTGCACGAGTTCGGCCTTGGGGCCGGGGCCGATCGCGAAAGTGTCGGCGGCGTAGGAGACGCAGACTCCGGCACCCATGCAGATCTCCTGGTCGAGTTCGACGACGTACCGGTTCTCAGGCATGGGATTCCTCCCGGTCGAGGTGGCGCGCGGATTCGGCCACGTACTGGCGCACCAGGTGTTTCCGGACCTTGCCCGACGCCGTGCGCGGATACTCGTCGACCTCGTGCAGTTCTTCCGGCCACTTCTGCCGCGCCACTCCGGCTTCCGCGAAGTGGGCGCGGACCTCGTCGAGCGTCGGCATGGTGTGTCCCGGCTTCAGCCGCAGGACCGCCGCCGCGCGTTCACCGAAGCGGGGATCCGGGGCCGCGACGACGACGGCCTCCGCGATCGCGGGCATCGTGAGCAGCACGTCCTCCACGGCGGCCGCACCGATGTTCTCACCGCCGCGAATGATGATGTCGGACTTGCGGTCCGTGATGGTGAGGTATCCGTCTTCGTCGATGACCCCGATGTCCCCGGTGTGGTACCAGCCGTCGTCGTCGAAGGCGGCAGCGGTGAGCGACTCGTCGGTGTAGCCCAGACACAGGTCCGGGCCTCGGCTGAGGATCTCCCCGTCCTGCGTCAGGCGGATCTCCACTCCCGTTCGGGTGGAGCCGTCGGTGAGCAGGCGCTTCTCCTCCGGGGCGGTCGTCGCCGATCCGGTGACGGAGGGATGCTCGGTGCTGCCGTAGGAGCGGGTGACGGTCAGGCCCAGATCTGTCAGCCGCCGGGAGACGGCCGCCGGCACCGTCGACCCGCCCAGACCGATCGGACCGAAGTGCCGGAGGTGGTCGCGGGTGAAGTCCGGGTGGTCGAGCAGGCTCGTCACGAAGTACGGGGGACCGCCTCCGATCGCGACACCGTCGGAGTTCATCAGCGAGAGCACCCGGGTGGGGTCCCACTCGTCGCACATGTCGGCGGGGATACCGTCGACGACCGGGAACAGGAAGGCACCCAGCATCCCGATGAAATGACCCACCGGGAGGGCGGTGAGCTGCCTGCCGCGGTCGGGGTCGTAGTTGGAGAGCAGCTGACGGGTTTCGAAGATCAGGCTGCGGTGGGAGTGGATGACGCCCTTGGGTTCGCGTGTGGTGCCCGAGGTGTACGCGATGAGGGCGGGACTCGCAGGGTCGACCGTGGCCACGCCGGCGAGCGGTTCGTCGCCGAGGAGCTCGTCGAAGTCGCGTCCGACCACGCCCACGACCGGCACGTGCTCGCTGACCCCCGGTGAGTAGGTCATCCGGCCGAAGTTCTCGGCGGTGATGAACACCCGGGGCTGTGCGTCGTTCAGGATGAAGCCGAGTTCGCGGGGCCCGTAGAAGTGCACGATCGGCACGGTGACCGCACCGAGCAGGGACGATGCCCAGAACGTGGCGGCGGCTTCCATCCAGTTCGGCAACTGGAACGCGATGACGTCACCCGGCCGGATGCCCCGCGCCCACAGGCCCGCGGCGAGCCGGCGGGCGACGAGCTCGACGTCCGCGAACGTCCCCGTGTACGGACGGACCACCGAATGCACGTGGAATCCCTTGTCGGAGTGCTTGTTCAACCCCTCGGCGAGGATCTCGCCGAGCGTTTCCCGGGTCCACCACCCCATTGCTTCGTAGTGGCGGCTCAGTGCCGGTGGTATCGACCTGACCGGCAGTTTCGGGCTGTGGATAGCCAACTTTCACAACACCTTTCGAGAAAGGGATGACTGATTTCTGCCGTGGCCGGGAAACGCTTGGGGGAGTGTGATTCGTGTTCCTCCCGGCGTTGCCCGCGGGATCGGCCGTCGCGCCGCGCCGCGCGACGGCGGAACTTGAAAAATGCAGTTCAAGGTAGAACGTGATTCTCGTACAGGCTGCCACGGTCCTCTCGGAAATTCAAGAGCCGAGACGGTCGAATTTCGCAACTGACGCCGAAAGGTACAGCGGCAAAGTAGATTCGGTCAGTTCTGGACGGGCTTCATCCGATCGGCCAGCCGTTCGATGGCATCCATCAGCTGCTGCAGCGCATACGCGGGATTGAACTCGAGATGGCGGGTCTGCTCGGGATACTTCAGAATGTGCCCCGCGGGAAAGAAGTACACCTCGCCGGCGACCGCGGTTTCGTCCTCCATGTCCGTGCCGGGGTAGCAGGCCGTGATGGAGCCCGACAGCACGTATCCGTAGTGGGGGCACATGCAGACGCCGCCCGGGAGCCCGCAGGCGCGGTAGAGCTCCGTGCAGTCGCGGGGACCGGCGGTCGTGGTGTAACCCACCTCGAGGTCGCCCCACTGGGCCGAGTGGAAGTGGTCGGTCGCCGAGGGCCAGCGGCCGCCTCCGGCGTTCGGTAGCTCGTGTGGAAGTGCGTGAGGCACGGGCTTCTCCGGTCTGGGTGGTCATCGGGGAGGGAATCAGCAAGGGGCCGAGAACAACTCGGGGGACAGGGCATCGTGATCGGCGGCCGCCGTGCTCAGGCGATGGAGCAGGATCTCGATCAGGCGCGGTTCGACCTTGACGGTGATGCCCCAGAGGTAGAGACCGCGGACGATCCCGCGGCCGAGCGCACGCCACGCCGCGTCCGGCGGCGGGGGCTCGACCCCGCGTGACGAGAGGCAATCGAGGTAGTGGACGAGCAGGTCGCGTTCGGTGCTGCGCCGGTCGTCGGGATCCAGGGCCGTGGCGATGTGGGTGCCCACGTCCAGGTACCACATTCCGCGTTGGACGAGTTGCCAGTCGACCAGTCCGGGGAACCCGCGGCCGTCGAGGTAGAGGTTGCCGACGTGCGCGTCACCGTGGATGACGCACCAGTCGGACGCCTCGTGTTCGGCCGCGAGTGCGTTCACGAGGCCCTGATAGGCGGCGACGAGCCGCGGCGCATCGCGCAGCTCGGCGGGCACCCGACGGCCGTTCGGCCCGTGGAGGTTGCGGTGGATGCGTGCGGTGATCTCGTCGACGCCGAAGGCGCGGAGCGCACCGGTCAGGCGCGGGGTCAACCAGGTCTGTCCGGCCCACGCCGGGTTCCCCCAGGTTGCGGCGTGGAGTTGTGCGAACTGCTCGAGGCTCTGCGCGACCTGATCGGGGGTGAAGGAGCTGCCCGCGTCGAGGAAGGAGCCGCCCGCCGCCACGACGTCCTCGGTGATGACGACGCCGTGCCGGGTGTGCTCGTCGAAATCGGCGTAGACGCTTCGGAGCGTACGTACGCCCGTCGCGTCGGCCAGGTCCCGGTAGAAGCATGCCTCGGGTTCACCGGCGGCCCGGGTTTCGCGGCCCTGCTCGTTGAAGTACCCCTTGACGCACAGATCCGGCGACAGATTCTCGGGTACGCCTCCCGTGCACTCGATCGTGAAGCGGGCGTTGGTGGAGACCCGGTCGACGATCGGACCCGGATCGACCTTCCGTACCTGCAGGCCCGGATAGCGCGGATGCAGGGCGGAGGTCAGCCATTGCGGCGACAGAGCCTCGGGCAGGGTGTCCGGAACGGGGGCGGTGGTCATGCGTGATCGGCCTGCCGGCGAGGGGCGCACGCTGCGGTGCGGGGTCCCCGAGTCGTCCGTTCGGGCATGAAAGCCCTGGAAAAAGTAGAATGGGATTGCGGCATGAGGAGAATGTAATACTGCATGTGGTGAGAATCACCATATTTGCGAAAATTCGCTCGAAGAAACCGCGACGCGCCCGGCCGGGTTCGTGCGTGCGCGGTGGGAGCGGGCCCGCCGGACTCCCTAGACTGGGGGGAGTTATCGCCGCCGAGTCTTGGAGCAGTCTTCGTGACACACCCGCTTGTTTCCTCCCGCATCGCACCGCACACTCCTGCATCGGCGGTGCTCTGACATGCGGGTGGTGTTCGCGGGCACTCCCGAACCCGCCGTTCCGTCGCTGCGCCGACTCGTCGAATCGTCCCGGCACGAGGTCGTCGCCGTCGTCACCCGGCCCGACACCGTCGCCGGCCGGGGTCGCAAGGTCGTGCGATCCGCGGTCGGGCAGGTCGCCGACGAGCACGGCATCGAGGTCCTCACTCCGCAATCGCCGCGCGACCCCGAGTTCGTGGCCCGGCTCACCGAACTCGCCCCGGACTGCTGTCCCGTCGTGGCCTACGGTGCTCTGCTACCGCAGCCCGTGCTCGACATCCCCGTGCACGGCTGGGTGAACCTGCACTTCTCGCTGCTCCCCGCGTGGCGCGGCGCCGCGCCCGTGCAGGCCTCGATCGCCGCCGGTGACGAGATCACCGGCGCCAGCACCTTCCGGCTCGAGGCGGGTCTCGACACCGGCCCCGTCTACGGAGTGGTCACCGAGACCGTCCGGCCCACCGATACCGCCGGGGACCTGCTCGGCCGCCTCGCGGACTCCGGAGCAGGACTGCTCGAATCGACGCTCGACGGGCTCGAGGACGGACTGCTCACCGCCGTCCCGCAAACCACCGACGGAGTGTCCTACGCGCCGAAGGTCACCGTCGAATCCGCCCGGGTCACCTGGACACATCCGGCGCACGTGGTCGACCGGCGCATCCGTGCGGTCACCCCGGCGCCCGGTGCCTGGACCATGATCGGTGACCTGCGGGTGAAGATCGGTCCGGTATCGGTCACCGACGAGATCCTCGAAGCAGGGGAGATCGACGTCCGCAGGAGTGGGGTCTTCGTCGGCACGGCCACCACCGCGGTGAAACTCGACCGGGTGCAGCCGCCCGGCAAGAAGGCGATGATCGCCGCGGACTGGGCACGCGGTGCCCGCCTCGACCCGAAGGTGCGTGCACAGTGACCGAATCCCGCAGGCCGGCCCGTCGATCGCACCGCGGTCCCGGCGACCGCAACAACAAACCGCGCCAGGCTCGCCGGCCCTCGCAGTCCATCGTGGACCCGGCCCGCGTGGCCGCCCGCGACGTGCTGCGCGCGGTACGCGAACGCGACGCCTACGCCAACCTCGTCCTGCCCGGCCTGCTCCGCGAGCGTCACCTGGACACCCGTGACGCGGCGCTGGCCACCGAACTGACCTACGGCGCCGCCCGTGCGCAGGGTCTGCTCGACGCCGTCATCGCCTCCGCCGCCGACCGTCCCGTGGACGAGATCGACGGTCCGCTGCTCGACGCGTTGCGTCTGGGTGCCTACCAGTTGCTGCGCACCCGCATCGCCCCGCACGCCGCCGTCGCCACCAGCGTCGACCTCGTCAGGTCCGAATTCGGTTCCGGCAGGGCCGGTTTCGTCAACGCGGTGTTGCGCCGCGTCTCGGAGCGGACCGAGGAGGAATGGGTCGCGGCGCTCGCCCCGGATCCCGAACGCGATCCGGTGGGTCACCTGGCGTTCCGGTACCCGCATCCGGTGTGGATCGCGCAGGCCTTCGCGAACTCGCTCGGCGCCGACGCCGGAGAACTCGAGGAGGTCCTCGCCGCCGACGACGCCCGGCCCATCGTGCACCTGGTGGCGCGACCGGGGGTCATCACCGCCGAAGAACTCGCGCTCGCGACCGGGGGAGAAATCGGGCCGTGGTCGCCGTACGCGGTGCACCTCGAACACGGCGACCCCGGCCGGCTCGACGCCGTGCGCGAAGGCATGGCCGCGGTGCAGGACGAAGGCAGCCAGCTCGTCGCGCGTGCGCTCACGCTCGCACCGCTCGACGGCGACGACCACGGCCGCTGGCTCGACCTGTGTGCCGGACCCGGCGGCAAGGCGGCGTTGCTCGGCGCCCTCGCCGACCTCGACGGTTTTACCGTGGACGCCGTCGAACCGGTCGAGCACCGGGCCGACCTGGTCCGCAAGACCACCCGGGATCTGCCGGTCACGGTGCACGTCGCCGACGGTCGCGATCCCGGTCTCGACGGCGGCTACGACCGCATCCTTGTCGATGCACCGTGCACCGGTCTCGGTGCGCTGCGTCGTCGCCCCGAGGCCCGCTGGCGACGGCGGCCCGGCGACGTCGCCGAACTCGTGCGTTTGCAGAAGGAACTGCTCGCGTCGGCCGTCGGACTGCTGCGGCCCGGCGGCGTCGTGCTGTACGCGACCTGTTCCCCGCACGTGTCCGAGACGGTCGCGATCGTCGCCGACGCGGTGCGCCGGCACGGTGTCGAACAGCTCGACACCCGCGAGCTCGTGCCGGGGGTGCCGCGCCTCGGGGCCGGCCCCGGGGTTCAGTTGTGGCCGCACCGGCACGGCACCGACGCGATGTTCATGGCCGCGCTGCGCAAACCCGTCGGCTGACCCCGTGAGGGGGCCGTTCACCCGACCGGTTCCCGCCGCCCGATCCCAGACGAGAGGAAGTTCGTGCCCGACATCGTCACCCTGACCCTGAATCCGGCGCTCGACGTCACCACGTTCGCCGACGAGGTCGTACCGACCCGGAAACTGCGGTGCGACGAACCCTTCTACGACGCAGGCGGGGGCGGGGTGAACGTCGCGAAGGTCGCCCGCGTGCTCGGCGCGTCCGCCGCGGCGGTGTACCCGGCCGGAGGGGCCCGCGGCCGGCAGATGAGCGGACTGCTCGACGACGACGATGTCGACGAGCACATCGTGGAGATCGCCGACGACACCCGTGAGTGCTTCACCGCGATCGACCGCAGCACCGGCCGTGAATACCGTTTCGTCACACCGGGTCCCGAGCTGACCGCCGACGAGCAGGAGCGCTGCCTCGAGGCGTTGGTGACCGCCGCGGCGGACGCCCGCTACGTGGTGGCCAGCGGCAGCTTCCCGCCCGGTGTGCCCGGCACGTTCGTGCGGCGCATCGCCGACGTCGCGCACAAGGTCGGTGCCCGCTTCGTGCTCGACTCGTCCGGGGACGCGCTGACCAGCATCGAATCGGGGGTGTTCCTCGTCAAGCCGAGCCTGGACGAACTGTGCGAATGGGTGGGCCGGGACCTGCCCGACACCGCGTCCCGGATCGCCGTGGCCCGCGAACTCGTCGACGCCGGGATCGCCGAGATCGTGGTGGTCTCGCTCGGCGCGCAGGGCGCGATCATGGTGTCCGCCGACGACGCGGTGGAGGTGCCGGCGCTCGAGGTGCCTGTGCGCAGCGCCGTCGGCGCGGGCGACAGCATGGTCGCGGGCCTGGTGGTGGGTCTGCTGCAGGATCGGTCGCTGCGCGACGCGCTCGCGCTCGGCATCGCCTGCGGATCTGCGGCGCTGCTGACGGCCGGCAGTCACGTGTGCCGTCGTGAGGACATCGACCGGTTCGACGAACTCGCGCGGTCCCGCTGATCCGGGCCATCGCCCGCCGGCGACCAGGTGAGCGGTCGCAGGTCGATGTCGCCGGCCTCCACGGGCGCGCGCAACGCGGTTGCCGTCGCCCAGCCCTGTGCGACCAGGCCCGCGTCGGTCTCGTCCGCCTCGTCCGGACGGATCTCCCGGAATGTCACGGTGACGAAGTCCGCGCCGATCTCGCCGATGTCGGCCTGCACCGCGCCGAAGGCGGCCAGCGGAGCGGCCCGCAGGCCGCGCAGCTCGGCCGGCGGGACATCGGGAACGTTGATGTTGAGTACCGCGCCCCGCGTGCCGGACTCGAGCAGCCATCGCAATGCCCGGCCCGCGACGGACGCGGCGGTGTCCCAGTGCCGAGGATCCGCGGAGGCCAGTGACACCGCGAGCGCGAGTGCCCCGTGCGTCGCCGCGGTCAGCGCCGCGCCGACCGTCCCGGAATGCAGAATCGCGTGACCGGTGTTGGGGCCGTGGTTGATTCCGGACAGCACCACGTCCGGGGGTGGTCCGAATGCCCCGTGCGCGGCGACGAAACCGATGAGGGCGGGTGACGCCTCCACCGCCCGGATCGGAACTCCCGGCAGGTCGGGCCACTGCCGGTCGGCGACCGCGAGTCGTCCGTTTGCCGCCAGCGCCGTCATCGAGGCACTCGCCCCGCTGCGTTCGGTGTGCGGGGCGGCCACGATCACGTCGAGTCCGGCCTCGACGGCGATGCGGGCCAGCACGCCGAGGCCGCGGCTGTCGATGCCGTCGTCGTTGGTCACCAGCGCTCTCACGAACCCGCTCCCTTCCGATAGGGGCGGACCTCGACCACGTCCGCGAGGCGTGCGGCCAGCTCGCGCCTGCCGGTGGCGAGACCCCGCCGGGTGATGTTCATCGCGCCGGCGGCGGCCCCGAGCCGCACCGCGTCGACCAGGCTCTCGCCGCGGGCGACGGCGGTTGCGATCCCGGCGGTCATCGAGTCGCCCGCGCCCCGGTGATCGACGATCTTCAGCGGCGGGGAGATCACCTCCCAGAGCTCGCCGTCCAGCAGTGCCAGCGCCGGATCCCCCGCCCGGGACAGCACGACGTTCCGCGCGCCCTCGTCGATCAGCGCGTGCATAGCCTCGATCAGGACATCCACGTCGTCGGATTCCGCCCGGCCGTCCTCGATCAGATCGTCGTGAGCGACCTTGAGTACGGCCGGGTTTCCGGTGAGTGCAGCGGTGAGCTCGGGCCCGGACAGATCCGCGACGACGGGAACCCCCATCGCGCCCAGGTCGCACGCGAGACGGCCGTAGACCTCGGCCGGCACGGTCGTGCCGCTGTGCGGTCCACCGAGGACCGCCACATCCGAGCGCAGACCGGACTCGAGCGACAACGCGAACAGGTCGTCCACCTCGTGCCGCGTGAGCACCGTCGGATCGACCCGGGCCAGAGCGACACGCTCGCCCCCGCGCCGGTCGTGCACGTAACCACCGTTGGCGCCGGTCGTTTCGATCCCCCGGACCTCGATGCCCTCGTACTCGAGCAGATGGCGCAGGATACGGCCGGTCTCTCCACCGAAGACCCCGCACAGCACCACGTCCGCGGCGAGGGTCGCGGCCATCCTGGCGATCCAGAATCCCTGCCCGCCGGCATGGACGTGCAGTTCGTCGCTGCCGTCCGGGGCGCATTCGACGGTGACGGTCAGCAGCGGGGACGGCGCGAACACGAACGCGGACGGCTTCGGCGCGGTGGACGGGGCGGGCTCGGGGGACTTGGGCATCGGGTGGGCTTCATCGGGCGTACGGGACATACCGGGGGGTACCCGGTATGTGCCCGTTCGATGCTCACCGGCACCCGACCGGGTCAGTCGGTCAGCCTGCGGCGTCGCTGTAAGTGCCCGTCGTCGTCGATTTCGACGACCGTGTCGATTCCGATGCGCTCGAGGAACCCGAAGTCGTGGCTGACGATCAACAGTGCTCCGCGATAGGCATCGAGCGCCTCGGCGAGCTGCTCGACACTGGCGATGTCGAGGTTGTTGGTGGGCTCGTCCAGCACGAGCAGCTGAACCGGCGGCTCGGCGAGCAGCAGGCGCGCGAGCGAGACGCGGAACCGCTCGCCGCCGGAGAGCGTGCGGACCGGACGATCCACGCTGTCGCCGCGCAGGAGCAGCCGCGCGAGCTGGTTGCGGATCGTGCCCGTGCCGGTGGCCGGGGCGACGGCCTGCACGTTCTCGATCGCGCTCGCCGCGTCGTCCAGCCCGTCGAGACGTTGCGGGAGATACCCGACGAACTCGGTCAGGAGGCGGCCGTATGGACGACCGGGAACCGGTGCGGTCCCGTGGACGAGCTGCTCGAGCAGAGTGGACTTGCCGGCGCCGTTCGCGCCGACGAGCGCGACCCGCTCCGGTCCCTGGACGACGACGGTGTGGTCGCGGTCGTGGAGTTCGGCGAGGCGTCGTCCGCGCGGCACGCCGGGATCGGGCAGGACGAGGTGGATGTGTTCCTCCTCGCGCACCCGGGCGTCCGCGGTGTCGACCGCGGCCTGGGCGGCCCGCACCTTGTCGTCGAGTGTCGAGCGCATCGAGCCTGCGGAATTCTGGGCTCTGCTCGCGCGGTTGCCCGCCAGGATCTTCGGGATACCACCGTCCTTCTGGGTCTTCTTCGCGGTCCGTTCCCGGCGCGCCAGTTTCGTCTCGGCCTCGACGCGTTGCCTCTTCTCGACGGTCAGTGCCTGCTGGGCGGCACGGGCGGCCTGAACCGCGGCGGCCTGCTCCTGTTCCCGGTGTTCCTTCCAGGCGCTGTACGGACCGCCGAACGTGTCGAGGGTGCCGGCGTGGAGTTCGGTGGTGTTGTCCATGTGTTCGAGCAGTTCCAGGTCGTGGCTGACCACGACGAGAGTCCCCGGCCAGCGGTCGACGAAGTCGGCGAGCGCGGCGCGGGTGCGTCGATCGAGGTTGTTGGTCGGTTCGTCGAGCAGCGTGACGGGGGTGCGCCGGATGTACAGACCGGTGAGGGCGATGAGCATGGCCTCGCCGCCGGACACCTCGGCCACGCTCCGGTCGAGATCCGCGGCACCGAAGCCGATCCGGTGCAGGGCCTCGTCGGCGCGGGCTTCGATGTCCCAGTCGTCGCCGACGGTGTCGAAGTGGCGTTCGTCGGCGTCACCGGATTCGATGGCCCTCATCGCCGCGAGGATCTCGTCGATCCCGAGGAGTTCGGCAACGGTCGTCTCGTGCCGCAGTGTGAGGGTCTGCGGCAGGTACCCGACCGCGCCCGCGGTGTCGATCCGGCCGGAGGTCGGCTCGAGAATGCCGGCGATCAGGCGCAGCAGGGTCGACTTTCCTGCGCCGTTGCGGCCGATCAGGCCGGTGCGTCCGGCGCCGAAGGTGCCGTCGAGGTGCGAGAGGGCGACGGTGCCGTCGGGCCATTCGAAGGTCAGATCGCGGAGGGTGACGGTGGGGTTGGCGGTCATCGGTGGTGCACTCGATTCTTCCGTCGACGAGGACGGACGTCGCAGGGATCGGCCACTCGACGACGGCGGTGGCCGGGAGGCGACCGACCGCGGGGACCGAAACCGCTGCGGCGACAGGTCGATCGTGGATCGACGGCGCGGCTTTCCGCAGGGGAACGGCGGGGTCCGGGGTCGGTGCGGTGCGAACGTGCCGGTAGGGGTCGCGCAGAGCCGTCGACGCCCGGGTCGGGCGGACACGCGCTGCTGCGTCGGGACGCGAGCATTCGTCGGCGTGGACCTGCGCCCACGCGGAGGAAGCCACCGGCAGTCCGGTGGCTAGATTCTGTCGACCTCGATTTCCACGACCGCGACTCTACACAGGTGCCGGGGTTCCGGCCGCGGACGGCGGGAGGAGAACGACGAGCCCGCCCGCACGGTGAAGGCCGTGCGGGCGGGCTCGGTGGCACATCGGCCCGGTCAGGCGTGCCGGGCGCCGAACCGCTGATCGTCGGCGAGCGCGGTCTCGGCGAGGACGGCTTCCTCCTCGAGGGTCGGCACCGTGCGCACGGCGTCCTCCGCGGCACGCCGCTCCGACGAGTCCGGTTGCTGTTCCTCGCGGTCGGCGGCATCGAGCGCCGGCCGGACCGTGCTCAGCACGATCGCGCCGACCAGCACCACGACCGCGCCCAGCACGAACGGAACATGGACGTCGAAATGCTCGACGAGCTTGCCCGCCGCGAATGGGGCCAGGCCGCCGCCGATGAACCGGACGAAACCGTAGGTGGCGGACGCGACCGGCCGCGGCACCGGCGCGATGCTCATCACCGCGGTCGTCACCAGCGTGTTGTTCAGGCCCACGAAGATGCCGGAGAAGATCACGGCGCCGACCACCACCCAGCGGCTCTCCGCCCAGATCCCGATCACCAGGGACACCGCCGCCATGCCGAGCAGCGCGCCGTAGAGCGTGCGGGGCGTGCCGAACCGCGACTTGAGCAGCGGGGCGCCGAACACCGCGAACAGCGCGACGAGCAGACCCCATCCGAAGAACACGAACCCGAGCTGCATGGCCGACAGGTGCATCAGGAACGGTGCGTAGCCGAGGATCGTGAAGAACGCCCAGTTGTAGAGCAGGCCGGTGACGCTCGTGGTGGCGAGGCTTCGGTGCTTCAGCGCGAGGATCGGTTCGAGGATCGACGGTTTGTCCTTCGGGACCGGGGTCGGTTCCACCAGCACCGCGGTGGCGACCAGCGCGACGAGCATGAGAACGGCCACACCGAAGAACGGCCCGCGCCAGCTGATGTCGCCGAGCAGCCCGCCGAGCAGCGGGCCGGTGGCGATGCCGATGCCGAGTGCCGCCTCGTAGAGCACGATCGCGCCGGAGAAGCCGCCGCTCGCCGCGCCCACGATGACCGCCAGCGAGGTCGCGATGAACAACGCGTTGCCCAGGCCCCAGCCGGCTCGGAATCCGACGATCTGATCGATCGAGCCGCTCGCGCCGGCCGCGGCGGCGAACACGACGATCAGGACGAGCCCGACGATCAGCGTGCGCTTGGCGCCGATTCGGCCGGACACCCAGCCGGTGAACAGCATGGCGATCGCGGTGACGACGAGATAGCTCGTGAAAAGCAGCGTGACCTGTGACGGTGTCGCGTCCAGCTCGCTGGACAGGGCGGGCAGGATCGGATCGACCAGGCCGATGCCCATGAAGGAGATCACGCACGCGAACGCGACCGCCCACACAGCCCGGGGCTGGCGGAAGGAGCTTGCGAAGGAAGTGGAAGACACAAATACATAGATACTCTATATAGAAGCCCTATGCAATGGTCGGGGGTCGCCTACACTGGCACCATGACCGATATGCCCGTTCGCCCCGACGTCCCCGCCGACCCCCCGGAGCGGCACGGAGCGGGCGGCGACGGCGTGGAGGCGACCGCGGACGTGCTGTACTCCCTGATGTCCGACTTCCTGCGTCAGCTCCCGCGCGACCTGAGCCTGACGGCCTCGGCCACCCTCGCGACACTGCGGCGCCGCGGCCCGCTGCGCATCACCACCCTCGCGGCGGCGCAGGGGATCACCCAGCCGTCGATGACCTCGATCGTCACGTCCCTCCAGAAGGGCGGGATGGTCACGCGGCGTCACGATCCGGCCGACGCCCGCGCCACCCTCATCGAGCTGACGGACAAGGGACTGCGCTACGTCGTGGCCCGGCGCGAAGGCGGAGTGGAGCGAATCGGCGGGCACATCCGTAACCTGCCCGACGCTCAGCGGCAGACACTCCTCGCGGCGTTCGACGCACTGTGTTCCCTCGAGGAGCTCGCGCGCGAACGGGCGCTGTGAACCGGCCGCTCAGGACTCCGAGCGGGCGCGGTCGAGCAGAATCCGCTGCTCGGCTCGCGCGACGGTACGACGCGTCACCGAAGCCGCATCGGGTGTCACCGACACCGAGGTGATGCCGCGCCGCACCAGGTGCTCGGCGAGTCCGGTGTTCGTCGACACCGCCTGGCCGCACAGCGAGGTGGTCAAACCCGCCGCCCCCGCACGTTCGATGATCGAATCGATCGCGTCGAGCACCGCCGGATCCATCGTGTCGAACACGTCCCGGCACACCTCCGAATCACGGTCCACGCCGAGCATCAACTGCGTCAGGTCGTTGCTGCCGATCGACACCCCGTCGATGCCGAGCCGCGCGTACTCGGGCAGCCAGTACACCACCGACGGCACCTCGGCCATGATCCAGCGCAGCATCGAGCGGTCCGCACCGAGCGGATGCGCGTCCAGCTGGGCCAGGCACTCGCGCAGCTCCCACCGGGTGCGCACGAACGGGATCATCAGGTGCACGTTGTGATGCTGCGCCCGCACCC
Organism: Rhodococcus phenolicus; assembly: GCF_001646785.1. GTDB lineage: Bacteria > Actinomycetota > Actinomycetes > Mycobacteriales > Mycobacteriaceae > Rhodococcus > Rhodococcus phenolicus. The sequence goes on from NZ_LRRH01000030.1 coordinate 104,075, forward strand.
GGTGCAGCACATCCAGATCCAGGGAGAACAGTTCCGGGTCACGGATGTAGCGGAAACAGCCGCGGAATCCGATCATCGGGTTCTCCTCGTGCGGCTCGACCTCGCCGCCGACGAGATCGGCGAACTCGTTGCTGCGCAGGTCGATCGCCCGGTACACCACCGGCCGGGGCGCGAACGCCGCCGCGATGGTCGCGACCCCCTCGGCCATCCTCGTCACGTACTCGTCGCGCCTGCCCTGCGCGATCATGTGCACCGGGTGCTCCCCGGCGAGCGCGTCCGTGATCATGAACTCGGCGCGGAGCAGCCCCACCCCGTCGACGTCGGTGGCGGCGACGGCAGCCGCGGCGTCCGGCGTCGCGAGGTTGACGTACACGGCGGTCGCGGTCACCGGGGCCGCCGCGACCGGGGCCGCGGTGGCCGCCGCTGTCGGGGCGTCGGATGTGGACGGGTGTGCGGCACCCTCGAAGACCGACCCGCTGTCGCCGTCGACGGTCACGACCTGTCCGTCCCGTAGCGAGGTCGTCGCCGTCCGCGCCCCCACCACGACCGGTTTCCCCAGTTCACGACCGACGATCGCAGCGTGACACGTGATACCGCCACCGTCGGTGACGATGCCCCCGGCGCGCCGCAGAATCGGCAGCCAGTCCGGGCGGGTCATCGGCGCCACCAGGATCTCGCCCGCGGCGAGCTTGGCGCCGTCGCCCGGATCGTGCAGCACCCGTGCTTTGCCGGTCGCGACACCCGGACCCGCTCCGAGCCCGGTCAGCACCGGCGTGTCCGCACCGTTCGTGCCCACCGGGGACGACGGTGCCGCCGGGGTGCCCAGGGTGGTGATCGGCCGGGTCTGGACGATCCACAACTCGCCGTCGGCGATCGCGAACTCGAGGTCCTGCGGACATCCGTAATGTGCCTCCACGTCGACGGCCAGGCGCGCCACCCGGCCGAGCGCATCGTCGTCGAGCACCCGCGCGCCGGCCTGTGGATCCACCGCCACCCGGTCCTCACCGGTCGTCGTCGAGGAGATCCGGAACTCCTGATGCCCGCGATGTACGTCGAGAACCCGCATGCCGTCCTTCGCGACGACATAGGTGTCGGGTTCGACCTGACCGCCCACGACGACCTCGCCAAGACCGAGCGCCGCCTCGACGACGATGCGGTCGCGGTCGCCGGTACGTGGGTCCGCGGTGAACGCCACCCCGGACGCGTCCGACCGGACCATTGTCTGCACGACCACCGCGATCGACGGTTCCTCGCCCACCCCGCGCAACCCCCGATAGGTGCGGGCGCGGGCGGACCACAGCGACGCCCAGCAGGCCTGCACCGCCCGCACCACCGCGTCCGAACCGATCACGTTCGTGTACGACTCGTGGATGCCCGCGAAGGACGTGTCGGCGGCGTCCTCGGCGGGCGCGGACGACCGCACCGCCACAGGCACATCCGAACCGAGCCGGGTGTAGGCGGCGACGAGGGCCGCGCACAGGTCGTCCGGGACGGTCGCGCCGGTCACCAGCGCCGCGAGCTCCTCGGACTCGCGCAGCAACTGCTGTTCGGGGACGTCCTCACCCGGCGCCGACTCCCGGAGCAGCCGCTCCCGCAGCCCGTTCGCCGCCATCGTGTCCAGGTAGGCGTCGGTCGTCAGGGCGAACGCCGCCGGAACCGGAAACCCGGCACGTGTCAGCTCGCCGAGATTCGCGGATTTTCCGCCGACCGTCGGGGCGTCGGGCGGGCCCACCTCGTCGATCGACCGGACCCACCGTTTCGGTGATGTGACGTCAGGTGACATGGCGCGGCCTCCCTTGCCGTCGCGGACCCCGGGGCTTCCGGTTCCACTGTCCCCGAGACCGGGCGGGCGGCATCCACGTTTTCCGGAATCACCCACGCGGCGCGCGGAACCGGAGGAGTCGCACCCGAGCGGAGTGGGCGCGGCGCACACTGGACGCATGACGAGTTGGTCGGAGGTGGTGGCGGTCGCGGACCTGCCCGAGGTCACCGAATCGACGTGGTACCGGACCCCTGCCCTGAAGGTCCGCGACCGAGGATTCGCGCGGCTGCGGCCCGAATCAGAGGGCGGACTGATGGTGTTGTGCGAGATCTCCGAGAAGAAGGCGCTGCTCGCGTCCGGCGATCCCGCCTACTTCACGACCGAGCACTACGACGGGTACGGAGCGATCCTCGTCGACCTCGACCGGGTCGATCCCCGCGAACTCCGGGAGCTGCTGGTCGAGGCGTGGCGGTTGGCCGCGCCGGCGGCGCTGCGGGAGCGGGTACCGGCGGTATCGCGCGGGAGCGTACCGGCCGCCCGGCGGGAGGAGAAGGGCCGACTAGACTAGGCCGACGTGGCCCACCCGATGATCGCCCCTTCCATCCTGTCCGCGGATTTTGCACGCCTCGCCGACGAGGCCGCCGCCGTCGCCGGTGCCGACTGGCTCCACGTCGACGTCATGGACGCGCACTTCGTTCCGAACCTGACTCTCGGGCTGCCCGTCGTGCAGTCGCTGCTCGGCGCGACCGGAATTCCGCTGGATTGTCACCTGATGATCGAGGATCCGGGCCGATGGGCGCCGCCCTACGCGGAGGCAGGCGCCCACAACGTCACCTTCCACGCCGAAGCCACCGACGACCCGGTCGCGGTCGCCCGCGACATCCGCGCAGCGGGCGCGAAGGCCGGGCTGTCCGTCAAGCCCGGCACCCCGATCGAGCCGTACCTCGAGATCCTGAAGGAATTCGACACGCTGCTGGTGATGAGCGTCGAACCCGGCTTCGGCGGCCAGTCGTTCATCCCGGACGTGCTCGGCAAGGCCCGGGCCGTGCGCCGCCTCGTCGATTCCGGCGAGCTGACCCTGCTCGTGGAGATCGACGGCGGCATCAACGCCGACACCATCGAGGCCGCCGCCGAGGCCGGGGTGGACTGCTTCGTCGCCGGCTCGGCGGTGTACGGAGCCGCAGACCCGGGGGAGGCCGTTCGCAAGCTCCGCGCCCAGGCCGGTGCCGCCTCCACCCACCTGACCCTGGCCCCGTGACCGATCCGGCGCTCGCCGAGGCGCTGCAGCGTGCCGTCGATGCGTCGGAGGACGTGCGGGGACGCACCAGCCCGAACCCACCGGTCGGTGCCGTCGTCCTCGACGCCGCGGGCCGGGTCGCCGGTGTCGGCGCCACCCAGCCGCCGGGCGGACCGCACGCCGAGGTGATGGCGCTGCGCGCGGCGGGGGAGCGGGCACGCGGCGGCACCGCCGTGGTGACCCTGGAGCCGTGCAACCACACCGGTCGTACCGGTCCCTGCACCCGCGCACTGATCGAGGCGGGCGTCGCCACCGTCTACTACGCGATACCCGACCCGAACCCGTCCGCCGCCGGTGGCGCCGCGACGCTTCGCGCCGCCGGGATCACGGTGCACGAGGGACTCGGCGCCGACGTGGTCGCCGCCGGTCCGCTGCGGGCGTGGCTGCACCGCACCCGCACCGGGCGCCCCCACGTGACGTGGAAGTACGCGGCGTCGCTGGATGGGCGCATCGCCGCCGCCGACGGCACCAGCCAGTGGATTTCCGGGCCGGAATCCCGGGCCCTCGTACACGCCGAACGCGCCAGGCTCGACGCGATCGTCGTCGGGACCGGCACGGTCCTCACCGACGATCCGTGGCTCACCGCCCGGCTGCCCGACGGTTCCCTGGCGCCGCACCAGCCGTTGCGGGTGGTCGTGGGGACCCGGGACCTGCCGACCCGGTCGCGGGTGCTCGACGACGCCGCACCGACCCTGGTTCTGCGCACCCACGACGTCGACGAGGTACTCGACGCGTTGACCGATCACCCCGACGTCCTGCTCGAAGGGGGGCCGCAACTGGCCGGCGCGTTCCTCGCCGCGCGCCGCGTCGATCGCATCCAGGCGTACATCGCGCCGGTGTTTCTCGGCGACGGATGGTCCGCTGTGAGGGACGCCGGCGTGCACACGATCGCCGAGGCGATACGGTTTCGTCGGGAGCGCGTCGAAACGATCGGCGCCGACGTGTTGATGACCCTGGTCCCCGACCGGGAGCAAAGGAGCGGGTAGGTGTTCACCGGGATCGTCGAGGAACTGGGTGAGATCGTCACGCGCGAGGATCTGACGGATGCGGCACGGTTCACCGTGCGCGGGCCGCTGGTGACCTCGGACGCGGCGCACGGCGAGTCGATCGCCGTGAACGGCGTGTGCCTGACCGTCGTCGACGTCGTCGACGGGGACAGCTTCACCGCGGATGTGATGCAGGAGACGCTGAGCCGGTCCAGCCTGGCGAATCTGGCCGTCGGGAGCCGTGTCAATCTCGAGCGCGCCGCGGCGCTCGGCAGCCGCCTCGGCGGGCATCTCGTGCAGGGACATGTCGACGGAACCGGCACCGTGATCTCCCGGGCCCCGTCCGAGAACTGGACCGTCGTGCGGATCGCGTTGCCCGACACCGTGTCCCGTTACGTCGTGGAGAAGGGTTCGATCACCGTCGACGGTGTTTCGCTGACCGTGTCCGGCCTCGGCGGCGAGCCGGGGCAGGAGTGGTTCGAGATCTCGCTGATCCCCACGACTCTGTCCCTGACCACGCTGGGTATCGCCGAGCCCGGCACCGTCGTCAACCTCGAGGTCGACGTGATCGCCAAGTACGTGGAGCGCCTGCAGAACGCGGGCCGCTGAGTCGTACTGTGGAATGCGGCAGTTTCGCGCCGCGGTAGTACAGGCAGTTGTTCGTTGGAATATCGAGATTTGGAGTCGAGGCAAGTGACGAGGTTCGACACGATCGAGCGTGCGGTCGCAGACATCGCCGCCGGTAAGGCCGTCGTCGTGGTCGACGACGAGGACCGGGAGAACGAGGGCGACCTCATCTTCGCGGCGGAGAAGGCCACTCCCGAACTGGTCGCGTTCATGGTGCGGTACACGTCGGGCTACCTGTGCGTGCCTCTCGACGGTGACGACTGCGATCGCCTCGGGCTGCCCCCGATGTACTCCACCAACCAGGACAAGCACGGCACCGCCTACACGGTCACCGTCGACGCGAAGGAAGGCATCGGCACCGGCATCTCGGCCGCGGACCGTGCCGCCACGATGCGCCTGCTCGCCGACCCGGAATCCCGCGCCGACGATTTCACCCGTCCCGGCCACGTCGTGCCGCTGCGCGCCAAGGAAGGCGGCGTGCTGCGCCGCCCCGGGCACACCGAGGCCGCCGTCGACCTCGCCCGGATGGCCGATCTGCGTCCCGCCGGCGTCATCTGCGAGATCGTCTCGCAGAAGGACGAAGGCGAGATGGCCCGCACCGACGAACTGCGTGTCTTCGCCGACGAGCACGAACTCGCCCTGATCTCCATCGCGGACCTCATCGCGTGGCGCCGCAAGCACGAGAAGCACGTCGTGCGTGTCGCCGAGGCCCGGATCCCCACCCGCCACGGCGATTTCACCGCCGTCGGGTACCAGAGCATCTACGACGAGGTCGAGCACGTCGCCCTGGTCCGCGGCGACATCGCCGGATCCGACGACGACGGCGCGGACGTGCTGGTGCGCGTGCACTCCGAATGCCTGACCGGGGACGTGTTCGGCTCGCTGCGCTGCGATTGCGGACCGCAGCTCGACGCGGCCCTCGAGATGATCGCGGCCGAAGGACGCGGCGTCGTGCTGTACATGCGCGGGCACGAGGGCCGCGGTATCGGCCTGATGCACAAGCTGCAGGCCTACCAGCTGCAGGATTCCGGCTCGGACACCGTCGACGCGAACCTGCAGCTCGGCCTGCCCGCCGACGCCCGCGACTACGGTATCGGCGCGCAGATCCTCGTCGACCTGGGCATCTCCTCGATGCGGCTGCTCACCAACAACCCCGCCAAGCGGGTGGGTCTCGACGGCTACGGTCTGCAGATCACCGAGCGGGTGGCGATGCCGCTGCGCGCCAACGCCGAGAACCTCACCTACCTGCGCACCAAGCGCGACCGGATGGGTCACGACCTGATCGGGCTCGACGAGTTCGAGGCCGGTGACGCCTGATGAGCGGTGAAGGTCTGCCCGACCTGCAGCTCGCCGAGGCGCGCGGACTACGCCTGGCGATCGTCGCGGGCCGCTGGCACGAGAAGATCTCCGACGCCCTGATCGCCGGGGCGCAGCGCGTCGCCGGCGAGGCGGGCATCACCGATGTCACCCTCGAACGGGTCGCCGGTGCCATCGAGCTGCCGGTCGTCGCGCAGCAGCTGGCCCGGACCCACGACGCGGTCGTCGCGCTGGGCGTCGTCATCCGCGGCGGCACCCCGCACTTCGAGTACGTGTGCGACGCCGTCACCTACGGCCTCACCCGCGTCGCGCTCGACGAGGGCACGCCGGTCGGCAACGGTGTGCTCACCACCGACACCGAGCAGCAGGCCCTGGACCGGTCCGGGCTGCCCGGCTCGGTGGAGGACAAGGGTGGGCAGGCGTGTGCGGCGGCGCTCGACACCGCCGTCACCCTGCGGCGTCTGCGGGGAGCCGAGCGGTGACTGCTGCGACCGACGCAGACTGGGAACTCGACGTTCACAGCAAGAAGATGCGCACGTGGCTGATCTCCGCCGCCGGTGTCGTGCTGGTCGTGTTCGTCGCTGCCGCGCTGGTACTGCGCGGCGGCGGCGACACCGGCGTGAACCTGCGTCCGGCCGACCAGTTCGCGGTCGTCGTGATCGGGTTCGTCCTCGCCGGCGCCACGCTGATGTTCTCCCGGGCCCGGGTGCGGGCAGGTGCGTCGGGCGTCGCGGTCCGCAACGTCTTCGGTGAGAAGACGTTCTCCTGGGACGAGGTGCGCGGACTGACCTTCCCCGAGGGGAAGCCATGGGCGCGTCTGGAACTGCCGCACGACGAGTACATGCCGGTCGTGGCGCTGCAACCGCGCGACGGGCAGCACGCCGTCGACGCCACCGACCGGTTCCGCCGGCTCGAAGCGCGCTACGGGCGGGCTGTCGGCGACGCCGACTAGCCTGGACCCGTGCCCGACCCCTCGACCTACCGCCCCGCTCCCGGATCCATCCCGACCGAGCCGGGCGTCTACAAGTTCCGCGACCCGCACGGCCGAGTCGTCTACGTCGGTAAGGCGAAAAGTCTGCGGTCGCGGCTGAATTCGTATTTCGCGGATGTGGCGTCCCTGCATCCGCGGACCCGGCAGATGGTCACCACCGCCGGCAGCGTCGAATGGACGGTGGTCCGCACCGAGGTCGAGGCGCTCCAGCTCGAATACAACTGGATCAAGGAGTTCGATCCACGTTTCAACGTCCGCTACCGCGACGACAAGACGTACCCGATGCTGGCGGTCACGCTGGGCGAGGAGTACCCGCGGCTGTTCGTCTACCGCGGTCCGCGGCGCAAGGGTGTGCGTTATTTCGGTCCGTACTCGCACGCGTGGGCCATCCGGGAAACCCTCGATCTGCTGCTGCGGGTGTTTCCCGCACGCACCTGCTCGGCCGGGGTGTTCAAACGGCACAGCCAGATCGGCCGGCCCTGCCTGCTCGGTTACATCGACAAGTGCTCGGCGCCGTGCGTCGGACGGGTCGACGCCGCCGAACACCGGCGCATCGTCGAGGACTTCTGCGACTTCCTCGCCGGCCGCACCGACAAACTCGTCCGCGACGTCGAGACCCGGATGCAGGCCGCGTCCGCCGACCTGGACTTCGAGACCGCCGCGCGGCTCCGCGACGACCTCGGGGCGCTACGCAAGGCCCTCGAGAAGCAGGCTGTCGTGCTCGGTGACGGCACCGACGCCGACCTGGTGGCGTTCGCCGGCGACGACCTCGAGGTCTCGGTGCAGGTCTTCCACGTCCGTGGCGGCCGGGTGCGCGGCCAGCGGGGGTGGGTCGTCGAGAAGTCCGGGGACGTCGTCGACCGTCCCGACGAAGCGGACCGGATCGACACCGCCGGGCGAAGCGACACACCCGACGGGATCGGGTCCGAGAGTGCTGAGGAGCACGCGGAGGAGTCGCTGCTCGTCGAACAGTTCCTCACCCAGTTCTACGGCGAGGAAGCGGCACTCACCGCGTCCGCCGGCGCCGAACCGGCGGGCAGTGCCGTGCCGCGGGAGGTGCTGGTGCCGGCATTGCCGCCGAACCCGCAGGAGATGAGCCGCTGGCTCGCCGGGCTGCGCGGCGGCCCGGTCCGGTTGCGGGTGCCGCAACGCGGCGACAAGAAAGCCCTCGCGGAGACCGTGCAACGCAACGCGAAGGAAGCGCTCGCCCAGCACAAACTGCGTCGCGCCGGCGATTTCACCGCCCGGTCCGCGGCGCTGCAGGGCATCCAGGACGCGCTCGACCTGGATTCGGCGCCGCTGCGCATCGAATGCGTCGACATCAGCCACGTGCAGGGCACCGACGTCGTCGCCTCCCTGGTGGTGTTCGAGGACGGTCTGCCCCGCAAGTCGGACTACCGGCACTACGCGATCAAGGAAGCGGCCGGCGAGGGCCGCTCCGACGACGTCGCGTCCATCGCGGAGGTCACCCGCCGCCGGTTCCTGCGGCACCGGCGTGACGTCGCCGCCGGCCAGGACACGGGTGGGAATGTGACGGGTGGGGATGTGAC
>NZ_LRRH01000194.1 GCF_001646785.1 Rhodococcus phenolicus
CGTTCATGCGCAGTGGACTCGACGGGTTCGACAGCCTCGATGATGCGGCCGCGGCGATCGCGGCGTACACCCCGAACCGTGTTCGTAAGTCCAATCCGCAGGGGTTGCGCAAGAACCTCCGAATGCGAGCATTCACCTCGATGGTGCCCTACGTGGTAAACAGCAATTCACCCGCACTCCGCCCCTCGCGAAAGAGCTCCGATCACGTTGCGGAACTTCCCTCTCGGCAACAGAATTCGGACACGGACCCTCGCCGCGGATGCCCACAATCCGTGGGTCGATTCGCCGGCGACACTCCTGGGATCCGTTGCGCCTGTCGGCTACGCCGCGACCTGATTCCTCCCCGCTGGAGCTGACACGTCCCACGATATCGGTCACCCCCGCACAGGCACCGCCATCACCCACGGCCGCACTCGGCCCGGTGCTGCTGGACTCGACCCGTGAATCCCCCGAAGCTGCCCAGCCGGTGATCCACTCATCGGCCGGCACACGGAACGGGCATCGCCGACGCCAACCCGCCTCGGTCGCAACGACTGCACAGACCGGAGAATCCGATCGAACACTCACTCGCCCTTAGCTATTCACGGGTCTTTCTGTTCCCAAAGGGATGC
>NZ_LRRH01000195.1 GCF_001646785.1 Rhodococcus phenolicus
CCCGACCTCGCGGCGGAGGGCATCTCGATCATCCGCTGGTCGGAGTTGTCCGACGACGAGAAGGCACATCTGACCGGCTATTTCGCCGAGCAGGTGTTCCCGGTTCTGACACCGCTCGCCGTCGACCCCGCCCACCCCTTCCCCTACATCAGCGGCCTGAGTCTCAATCTCGCTGTGACCGTGAAGGATTCGCAGGCGGCCGGGGAACACTTCGCCCGAGTGAAGGTCCCGGACAACGTCGACCGTTTCGTCCGCGTCGACCGTCCCGGAAACCCCGGTGGCATCCCCGCCTTCCTGCCGCTCGAGGAACTGATCGCCGCGCATCTGCACGTGCTGTTCCCGGGCATGGAAGTCGTGGAGCACCATGCCTTCCGTGTCACCCGCAACGCCGATTTCGAGGTCGAGGAGGACCGCGACGAGGACCTGCTGCAGGCCCTCGAACGCGAACTCGCGCGGCGCCGTTTCGGGTCGCCGGTGCGGCTCGAGGTCTCCGACGACATGACCGAGCACATGCTCGACCTGTTGCTGCGCGAACTCGACGTCGATCCGGCCGACGTCGTGCAGCTTCCGGGTCTGCTGGATCTGTCGAGCCTGTGGCAGGTCTATTCCGTCGACCGGCCGGACCTCAAGGACGCGCCGTTCGTCCCGGCGACGCATCCGGCCTTCGGCGAGCGTGAGACACCCAAGAGCGTGTTCTCCACGCTCCGGGAAGGCGATGTACTCGTTCACCATCCGTACGACTCCTTCTCCACGAGCGTCCAGCGCTTCATCGAGCAGGCGGCCGCGGACAGCCAGGTCCTCGCGATCAAGCAGACCCTCTACCGCACCTCCGGCGACTCCCCCATCGTCAACGCTCTCGTCGCCGCCGCCGAGGCCGGCAAGCAGGTCGTGGCGCTCGTGGAGATCAAGGCGCGGTTCGACGAGCAGGCGAACATCAAATGGGCACGCAAACTCGAACAGGCCGGTGTGCACGTGGTGTACGGCCTCGTCGGCCTCAAGACGCACTGCAAGACGTGCCTGGTGGTGCGGCGCGAGGGTTCCACGATCCGTCGCTACTGCCATATCGGAACGGGCAACTACAACCCCAAGACCGCGCGCCTGTACGAGGACGTGGGCCTGCTCACCTCCGACCCCGAGATCGGCTCGGACCTCACCGATCTTTTCAACACACTGACCGGATACTCCCGGATGGCGAAGTACCGCAATCTGCTGGTCGCTCCGCACTGGGTGCGCGCCGGGATCATCGAACGCATCGACCGCGAGATCGAGCACGCCGTCGAGGGCCGCGCGGCGGGAATCCGGTTGAAGGCGAACGCTCTGGTCGACGAGCAGGTGATCGACGCACTGTACCGTGCGTCCCGCGCCGGGGTGCCGGTCGAGATCGTGGTACGCGGTATCTGTGCGCTCAAACCCGGCGTTCCGGGGCTGAGCGAGAACATCACCGTGCGGTCGATTCTGGGCCGGTTCCTCGAGCATTCGCGGATCATCCACTTCCGCGGGGCGGACGAATACTGGATCGGCAGTGCGGACATGATGCACCGCAACCTCGACCGCCGTGTCGAAGTGATGGTGCAGGTGAAGGATTCGCGGCTGGCCGAGCAGCTGGGTTCGATCTTCGACTCCGCGCTCGATCCCGACACCCGCTGCTGGACCCTGGAGAGCGACGGCACGTGGGTGGCATCCCCCGCACCGGGTACCGCCGCGCGTGACCACCAGGTCGAGCTCATGCGCAGCCGATCCTGAGAACCGGAGGGACATCGGTGACTTCCTCCGACAAGCCCGTGAAGGCCAATATCTTCGCCGCGGGTGCTGTGCTCTGGCGACCGAACCCCACCGACCCGGATCGGGTCGAGGTCGCGCTCGTCCACCGTCCACGCTACGACGACTGGAGCTTCCCGAAAGGCAAACTCGATCCCGGTGAGACCGCTGTCGTCGCGGCGGTCCGCGAGATCGAGGAGGAGACCGGTTTCCGGGCGCAGCTCGGTCGGCACCTCGGCAAGGTCACGTACCCCGTTCCGGGCCACCGCAAACTGAAGCGGGTCGACTATTGGGCGGCGCGTGCCGTCGACGGCGGATTCGTCCCGAACAACGAGGTCGACGAGTTGCGCTGGGAGGACCCGGAAACCGCGTTCGATCACCTGTCTTATCCGATGGATCGCACGGTGCTCCGGAGGTTCCGGGCCCTGCCGGTCGATACGACGACCGTCCTGATCGTGCGGCATGCGAGAGCAGGCAGCCGCAAACGGCACCGCGGTGACGACCGGCTGCGACCGCTCGATTCGGCGGGACGGGCGCAGGCCGAGGCCCTGGTCGCGCAGCTGCGCGCGTTCGGCGCGGACAGCATCACCGCAGCCGATCGCATGCGGTGCATCCAGACGGTCGAACCCCTCGCCGGACAACTCGGTGTCGAGATCGCAATCGAACCGTCGCTGACCGAGGAGGATTACGCAGCCGATCCGCACCTCGGCCGCAAACGCACCCTGGAGATCGCCCGGCGCGGTGGCTCACCGGTGATCTGCAGTCAGGGCAAGGTGATTCCGGACCTCGTCCGGTGGTGGGCGGAACGGGACTCGGTCGCCGTCCCCGCGACCCGCAATCGCAAGGGCAGTACGTGGGTGATGTCGCTGCACGCGGACCGGATCGTCGCCATCGACCACCTCGAGAGCCCGCTGCCCGCCCCGCCCCGGTAGGAGCCCGCGGAATGCGTTTCGGCGGTCACCGGATTCGATCCGGTGACCGCCGAAACGGCTGTGCTCAGCGACTACGCCCGATGTGGGCGAGGCCGG
>NZ_LRRH01000031.1 GCF_001646785.1 Rhodococcus phenolicus
TCGAGCGTGGCACGATAGGTAATCACGTGGGGTCCTGCTCCGGGTTGCTTCTTGCTCGAAACAATCCCTACCAGGCAGGACCCCACGTCCTCTTTTCACGCCACACCGTTCGGATGTCTTTGCTGTCGTCGGTGACTCTCTGGTGAGAAAACCTCACTCGATATCCTGACCTCGTTGGGCGCCACGAAGGCAACTGTCTGGGTAAACCTTGGCTGGGCCGCGGCGCTACTTCCTGCGCTCTGGGTCGGGACCCGGTTGGGTGGAATCCAGGGGACAGCGGTGGCACACGGCCTCAGCGCGACGCTGGTGGCGCTTCCCCTCACCATCCTCGCTCTCCACCGCCACGGGGTCAGCCTGGTACCCGCATTGCCCGGACTGGTTCGCCCGATGTTCGGCGCTGCGCTGTCGGCCACGGTGATCCTTCTTCTGATCGAACCGTTGGCAGGTGCTGGAGCGTTCGTGCAACTTTCGGTTGCCGGGGGAGCAGGCTGCGGCATCTTCATAATTGTCGTGGTTCCGTTCGACGAGATTCGGCGTCTTCCGTCAAGGTTGCGGGCCCGAAACGCGAATCGTCGAGGAGCGCGGTGATGGCAACTGCCGACACCCTGGTCTCGGTGGGACTTCCCGTCCACAACGGAGTCGACAGGGTACGCGACGTAGTGGAGTCCGTACTCGGTCAAGATCACGAAAATCTGGAGCTGGTTATCGGCGACAATGCCTCCACCGATGGAACTGAGGACCTGTGCCGCGATCTCGCTGCGCAGGACCGGCGAATCGTCTATCACCGCAATCCGGTGAATACGGGTTTGCTGAACAACTTTGTCGGTGTCATGCGGCTGTCCGGAGGAGCCTACTTCCGGTGGGTCGGCGACGACGATTGGTTGGCACCGAACAATGTGTCACGCAGCCTCGAAGCATTCGCGGCGGACGAGCGATCGATTCTGGTGACGACACAGCTGGAATACGTTTCCTCCGATAGCGCCGTACAAACCGTCGAGTTTCACGGCGACTCACTCTCTTCCGAGGATCCGGTCACGCGGTTTACCGAAATGCTACGGCTGCTCAACGAAAGTCACATGTTGATCGATCCTTTGTACGGGCTCTTCCGGCGCTCGGTTGTCGCTGATATAGACCGGCGCAATATGATGCGCGAGGACGAGGTATTCGCGACGAAGCTCGCGCTCGCCGGGCCGTGGGGACATATACCCGAGGTGCTCGGACGGCGCCACTGGGAAGTGGAACGTGTCTCCGCTCTCGTTCGGAAGTTGGACTTGCCGCCGTGGCACGCGTGCTTCGTGACGACACTGCAATGCAGGGAAATCTTGCACTGGCTCGCGAGGTGTGATCTCAGCCCCACCGAACGCCGGCGGGCGCAACTCGCGGTGGCGCGAATGTTCGTACGTCGCCAGAAGATCGTTGCGGCGCGCCGCAGCCGGCGGCTCGCCCACATGGCCGGTATCGGTCTCGGGCAACAATGTGCTGATTGAGGGTGATCCGACACCGAACAGTGCTTCGTGACAGTCGAGGCGAGCTCCAGTGCTGCACCGCAAGCCGGAAAGCGCCAGCCACTTGGGTGGAGCGGCAGACGAGATTGGTGGTTCACTTGGGAGTCAGGAAACGAGGGTGGCGTTGGGTCCTCGCGGCGATGGTGGTGGTTCTGGCACTCGTGGTGGCAGGCTGGTATGTCTACGTGCGTCCGCCGCGAGACGAGGTGCACCCAGCCGACGTAGTACTTGTGCTCGGTGGTCCGGGCGTCGCGCGCTACTCCGTCGGACTCGAATACGCGTTGGAAGGGTATGCCCCCCGCGTAGTGATATCCAATCCGATCGGATCCGAAAGCGTGTGGCTCACCGACCTGTGTACCCACCCGCGATACGAGTTCGCCGTTTCGTGTTTCGAACCCGATCCGCCTACGACACGGGGGGAAGCGCGCGAGCTCAGCAGACTTGCGGAGTCGGAGGGGTGGCAAAGCGTCATCGTGGTGACGCAGACCCCCCATGTCACTCGAGCACGCTACATTCTCGGACGGTGCTTCGACGGTGAACTGATGGTTGTCGACAGCATGGAAGATCTTTCCGCGTGGGATTGGGCTTGGGGTTATGTGTACCAGACAGTCGGGTACATCCGAGCAGCACTGCAGACCGGCTGTTGACGGCCGGATCGAACCGATCGTCTCGGCCGTTCGCTACGTCATGGTCGGCTGATGAGGGATGACGGTTCGAAAGTGAAAGCACGTCTACGGCAGGTGCTGAGGGCCGAGCTCCTGTGTACGAACACCCCGCTCATTCAGTGCGTGTCGGTTACTCTCGGGATGTGTCCACGGGCATCACGGTCGCGATCGTCGGCATCAACTATGCGCCGGAACCGACCGGAATCGCTCCCTATACGAGCGGACTGGCGGTTGGGTTAGCGCGACGTGGACATCGTGTGTACGTGTTCACCGGTCAGCCGCACTACCCGCAGTGGACCCGGATGCACGGTTACCCATCCATGCGCTCGGAGGAATTGCTGGACGGGGTGCACGTGCGGAGATTCCGCCATTTCGTCACACGTCACCCCTCGGCGATCAAGCGATTGTTGATGGAATTGACCTTCGGATTGCAGGTAAGTGCGGCGAGATACCCTCGACCGGACGTTGTGGTGTGCGTCAGTCCGCCGCTTCTGACCTCCGCCCTCTGCGCAGCCCGCATCCGGCTGACACGCCATCGACCACCCCTGGGGATCGTGGTTCACGACGTATACACTCGCGCCTTCGCAGAGATGGACATGGGTGGCGGGTTCCTCGAGCGTGCTGTCGAAGCTCTGGAATCGTGGACGATGCGGGCAGCCGACGGGATCGCGGTGATCCACGACGGATTCGCAACCGACCTGATCGACCGGTATCACGTCGATTCTCATCGAGTTCGCGAGTGCCGCAATTGGACTCATATCGCTCCGTCCGATCCCGCGGCCAGTGCCGCGTTCCGCGCTGGGCGTGGGTGGAGTGACAACGAGTTGGTCGTTCTACACGCCGGGAACATGGGTACCAAGCAGGGCCTCGAGAACGTGATCGCCGCGGCGCAGTTGGCTGCTGCGCAGGCTCTGCCCCTCCGTTTCGTATTGCTCGGGGACGGTCACCAACGGCAATACCTACAGGAATTGAGTGCCTCCGTTCCATGCCTCGAACTTGCCGAACCGGTACCGGAGACGGACTTTCCGGCGGCGCTCGGTGCAGCCGATCTGCTGCTGGTGAACGAACGTCCAGGGGTTGCCCGAATGTCGATGCCGAGCAAGCTGACCTCGTATTTCGCTGCCGGCAGGCCGATTCTTGCGGCAACCGGTGAAGGAGGCTTCACTGCGCGGGAGATCATCGCTTCGATGGCGGGCGTCTGCGTTCCAGCTGGGCGTGCGGACCTCCTGGTCGAGGAAGCGATGCGAATCGGAGAGGATCGCGACCTTGCACGCCGACTCGGCGAGGCCGGGCGCCGCTACTGCGACCTGATGCTGTCCGAGTCCGCGGCTCTCGACCGGTACGAGGAGTGGATCAGCGAACTTGCTTCCGGTCGGCTCGAGGAGCAACGTTGACTGCGCGACGAGCTCTCATAACCGGGATAACAGGTCAGGACGGGTCATATCTTGCTGAGCTACTGCTCGGTAAGGGATATGAGGTGCACGGCATCATCCGCCGTAGTTCCACCTTCAATACCAGCCGGATCGACCACCTCTACGCGGACCCGCACCTGCCGGATGTGCGGCTGTTTCTGCACCACGGTGACCTTCTCGAAGTAACGCGAATAATGGTACTTCTCAATAAGATCCAACCGGAAGAGGTGTACAATCTAGCTGCCCAATCCCACGTCCGTCTCAGTTTCGACGAACCCGAGTACACAGCGGAGGTGACCGGACTCGGGACGCTCCGCCTCCTCGAAGCGATACGCCAGATCGGCCTGGAGTGCCGCTTTTATCAAGCGTCGAGTTCGGAGATGTTCGGAAGTTCGCCGTATCCTCAAGATGAGCGATCTCCACTGAATCCGCGATCGCCGTACGGGACCTCGAAGGCGTATTCCTACTGGGTGGCTCGAAATTATCGGGAAGCGTACCAGCTCTTCACGGTCAACGGCATTCTGTTCAATCATGAATCGCCAAGGCGCGGACCGACATTCGTTACTCGCAAGATCACTCGTGCGGTTGCGCGCATCAAGGCAGGACTGGACAAGTTCCTGTACCTCGGGAATCTCGATGCCGTGCGTGATTGGGGGTATGCCCCTGAGTATGTGGAGGGAATGTGGCGAATGCTCCGAGCGGACGAACCGGACGACTACGTGCTTGCAACAGGAACAGGTAGTTCGGTTCGGGATTTTCTGGCGCTGGCGTTCGAGTACGCCGGCCTCGACTGGGAGCGTCATGTTCGATTCGACGAAAGCTACCTCCGCCCAGCAGAGGTCGATTCGATCATCGGGGACGCATCGAAGGCACGTTCCGAGTTGGGTTGGGAACCGAAAGTTGCGCTTGATGAACTGGTCAGAATCATGGTTGATGCCGACATCCGATTGTTGGAAGTCGGTAGGGGTTCCGAATGGGTCGATCGGCCCCGCTGGCCGGGCAACGAGGGTCACGTTCGATAGTCCTCCTGATGTTCGACAAACCACTGGTGGGTCGTCTTGATGCCGCCCTGCAGCGGAATGCCTGCGGTCCAGCCGATCTCGGTCATTCTTCGGATGTCCAGCAGTTTTCGCGGTGTTCCGTCCGGTTTCGTGTGGTCCCAATGAATCTCGCCACGATACCCACAAACTTCTGCCACGAGTTGAGCCAGTTCGGCAATGCTGTGGTCGACACCGGTGCCGACATTGACGGCCTGATCGTCGTCGTAGTGTTCGAGCAGAAAGTGACACGCATCCGCGAGGTCGTCGGCATGCAAGAACTCGCGGCGCGGACGGCCGGTACCCCAGCACGTCACGCAGTCCGAACCGTCCGCTGCGGCGCGGTGAAATCGCCGAATCATCGCCGGAAGCACATGGCCGTTACTGGAATGGAAGTTGTCCTGGGGACCGTAGATGTTGGTCGGCATCGCGCTGATGTACGGCAGACCGTACTGTCGCCTGATCGCCGTCACGTGCTCGATTCCAGCGATCTTCGCGACTGCATAGGCTTCGTTCGTCGGCTCCAACGGACCGGTGAGGAGCGCATCCTCGGATATCGGCTGGGCCGCGAACTTGGGATAGATACAACTCGAGCCGAGGAAGAGGAAGCGTTCGACACCGGTCGCCACGGCAGCGTCGAGCAGATTGACCTGAATCCTGAGATTGTCCGACATGAAATCCACAGGTTGGCGCATGTTGGCTTCGATGCCACCCGTGCGTGCCGCCGCGTCGATCACGACCTGGGGGCGGGTGGACTCAAAGAAGGCCAGCGTATTGCCCCAATTGCGGAGATCGAGCTCGGCGGAGTCTCGACCGATCAAGTGCCGATACCCGGCACGGCTGAAATGCCGCCAGAGTGCCGAGCCGACGAGGCCCCGGTGCCCCGCAATGTAGATGCGGATATCGAACGGCAAGTGACCTGGAACCACAGATAATGATTGTTCCAGACCGATTCGCATCATTCGGTCGACCCCGTGAATCCTCGACGGCGTTCGCGAGCACGCATTCGGGATCGAGCGGCCGGAACGGCGTCTTTGCCGACTTGGTCCGTTTCCTTATCCGAACCTCGATTCGTCAGCAGCTCGCGCACGCCTGGCTCCGTTTCCGGGCAGACCCTGCCGCACGTGCCGCAGACATCTGTCTCGAGGAGACTCGAGGCGAGGTGTATCTTGCGACGCTCATCGGCAAGGACGGAGCAGCACGAAGCGGCACGAGTGTGACGATCGAGCCGCTACGATTGAACGACCCGATGCCGACGACCGGGACGCCGAGGAGTGGCGATGGATCTATTCGACGTCGCAAAGTCCTGCGCTCGCCGCTGGTATGTGTTCCTGCCACTGATGGTTGTCACCGTGGTGGTCGGTTACCGTGTGTACGCGGGTGTCGAGCCCGTGTACTACTCGACCACTACGCTGGGGCTGGCGAATCCGAGCGTCGCCGTGGCACCCGCTGACGGCGAAGTTCGCAGCAATGGGCTGGTCGACGCAGGCGGAGCGGTTCTACTCATCAACTTGCTGGCGATGGGCCTCGAGGATCCTGCTGTGACTCAGCAGGTAGCCGATTCCGGTGGCATCTCCGACTACACTGCCACGGTTTTCGAAACGGGGCTCCCGGGAAACCAATTACCCCTCGTGACGATCGAGGCAACAGCTGCTGATCCAGAAGAATCCAAGAAGACAGTCGAGTTGGTTGCTGCTCAGAGCGGACCGTTGCTCGAGCGAGTGCAACGGTCGGCCGACGTCCCACCGGACCGGATGTTGATCTCTTATACCGTTGTACCGCCGGTGGATCCGAAACCGGCCACACCCAGCCGAACGCGCACAACGATTGCTCTGATGCTCGTCGGCACCGGGTTGTCGGTATTCGCCGCGGTACTGTTCGATGTTCTCGTCGTGCGTCTCAAGACGAAACGCAAGGATCGGGATCGGGTGTCGGACCTCGTGGAGGGCGGTCAGGATCGACATACGGACAGCGATCGAGAGTGGACGCGCGTTGGCTCTCCGGCAGGTAAAGGTTCGCCCGGGAGCGAACGGCCGTGACGTTCTCGGAGGAACGCTCGTTTGTACCCGACCTCCCATCATCGGCTCCGCCGCTGCCCGAACGCGAGAAGACACCGTGGATCGCAGCGGCGTGCGCACTGATCGTGCCGCTCATCCCGACGCCGGCCGTCCTTCCTGGGCCACTGCGGGGTCATGGATCGCCCGCGCGGATGCTGGGCTATCTCTGTCTTGCGCTCGTTATCGCCGGATTCGTTTTCGCGCGCCGGAACTCAGCCGAACGGACTCGCAATCCGGGCACGATGATCATCATCGCGTACTTCTTCCTGTTGTTCCTCACCTACGGAACGGGTCTGCTCGATCCCAAGAACGGCGTCATCGAAGCGAGCAAGACTCGCACGATGCTCGTGATGTGCGCCCACGTCGGGGTCGCGTTGTACGTCATGAAGTCCGTCAGGACTTCCCGGCAAAGGTCGATCGTCGTAGGGTGTCTCGTCGCGGGTTTGAGCTATGCGTGTGTTGTCGCACTGTTCCAGGCTTTCAGCGGAGTCGATCTGCGTGAGTTACTTGTACCCCCCGGCTTCACCGAATCTTTGGAGGACATCGATTTCACCAGCCGCGAGGGGTCCCGGCGGGTGTTCGGAACATCCCAACACGCGATCGAGTTGTCGGTCCTGGCAGTGGTGGGGGTCGTATTGAGCCTGCACCTCGCGCGGTACGCGATCAAGCCACTGCATCGACAGCTTTCAGCGATCGCGTGTGCCTTGGCGATCGTCGCGATCCCGACCGCGATCTCGCGGTCGGGAGTCGTCGCACTCGCAGCGGCATTGTTGGTTTACATGTTCGCGTGGAATCTGCGGGCGCTCGCGAATGCTGTAATGGTGGGGCTGATCGTGGTGGGTATCTACCGACTCCTGTTGCCGGACTATCTGCAGGCCCTCTGGTATTCGATCATCTATGCGGAGCGTGACACCAGCATTTCGACCCGGACCGAGGATTACGCGGTTGTGGGGCAGCACTTTCGCGAGAATCCATGGTTCGGGTTGGGGCTCGGCGGCTACCCGCCAACCGAGTATCGATACCTCGACAACGAATGGCTGCAAGCGATCGTGCAGGGAGGAGTCGTGGGGGTGGCAGCCCTCATGCTTCTCTTCGGGGGTATAGCCGTCGCGATGACCGCGGCACTGCGTCGCGTCACCTCCGTCGCGGACCGCAACATGGCGTATGCACTCGGTGCGGCTCTTGTCGGAATCGCATTGTCCAGCTTTACTTTCGACCTTCGCTCCTTCCAGCAGATCACGTTGGTCTTCTTTCTGCTGTATGGATTGCTGTGGTCTTTCGCTTCGGTCCCGAACTCCACAGCCCGCGCGTAACCGCACGAAACGACACTACGAGTCGGCAGCAGCCGTCACTATGTACCGGCGGATGTCGGCGGGCGTATCAGATCGGGATTGAATGTGTATTGCGACGTCGTCAGCCCCGATCGATTCCAGGAACCGATCCGCGCCGGTCTTGTCGAGCGGAGCGGAACCCCAATGGCTGTGACACAGCGTGCTGGAGCTTGTAAACGATCGCTCTTCAGGGGTGCCGAGATGGTCGACGAACACGCCGTACAAGAAGTACTCGGAGAACCGCAGCTCCCGGGCCACCGCGGACTGCCAGTCGCTGGTAGTCGTGTCCTCGACACGCCGTTGTACCTTCCTGACGATCCGAGGATCCCAGGGAACGAATGATGTGATGTAGTCGGTAACCGAGTCCGATTCATGCGTCGCCAACCCGAGAAGTCGGGCTGCCGTGCGGTGCCATAGGTGATGCTCGCTCATTTCGGCACCGATACCACCCGGCAATCGGTAGAACCTGACCGTGCCGTCACGGAGGAAGTCGGATACATCGATCGGACGGATCAGGACAACGTCGGAATCGATGATCAGGACCACATCGGCGTCGATTCGGCTCGCCGCATCGAGCTTGAGGATTTGCTGGAGGATCCAACCGCGTACCGGTGGCCATGGCCGGGCGAGGTTGACGGCTGTGATTCTGGGAAGTTTCGACATTCGGGGTATGTGCCGGAGCAGGCTGGCGAAGCCATATGTCGATATGAAGGTGGACGGTAGATTTTCGTCTTCTGGATGGACCCTGAGTTTGGGAGAGTCGATCTGCGAGAACGCCGCGAAATCACGGTTCGGCACGAGGACGTGATGAACAACATCGTCGGCCGTGTAACGCCGCACCGACGCATGCAATTCGGTGAAGTGCGGCAGGTCCGGAAGATAACTCGGCGTCAAGATCGCGAGGACAGCCAATTCGGTCTCCTTTCGGTTCGCAGGACCGAACGGGTCGAGCGTGATCGGTGTCTGCGGAGGACGGTTCGGGCAACCGAACCCACCGGCGAGGACTCGATTGCGGACCGCACTGTCTCTTGCATCTTGTGGACGCCACGCAAGCCCGGGCCGGCGACAAGACCGTAGGCGACGTCGCCATGCCCGGTCATGACGTGCCGCTTGTACAGGTCTTCACCACGGCCGAGGTCGATACGAGAGACCCCGGTGGTCATCGAGGAGGCGATGAGTTCACGCATCAGGATCCAGCCGGGGGCATAAGCGCGGAACTCGGGATCGTAGACAGGGAACCACCAGTGAAGCACCGATGCCGACCGGATGCCGAAGTGACCTGCCACGATTCGGTCACCGGCAAAGACACCGGAGAGAACACCTGAGAAGTCCGGATCGCGGATGCCGAGCAGGACCTCCAGCAATTCACGTCTTCCCGGAGCGGCGAAGTGGTCGCGGGCCCCGGTGGCCCGATATTGCGCACGCTTCATCTCGATGACCCGGAGAAGCACGTCCCTGTCCGTCGAGTCCGGTTCGAATCTGAGTTCGCCGTATTCGTCGATCAACTTGCGGGCCTGGCGCTGCGCTTGCGCGAGATTGGCTCGGCCCGACTTGGATGCGCGCCCACGATATCCCTTCAGGCCGCCGTCGATTTCGACGTAGGGTGATCGACGGATGCCGTCCACATACTGCGTGAAATGTCCACCTGGGTCGACCAAATGGTCGAAGGGGAGTGCAGCCACTCCAAGGGCGCTCAGGGCGGCCCGAGGATCGAAGGTACTTCTCGGGCCGACTATCGGTCCCTGGAAGTCGGTTCCGGGCCAGCCCACCGGTCGGGCGGTACGCGCCGAACACTGGACCGCGAATACAACGTCGGGACCGGCCAGCACTGTGACATCGCCGTGGACCGAGTGCACGGCGGCTGCGAACCGCGGGTCGAAGTACGGGCTGTCGTAAAGGGAGCCGGCTGCACGAAGTCGGCACCAATCAGCGAGAACGTCGGGAGGCAGCTCATCGAAGGCGTAGGCGGTGATCGCTGCTGCAGCACTGTTCACGGCGCCGAGGTGCATTCGTCAGGCCGCTCGGCACCGGTGCGTATAGCCTCCAACAACCTTCACCACCCGATGCCGAAATAGAATTTCTCTTGCCGGCGTTCCTCGGCGCCTGGCAGCCGAACCAGATCGACTATCGCGCATTCATCACCGACACGGTCGGCTGCCGATGCCACAGCCGCGTCGGTTGATCCGGCGATGAACACCTCGCAGTGATCGAGAACCTCGTCGACGTTGTCTGTGAGGACCTTCTCGAGGTGGGGTAGGCGGTCCTCGATGCAGGCGCGATTCGCGCCGATCAGCCGCGATACGGCAACCTGGGAATCGTAGACGCGAACGCTGTATCCCTTACCGATCAATTGCTCGGCGAGTTCGACCATCGGGCTCTCCCGTAGGTCGTCGGTACCGGACTTGAAGGCGAGACCGAAGATCCCCACACGCCGGCGGCCCAGGGAGATCACGAGGTCGATCGCGTGGCGGATCAATTTCTCGTTGGAGGGCAATATGTTTGCGAGAACGGGGACTTCGACATCGTGTCGGCGCGCAAGGTAGTTGAGTGCGCGGACGTCCTTGGGTAGGCACGAGCCGCCGAACGCGAATGCCGGCCGCAGGTAGGCAGGACTGATGTTCAGTTTCGAATCCGACAGAAATATCTCCATGAGGGCGTAGGAGTCGAGACCGAGAGCCGCACACAGGGAACCTATTTCGTTCCCGAAAGTCACCTTCAGCGCATGAAAGCTGTTGTCGACGAACTTGGTCATCTCGGCGATCGGGATGGGGGCATGGAATCTCGGTCCTCCCAGCCCGTCGAAGATGTTCATGACTTCGCTGCCGCTACGGTCGTCGCTCTGGCCCACCACTGTCTTCGGAGGATCGAGGAAGTCGCGCACACTGCTGCCTTCGCGGAGGAACTCGGGGTTGACGCACACGCCGAAGTCCTTCCCGGCTCGCTTGCCGGAAGCGCGTTCCAGAATCGGAACGAGAAGGTTCTCGCAGGTACCTGGCAACATCGTGCTGCGGTAGGACACCACGTGCCAGCCCTCCTTGCTCGCCAGCGCTTCGCCGATGGCGTTGCTGACCCGCTCGAGATAGGCGGTGGACAACCCTCCCCCGGATGTGGACGGTGTGCCGACGCAAACAATCGTGATGGCCGAAGCGTGTACGGCGCCTGCAGGATCGTCGCTGACCGTCAGCAAGCCCGATGCGACGACCTCCGCAGTGAGTTCGCCGATACGTTCCTCTACGACGGGAGCCCTCCCCTCGCGAAGAGCGGCGGTCTTGGCGGGATTGACGTCGACTCCGATGACTCTGTGGCCTCGGGAAGCGAGACACGCGGCCGAGACGCAGCCGACGTATCCGAGTCCGAACACGCTCAACACGGGTTTTTCTGTAGCGGTCACGTCGACCTCGCTGTGCGTTTCCACGGCTCCGTCGTGCTGCGATTGCGCGAACGCAGTCGCTCTCGCTCAACGCAGTTGCACTCGATTCGGCGCCCCGGTGTGTTGCTACCTGTGGTGGTCGCGCAGGTGGCGGATTATCGGTCCAAGGTATCACGGTTGAGAAGGCCCAGCAGTGTCCTCGGCCGAATCGGTTTCGCTCGTCGAGGAGACCATCGCGGCGGCCGATGATCACCGGGCAGGAAGAGCCGGTCGTAGAAGGTGACCAGGTTGTTGCTGGAGATGTCCCATGAAAGTTCGCTCTCCACGCGCCCGCGACCGAGTTCCCCCATCTTCCTGCGCCGGTCCGGATCTTGAAGCAACTCGTCGATGGCGGTCGCGAATGCCGCGGTGTCGTTTGCCGCGACATACAACGCAGAATCGCCTGCAGAAACGCGTGCTTCCACCAGGTCGAACGAGACGATCGGGCGCACCATTGCCATGTACTCGAGAATCTTGTTCATCGTCGACACATTGTTCAACGGGTTGAGAGGATCCGGAGACAGGCACACATCCGCGGTGGAGAGGCATCGTTGGACGAACTCGTCCGCCACGCGGCCGGTGAACTCGACGGTGTCCGAAAGTCCGAGTTCCTCGCTGAGCGCGACCATCGCATCGAACGAGTCGCCGGAGCCCATGAAGATGCAGTGCACATCGCGACGGCCGAGCTGGTACTTCAAGTGTGCGAGCGCATGCAGTGCATAATCGACGCCGTCCTGTGGTCCCATCACGCCGAGATACGCAAGAAGGAAGCGTTTTCCGCGGAGCAGTTCGGGCTCGCGGTCACGTCGTACGAAGCGGTGGAGGTCAGGTGCACTCCGAACCACCGTCACGCGATCGGGTCGCATGCCGCCGCGGTCGATCGCTGCACGGCGGTAGCTCTCGTTGGTCGATATCACCGCGTTTGCCGTCGCGAAGGTGAGCCGCTCGAGAATTCTTGTCCCCCAGTAAAGTACGGGAAGTCTGCTACCGAATCGGGAACGAAACAGTTCCGGCACGAGGTCGTGATGATCGAAGACGAACCGCGCCCCGGTCAGGCGGAACATCAACCCCACGAGGAAGAGGAGATCCGGCGGATTGCATGCGTGCACCGCATGCACCGGTTCCTTCCTTCGTACGCGAATCGCGAGTCGGAAGGTGTGCCAGAGGGCGACCGAATATTCGCGCAGATATCCAGATGGCCCCCCTTCGGCGGTCCGAAGCGGATATCGCAGAATGCGAACGCCTTCGAGGGTTGTCTCGGCTTCGTCGTCCCGTCCGCTTCCCATCGGGCAGATCACCGTGACTGTGTGCCCGGCAGCGACGAGGGTTCGGCTCTCCTGCCAAACGCGACGGTCGAATGGAACCGACAAGTTCTCGACGAGGATCAGGATGTGGCTCATCCGTGGGTCACCGCCTCATCAGCCTGGGCTCCCGGATGCACCCCGACGTTCTCCGCGGTTCCGGAGTGACGATCTCGAGGCTCTGCCGGTACAGTGACGTTGCCACCAAGAATAACGGACGGCGGTTGATGCGCATGACCTTTTCGCGACCACTTGGTCCTCAGAACCGCAAGTGAATCGAGAGAACCGGAGCGTCCGGTGGGCAACGAGGGATGTTTCGTATCCCGTGACGAGTGGGCCGACGTTGCTGTGGTCGTCGTGACCTACAACAGTGCACGCGACATCCGGAATCTGGTGACGGATCTCCGGCGCGACGCGCGTCGTCTGTCACTGCGCCTGATCGTCGTGGACAACGACTCGACGGACAACAGTGCTGAAATCGTCGCCGCCGAGACGGACGTCATTCTCGTCCGCGCCGGGGGCAATCTGGGCTACGCGGGAGGAATCAATCGAGCTCGACGCTATATCGGTAGGTGCACCGGTGTGCTGGTGCTCAATCCGGACCTTCGATTGCGTAGGTATGCGATCGACGAACTTCTCAACTCGCTGAGCGGAACCGGCGTCGGGGCGGTGGTGCCGCTGAACCTCTTTCAGCACACCGATCGGATCGATCCGACACTGCGTCGCGAACCTTCCATCTCCCGGGCCTTCGGTGACGCAATCGTCGGCGGACACCGGTTGCGTCGGCGTCCATCCTGGTTGTCGGAGACCGAACTTCGCCCGGAGCGCTACACCTGTGCACATTCGGTCGACTGGGCTGTGGGGTCGGCCCTGTTGATCAGCGCGGACGTAGAACGGGCCGTGGGGAACTGGAACGAGGACTATTTTCTGTACTCGGAGGAGATCGACTACTGCCGTCGCATCCGCGAACAAGGAAGACTGATCTGGTTCGAGCCGGCCGCCGTCGTCGAGCATGCCGGCGGTGGCTCGGGTACGTCCGCCGCTCTTGCGATGCTGGCAACGGTCAATCGGGTCCGCTACATCGAGAATTGTCATTCCCGGCCGTACGCCTTCGCCTTCCGCGCGGTGATCGCACTCACTCAAGCGATACGGGTATACCGTCCTGTACCTCGAGCAACCCTGCAAATGGTCCTCTACAGGGAGCGATGGAGGGACCTTCCTCACGCAACGCAGAGTTGATAGGATCGCCATGCCTTCGTGTGAAATTTGAGGGACCTCATGACGAGTGTAGTCATCGCCGCGCACAACGAGGCCGCTGTGATCGAGCGTTGCCTCGCGTCGCTGTTGGCGGATGCGGCTTCCGGTGAGTTCGATGTGATAGTCGTCGCCAACGGTTGCACCGACAACACTGCGAGGCTGGCCGAACGAAGACCGGGGGTGCGTGTCGTCGAAATCCCTGAGGCCAGCAAGCCGAAGGCGCTCAACGCCGGAGATGCGATCGCGTCCGGATTTCCCCGTGTGTACCTCGATGCCGACATCGTTGCGGGTACGCATGTGGTGCGCGCCCTTCGAGATGCACTCGCCGCGGACGCGCCGCCGCCCGTTCCGCTGGCTGTGGTTCCACGCCGCGACCTCGATTTGACGGGAAGATCGATTCTGGTCCGCCAGTTCTTCGCGATCAATTCACGACTTCCCGTCTTCCACGAGGGGCTGTTCGGACGGGGATTGATCGCGCTTTCGGCCGAAGGCCGACGCCGTTTCGACCGGTTTCCCGACATGGTCGCCGACGATCTCTTCCTGGACTCACAGTTCACACCGCAGGAAAAGCGAGAGGTCGGCGGAGTGTCGACCGTGGTCGAAGTACCGTTGCGCACCCGGGATCTGGTGCGTCGGCTCGTCCGGGTACGTCGCGGCAACGCGTCCTTGCGAGCGGCCGACCGGAGCGGAGGGATCGCGGGGGAGGTTCGTCCGGTCGACCGATTCGCCTGGCTGCGCGATGTCGTCATCCCGAATCCGCGGCTCGCTCCAGCAGGAGTCGTGTATGCCGGTATTACGAGTCTCGCAGCTCTCCTTGCGCTTCGCACACCTGCCGAAGGCCAGGCGTGGGGCCGCGACGAGTCGACGCGCCGAGCGATAAGAGCCCATGGCTGAGATCAGACCGGCGAACGTAAGCTTTCACGGCATCGGTACCGCCCGTCGTGAACTCGAGCACGGCGAAGACCGGTTCTGGATCGGCATCGACGAGTTCCGGCGAATTCTGGACGAGGTGGCCACGTGGCCCGATGTCCGGCTGAGCTTCGACGACGGCAACAGTTCCGACATAGAGATCGCACTCGACGAGGTGTCCGAGCGCGGGCTCACCGCCACATTCTTCGTGTTGGCCGGAAGGTTGGGCGCCGCAGGAAGTCTGAGCGAGAAAGATGTGTCGGAACTGCGTCGGCGTGGAATGGGAATCGGCACGCACGGCATGGATCACCGATCCTGGCGCGGCATGGACGAGGTGACGCGTCATCGCGAACTCGTCGAAGCGCGACAACGAATCTCCGAGGTTGCCGGAGTGCGCGTCGACGAGGCCGCGCTGCCGCTAGGACAATATGACGGCAGAATACTCGCCGATCTCAGAGGGCTCGGCTATGCCGCAGTGCACACCAGTGACCGCCGTCCGACGCGGCGTGAAGCGTGGTTGCAGCCGCGCTTCAGTGTCCGGGCGGACCACACTCCGGAATCGCTTCGTTCGGAAGCGCTCGGCGCATCCACGGTCGGCCGGCGGGCTTTCGTGGCAGCCAAAGGTGTCATCAAGCGGTTGCGGTGACATGGATCGCACACGGAGAGCACGGGAAGCGGTGTCGGAGTTGTCTCCGATCACCTCGGTTGCTCTCCGAGCGTTGTTGGTCGCTGTACTCACTTTTCCGCTGCTGTCCGGCTGTGGCAATGACTCGAACCGATGCGATGCCGACAGCATCGGCGCATCGCCCGAGTGTTTCCCGGCACCACCGGAGCCGGCGCCATCCGGCAAGTCCTGGCGCGTCGCCTTTTCGGAGGAGTTCGAGGGATCCGACTACGACCACGGCAAGCTCACTCCCTGCTTCGATTGGAACTACGACGGGGCATGCACGAGCAGTTTCAACAACGGCAAGGAGACGTACAGGCCGGAACAAGTACAGGTGCGCGGCGGTATTGCGATCCTTACCGCCGAGCCGCTCGCGGCACCTGAACCCAACGATGCGTGCTTCCAGGGCATTTGTACGTACAAGGCGGGATTACTCTCCACTGCTCGACCGGACGTTGAGTCGGGGCAATACCTGTTTCCGTTCACGTACGGATATGTGGAATCGCGTATGAAGTTTCCCGGTGAGTCGGGTTTTTTCACTGCCTTCTGGATGGTGCCGGCAGATCCGTCGTTCAACTATCGGAGCGAGATCGACATCATGGAGGTCTTGGGAGGTCAGCCCGAGACAATTAATATGAACTACAGTTACAACGGCCGAACCGAGTCGTATTCGGTCAACGCCGGTCCCGAAGACAACGGTGCATGTGGAGTGCGCGACTACTCCGACGAATGGGTGCGGTACGGCGTCGATTGGCAGCCCGACTACATTGCCTGGTACATCAACGGAGTCGAGTGTGGCCGCTTCACCGACAGCGGCCGGATAGAGAACGGGCCGATGCAACTCATTCTGCACATGATGATCGACAACGACTGGGAGCGCGAAGCGGATTCGATCCTGACGGATCAGACGCGTGTCGGTCGTCTCGAAGTCGACTACATCCGGGTGTACCAGCAGTACTGAGTGTCCGGGCGACAAGTCGACCACTGTGCCCTGGCGTGAACTGCGGGGCCGCTCTTCAATCGTGGTTCGGAGGTTCCGTAGGGCAACCGTGATCTCCGGAAGGGCAGAAAAGAGTACGCCGATCGAGTTATGAGTGCCACGAATTCTGCTATAGCACAGGGGTATCGACAGATTTGTCCGGTCTCCGAACAGTAGTCGTGGTGTCCACGTCGACGTGAACCGTGCCGAGCAGCGGAGCGCCGGTATCACGCAGTCGTTCGGCTGCCTCGACGAGGTCGCGCCGCAGCGTGACGTGGAATGAGATTGCCAGCAGGACTCCGTCGGCGAAGTCGCTCATCACCGATGCGGTGCATGACGCCAATACAGGTGGTGCGGCAACGACCACATGTGCGTAATCCTTCCGCACGCGATTTGTGAGTTCTCCAAAGGCAGTCGGCAGGTCGCCGGTGTCCGTGCCCCATTTCGTCGGGGTAGTCGGGGCGGGTCGGTCGTCGGACTTTCGCAGGGGTGCTGGTCCAACACTGTCCGGGCCGCGGGAGTCGCCTGCCCCGAGGTCGGCGACAGGGTCCTCAGCGGCATCGATCACCGTCACGCGACCATCGCGGAGTTCCAAGGCACGACCGAGATTCGCGGCCAGTACCGATGAATCGGCTTCACCGGCGACACTTGTGATCACCCACACCATGCCCGATCGGTGGGATCCGTACAAACGATCGCCCGCCGAACCCAGGTGAGTCCGCAGACGTCGGTAGCTCTCGAAATCGGGTCCATCGGCGTTGCGTACTTCGGGCACGGATCCGATCACCGGTAGGCCTGATAGCTGCGCGGCACGCGATGCAGTTCGGACCACAGGATCCGTCTGCGCACGAACCCATACCGCGATCGCCGCGAGCACTATCCCGGCGAGCACGATGATAACGATGAGGCCGATACGTTCGACACGTTGCTCGTGCGGTTCGGTCGCGGCAGTGACCACCGTCGTATGCACCTTCTGGCCGTCTGCTCCCGTCGGAGTTTCCAGCGCATCGGCATACTCGATGAACTCGCGTGCGAACGTGTCGGCGAGAAGCTGTGCACGAGCAGATGATTCGTCCGTCACCGCGACGTCGATGATCGCAGTTCTCGGAGGCACGATAGTTGCGCTGACCTGCTCGGCGAGCTCCTGAGGTGTCTCGGGCAGGTCGAGTTCGTCCACCACGCGCTGACTCACCACATCGCTCGTGAGCAGCGCAACGTAGGAATTGACGCGCCCCGCTACCACCTCGTCGTTCTCGTATGCGGTCGCTGTCGTTGTTCCCTCTATCGACACCATCAGCTGGGTGGTGGACACGGACGGGGTGGGGTTCAGCAGAACCCAGCTCAGACCGGCGATCACCACTGCTGCACAGGCGGCGCCGAAGGTCTTGCGATACAGCTTGATCGTCGCGAAAAATGTCGCCAGGTTCACTCGGTCTCCTCTCCATCCCCGAGAGGGGGGACTCCACGGTCGAAGACCACGGCGGACGCCACGGACTTCGGTAGAAGCATCGCTGTGTCGCGCAGTTGTCGGCGGGTCGTCACACCTTGCCGGACGGTCAGCACGATTGCATCCGATACATCGGCAAGCGCAGCGGCATTCGTCGCCGAAGGGCACGCCAGGATGACCCAGTTGTAGCGGGAACGCAGTTTCCGGATTCTCGTTCGGAATTCGGTCGAGTCGATCACGTGCGCGCGTTGCCCGTCGAGATCAGCGATGACGACCGAGGAGTCCCGCACCGCGAGAGCGCGCGCGAGGTAGCGGGCTGTGGTGGCGGTCGCTGACGCTCGACTTCCATCGGTGACCGTTATCACGCCGCGAGACGGATTCCTCAGTAGCGGGAGTAGCCGCAGTCGAAGACCGCGCTCATTCGACGTCACCCGATCGGGCGCCCCATCTCGGATCGAACCGAGAAGTGTGCTGCCGGATACGCGGGCGGCGTCACGGGGATCGTGCAGAGAGTGGTCGAAGATCGACCGGACAACCGCTGCGGTCGTTCCGAGAAACAATCCAGCAAGGACCGCGGCCAGAAGCGCGGTCGGCAGTGGCACATTCCAGGCCACGATTCGTGTCGGTGGTCCGGGCAGTTCGACAACGACGAGTTCCGCCCGGGGTTGCAGTGCTCCGGGAACTTCCTCGAGGGTTCGCACCATCGTCGCGAACTCGGCGATCAGGACGGTCGTTGTCTGCACGGCCTCTTCGGGGGAAGGAGCGCGAACGTCGACGTCGATGAGCGCGGTACCGGGCCGGTTGGCCGCGTCTATTCGATTCGCGAGTGCCTCCGGAGCCAGGCCGAGGCCGAGGTCGTCGATCACGCGCGCTGCGAGGTCGGTGCTGTCGGCGAGTTCGGCATATGTAGCGGCGCGACCCTGTGCGTACGAGTCGCCGCCGTCGACGACTCGACTGACGTCGCCCGGGGTACGGACGAACACGGTTGCCTGCGTTCGATAGATCGGGGGGCTGAGCAACAGGAAGACGGTTGTAGCACCAACTGTCAGGAGCACTCCCCACGCGACCCATCGCCACCGCTTGCGCAGCACACTTCGGTATTCGGTCAGCGCGCTGGTCATTGCTCACCGGCCACGCCTCGGACAGCCAGCGACTGGAAAAGGGCTTCGGCGATGGCGTGATCACCCTTCTGGTTCGGATGCATGCCATCGGCGGCGAGCATGACCGATGTGTCCATATCGGACAGAGACGCAATCGGGTCCACGAAGATCACCCCGTCGACGGCTGGGTCGGACTGCAGGCGTGCCATGAAGTCGTCGTCGAATCGGATTTCGTCGCGCGGATCGTTGAGGACTCGCGGCCGGATGAACACGACCCGGGCGGTGGGCCAGGTCCGGCGGACATCTTCGATAGTTGATCGCATTGCGTTGAAGACGTCCTCGCTTGGAGGGAACCGATCGTTTCGTCCGCCGTCGAGAATGACTGTGTCGGGAGCGTAGGCAGCGGCGAGGTGGGGGATGCGTTCAGCAAACGATGCCGACTCGCCGATGTATGGGTCGACGACGAATCGGTTGGCCGGGCCACCACTCACGTAGCCGGTACCGGTCATCGCCGAAAGATTGCACAGCCATCCCAGCCGGATGGCTGCCATGCATGCGTACGACATCTCCGCCAACCCGTTCCCTGCGGTGTACGAATCACCGAGGACCAGAGCCGAGGGGTGGCCATCGTCCGATCTCTGCAAGTTATCGATCCGAGCGTGCTCGGGTGTTGCAGGGAGGTCGGGGCGATGGGTGATGAGGGCCAGCACGATGACGATTGCGACAGCGAAAGTAATCGCGGCCGAATCGAACCATCGGGTTCTGCTCATTTCGAGACCTCCGAGCGGACCCATTCGGCGATCCGGTCGGCGAGCACGGATTGCCCGGCATCGGTCGGGCCGCTGAGGTCCGGCTGCATCTGAGTTCTTGTCAGCAGCGGCGGGTCGAGGGCGTCGAGGTACGGAACGCCGGCGTCCTCGGCGACCTGTCGGACGGCGTCTGCAACATCATCGATCGGTTCCGGGATCGGTTGCTCGAACCACGTCGGTCCGACGATGAGAGCGCGTCTGCCGCCGAGAGTGATCTTGTTGATCGCGTCGATCGCTCCGATGCCGACCGGATCCGGAGAAGACAGTCCGGTGTCGTTCAGACCGCCGACGATGAGGATGACCCGGGTGTCCGCACCCTGCGCACGATCGACCTGGTAGGTGAAGGCATGCCCTCCCTGGCCGTCTGCGACGTAGCCCGCGTTCGGTTGCGCGAAGTTCGATACCGACCATCCGGTGCGTTGCGCCATCAGCGTCGGCCAGACCGAGCGATTCTGCACTCCGGCGGAATACTGGTCTCCGACCACGGCAATGCTCAGTGGGATGTGAGGTCCGGACTCGTCCGCCCTGGTCGCAGCGAGAACCGAAGCGGCGACGAGAGTGGTGAGTGCCACGTTGAAGACGATCACCCACATCGTGCGAGGTCTGCCGACGAACTTCATGGACCGCTCCCGAGCAAGCGTGAATAGACATCCTGCAGGCGTTCGGCGACCGGTTGCATTCCGAAGTCGGCATGCGCAACGGCCCGGCCCCGTTCGCCCATCGCTCGGGCGAGTTCGTGTTCGGCGAGAACGGATTCCACGGCGGCAGCGAGTGCCGGGACGGCGGGGTCGGTGACGATGCCGCTGGCCGTCCGTTCCACAACGGAAGCCAGCCCGCACCCATTGGTGATGACGACCGGAAGGCCGACCGACATCGCTTCGAGTACCGACATCGGAAAAGGTTCGCGAACCGACGGAAGCACATAGAGGCTGGCGGCCGCCATCCGCTGGGGGATTGCGACGGGTGCGAGCGCACCTTCCCATGAGATCCGGGTATCGCCGCTGAGCGCAGCGCGGATCGCAGATCCCTCGCCCTCGTCCGGACCGACAAGTGTGAACCGAGCCTCGACACCCTTCGCGAGCAGTGCCTTTGCCATCTCCACGAACGCGACCGGTCTCTTGCGGGGATGCATGCGGGCGACGAAGAGCACCTCCGGCGGGCCGGGACGCACCGCGGTACCCCGATAAGTCGGCACACCGTTGCGCAGCTGGACGAACGGGAGGACCGTCCTGGCGACTGCACCGATTTGCTCGCGTTCCGGAGCGTTCAGGTAGAACACCGCCCCGGCACCCCGAAGTACTCTTCGCGTGAGTGCGGCGTCGAGCGGCGCGGCCAGGGGGTGATCGGACGGGCCGACCATGCCGTGCGTTTGCAGCACGTACGGGATTCCCGATCGCCGCATGGTCACTGCCACCGGGAGCACAACGAGATCACGGCCGAAATGGATGTGGACGACGTCGAAGCGTGTTCGGTTTCGGCCGACCCATCGGGTCATCGCCGGCGCCCCGAGCCCGGCGAACCCGGATCCGGGCACGAGTTGCCGAGCATTGAACAGCCGGACCGGCACTCCGTCGATCCAGCTCGGCCCGAGCGGATAGTCACGGGTTGCGGCGACGACGGTGACGTCGTCGCCTCTGCCGAGCAGTTCCGCGCTCTGGTTCAAGGCGACGCGGGCGGGCCCGCCGTACGCCCCGTCCCGGCTGAGCATCGTCACCACTTGCAGAACTCGCATCGGGGATCATCTCGGTGTGATGGCAGGTCGTGGAGGACGGACCACGCAGTTCGAGGGGACATCGTCCGTCACCAACGCGGTGGCACCGACCACGCAGTTCGATCCGAGGGTGACGCCACGCAGGACAGTGGCCCTGGCACACACCCACACGCCGTCCTCGACCACAATCGGAGCGTTGTCGAATCCGAAGGTGGCTGATCGGCGATCATGACTGCCGGTGCACAGGTATGCACGTTGCGAAATGCACACGTCGGATCCGATGACGATGGTGTCGATGTCGTA
Organism: Rhodococcus phenolicus; assembly: GCF_001646785.1. GTDB lineage: Bacteria > Actinomycetota > Actinomycetes > Mycobacteriales > Mycobacteriaceae > Rhodococcus > Rhodococcus phenolicus. The sequence continues at coordinate 21,897 of NZ_LRRH01000031.1, forward strand.
GAGTTCTGCTCCCGTTCCGATCCACGAGTCGTCTCCGATCGAGAGCTTCCACGGCCACTGGATCGTGACGTTGTGTTTGATCAGGACGCCTTGTCCGACCTCTGCGCCGAACCACCGCAGAATGGTGCATCGCAAACGATTCGGACACCACACCTGTGTGAAGATCAGTTTTGACACTGCGACCCAGAGCGCCTGCGCAACCATCCCGCGTCCCTTGTCGTACGAGCGGCCGCGCGCTACTGCCAGTGAGCGATTCGATCCAGTGCTAGGCATTTGCGACAAGTATGCATCGGTCGGAGTCTCGGCCGCTATCGTTTCAATGAGCGTCCATCTTGCTGTAGGGGTGCTTGTTGACCGAAATGGCGTTCGTGCCTGTACAAACCGTGGCTGAACTGCAGCGCGCACATCGTGCTGCGCTCGCACGGGTAACCCTGTTCGCGATCGGCGCCACATCATGTATCCAGCTCGCCAACGTGGCGGTCACCGGACTGTCGGTAATCTGCCTGCTTCTGGTGCCGGCGATATTCCTGATGGAGCACCGGGGCGTGGACCTGATGCCGCTCGCGCTGGCCGTCCTCGGATGGATGTCGTTTCGCGCATCCGGCATCGTCAACGGTGTGAATGTATTGTGGCCGAACGCCATTGCTCCCGGGGCATTTGCGTTGTATCTCGCCGGTCTCACTGTTCTCACCGGCCGTGCGGTGGAGCGGATCGGTACGATCATCGCAGGTATCGCCGCCGGCACCGTCGGTTTCTACCTCATCGAGGGCATCGAACTGACCCATACGGGGAGCTTCCTCGACTTCTGGAAGTACGGGATTGCATTCTCCGTGACAATCCTGGTGCTGTTCGTCTTGACGAAGATGCGTGTGCCGCGGTCCGTTTTCCCGATAGTCCTCGCAATATTCGGACTTGCCAGCCTGGGCCTCAACTTTCGCTCGCATGCCCTTGTCTGTCTGGTGGCTGCCGCGATCTTGGCAACCAGGCCCCTCGGCGTACGACTCGGCCGAGGACTGCAGTTCTCGATCGTGATCTGTTCAGGGCTGGTGTTTGCGTTCGTCATGCCGAACGCGGCGCGTGCCGGCCTGTTCGGGCCGGTGCTCCAAAGGAAGACGATCGAGCAGGACGCGACAGGACTGCGATTGCTGTTGGCCGGTCGTACCGAACCGCCGATGACCGTCACCGCGATTCTCGAGCGTCCAATTCTCGGTTGGGGTAGCGCCGAGAACCTGACGGCACAGGTGTATACCCAGGCGGAGCACTTGGCGATTCGGCTGGGCTTCGATCCGACCTTCCCGTTCGAACTCTACTGGAGACTTCCGCCGAGCGACTTCTCGGCGATGCACTCCATACTGCTGGGATCGTGGGCAGAGGGCGGCGTACTCGCCGTGCTCCTTCCTGTATGGCTACTGGTCGCGTGCATCGGTGTTGTCTGGAACTTCGCGCGGTACGGGATGTGGGCGCCGATAGCGCTCACGGCTTCTCTGCAAGGGATCTGGGATCTGTTCTACGATGCGTGGACGTACAACAGCATTCCCCAGTACGCGTGCATAGCGCTGCTGTTCTGTGGGATGCACTTCCGGACGCGGGCGGTCGATCCGCAATGACGCCGAGTGTCAGCGTAGTCATCCCCACGCTAGTCCGACCGACGCTGCTTCGCGCCGTAATGTCCGTTCTCGGACAGACATTCCGAGTCGAGGAGATCATCGTGATCGCCCCACCGGACGTGCCCGTGCCACTTCCTGTCGATGATCGAATTCTGGTGCTCCGGGCCGAGATCGGCCTCGGCCCTGCTCGCCGAAGGCAACGGGGAATCGAAGCTGCTCACGGCAACGTGATCGCTTTGCTGGACGACGACGACGAGTGGTACCCGACGAAGCTGCAACGCCAACTGGCGGCCGTTGGAGCCGGGGCCGGGGATCACTGGATCACTTCGTCGTGTATGGCGGTCATGGGTCCGGGTACCCGACGACGAACGTGGCCGCGTCGGCTCATCGAACCCGGAGAGTCCATCGCCGACTACTTGTTCCGATTCACGGGATTCACTTCCGGTGGCGCGGTCCTGCAAACGTCGACACTCTGCTTTCCGGTCGAGCTTGTGCGGACGGTTCCGTGGTGTGCCGACGACGACGCCCCACACGAGGAACCGGACTGGTTGATCCGTGTCCAACGTGCGATTCCGCGTGTGCAGGTGATTCAGCTTGCGGACGTGCTGAGCACGTACGACGTCAGTGGTCTGTCCGTATCGCGCAGTTCCATCGACCGTACAGACGAGTACATAGCGTGGGGCCTGAACAGACTGAGTATGGAATCGCCGCGTGTGCGGGGCGATTATCTGTGCACCAGCCCGGTCAGCGCGGCGGTGTTCGCGCGATCGCTGTCAGGAGTGTGGCGTTCGCTCTGGTCGTCGTTGCGGCATGGCAAACCAGGCCCGTTTGCGCTCACCTACGCCGTCCTCTCCGCGGTGCGGATCGTATTGCACCGGCCACGTGCCCCGATCCGCTGATGGCAGCATCGGAGCGGTATCGGCTCGCGCCCGAGGAAAGCCGGGCCGTGGTGTACAGCACGGTATACCGGGTTCTCGGCACGCCGGTAGTCGCGGCACTGGGACTTGTCAACACTGCCGTAATAGTGCGTGAAACCGGGTCTGCCGTGTTCGGGCTCGTGTCGTTGATCGCGACAGTCACGCTTCTTCTCCCCTTCGCGGATCTCGGGATCGGTGCGACGGTACTGAGTGCAAGTGCAATGCTGCACGGGCCGAACCGAGATCCGGGAGCTCCCGAGGTGATCCGGCGCGCCTACCGCGTATTGGGAGCGATTGCTGCCGGATTTGTGGTTCTGGCGTTGGTAGTCATGGCTTTCGACGGATGGGGATTTCTCCTCGGAATGTCGAGTGGTGCCGCAGACAGGTGGGCGATCACCGTCGCCGCATCGGTCTTTGCGCTGACGATTCCTGCCGGTCTCGGGGTACGCATTCTCATAGGTATCGATCGGAATCCTCTGGCCACGCTGGTGCTCATGAGTTGTCCCGTGTTTGCCCTGCTGGTGACATTGCTGCTGAGTGCGCTCGATGTCGATGGGATCTGGTATGCGGTGTCGTCGCTGGGTGGCTTGCTCTGCGGCCTGACTCTGGGCACCGTGCTGGCTCTCCGCGCGAGCGGGTTGGGTTGGTCGGCGTTCGCGAGGGTTTCCCCGACATCGTCCAGGAGTCGGTTGCTGGAGGGAAGCGGGTGGCTCTTCGTCGTGGCGGTGGGAATGCCCATCGGGCTGCAGGCGGGACGGCTTCTGCTCGCTCATCGGTCCGATCCCGCTGAGTTGTCGGAGTATGCATTGATGGCGCAGATCTACGGCGTGTGCTGGTCGGTGTTGTCGACGGCGGGCTTGGCCTACTGGCCGGTGTTCGTGAGACGCAGATCTGCCGTAACCGAGACGGTCCGGATGTGGCGGCGCCTGACTGTGGTGTTCGCCGGTTACGCCGTTGTCGTGGCGACCGGGTTGGCGTTGCTGGGTCCCGGAGTGACATCGATACTGTCAGGTAGGCAAATTGTTGTATCGGTGCCGCTTGCATCGGCTTTCGGGGCTCTTCTCGTGGTGCAGGCGCTGTACCTGCCGGCCAACGTGCTGCTGACCAGACCCGATGAGGCGCGCTGGCAGGCTCTGTGGACGGTGGTGATGGCCGCGGTATGCCTCGGCGTCGGTGGAGTGGCAGCAGGACCGATCGGCGCATTCGGAGTGGTTACCGCATCCGTGTTGGGAATTCTTGTGGCGCAGGTAATTCCATGTTTGCTATGGGTGCCTAGGCTGGTTCGTCGACGTCCCCTGGGTGACGTCTGAGGACGGTGGCCGGCGGGGCGACGACAGTGGTCCCTGGAGGTACGTCGTGAACAACGGTGGCATTCGCTCCCACGGTTGCGCCATCGTGCAGCGTTATGGGACCGATAACGACCGCTCCTGCCCCCACACGCACGTCATCACGAAGGGTCGGCTTACCCTTGGCGTCGTGTCCTATGGTGACCTGCTGATTGATCCAGCAGTGGCTGCCTACCGATTCCGCTGCGACGATCGTGCCGATTCCGTGCTGAATGAACAGACCGGGACCGATCCGTTCTGCGTCGAGTGTAAGGGTGGCCGACGGCCGATAGAGCCGGCGAAGAAGCAATCGAAGTGGCAGCGGTGTCCTGCGAAGTCGGTAGTGGACAAGCGTGCGGAACTCGGGCAGCGCTCCGGCGAGGTAAGCGAAGCGAGAGTACTCGTCGCGTGCTGACAGGTCGGCGTCGCCGATACATCGCATCCACCAGTCTATGTCCTCGGCGACGGCATCGGCCGAGGTCGAACGGCTGACGGTCCACCACAACGGATACACCCAGACCCGCGCACACTCCAGAAGCACTGCCCGCCTACCGTGCATCACGTTTCTCGGAGCACTGTGACTGCAAGCCCGACGCCGGACCGGAGACCGGTGCCTCGGTCGTAGCGGAGCAACGGGCGGATCGGCCGTCGATCACCCAACACCTCTCCAGCGATGGGTATTGCCGCCCCACTTCGGGCAAGAGGTCGGGCAGAGTGAGCAGGACCCGATCCGGTTCGGCAGCGACGAGTTCCTCCGGTGAGATGATCGGAACGTCGGTGCCCGGCATCCGGCGACCCTGCTTGGCCGGTGCGGCATCTGCGACCGCAGTCACGAGCCTGCGGTCGATTCCGGCGAGATGGAACAGCGCCACCGCGCGGGACGCCGCGCCGTATGCGTAGACGCGATTGCCGGAAAGGAACTCGTTCTCGAGCCACGTACGTAGGGAACGAACGTGGTCGTCGGCCGCGCGCTGCAGGCCGCCGACGACACTCGCATCGGTCGTCCCGGCTTCGTCCACGACGACTCGCCGCACGGACTCGCCGGGTGTTCCGCGTCCGTGCACGGCTGCCAGCAGAACCGTTCCGCCGTAGAGGTCGAAGGTCCACGCGTCTGCGGCATGCATCCCGACATCGTCGAGCAACCGGATCAGCGCTGCTGCAGAGTAGTACGCGAAGTGACCGTGGCGCAGTGCGTTCCATTGACCGAGCCGCACAATCGTGGCCAGTGAGTGGAATTGCAGCAGCAACAGTCCGTCCGGTGCGGTGGCTGCGGCTCGTTCGGAGAAGGCCGCTCGCTGATCCGGAGCGTGCATGATGCCGAAGCTGTCGATCACGACGTCCGCGGGTCCGTCGCACGGTGTGAAGCCCCATTCGGCGAGCCGCGGCAACCAGGTGCCGCCGTGGGGGCTCCCGTACTCACGGACCGACGTGCCCCGGAGCCGGCCGGACTCGCCGACCCGCCGTACCGCGTCCGCTGCCTGGTCCGCCAGTGCCCGGGGTTCGATTCCCCGCGGTTCGGCGGCGATGGTGTCGTCGTCGGCCAGTTGTGCCAGCCCGCACGCCGAGCACAGATCCATGGCGAGGAAATGGGACGCCTCGTCGTCGCGGACGGTGGCACCGCTGCGGGGGAAGTGGTCTGCGGCAGGGACCCGGCCGAGATCCAGTACGCGCTGCAGATTCGACATCCCGCATCCGCGGCACGGGTTCATGGGACGATCTCCCCATGCGCATCGAGGAGACGGACCTGTCCGATGTCCTGGTTCTTGTACCGCAACCGGCCCGCGACGACCGCGGATTGTTCACCCGGACGTTCGACGCCTCGATCTTCGACGAGTACCTCGGCAGGCCGGGAGCGGCCGCAGCGTTCGTTCAGGATTCCCAATCGCGTTCTGCCCGTGGTGTTGTCCGGGGGATGCACGGACGTTCCGGATTCGGGGAGGCGAAGCTCGTGCGATGTGCCCACGGCGCGGTCCACGATGTGCTGGTCGATGTGCGGCCCGATTCCCCGACGTTCGGGGCCAAGCAGGCGTTCCGGCTCGACGACGAGGAGTTCCGGCACCTCTACGTTCCTCCGGGATTCCTCCACGGCTTCCAGGCTCTGACGCCGACCGCGGACGTCTGCTACCGGATCGACCGGCCGCACGATCCCAGGGAAGACCTTGCTGTCGCCTACGACGATGCCGATCTGGCGATCGAATGGCCGTTGCCGGTGACGCTCGTGTCCGAGCGCGATGCGAACGCCGGGAGCTGGCGGGAGTTGCTCACGCTGCTGAGGTGACACGGCGCATCGAGTCATCGAGAGCTCCTGTCCTCCTGAGAGTTTCGAGCCGGGCGAGCCGGGTGAAGCGTTCGTCGAAGTCCTCCGCGGTGAGTCCGGCGAGCGTGTAGTGCTCGTACAACTCCGCCGCACCGTCGGCGATACTCCATTCCGCCTCGAAGTCCAGCTCGGTGCGGGCGGCACCGAAGTCCACGCGGTAGGAGCGCGGGTCGGCTCCGTACTCGCCGGTGATCATCAGTGTCGAATCGGGAACGGTGTCGACCACGGCCCGGGCAATGTCCGCGACGGTCCGGTTGTTCATCTCGGAGCCGACGTTGAACGCGTGGCAATGGATCGTGTCGGCGGGTGCCTCCAGGCACCGTGCGAAGGCCCGCGCAATGTCCCGGGCGTGGACGAGCGGTCGCCAGGGCGTGCCGTCGGAGAGGACCTTGACCTTTCCGGTGAGCACCGCGTGCCCCACCAGGTTGTTGAGCACGATGTCCGCCCGCAGTCGCGGAGAGAACCCGAATGCCGTCGCATTGCGGAGGAACACGGGGGAGAACCCCGAGTCTGCCATCGCCGCGACGTCGTCCTCGACCCGGACCTTGCTCTCGGCATAGGGCGTGAGGGGGCGCAGCGGCGCGTTCTCGTCGACCGGTTCCGATCCGGCGGCGCCGTACACCGAACATGTCGAGGCGTAGAGGAACCGGCGTACACCTGCGGCTTTGGCGCACCGTGCGAGCCGGACGGAGGCCGCGTGATTGATCTCGTAGGTGATCTGCGGCTCGAGGTAGCCGAGCGGGTCGTTCGACAGCGCCGCAAGGTGGACCACGGCGTCGAAGCCCGTCAGATGGGCGGCCGTGACCTCGCGGACGTCGAGACACAGGGTCGGAGGGTCGTCAGGCGGGGCACCGAGGACGCAATCGGCGAAGAGTCCGGAGTCCAGTCCGGTCACGGAGTGGCCGTGTGCCAGGAGTACCGGCACCATGACCGACCCCAGATAGCCTTGATGTCCGGTGACGAGAACTCGCATCGTTCATGCCTTTCCGAAGTCGACGGTGGCCTTCTCCAGGACGAACGCCTCGGCATGCGGGCGTCGGCACTGCACGCCGCGGAGCCTGGACAGCCCGAGGAACGCGTCCTCGTCGAACCAGTCGTGGTCGGTCTGGGACGGGTAGTGCTTGAGCAGGATCCGTGCCTTCTCCTCGGCGATCTTGCGAGTCAGCGGGTGATAGATCGTCGTCCGGGGAGTGTCCGATTCCCATTTGAGAATTTCGTAGCCGAGGATCAGATGATCGCGGAACACCGTCGGCACCAGTTCCGCGAGCAGGCGGTGGTCCTGATGCGCGTCCTCGCGTTGCGGCGCGAAAACCACGTCCGGCTCGCACGTGCGGCGGAACGCCTCGAGGGCGGTCTTGATGGCCTCCCAGTACCCGGGGGCGCGACCGTCCGGCACGTCGAGGATGGTGAACTCGATCTCGGCGCCGGGACACAACGCGGCGAGTGCGTGCCGTTCCTCGATCTCACGTCGCGAATCCTCGCCGGCGATGACGAAGATCTGGACGCGCGTGGGCGCGGTCGCGCGTGCCGTCAGTGTCAGCAGTGTGCCGCCGATCCCGATGGCGATGTCGTCGCAGTGCGCGCCGATCGCGGCGATCTCGCGCACGCCTGCGGCCCGGAACTCGATCACGACTGCACCACCGCGGGTTCGGATTCCCACACCGTCCACGGGTGGATGCCGTGCGCGTAGTTGTCGTCCAGTTCGGCACGTTCCTTGAACGTGTCCGCCGGCTTCCAGAATCCGTCGTGGCGGTAGCCGAAGAGCCGTCCCTGGCCCGCGAGGGTCCCGCAGACGTCGGCCACCAGGTCGCCGCCGGGCGGAAGGAGATCGAAGATCTCCTGGCTCAGCACGAAGTACCCGCCGTTCTCGAAGATCGGCAGGTTTCCGACGGGAATGATCTCCTTGATCTCTCCGTTGTCGGCCACGTTGACGCAGTGGAACGACGATTGCGGTGGTACGACGAGCATCGAGGCTGCGGCGCCCGATTCGTGATAACGCTCGATCATGCGGTCGAGGGGCGCATCGGTCAGCACGTCGGCGTAGTTGGCGAGGAAGTAGCGGTCGTCGCCGAGGTGACCGCGGACCCGGCGCAGCCTCTCGCCGATCGCGGATTCGAGTCCGGTGTCGACGAAGGTGATCGACCAGTCGCTGATGTCGGTGTGCAACATCTCGATCCGGTTGTCGTGCATGACGAAATCGTTGGATTGTTCCTCGTGGTAGTCGAGGAAGAACTCCTTGATCTTGGTGGCGCCGTAGCCGAGACAGAGAATGAACTCCGAATGGCCGTAGTGCGCGTAGTACTTCATGATGTGCCACAGCAGGGGTCTGGGTCCCACCATCTGCATGGGTTTGGGAATCTCGTCGTGGCGATCGTTGCGCATGCGCATGCCGTATCCGCCGCAGAAGAGTACGACCTTCATGATCTGACGCTCCTTACGAAGTCGCTGGGACCGATAGCGGTGTGCAGCGTGGGCAGCGGGAAGACGAGACGGCCGCCCCATTCGCCGATGGACCCGAGTTGGTCCGTCAGTTCCGGCTCGAGGTTCCAGGGCAGCGCGACGACGACGTCTGGCCGGTCCTTGTCGAGGTCCTCCGGCGGGCGGATGGGTAGCCGGACGCCGGGCGTGTACCGGCCGTGTTTGTACGGGTTCCGGTCGACGGTGTAGCGCATGAGGTCGGGGCGGATGCCGCAGTAGTTGAGCAGGGTGTTGCCTTTTCCCGGTGCGCCGTAGCCCACGACCAGGAGATCGCGGTCGCGGCAGTCCAGCAGGAACCGCAGGAGGTCCCTGCGGACGGCCTGGGCGCGGGCCTCGAGATCCGTGTAGCCGCCCGTCGTGTGCAGCCCGGCTTGTCGTTCCTCTTCGAGAACGGCTTCGAGCCGTGGTCCGGCGGGGCCGGCGGACTCTTCGGGCCGCGCCCACAGCCGAATGGATCCTCCGTGGGTTTCGAGCAGCTCGACATCGACGATGCACAGGTTCGCGGTCGCCAGAGCACGCATCGCGGACAGGACGGTGTAGTACTGGAAGTGCTCGTGGTAGATGGTGTCGAACTGGGCCGAGCGGACCAGGTTCAGCGCGTGGTGGACCTCGATGCTGAGCCACCCGTCGTCGGCGACGAGGATGCGCAGTGCGCGCGTGAACCCCAGCAGATCGGGGATGTGGGCGTACACGTTGTTGGCGACGACCAGATCGGCCGGGCCGTACTCACGCCGGATGTCCTCGGCGGTACCTTCGTCGAGGAACGCGGTGAGCGTGGGCACCCCGATCCCGCGGGCGGCGGCCCCGACGTTGACGGAGGGTTCGATGCCCAGGCAGGGGATCCCGGCCGAAATCGCGTGGCGGAGCAGGTAACCGTCGTTGCTGGCGACTTCGACTATCGAGGAGTGCGGGCCCAAACCGAGGTCGTGGACGGCCTTCTCGACGAAATTGCGCGCGTGCTCGACCCAGGAATCGGAGTACGACGCGAAGTAGGCGTAGTCCGTGAAGGTGTCCTCCGGGGTGATCAGTGCCGGGATCTGGAGCAGGAGGCATTCCTCGCACAGGCGAAGGTGGAGCGGGTAGGTGGTTTCGGGAAGGTCGAGTTGTTCCTCGAGCAGGAACCGTTCGCACGGCGGGGTGGCGCCGAGGTCCAGGACGCTCAACAGTTGTTCGGAATCGCAGAGACGGCATCTCATCGCTTCACCCCTCGGGCGCTGAGGATCCGCACCGACAGAAAATGGCGACGCAGAGTCCGACAAGCCCAGCTAATCATACTTGGAGCCGGTAGAAAAGACGGAAAGAGACTTCGAGATTGTTTTGGGAGAGATGTGAGAAAACGGCCCCTGGGGGGTCCTAGACTCGAATCAACTCACATCGTTCGCATTCGTCGGGGGACCGTGCGGGATGGCGAGGCGTCCGGAACCTGAGGGTTGGGAGGTTGCCCGATGTCGTTCCAGATCGTCCAGCGAAAACGCACCCTGGTCGCAGGGCTGCCGGTGCGCAGCCCCCGGCGGCCGCTGGGGAAGGTACGCGATCGTGAACTCGAGCGAGCCTGGTCCGCCGTCCTCAAGCAGGAACTCGGCGGCCCGCTGGCGTCGGCCTACACCGACCACGCCGTGGAAGTCGGGTCCTATTACACGCAAATCGTGGGATACCAATGTGATTCGCTCGATCAGGTGACTCCGGGGCACATCGTGTCCTGGCTGCCGGCGGGAAAATACGCGAAGTTCTCGTCGACCGGCACGTTCCCCCAGATCCTCATCGATCTGTGGGACCGTCTCCACGCCGCGGAGAATTCGGGTGAGATCGTCCGTGCCTTCACCGGCGATTTCGAATTCTATCCGCACGCGTACGGAATCGAGTTGTACGTGGCAATCCGTCTTCCCGAAGATATTGGTGTGTAGTGAGTTTCGAGGTAGTGAAAGTTCACTCGTTCGGCGTGGGAGGGTTGGTCCTCCCGGGATTGACACCCGGCGCGGCGGCCCAGCGCTCGGACCTGATGGTCTTCACCGAGGATCGGATCCGTGCCCGTGGCATCGACGAGGTCGTCGTGGCGTACGTGTGCAATCCCGAGGTCGGCTGGTCCGCGGTGGTGGGGTATCGATGCGGTGGGGTCGAGGACCTGCCGGTGGGCGACTCGATGGTGACGGTCCCCACCGCGTACTTCGCTCATTTCACCAACGACGGCGACGAGGGCGACGCGGCCGAGGACGTCTGGAACCAGGTCGAGATCGCGGAGAAGGAGGGGCGGATCGAACGCGCCTACGGTAGCGAAGTGGCGACCATCCGATCGACGGGCGAAACGGACTTGTTCATCCGATTGGTCTGATTACACCGAGGGAATGAGCCGTAAACGCCTCATCCCGGCAATCCGTACGCGATGATTGGTGAATGCGGTCGTCGCCGCGGATGTGTGTGGGCACCGGCCGGGGGAGTGACGGGCGTTCGGAGGCCGACAATGAATCGAGCCGTGCGGCTTGCGTCGGAACCGGTACCGGAATCGGCGCAGTCGCAGGTTTCGGTCCATCGGGACCACGCATCCGGATACCACTTCGTCGCGGCCGCACCGCACGCGGTTCCCGACCTGTGGCACGAGTACATTTCGGGTGCGTTGCGCGCCTACCAGCGGTTCGGCGTGGAGTCGGCGCTGGAGTACGAACGGGTGTGCAGCGGCGAGACGACCGCGCTGTTCCACGCGGCACTCGACGCGAGTGGCGTCGTGGTGGGTGGGTTGCGTGCGCAGGGGCCGTACCGCCGGGCGGACGAGTCCCATGCTCTCCGGGAATGGAAGACACCCGAGGACACCGACCGGATCCGGAGGATGATCGAGGCCCGGATCCCGGCGGGTGTGGTCGAGGCGAAGGCAGCCTGGGTCTCGGAGGAACTACCGCATCGACGTGAACTGACCCTCGCGCTGGCGCAGATGGGTGCCATGTTCATGGACCTGCTCGACGTCCGGTTCATGATGGCCACCGCGGCGGACAATGTGCTCGAACTGTGGAAGACCTGCGGTGGGGTGGTGGACAACCGTGTGCCGGCCACCCCCTATCCCGACGCGCGGTACCGGACGCGCCTGATGTGGTGGGACCGGCAGCACAGCCACGTTCAGGACTTCGTGTTCACCGGTGGGGTGCCGGTGCCGCCGCGGGGCGAGGACTCGGGGTGAACCCGCCCGACGGTTCGGCCTGGGAAGCGCCCGTGCTCGCGGAGGACCGAGCGGCAGACATGGAGACGTTGCGCGACCTGCGCGCGGATCCCGGCATCGAGGTCGTCGATCGTCTGGACGATCAGGTGAAGGAACTTCGGACGGTACTGCCGTCCCCGAGCCGCGACCTGCTCGAGGAGGCGCCGAACTGGGTGCACTATCCGTGGCGGCGGACCGTCGTGCGGGTGCTCGGTCCCCGCTCGTTCCGTCGGCTCCGATTCGATCGGAACCGGAACAAGCTCACGGTGCAGGAGCAGGACAGGCTGCGCGAGCAGACGGTCGGGGTGGTCGGGCTCAGCGTCGGGTCGGCGGTGGCGCAGGCCCTGGCGCTCGACGGCCTGTGCGGGACGCTGCGCCTCGCCGATTTCGATGTGATCGAAGTGTCGAACCTCAACCGGGTCCCCGGCTCGGTGGTGGACATCGGCGTCAACAAAGCCGTCACCGCGGCCCGTCGCCTCGCCGAACTCGATCCCTATCTCGAGCTCTGCGTGTGGCCCGACGGGGTCCAGGTGGACACGGCGGCCGCGTTCGTCGACGGACTCGACGTACTCGTCGACGAGTGCGATTCCTTCGATACCAAGATCGGATTGCGAATCGAAGCCGCGAAACGCGGAGTGCCCGTCGTCATGGCGACGAGCGACCGGGGGTTGATCGACGTCGAGCGCTTCGATCGGAACCCCGCGGCGCCGTTCCACGGGCTGTTCGAGGAATTGCGACCCGAGCACCTGGCCACGTTGACCTCCCGCGAGAAGATCCCGTACGCCCTCCGCCTGCTCGGTGCCGATCGGCTGTCCCCACGGATGGGCGCCTCGCTTCTCGAAGTGGATCGGTCGCTGACGACGTGGCCGCAGCTAGGTAGCGAGGTGATGCTCGGGGGAGCTGCGGTTGCCGCCGCGGTGCGGCGGATCGGCCTGGACATGCCCCTGCGCGCGGGGCGCGCGGGCATGGACATCGACGATCTTCTCGACGGGCTCGTCCGCCCGCCCGGCCCGGCGACACAGCCCGATCGTGCCGCCGCCGACAGCCCTCCCGAGGACCCCGTGGACCGGGTACTGCACGCCGCAGGCAGAGCCCCGTCCGGAGGGAACAGCCAGCCGTGGTCGATCACCGCCGGCAGTGACGGCCTCACGATCGCGTTCGCGGCCGATTTCGTTCCGACCGCCATCGACATCCGCTCCCGAGGCACGTACGTGGCTCTCGGCGCCGCACTGCAGAACGCTCGTATCGCCGCGGCCGCGCACGGAATTCTCGGGCCGGTGACACTCGCGGAGGGGGACCCCGGCCGGACCGGGAAACCCTTCGCGACGATGGAGTTCGACGATGGTGCCGATCCGGTGCTGGCGGCCCAGTACGACCGGATGCTCACCCGTGGCACCAATCGGCGTCCGTGCGACGGGTCGCCGCTCTCGGAGCGCGAACTCGAGGCGCTGCAGGTGTCGGCCGGGCAGGAAGGAGGCGAGATACGCGTCGTGGCGGGTACCGAGAATCTGGCCGCGATTGCCGGGATCCTCGCCGAATCGGACCGGATCCGCTATCTGACCGGAGAATTGCGCCGCGAGATGGTGGCCGAGTTGCGGTGGTCCGCCTCCGGCGGGCTCGAGAGCGGGATCGACGTCGATGCACTGGGACTGGACGACGTCGAGCGGACGTTGCTCGACGTGGCTCTGCGCAACGACGTGCTCGATCAGCTCGAGGAATGGGATCTGGGTCAGGGTCTCGGGCGCATCACCGGTGAGCGGATACTCCGCAGTGCCGCGGTGATCGCCGTGACGGCCCCCGGACCCGATCCCGCCGACTACCTGCGTGCCGGGATGGTCACCGAAAGCGTGTGGATCTGCGCGCACGGGCTCGGGCTGGCGGTGCAACCGACCTCACCGGTGTTCCTGTACGCGGAAGACGACGGCGATCTCGTCCGCCTCTGCGCGCCACGGTTGCAGGCGATCCGCCGGCTGCGTTCCGAGCTCGAGCGCGTGCTCGGTTCGAAACCGGGAGAGCGGCACGCGATCCTGCTCCGAGTCGGTCACGGAACGCCGGAACCTATCCGTAGCGCCCGACGCTCGGATAGGGTACGGAGATCATCCTGAATTCGTCGTCGTACGTGGTCGGGCACAGAATTTCGGTGACGCGGAACGTCGGTGGTGCCAGATGGCTGTCGGAAGTGTCGAGAACATTGTCACGCGGGTGGCCTCGCGTCTGATGCCGGTGGACGCGGTCACGCACAAGTCGGTGATCGAGCAGGTTCTGCGCACACTCGTCGAGCATTTCGGTGTGGACACCTCGTTCCTCAGGTTCAACGACCACGACATCCACGCGACAGTCCTGTTCGCGGAGTGGCCCCCGCGGCCGTTCGTCCCGGATCCGGATCCATTGGGTGTCGTGTATTTCCGTGACGCGGACTCGATCTTCGCGATGACCGAGGACATGAAGGAACCCGCGGTCAGCCGTCCGTCGGAATCCGGTACGGAATACGCCGATCGGGTCTTCGCCGGTTCGGGGGTGCCCGCGGTCTCGGTGGCCGCGGTCCCGTTGATCTCCGGCACGGTCACGACCGGCACACTCGGGTTCATCAAGGTCGGTGAACGGGATTGGACCGAGGAGGAGATCAACTCGCTCACCATGATCGCGGCCCTGCTCGCTCAGGTTCAGGCGCGGGTGCGGGCCGAACAGGAACTGCGGGACGCGGCGTATCACGACGAACTCACCGGACTGGCCAGTCGCCGGGCGCTGCTCGAACACCTCGAGGAGCGGCTGCGGCCGGGGCAAACCGGACCGGTCGCGGTGTTGTTCCTGGATCTGGACAGGCTCAAGCCGCTCAACGATTTCCTGGGACACGCGGCCGTCGACGTGTTCCTCTATCGCACCGCACAGCGGCTGACCCGCGTGTGCGACCCGGCGGACATGGTGGCCCGCCTGGGCGGGGACGAGTTCGTCGTCGTCCTCGACGGTCCGACTTCCCTCGAGGCCGCCCGCCAGCGTGCCGACGCGCTGCGCTGGGCGGTCGGGATGTCGGTGCAACTCGGCAGTCAGGTCGTCGGACGTGGGGGCAGCGTCGGAGTGGCGCTCGGGGAACCGGGCCGCATCACGCCGGTGGCGTTGCTGGGACGCGTCGACGAGGCGATGCTGATGGCCAAGAGCAAGGGCGGCAACAGCGTGGTCGCGTACACCGAGGACATGCGCGGGGCGAGTGAACGCCGCAACCTGATCGAACTCAGTCTGCGGACGTCCATCGACAGTGAACACCTCGCCCTGGAGTACCAGCCGGAGGTGGATCTGGTCGACGGCACGATCGTCGGTGTGGAGGCGCTGGTTCGCTGGAACCATCCGGTGCTCGGGAGACTGCAGCCGACGGAGTTCATCGAGGTGGCGGAGTCGACCAACCTCGCCGGCGAACTCGGTGTCTGGGTACTGCGCGCTGCGTGCTCGCAGCTGGCCGCGTGGAAGAAGGAGATCCCCGGTCTGAAACTCCGGATGAACGTGAACGTCTCGCCGGTGCAGCTGGTGAGCCTCGACTTCGTCGAGACGGTGGAGAGCACCCTCGAGGAGTTCGGGTTGGACAGCTCGTCGCTGGGACTCGAGATCACCGAGTACGTGGTCGTCAGCGACCTGGAACGGTCGCGTATGACGCTGCACCGGCTCGATCGGCTCGGTGTCCGCTGCGCGATCGACGACTTCGGGACCGGGTACAGCTCGCTGGCGCATCTGAAATCGCTTCCGGTGCAGACACTCAAGATCGACAAGGTGTTCGTGCTGAACCTCCAGCGCAGCAAGAGCGATCGCGTCATCGTCGAGTCGATCATGGGGCTGGCATCGGCGTTCGGTCTCGACGTGGTCGCGGAGGGGCTCGAATCCGAGGTGGCCGCTGCAGAACTGCTCGCACTCGGATGCACCCGGGCGCAGGGCTTCCTACTGAGCCGGCCGCGGCCTCCGGACGAGATCGGTGAGTTGCTCCGGCGCGGTCGGATTGTCCTGCCATGGCAACGCGATGGGAACCGCGAGCCCGTCCGGGCGGACGGTGCGCGGAGCCGGAATTGACTCGGCGGGACTGCCGAGGAGCGGACGTTCTGTTCGTGCTGGAGTGAAGGCGTACCACCGGTGGTACGGGGGCCGGTTCGAGCGGTCCGGAGTGGCATAGGTGGAGTACCAGCAGTTCGTTATTGCGCCCAAAACAATCCGCGAGTATGTTTTGATGCTATTGGAGTAATCCATTCCCCGAAATGGGGGTCAATTTCCATGTACAAGAATGACCGCGGTGCAGCTACCGGCGTGGGGGAATTTCCTCCCGGGGGTGCCTACCCGTCCGACCTGGAAGAGCCGGCAGTCTGCGGTGTGCTTCCGGGATGCGCTGCACCGGAACCTGTTTCGCGGCCACGATGGGAACGACGATATACGGCGCTCGCGTTCTGGCTCGATTTCCTGTGTGTTCTCGCGGCCGACGCGGTGGTCACGTTCGGCTATCACCGGGTCACCTTCCCGGCCGGACGATCGCTGGCTCTCGTCGTCATACTGCCGCTCGCGGCCATGATCGCGCTTGCATCTCAACGATCCTGGGATGCAAGAATTATCGGCTCCGGTGTCGAAGAGTTCCGGAGGATCGGACGCGCCTACACGCTCGCGATCGCGGTGCTCGCCGTGGCCGGCTACGCGTGGGGGACAGCCTCCGGTCAATCGTGGATCTTCGGCGCCCTGCCTCTGGCCGCGGTCGCGACCGTGTGCGCCCGCCTCGGGCTTCGCCGCTACATCCGGCATCGGCGCCGTAAGGGCGCGTTCGTCTGGTCGGTCCTGGTCGCCGGGGAGTCGGTCGAGGTGCACGAGCTGCTGGCACGATCGTCGGAGTTCCTCGAATCGGGATGGGAGATCGACGGTATCTGCCTGCCCGCCGATTCCTTCCGGGGGAGGGGCCCGCTCGCAATCGACGACGTGCCCGTTCTGGGCACCGAGGACGACATCGTCGAGATCGTCGCCCTGCACGGGTTCCAGGCGGTCGCGCTGTTGCCGTCCAGCGGATGGACGCATTCGAAGACCCGGTCGTTGAGCTGGGATCTCGAGCGGACCGGCACGGACCTCCTCATGGCCCCTGTTCTCATGGATCTGACCGGCCCGCGCCTGCACATGGCTCCACTCGGCGGTCTGCCGCTGCTCAAATTCTCCGCGCCGCGCTACTCGGGCCCCTCGTGGCTGGTCAAGAACATCTTCGACCGGATGTTCGCGCTGCTGATCGTCGCGTTTCTCGCGCCGGTGCTGCTCGCCATCACGCTCGCGATCCGCGTCACGAGCCCGGGCCCGGTGCTGTTCAAGCAGACACGGGTGGGACGAGACGGACACACGTTCACGATGTACAAGTTCCGCAGCATGGTCGCCGACGCCGAGA
Source organism: Rhodococcus phenolicus (assembly GCF_001646785.1). Taxonomy (GTDB): domain Bacteria; phylum Actinomycetota; class Actinomycetes; order Mycobacteriales; family Mycobacteriaceae; genus Rhodococcus; species Rhodococcus phenolicus. Next base: position 39,114 of record NZ_LRRH01000031.1, read on the forward strand.
CCCGGCTGGACGAACTCGCCGACCGCGACGTCGGTGCCGGCGTCCTGTTCAAGATGTACGACGATCCGCGGGTCACCCGCGTGGGCAAGTTCATCCGGAGATACTCGCTGGACGAGCTTCCCCAGCTCTTCAACGTCGTGTCCGGCGACATGTCGCTGGTGGGGCCGCGCCCACCGCTCGAGTCCGAGGTCGCCCGCTACGGCAAGGACGGGATGCGGAGGCGGTTGTTCGTCAAGCCGGGGCTCACGGGACTGTGGCAGGTCAGCGGACGCAGCAACCTGTCGTGGGAGGAATCGGTGCGCGCGGACCTGCGGTACGTGGAGAACTGGACGTTCGCCATGGACCTGTCGATCCTGTGCCGCACGGTCGGCGCGGTGCTGCGCGGCAACGGCGCCTATTGACCTTCGGTGGGCCGTCCACCCCTCGCGGCCCACCTTCCCTGCCTGCGTCGGTGATTCAGGGCGGAATCACCGACGCAGGTGTATCTCACGCCTCGAAGAGCTGCTGTCCCCAGTAGCCACCCGGGGTGGGGCCGGGCGGGCACGCGAACACCGCCGACCCGACGTGCTGGATGTACTCGTTGAGTGCGTCGGCGCGGGCGAGGGCGAGCTGCATCGGCACGAACTGCGTCTGTGGATCCCGGCAGAATGCGATGAAGAACAGTCCGGCGTCGAGGTGGCCGAAGCCGTCGGAGCCGTCGGTGAAGTTGTAGCCGCGCCGCAGGATCCGGATGCCGTCGAGGTTCTGCGCCGACGCCAGGCGAACGTGCGAGGTCTCGGGGACGAGAAGGCCGTCGGGTCCCTTGGACTCGAGGTCCAGCTCGTCGAACTCGTTGTCGAGACCGAGGGGGGCGCCTTCGCGTTTGTCGCGTCCGATCACCGCTTCCTGTTCCTTGAGGATCGCGCGGTCCCACTGCTCGATGAGCATGCGGATGCGGCGGGCCACCAGGTAGCTGCCGCCCGCGAGCCAGGCCTGGTCGTCGGCGCCGTCGACCCACACCGACTCCGCCAGCGCCGCCGGGTCCTCGGCCTTGAGGTTGTTGGTTCCGTCCTTGAATCCGAACAGGTTCCGCGGCGTCACCTGCGAGGTCGACGTCGACGACGTGCGGCCGAACCCGAGTTGTGACCATCGCACCGACGCCGTGCCGAACGCGACACGTGCCAGGTTGCGGATCGCGTGGACCGCGACCTGCGGATCGTTCGCGCAGGCCTGGACGGCGATGTCGCCGCCGCAGCGGGACGGATCGAGGTTGTCGGCCGGAAAGTGCGGAAGGTCCTGCAATGCGGCGGGTTTGAGACCCGTAAGCCCGAATCGGTCGTCGAACAGCGACGGGCCGAACCCGATGGTGAGTGTCAGTTGCGACGCGTCGAGGTCCAGCGCTTCGCCGGTGTCGCTCGGCGGGTGGTACGCACCGTCCCCGGTCGCGCCGTCCTCGGTGGCCTCGAGCCCGGCGGTCATCCGTTCGGCCATGGCGGTCCACGTCTTCAGCAGTTCGATCAGCTCGTCGCGGTCGCGGGTGGTGACGTCGAAGGTCACGAAGTGCATGCGGTCCTGGGCTGGGGTGACGATGCCCGCCTGGTGCTCGCCGTGGAACGCCACGACACCGTCGGTGCCGTTGCCGTCGTCCGGGGCGGTGACCCGGCCGACCACCGCACCTGCGCCGGCGAGTACCGCTCCGGCGCCGACGGCGCCGAACAGGCGTCGCCGGGAGATCCCGGACGTGCCGTGCGGTTCGGGTGGTTCGGTGGTCGGCCGGTCGGTCATGCGCCCGAGGCCTCCGCGATGACGCCCTGCACCTTGCTGACCTCGGCGGACAGCGCGTCGATCAGGCGGGACAGGTCCTGACGCTGCGGTTCGGTGACCGTGTCGTAGGAAACGAACACGTCGCCCTGGCGGTACTGCGCGAGCGCCGCGTCGAGATCCGCGAAGCGAGCGTCGATGGCCTGACCGAGAGTGGGGTCCTGCTCGTCGAGAATCGGGCGCAGCGCGGCGACCGCGGCCTGCGAACCGTCGACGTTGGCCTGGAAGTCGTAGAGATCGGTGTGGGAGAAGATGTCCTCCTCGCCGGTGATCTTCGACGTGGCGATCTCGTCGAGCAGGCCCTGCGCGTCGCCGGCGATGCGCGTCGGGTCGATGGTGTAGTCGTCGGCGTTCACCAGGTCCGCGAGTTCCTGGATGTCCACGGTGAGCTGGTCGGCGATCGCGTTGGTGTCGGGCTTGGGGCCGTCGACCCACAGGTCCTTCTCGAGCCGGTGGAAGCCGGTCCATTCCTGGCCCGGTTCGAGGTCCGCCTCACGCAGGTCGAGGCGCGGGTCGAGGTCGCCGAAGCTCTCGGCCTCCGGCTCGATCCGCTCGTAGTAGGTGCGCGAGAGCGGGAAGAGCCGCTTGGCCTCGTCGATGTTGCCGGCCTTGACGGCGGCGACGAACTCGCCGACCGTCGTGACCAGCGCCTCGGTCTGGCTGCGGATGTAGCGGCGGTAGCCGTCGGCGGCCTCGGCGAGCTTGCCGTCGGCGTCGGTGGCGGCTTTCGAGTCGCCGGTGACGGCGAACGCCGTGCGGATGCCCTCGCCGACCATGCCGGGACGGCACGACAGTTCGTAGTCGCCGGGCTCGGGAATGTTGACGATGAGCTGGCGGGTCAGCCCGGGTCCGATGTTCTCGACCTCGCCGAGGGCACGGTCGCCGGCGTCGAACACGTAGAACTCGGTGACCTTGGTTCCGTTGTTGGTCACCGCGAAGGTGTTGTGCCCGGTGGTGCCCTCGGTGACGGTGACGTCACACGCCGAGTCGGTGGCGGTGACCGCGACGGCGTCGGCGTCGGACGTCGACTTCTCGGTGCAGCCCGCGAGTGCGAGGGGCAGGACGGCGGCTGCCGCCAGGGCATAGGTGGTGCGACGCATCGGGTCGGTGCCTTTCGGAAAAGAGAGATGGAGCAGAAAAGGTGTGCGCCGAGCGCGAGCTCAGACGGTGGCGTGCTCGTCGGCCTCCGGGGCCCTGCTCGTGGCTGCGGCGGGGCGAAGGAACAGGAACAGGACGATCACCAGGTACGCCAGCCATGCGACGAACTGGAGCACCGTCGGGTCGGGGCGGACGTTGAGGATGCCGCCGAGGATCGTGCCGTACCAGCTGCCGGCGTCGTAGTGGGCGGTTGCGTCGAAGGCCAGGTTGCCGGCGCCCGGCAGGAGGCCGCCGATCTGCAGGGCGCGGACTCCGTAGGCGAGGATGCCGGCGGCCACGACCACGAGGAACACCCCGGTGAACTTGAAGAACTTGGCCATGTCGATCCGCACGGCACCGAGATACATCAGCACGGTGAGGACCGCGGCCGTGACGATGCCGAGGAGCAGGCCGATCAGCGGCCACGCACTGCCGGCGGCGTTCTCGGCGTATCCGACCATCAGCAGCGCCGTTTCGAGGCCTTCGCGGCCCACCGCGAAGAACGCCAGGGACAGGACCGCGGTCGGGCCGACGATCAGGGCCTTCTCCATCCCCGATCGGAGATCACCCGAGATCGAACGGGCCGCCTTGCGCATCCACAGCACCATGGCGGTGACGATGACGACGGCCACCAGGGACGCGATCCCCGCGGCGATCTCCGCGGCCAGGCCGTCGAGCGTGGACGTGCCGAAATGGATGACGAGGAACGTCGCGGCGACCATCGCGACGGCGATGCCCACACCGAGCCACACCCATTTCAACGCGTCACGCCGCTCGGCCTTGACGAGGAAGGCGACGAGAATCATCACGACGATGCCCGCTTCGAGGCCTTCCCGGAGTCCGATGAGGCCGGAGCCCACCAGTTGTGTGGCGATCGACGGGGCGCCGGACGCGGCGGCGAGCACGGGCATGGGTGGAACTCCAGGACGGTTAGGTGAGGCGAACCTCTTTCGTTGATGCGGTCCGAAACATACACCCGGCGTTGCCGTGAGCGGGAGGGCCTTTCGCACTTTTACCTGGGCTTTAGGAATGTTGTGCAAGATGGACGTGTGCACCCGACCGTGAGGTACCCGCCCCCGCCGCGGCCCGTGCGCCGCCGCTCGCTGTGGCCGCGGTTCCTCTTCGGGATGCTCGCGGCAGTGGTGCTCGTCGCCGGCGCCGTCTCGATCCTGACGCCGGACGAGCCGCCGATCCCGATTCCGGACGGTGTCCCGCCGGTCCCGGGGACTCCCGTGCCGGAGATCGACGTGGACGCGCCCGGCCGCAGCGCAGCGCAGCTGCGGGACTGGGCGCAGCCGCAGGCCGAGACGCTGGGGATCCCCGTCGTCGCACTCGAGGCGTACGGGCATGCCGCCGCCGTGCTGGCGCGCAGCCGCCCGGACTGCGGACTCGCGTGGACCACACTCGCCGGGATCGGCAGCGTCGAGAGCGGACACGGCCGGCACGGCGGCGCCTCCGCCGACGAGAACGGCACCGTCGCGCCGCCCATCCGCGGGGTCCCGCTCGACGGTGGTCCGGGCCTCGCCGAGATCCGCGACACCGACGGCGGCCGGCTCGACGGCGACCCGGTCCTCGACCGGGCGATGGGCCCGCTGCAGTTCATCCCCGAGACGTGGACGCGGTGGGCCACCGACGCGAACGGTGACGGTGTCGCCGACCCCGACAACATCGACGACGCCGCGCTCACCGCGGGGCTGTACCTGTGCGAGCGCGGCGGTGACCTCACCACCGCGGAGGGCTGGACGGCGGCGCTGATCGCCTACAACCATTCGGCCGACTACATGGCGCTGGTCCGCGACCGTGCCGCCGCCTACGGCGTCGGTGTACGGCCCTGATCCCGGCTCCCGGGCGAGTGGTGCCTCGTGCCCAGGTGGGGACCGTTAGGCTGTTCCCAGCGTGCAGACCCCGCAGCGTGAAGTCCATCGAAGGAGAATCAGCCAGTGGCCATCATTGAGCAGGTAGGAGCCCGCGAAATCCTCGACTCCCGGGGCAACCCCACGGTCGAGGTCGAGGTGCTGCTCGACGACGGAAGTTTCGCTCGCGCTGCGGTGCCGTCCGGTGCGTCCACCGGTGAGCACGAGGCGGTCGAGCTGCGCGACGGTGGCGACCGCTACCTGGGCAAGGGTGTCGAGCAGGCCGTCGAGGCGGTCCTCGGCGAGATCGCGCCGGCCATCATCGGCCTCGACGCCACCGAACAGCGCACCGTCGACCAGGCGCTGCTCGACACCGACGGCACCCCCGACAAGGGCCGTCTCGGCGCGAACGCCCTGCTGGGCGCGTCCCTCGCGGTGGCCAAGGCCGGCGCCGAGTCGTCCGGTCTGGAGCTGTTCCGCTACGTCGGCGGCCCGAACGCCCACATCCTGCCGGTGCCGATGATGAACATCCTCAACGGCGGCGCCCACGCCGACACCGGTGTCGACGTGCAGGAGTTCATGGTCGCGCCGATCGGCGCCCCCACCTTCAAGGAGTCCCTGCGCTGGGGCACCGAGGTGTACCACTCGCTCAAGTCGGTCCTCAAGAGCAAGGGTCTGGCCACCGGTCTCGGTGACGAGGGTGGCTTCGCGCCCGACGTCGCCGGCACCAAGGAAGCGCTCGACCTCATCAGCGAGGCCATCGCCAAGACCGGCCTGGCACTCGGCTCGGATGTCGCGCTGGCGCTCGACGTCGCCGCCACCGAGTTCTACACCGACGGCACCGGTTACAAGTTCGAGGGCAAGATTCGCACCGCCGACGAGCTCGCCGATTTCTACAACGAGCTGCTCGCCGCCTACCCGCTGGTCTCCATCGAGGACCCGCTCAGCGAGGACGACTGGGAGGGCTGGGTCGCGCTGACCGAGAAGCTCGGCAACAAGCTGCAGCTCGTCGGTGACGATCTGTTCGTCACCAACCCGGAGCGTCTCGAGGAGGGCATCGTCAAGGGTGCCGCCAACGCGCTGCTGGTGAAGGTGAACCAGATCGGCACGCTCACCGAGACCCTCGACGCCGTCGATCTCGCGCACCGCAACGGCTACAAGACGATGATGAGCCACCGGTCCGGCGAGACCGAGGACACCACCATCGCCGACCTCGCGGTCGCTGTCGGCAGCGGCCAGATCAAGACCGGCGCCCCGGCCCGCTCGGAGCGCGTCGCGAAGTACAACCAGCTGCTGCGCATCGAGGAGTCGCTCGGCGACGCCGCCCGGTACGCCGGTGAGCTGGCCTTCCCGCGTTTCAACCCCGAGGCCTGACCGGAGCGGTATGAGTCAGCGCGGTAGATCCCGGCCCGGCGCCCGGCGCACACGTTCCGAGGGTGCGGTGGGTTCGCGGCGGCCCAGCCGGTCCCGTCAGGCGGGGTCTACCGCATCGTCCGATCCGGCAGCCGAGTCGGCGGGTGCGCGCCCGGCAGGGCGCGAAGACCCCGTCACCTCGGCGCCGGGCCGCGGCCGGGGTTCCGCCAACCGGGCCCGGCCCACCCGTGTCGGGGTCCCCCGCGAGTCCCGGAAACCCCGCACCGAACGCACGTTCCTGGGATTGTCCACCGGGCGTGCCGTCGTGCTCGCTCTCGTCGTGTGCGGCCTGGCGCTGACCCTCGCGATGCCCTTGCGCACGTATGTCGGTCAGCGAGCCGAAGCGGACCGCGTCGAGGCCCAGCGCATCGAGCTCGAGCAGGAGATCGCTGCGTTGCGTGAGGAGAAGGCGCACATCGAGGACCCGGCGTGGATCCGCGCGCAGGCCCGTGAACGCCTCCGGTTCGTGATGCCCGGCGACACCCCGTACCAGGTGCAGCTGCCCGGCGACGGTCAGCGTGTCGACGACGAGAAGATCGAGGAACGTCCCTCCACCGGCGCGTGGTACAGCGACCTGTGGCGGTCGGTGTCCGAACCGCCGCCCGAACCCGAGCCCGACCCGGTGCCGCGGCAGATGCCCGTGGCACCCCCAGAAGCAGGAGAACCGACCGGGTGACCGATCCCGTCGCACAGTCCGACCTCGACGCCGTCGCCGCCCAGCTCGGGCGCACCCCGCGCGGTGTCCTCGCCATCGCCTACCGCAGTCCCGACGGCGCGCCCGGTGTGGTCAAGACCGCACCGAAGCTGCCGGACGGCACGCCGTTTCCCACCCTGTACTACCTGACCGATCCGCGGCTGACCGCGGAGGCGAGCCGTCAGGAATCCGCGGGGGTGATGCGGGAGATGACCGAGCGTCTCGGCACCGACCCCGAACTCGCCGCGGCCTACCGCCGCGCCCACGAGGCGTATCTCGCCGAGCGGGACGCGATCGAATCGCTCGGCACCGATTTCACCGGCGGCGGCATGCCGGACCGGGTCAAGTGCCTGCACGTGCTCATCGCGCACTCGCTCGCGAAGGGGCCGGGCGTCAACCCGTTCGGTGACGAATCGGTCGCCCTGGCCGCCGACGCCGGGCTGCGCGGCACCGCAATCCCCGCGGACTGGCCCACCTACGCCGAGTTGCGGGGAGTGTCCGAGTGAACCGTGTCGCCGCGATCGACTGCGGGACCAATTCGATCCGCCTGCTGATCGCCGACATCGGCGCCGACGGCCACCTCACCGACGTGACGCGGCTGATGCGGGTCGTGCGGCTCGGACAGGGCGTGGACGCCACCGGCCTGCTCGCCCCCGAAGCGATCGAACGCACCCGCGTGGCGCTCACCGAATACGCGGATCTCATCCGTGAGACCGGGGCGAGCGCCGTACGCATGGTCGCCACCTCCGCGACCCGCGACGCCGGCAACCGCGAGGACTTCTTCTCGATGACCCGCGAGGTGCTCGGCGCCGTGATTCCGGGTGCGGAGGCCGAGGTGATCACCGGTGACGAGGAAGCCCGCCTGTCGTTCACCGGTGCCGTCGGCGAACTCGACTCGGCGCGTGGACCTTTCGTCGTCGTCGACCTCGGCGGCGGATCCACCGAGATCGTGCTCGGAGACGCCTCTGGTGTGCACGCCGCGTATTCCACCGACATCGGGTGCGTGCGGCTCACCGAACGGTGCCTGCACGACGACCCGCCCACCGCGGAGCAGATCGCCGAGGCACGCTCGGTCGCGCGGGAGAAGATCGTGGAGGCGCTCGCTCACGTGCCCGTCGAGCAGGCCCGCACCTGGGTCGGCGTCGCGGGCACGATGACCACGCTGTCGGCGATCGCGCAGGACCTCGACGAGTACGACCCCGAGCGGGTGCACCTGTCGACCGTCGGGTTCGACCGGCTCCGGCAGGTGTGCGACACGCTGCTCGGGCAGACGCACGACGAGCGCGCCGCCCACGGTCCGATGCATCCGGGACGGGTCGACGTGATCGGTGGAGGTGCCATCGTCACGACGGTCCTCGCCGACGAGTTCGGCTCCCGTGCCGGGATCACGGAGCTGATCGTGAGCGAGCACGACATCCTCGACGGGATCGCGATGTCGGTGGTGCGGTAACGAAGGAGCATCGTCGCCGAGGCGGTACGCGCGCTCGAGGTCGCCGGGTGCGCCGGTTAGGGTGTGAGACGGTGCCGTGGCCGAGCCTGCTCGGTCGCGGCGGCGCCCCCATAGCCCAATTGGCAGAGGCAGCGGACTTAAAATCCGCCGAGTGTCGGTTCGAGTCCGACTGGGGGCACAGCCGGGTCGATCGGCGCGACGCCGTTCGCCGCGACGAGATTCACGAGTTCGGCACGTGCTCAGAGTCCGAGGACGCGCAGGACGGGGGAGCCGAGTGCGCCCAACCATCCGGCGAGAGCGACCAGCGGGCGATGGACGGCCGATTCCGCCGCAGCCACCGCGGTGACCGTTCGCGCGATCTGCATCAGCCGGGTCGCGATGTGTCCGCGGTCGGGATCGCGTTGCCTCAGTTCCCGTCCGATGTCGTCGGCGTCGCGCGCGCTCTCGCCGAGACCGAGCGTGCGCAGTGCCCGCGCGAGCTCGCCGGCGGACGCGGTCGCCTCGGGGTGGGTGAACGAAACATGTTGGCCGCCATGGATCGTCTGGTCGCCCGCGACGTTGTTGATCGCTCCGTGTTGTGAGCCGATGTTGAAAACCATGGCGTGTCCTTTCATCTCGCCGCGTTCGCGTTCCACGGATAGCGCGGGTCGGTGTCGACACGCCGTACCCGGGCGGCCGCGACGATCCACAGGATCAGCCCGACGACCAGTACGAACTGCCCGACGAACGCGATCATGAAGAAGATCGGCCCGACCGGGCCGAACCCGGCGTCCGGTCCGAACAGCGCGAAACTGTCGGGTTCGATGCCCGTCTCGAAGCCGGTGCTCAGGCTTCCCATGGCGTCGACGACGAACCATGCGTAGCCCAGCGCCCCGATGAACACCATCGCGAGCCCGGTCCAGAACACGAACCGCGCCCGGGTTCTCGACGCCGCGATCTTCCGCAGGAAACTCTCGCGTTGCTGGACGATGCTGTTGTACTGATTGTGGCCGACGTTGTTCACGTGCCCGGCGTGCTGCTGTCCCACCTCGAATCGGGCCGGTGGCGGGCGTGGTGTGTCGACCCGCGGGAGCAGTGCCGTCGCGTCCGCCGACACGAGCCGCGCGTCGACGCAGCCGAACGTGACGAGCTCTCCGCCGTGCAGCTCGCGGGGACCGTGCAGTCGCTCGCCGCCGATCCAGGTGCCGTTCGCCGATCCGAGGTCCTCGACGATGACGCGGCCGTCCCGGCAGTCGATCGCGGCGTGATGCCCGCTGATGTATCGGTCGTCGATCCGCAGGTCGGCGGAGGTGCCTCTTCCGAGGAGGTGCCGTCCCGGTCCGAGTTGCAGGACGGTTCCGGCCAGGGCGGGAGGCCCGACGATCGTCATGGACAGTGTGGAGGTTTCCATGACACGAGCCTGGCAACGCAGCGCCTGGAGCGCACGAGTACACGGGTACCTGGATTCGGGGTGACCGCCTGTGCGCCCACGCGTGCGGGGCCGGCGACGGTTCGTCGGGTGGTCTCGGGACGGGCCGGGGCGAGGACTCACACGGGAATCGGTCCGAACTCCCGGTCGGTCACGTCGACGACCAGATGCGCTGTCTCCCCGAAGATGGGAAGCTGCCGCCCCTTGTCGGGTAGGGGGATCGTGAACTTCCAGGTTCCCGCGCCGTCCAGGAGCGTGGAGGCCTGTCGGTCGCGTCGTGCCGCGTTGTCCAGTCCCCGGGCGATAGGGTCGAATCGATCGAGCTCCCCGCCCACCTCGGAGCTCCACGCCGCGTAGGCAGCGAGGCCGTTTCCCGTCGCATCGGACTTCACGTCGACGATCAGCGTGTCCGCCCAGTCGAAGACCTGCTCGAGATGATTCCGGAAATCGAAGAGGTGATCCTTCTCGACGAGTTTGGCCACCCGCAGGGTCAAGCTGTATCGCGCGAGTCCTCCGTGCGCGACCTGGGTGTCGTTCTCGCGGGCCAGGGCGACGGGGTCCATCAGGAAAGTGCCCACCAACGGCACCGGATGGTCGGGGCTGTCCTGCAGCTTGGTCATTTCCTGGTCGAGCTGGATGGGGCAGTAGTGGTCGGCGCGTTGTTCGGTCAGCATCACGGGCAGTCCCCGGATGGTGAGTCGCATATCGGCCTGCCACGCCACCCGGTCGCCTGTCCCGTTGTCGACCGGTACGCGGGGCAATCCCTCGAGTCCGATCCTGATGCCCCAGCGGCCGAACAGGAACCGGCGCAGACTCTGATATCCCTCCTCGGAATTGACCTCTCCGTACCGGCCCGAGTGCGAGCGGTACACGAAGGCCCGGTGGGCCTTCCTGATGTAGGCATTGTCGATCCGGACCAGACCGTCGCTCCTGGGTCCGACGATCGACCGGGCGATACCGTAATCCTTGGCGTTCGTGCCGATCAGGCAGAACACATTGTCGGTGTCCAGCGAATCGGCGAGATCCTTCGGATCGAACGACTTCTTGGGTTTGGCGCCGAACTTCACGCCCGGTGTGAGGTAGCCGTACATCTTCGCCGGGGCGAAGACGTCCGAACCGGCCGGGCCGACGGCCTCCTCGAACCAGTTGATCGGGCCTGCGTCGAAGACGATGCCGCCGTGAGGCGTTCCGTACGTGAAGAACTTGTCGACGAGGTTCCGCGCCTCGATCCGAGGGCCGGTGCGACCGGTGTGCTTCCTGGTCTCGCGCTCTCGGCAGATCTTCTGCATCATGCAGCGTGCCACCAGACCTCCCATCGAATGCGCAACGAGGATCACCTTTTCCGCATTCGTCTTGAGCCGGACGAGGGCGATCAGGTCGTACAGGCCGAGTGCAGCGTCCTCGATGTCGAAGCCGTCCACCGTGACCTGCCGGCGAATCGTGGACAGGATCTTCCGGAGAATGTTCTGCCGGGGTAGGGTCGCGAACGTCGTCGCCGCCCGATCGTAGAACCGGTACACCCAGATCGAGTTCGACGCGACCGTGCCGTCCTGTGCGCGCTGCAGGTAGGCGCTCTGGTCGCCGCGCACCAGCAGTTGATAGTCCTCGTCGATGAGCAGACGCAGCATCGGCCCCTCGAACTGGTAGAAGCGCGGGTCGCCGTCGCCGTTCACACGGATGTGGGTGGCTCCTTCGTTGAACCCGTAGAACGGATCGTCGACCTGGGCGTCGACGCCGGCCGTGGCACCGGCGTAACCGCGGATGTAGATGATCGGATAGTGCTGCATGCCTCGATACCCCACTTCCGTCCGGGTGCTGCGATGCCGGCGGAATCCGGGTGTGCACCAGGATCGCCGGTGCAGAGGGTGTTTCCTCTTCCGGCCAGGAACCTACGTGCTCCCGTCGGGGGCGGTCCCCCGAACAACCCGAAGTGCGGAAATCGATACGCGGTCAATGTCCGTTCGGGACAGGTCACAGAAAGTCCGGTCTCCATCGTGATACATCCGTGTCGCAGTCGCCGCAGCGTCATCGAATGCGGGCGAACGTGCTCGACATCAGCCGCGACGCGACGGCCGGCGCGGATGTGACGCCGCCGAAATGACGTGTCCACCAAGGAGTACGCGGTAGATCTCACTCCGGGGCGTGTGCATTCCATGGGTAGCGCGGGTCGGTGTCCACCCGCCGAACGTGGGCGGCGGCGATGACCCACAGGATCGACCCGAGGATCAGCACGAACTGACCGACGAATCCGACCATGACGAAGATGGGGCCGACCGGACCCAGAACGGTGTCCGGCGCGAATGCCGGGAACTCGTCCTCCACCGTGGCCGACTGCAACGAGATGTTCTGCTCGTCCGTTCCTCCCGCGAGGAACCAGCTGCACCCGAACGCTCCGACGGACACCATCGTGAACCCGACCCAGAACACGAACCGGGCCCACGACCGTGCCGCGGTGACCTCGCGCAGGAAACGTCGACGCTGCTGGACGTAGCTGTCGTACCGGTTGCGACCGGCGTCGTATCCGGCCGGGGGCGGTCGCGGGTTCTCGTGGATCCGGGGGAGCGGTTCGCCGATCTGCTCGAGCAGGACCTTGACCCGGCCGAACGTGACGATGTCACCGTCGTGCACCTCACGGGCACCGCGCAGGCGCTCGCCGCGCACCCAGGTCCCGTGGGACGACCCGAGATCCTCGACGACGACCCGGTCGCCGAAGCGGTCGATCGTCGCGTGACGTCCATCGAGCCGATGATCGTCGATCTGCAGATCGGCGCAGGCGTCACACCCGAGGACCTGCCGTCCCGGTCCGACACGCAGGACGGTTCCGGAGAGTGTCGGCGGTCCGACGATCGTCATCGACAAGGTTTCGGTGTCCATGACGAAAGTCTTGCAACGCAGCGGCCGATGAACACGAGTACGCGAGTACCTGGATCCGTGCGGGATTTTCCGCCCGTCGCACGAGTACTACACCGAGAGCCGGAGCACGCCGGTCACTCGTCGTCGGGTCCGGGCAGTTCCTGCCAGTCGCCGTCCACCTGTTCCTCGAGAATCCACGTCCCCAGCTCCGCGCGGGGATGAGTGGTGGCCCACGCGTGGGCTTCGTCGGTGGTGCGGAACGACTGGGCGTCGATGACGCCGCCGTGCCCGTCGACCAGTCGGAAGTGTTTCATGTATTCCCCAGGGGTGCCGAAGAATTCCGGTGACGACGGTCAAGGGCGCGAGGAGAACAGTCCTTCGTAGCTCGGGGCGATCTGCGGCTGCGGCTGCGGGGTCTCGGGCAGCTGTTCGTCGTCCGGGTTGCTCGGCTGCAGGAACAGCGGACCGGAGAATTCGGTGTCGTTGCTCATAGCGTCCTTCTTTCGGGTGCGGCGCGGTACAACCGGCCATCGCGGGGTCGAGAAAGATCCGCGACCGGATGGAGACGTGCCAGGTGGTTCTCGGATGGTCGCGTGCTGCTCGGATGGTGGTTGTGGACCATGGGAGCGCCGCCGACCTCGAACGCTCGATGCGAGCTGCTCGATGTGCCCACACTACACGTTGCGGCGATTCACACCAGAGCGACACGAGACCGAACACTCCGAGTCGCGCGCCTAGACTTCTCCGGTGCAAACCGTGCTCGAAACCCTGCGATCCCCGCGACGCCTCACCACCGAGATCCTCGCCGGTCTGGTGACGTCCCTGGCGCTGATTCCGGAGGTCGTGTCGTTCGCCGTGATCGCCGGGGTGGATCCGAAAGTCGCCCTGTACACCTCGTGCATCATGGCGATGACGATCGCGTTCGTCGGAGGCCGCCCCGCGATGGTCTCGGCCGCGGCGGGCGCGACCGCTCTGGTGATCGCCCCGCTCGTCGCGTCGCACGGACTCGACTACCTCATCGCCGCAGTGTGGCTCGCCGGGGCACTGCAGATCGTGCTGGCCGTCGCCGGGGTGGCGAAACTCATGCGGTTCATTCCGAGGTCGGTGATGATCGGTTTCGTCAACGCGCTGGCGATCCTCATCTTCACCGCGCAGCTGCGGCACCTGTTCGACGTGCCGTGGGCGGTGTACCCGCTCGTCGCCGCCGGCATCGCGATGATCGTGTTCATCCCGAAGCTCACCACCGCGGTGCCCGCCGCGCTGATCGCCATCGTCGTGCTCACCGGAATCGTGGTGCTGTTCGGCCTCGACGTGCCCGACGTCGCCGACCAGGGCGAGCTGCCCGGTGGATTCCCGACGTGGATGATCCCCGACGTGCCGCTGACCACCGAGACGCTGCAGATCGTCGCGCCGTACGCGGTGGGGCTCGCGCTCGTCGGGCTCATGGAGTCGCTGATGACCGCGAAACTCGTCGACGACCTGACCGACAGCCACTCCGACAAGACCCGCGAGGCGTGGGGGCAGGGCGTCGCGAACTGGGCCGGCGCGCTGTTCGGTGGCATGGGCGGCTGCGCGATGATCGGGCAGACGATGATCAACGTCAAGGAAGGTCGCGCCCGGACCCGCATCTCGACATTCCTCGCCGGGCTGTTCCTGCTGGTGCTGTGCGTGACCGTCGGCGAGATCGTCGGTGCCATCCCGATGGCCGCGCTCGTCGCGGTGATGCTGGTGATCGCCGTCACCACCCTCGACTGGCACAGCATCGCCCCGCGCACCCTGAAACTGATGCCGCTCAGCGAAACTCTCGTCATGGTCGTGACGGTGGCGCTGACCCTGCTCACCGACAATCTCGCGATCGGTGTGGTGGCGGGTGTGCTGACGGCGATGGTCGCGTTCGCGCGGCGGGTCGCCCACATGACCCGCGTGCACACCGCCGACGCCGACGGTGTCCGCACCTACCGGGTCTCCGGGGAACTGTTCTGGGCGTCGAGCAACGACCTGGTGTACCGGTTCGACTACGCGAACGACCCCGACGAGATCGTCATCGATCTCACCGACGCCGAAGTCTGGGACGCCTCCACCGTCGCGACCTTCGATTCGGTGCAGCACAAGTACGCCGAGCGTGGAAAGAACGCGCGGATCGTCGGGCTGGACGGCGCGAGCCTGCGCCGGCTGGAACTACTGTCGGGCAAACTCGACGTGTCCTGACCGGGCCGCGCCGCCGATATGCCTTGTTCGGGGCGTTCGCGGCGGGCTACGGTGGACGGGCCTGCGCGTGCGTCGAACCGGGAGGTCGATCATGAAGGCCGGCAGAGTCGTCCTGCTCGTGGTGGGCGTTTTGATGTCGATGCTCGGTCTGGCCCTGCTCACCGCCGCCGCGTTCCTCGGCTGGGCGACCGTGTTCCAACGCGACAACGGCTACTTCACGACGCCGACGGAGCGCTACCGCACCGACACCGCGGCGCTGGTGTCCCAACGTATCGATCTGGTCGTGGACGAGAACATGCCTGCGGGGTTCGGGCCGGACGATCTCGGCCGGATCCTGCTGCGCGGCACCGCGGCCGACCCCGGCCGCGAGGTGTTCCTCGGTATCGCGCGGCAGGCAGACGTCGACGGCTACCTGGACGGGGTCGCGCGCACCGAACTCGACGACCTCGACTTCTATCCGTTCCGTCCCGGGTACCGGCAGATTCCCGGGACCGCACAGCCGGCTCCGCCCGGGGACCAGACGTTCTGGTCCGCGTCGGCATCCGGACCCGGCACGCAGGAACTTCGCTGGGACTTCCAGGACGGCAACTGGACGATCGTCGTGATGAACGCGGATGCCGCGCCGGGGATCCGCGTGGATCTCGCTGCGGGAGTGAATCTTCCGATCCTCGGCACGCTCGCCCTGTGGTGCCTGATCGGGGCGCTGGTGCTGCTGGTGATCGGTGTGCCTCTGATCGTGCTCGGAGCGGTCGGGCTGGGCAGGCACCTGCCGCCCCCGGCGCACGCGCCACCGCCGGTGGCCGCCGTTCCGGGGCTCTACCCCGTGACCGTGCGCGGCGATCTCGATCCGCCGTCGCGGTGGCTGTGGCTCGTCAAGTGGTTGCTGGCGATCCCGCATTTCATCGTGCTGATCTTCCTCGCGGTCGCGCATTTCGTGACGACCGTGATCGCGGGATTCGCGATCCTGTTCACGGCCCGGTATCCGCGCGCCCTGTTCGACTTCAACGTCGGCGTGATGCGGTGGTGGTGGCGCGTGTCGTTCTACACGTACTCGGCGCTGGGCACCGACCGCTATCCGCCGTTCACGTTGCACCGCACGGACTATCCGGCCGACTTCGACGTCGAGTATCCGGAACGACTCTCCCGCGGCCTGGTGCTGGTCAAGTGGTGGTTGCTGGCCATACCGCACTATCTGATCCTGACCGTGCTGGTCGTCGGCGGGTCGGCGTGGGCGAGCGGCGACCTGGACGGCCCTGCCGTGTACTACTCCTGGTCGCTGCTGGGAATCCTGGTGCTCGTCGCGGCGGTCGCGCTGTTGTTCACCGGCAGCTATCCCCGCGGTCTGTTCGACCTGGTGGTGGGAATCAACCGGTGGGCGTACCGGGTATGGGCGTACGCGGCGTTGATGCGCGACGAGTACCCGCCGTTCCGGCTCGACCAGGGGCCGCGCGATCACGCGGCCCCGGAGCCGGAGCATCGGGTCACTTCTTGAACGAATCCTTCACGTCGTCCACGGCGTCGGTCACCTTGTCGCCGGCCTTCTTCAGACCGCTCGACGCCTGGTCGTTCTTGCCTTCGTCTTCGAGGGCGCGGTCACCGGTCGCCTTGCCGGTGTGTTCCTTCGTCTTGCCCGCGAGCTCCTCTGCCTTGTGCTTCGCCTTGTCGATGAAGTCGGCCACGAATCCTCCTCGGGTGCGTGATCACGGGTTGTGATCGCTCAGCGAGGACGTACCCATGCTCCGGGATCGCGAAACGTCGGGCGCCGAAGGCGCACCTACAGCCAGCCCCGACGTTTGAACACCACGTACAGCGTCCCGGCGGACACGACGATCACGATCGCGCTGGCGGCGAGTCCGCCGTGACTGCCGAAACCGGGAAAGGGGATGTTCTGGCCGTACCAGCCGGTGACCGCGGTCGGCACCGCGATGATCGCGGCCCAGCCGGTGAGCTTCTTCATCACCGTGTTCAGCCGGGCATCCTGCAGCGACAGATTCGTCTCGAACACGGTGGTCACCATGTCGCGCAGCGATTCGGTCCACTCCGTCGCCCGCACCACGTGGTCGTACAGGTCGGTGTACCAGCTGTCGAGCTCGACGGAGTTGCCGTGCTCGGCCCGGCGTCTCATGATCAGCGCGACCACCTCGCGCATCGGCAGCACCACGCGGCGCAGTTCGACGAGTTCCTTACGGACCCGGTAGGTGCGGCGCTGGATCATCCGGGTCTGCGCGTGGTCGTCGAACAATCCGTCCTCGAGACCCTCGATGACGTCGTCGAGTGTCTCGATGGCCTCGAACTGGCCGTCGACGACGACGTCGAGCAGACCGTGGAGCAGTGCCGGCGTGCCGTGCTGCATCAGATCGACGTTGTCGTCCCAGCGGCGCAGCAGCTCGTCGATGTCGAAGGCGTCACCGCGCCGCACCGTGACCATGCCGTGAGGGAGCACGAACGCCGACACACGGCTCGTTCGCAGCCGCGAGGCCAGGTCGCCATCCGGGTCCGTGCCGGCGGCATCGAGCCGGGTCGCATAGACGGTGAGGAAGGTGTGGGTCGTGTACCGGGTCGCCTTGGTGCGTTCACCGTGCGCGAGAGCGTCCTCGACGGCATGCGCGTCGAGGCCGAGCTCCTCGGCGAGCGCGCACAGCCGCTCGTGGTCGGGTTCCCACAGGTCGACCCACACCAGCGCGGAGTCGTCCGCGAGGTGGTCGGAGACGTCGGCGAGCGAGAAGTTCTCGTCGACGAGTCGCCCGCCGCGCCACAACCGCGTGCGGACCCCGTCGCTGTCTGGGGAGGTCACAGATCGAAGTGTGCCCGAACCGGGCGCCGATCTCCCAGCGCGGCGTGCGCGGTATCGGCGTCCGCGATCCGCAGCATCTCGTCGAGGAACGCTTCGTCGACGGCGGGCCACTCGGCGTCCCACCGGTTCTCCCGCAGACGGGTGCGCAGGAGTTGCAGAATCGCGACGGTGCGCATGCCACCGTCGACGAGATAGCGCAGCATGCCCCGCTCGCCGCAGGTGTGTACCGCTCCGGCGAGCTGGCGTTCGGCTTCCTCGGTGCGTCCGGAGTCGTACAGACAGAGGGCGAACAGGCGGGTGGACATCAGGTGCGCGCGGGACCGTCCCCGAGTCTCCACCTGCTTCTGCCACCGCCGTGCCCACTCGCAGGCGCGCTCCAGAGATTCGGGATCGCCCCGTTCGCACAGCAGCCGGATCGCGGTGGCGTCCTCGATCTGCGTGGTCGCCTCGACGACCCCGTTCGGATAGACGGTGTCGTCGTCCGGCATCGGACGAGCCGGTGGCGCCGGCGTCGGCAGCCCCAGACGCACGCGCTCGTTGTCGATCCGGGCGCGCAGTCGCGGCAGGTCGGGATCGGTCGCCGCGCGAATTCCTTCGTCGAGCAGGGCCGTCGCGGCGGCCAGATCGCCGCGCGCCGCCTTCAGCCGGGCCGCGGTGACGAACCGCGCGATCATGAAGTCGGGGATGCCGCCCTCGGTCCCGAGATGGCCGCTCTCGTCGAGTAGTTCCTCGGCTTCGGCGATCCGCCCCTGCTCGTACAGCCATTCGCCCAGCATCGCCGAGGCGAGGCGCGAGGCGTGCGAGTGCCGCCCGCCGTCGCGTCGTGCCGTGCGCAGTGCGGTACGGAACATCCGTTCGGCGGACGCCGTGTCGAGCTGCTCGTTCGCGGCGATGCCGGCCAGGCACTGCCCGTAGACGGCGGCGAATGTTCCCTTCGTGAGCTTGTGGAAGCGTTCGGCCTCTTCCTGCCGTCGACGGGCACCGGCGAAGTCGAACCGGAACAGGTCGCTGTAGGTGCCGAAGTCCGCCGCGGCCGACGGCACCCACGGCGGCAGTGCGTCCGGCGCGGCCAGGCACTCCCGGATCAGACCCTCGATCCGGTCGGGACGATCCGCCTGCATCTCGGTCGCGGCCTCGAGAACGTCCGCCTCCACCCGGAAGAGTTCGATCTCCGATGCGGGAAGGTCGCTGTGTGCCAACGCCTCCCGGGCGGCGGCGAGAGCCTTCCGGGCGGGGCGGAGCCGCTGCAACGGGACGTTGCCCCACCCGATGTTCAGTTGCAGCCGGGCGCTCGCTGCGACGGTCCGAGCCGGAAGTTTGTCGATGACGGCCAGCAGCGTCACCATATGGGAGTGTTCGGCGAGGTACAGGCCGTCCTCCGTGACCAGGTCCACCGCCAGTTGCTCGTCGTCGGCGGCGAGCGCGTGGTCGACGGCTTCGCTGAGCATGTGGTGCCGTCCGAACCACTGCGCGGCCGTGCGGTGCAGTTCCGGGATCCGGCCCGGATGGTCGCGTTCGAGGCGGCGGCGCAGGAAATCCAGGAACAGATGGTGGTAGCCGAACCAGATCCGCTCGTCGTCGAGGTGACGTACGAACAGGTCACGTTCCTCGGCTTCTTCGAGCATGGCCTGCCCCCGGGTCGTGCCGGTCAGGGCGGAGGCCAGGCTGCCGCTGATCCGTTCGGGGATCGATGTGGTCAGCAGGAATTCGTACATGTCCGGTTCGAGTGTGGACAGGACGTTGTCGGCGAGGAACTCGCCGATCGCGTGATGCCGGCCGGACAGATGCTCGATGAGCCCGGACGGATCGTCGCTGTCGCGCAGCGACAACGACGCCAGTTGCAGTGCGGCGGCCCAGCCGTCTGTGGTTCGGGTGAGACCGTCGACGTCGTCGTGCTCGAGGCGCAGGCCGCTCACGTCCCGCAGGAAAGAATCGGATTCGGTGACGTCGAAACGCAGATCGTCCGAATCGATCTCGACCAGTTCGTCGCGAACACGCATGCGGCTCAACGGCAGTCCCGATCGGCTGCGGCTCGTCACCACGATCTGGAGGTGGTGACATCCGCGGTCCAGCAGAAATTCCAGGGCGGCAATGGTTTCCGAAGAGGACACCAGATGCCAGTCGTCGATGACCAGTGTCGTGCGCAGGTCCTGCCGGTGCACCTCGTCGATGAGTGCGGTCAGGACGTACCGTTCGGGCTCGTCGTCCGCGTGGTCTTCGAGGATCTCCGTCAACTGTTGTGCCAGGGCGGGACGCACCACACGCAGCGCCTCGATGACATGGGTGAGGAACCACACGGCCTTGTTGTCGTCGTGGTCGACGGCCAGCCACGCCACAGGGATCCCCTCGCCCGTGAGCACGTCGCGCCACTGC
This sequence comes from Rhodococcus phenolicus, assembly GCF_001646785.1. GTDB lineage: Bacteria > Actinomycetota > Actinomycetes > Mycobacteriales > Mycobacteriaceae > Rhodococcus > Rhodococcus phenolicus. The sequence goes on from NZ_LRRH01000031.1 coordinate 59,097, forward strand.
ACGGCCAGCGTGGACTTGCCGAACCCCGCCGGAGCGTGGATGGCGGTGAGCCGGCGACGCTGCCCGGCGCGCAGCAGATCGATGAGCCGGGTGCGTTCCACGAGCTTACGGGTGGTCGCGGGCGGGCGGAACCGGGTGGCCGGCGTCGTGGACGGTGTCGTCGTCGTGTACCGCTGCGACCCGGTGGACATCGCTCCCGTGGCGGGCCCCCCGGTCGAGTACGCGGATCCACGCAGCAGCCGGCCCGCTTCGTCGGGGTGGTTCGGCAGCGCCATCTCGTCGACGTCGAGTGAGTTCGCCTCCTGGACCCGTCGGAGCAGGTCGCCGAACGCGAGCGCACTCCGGGGCCGGTCGGCCGGATCGGTGGCCATGCCCTGCTCGATCGCGTCGCTCACGTCGTCGGGGATGCCTTCGCCGCGCAGGTCCGGGATGGGCTCGGTGGTGATGCGCACGAACTGCGCGACCACCCGTTCACCCTTGCGCCGCTCGAACGCGGCGTGTCCGGTGAGCGCGCAGAACAGTGTCGCGGCCAGTGCGTACACGTCGGCGGTCACGGCGGACGGTTTGCCCTCGATGATCTCCGGTGCGGTGAACGCGGGCGAACCGGTGATCGCATTCGCGGTCGTGTGGAACCCACCGGCGACGCGGGCGATGCCGAAATCGGTGAGCTGCGGCTGACCGTATTCGGTGATGAGGACGTTCGCGGGTTTGACGTCGCGGTGCAGGATTCCGGCGCGATGGGCGGTCTCGAGCGCGCCCGCGAGCTTGACGCCGAGACACAGCACCTGTGGCCACGGCAGCGGGCCGTGCCGGCGGATGCGGACCTCGAGCGAGTCGTGGGGGTGGTAGTGCATCACCAGGTACGGCCGCCCGCTCTCGGAGGACCCGGCCTGCAACACCGTCACGATGTGCGGATGCCCGGACAGGCGGCCCATCGCGCGTTGCTCGCGCAGGAAACGCTCGAAGTTCTCCTGCTCCAGGGTGGAGGCGAGAACCTTCACCGCGACCGTGCGGTCGAGTTCCTCCTGGCGGCAGCGGTAGACGACCCCGAAGCCACCGCGGCCGATCTCCTCGGGGTCCGTGAAACCGGCCGCTTCCAGATCGTGCGCGACCGTCTCCTCGGCGTCGGTGCCGGCGGGTATCGGCGCTCGTTGCGTCTCGAGAGGATTCTGTTCGACCATCGGTGCAAACCACCTCGTCGTGCGGTTTCTCCAGGATAGTCGCGTCAGGAGCTGCCCGGCGCTGATCGATTGCGCCGATTCGTTTACCGTGTTGCCGCCGGGACTACCGGAAAACGACACTGCGATCAGAAGTGGGACATCAATGAAGAAGACTCTCGCGGCGCTGTTGGGTGCAGGTGCTGTCCTGCTTACGGCGGCGTGCGGATCCTCCGACGACGGATCCGATTCGGCCGCCGCTGCCACCACCACGACCACCACCGTGGCCGCCTCCGGCGATTCCGAGGCCACCGGCTCCACCGGAGTCGAGCTCGGCCAGAGCTACGACGAGATCTGCACCGCGATGCTGCCGTACTTCGAGCAGCTCGAGGGATGGGGCCAGAACCGCGAGGAGGCCGCGAAGGCCGTCGCCGACGCCCAGCAGATGCTGCCGGGCTGGGAGGGTCTCGACGAGGACCAGAAGGCCGACACCCTCCGCGCCATCGAGAACGCCGGCAAGGGCGAGTGCTGACCGACTGTCAGGAGCTGTTCACCAGGTTGCGGCGCCTTCCCGACGTGGAGGCGCCCAACCTGGTCGCCGTGGACGCCGCCGACCGGCTGATCCTCGACGAAGCCGACGCCGCGCTCGCGGTGGCGCCGGCGGGCACCGTCGTGGTCGTCGACGACCAGTACGGTGCCCTCACGCTCGGTGCCGCCGTGCGACACCGCAGCACCGGCCTGCGTGTCCATCAGGATTCGGTGGTGGGGGAGCGGGCCCTGGCCGCCAACGCCGACCGCGAGGGTCTCACCGGCTCCTATACCCGGCACGACCTCGACGCCGCCCTGGTGACGGGCGCGCGGGTGGTGCTGTTGCGGCTGCCGCGGTCGCTGAGCGCGCTCGGTGAGATCGCCGAGACGATCGCCCGGCACGCCGACCCCGACGTGGTCGTCTTCGCCGGGGGGCGCGACAAGCACATCTCGCACGCCATGAACGACGTGCTGGGGCGTTCCTTCACCGACGTGCACGCCTCCCGCGGCAGGCAGAAATCGAGGGTGCTCACCGCCCGCACCCCGATCCCCGGCCCGTCCACCTATCCGGTGACCGACACCCTCACCGACCTCGATCTGACCGTCGTGGCGCACGGCGCGGCGTTCGCGGGTCCGCGCCTGGACATCGGCACGCGGTTCCTCCTCGAATTTCTGCCGCGCATCGGGGCGACCGACCCGGCGCGGGGCGCGGCGGTCGCCGTCGACCTGGGCTGCGGCACCGGAATCCTCGCGGTGTCCCTGGCGCGGCGGAACCCGGACCTGCGGGTCGTCGCGACCGACCAGTCCGCCGCCGCGGTCGCCTCCGCGGCCGCGACCGCCGCCGCGAACGGCGTCGCCGACCGGGTCGAGGTGCTGCGCGACGATTCCGCCTCGACCCTGCCGGACGATTCCGTCGACCTGGTGGTGTGCAATCCGCCGTTCCACATCGGCGCCGCGGTGCACACCGGTGCGGCCGAGAAGATGTTCGACGCGGCCGCTCGGATCCTGCGCGACGGCGGCGAACTGTGGACGGTGTACAACTCGCATCTCAATCACCGTGGAACGTTGAAACGGGTCGTCGGGAAGACCGACGTCGCCGGACGGAACCGCAAGTTCACGGTGACCAGGTCCGTGCGGACCCGGTAGAGTCCGGTTCGTCCGATCTCGGTTGCGCCGATCCGGGGTATGCGGGAACTCTCGCGGCCCGCGGTGCGTTGACCGGACAGAACCGACCACCAGAAGGGATGTGCACGGTGCGCACCACCAGTAACCCGGTGTTCCGCAACCTGCCCAAGCAAGAGGGCGGCGGATACGCCACGTTCGGCTCTGCGACGGCGGGCGCCGCGCAGGTCACCCAGCAATTCGGTCAGCCGCAGTACCAGCAGCAGGACCCGTGGGCCCGGCCCGCGACCACGCGGGCGATGACCATCGACGATGTCGTCACCAAGACCGGCATCACCCTCGCCGTGCTCACGGTCTCGGCGCTGGTCTCGTACTTCCTCGTCAACTCCAACGTGAACCTGGCTGCGCCGTTCGTCATCGGCGGTGGCCTGATCGGCCTGGTACTGGTCCTCGTCGCGACCTTCGGCCGCAAGATGGACAACCCGGCGATCGTCCTCGCCTACGCCGTCGCCGAGGGCTTCTTCCTCGGTGCGCTGTCGTTCATGTTCACCGACATCACGTTCGGTGGCGCCGGCGGAGCGACGCTCATCGCCCAGGCGGTGCTCGGCACGTTCGGTGTGTTCTTCGGCATGCTCGTCGTATACCGGACCGGCGCGATCCGTGTCACCCCGCGCCTGACCCGCATGATCGTCGGCGCCCTCATCGGCGTGCTGGTCCTGGCCCTGGGCAACCTGGTCGCCGGGTTCTTCATCGACGGCGGTCTGGGCCTGCGTGACGGCGGCACCGTCGCGATCATCTTCAGCCTCGTGTGCATCGGCATCGCCGCGTTCAGCTTCCTGCTGGACTTCGACGCCGCCGACCAGCTGATCCGCGCGCAGGCGCCGGAGAAGGCCGCATGGGGCGTCGCGTTCGGTCTGACCGTCACCCTGGTGTGGCTGTACGTCGAGATCCTGCGGCTGCTGAGCTACTTCCAGAGCGGTGACTAGTCACTGCCCCGAACCTTCTGCCCGTTCGCGTAGTTTCGCTACCGAAAACGCGCACGGGCAGCAGTGTTTCTGTCGTGTTTCTGCCGGGCCGGCGAGGTGGGCGCCAGGCCGGGCCACATCGTGAAATGAGAGCATAAACCCATGCGCATCGCGGATACCGTCGTCGACCTCATCGGGAACACCCCCCTCGTCAAGCTCAACTCGGTCGTGAAGCCGGGTTCGGCACTCGTTGCGGCGAAAGTCGAATACCTCAATCCCGGCGGCAGCTCGAAGGACCGCATCGCGGTCAAGATGATCGACGCCGCCGAGGCGTCCGGCGAGCTGAAGCCCGGCGGCACCATCGTCGAGCCGACCTCCGGAAACACCGGCGTGGGCCTGGCCCTGGTCGCGCAGCAACGCGGATACAAGTGCGTGTTCGTGTGCCCCGACAAGGTGAGCGAGGACAAGCGCAACACCCTCCGGGCGTACGGCGCCGAGGTCGTGGTGTGCCCGACTGCGGTTCCGCCGGAGCACCCGGACAGCTACTACACCGTCTCCGACCGGCTCGCGCGTGAGCTGCCCGGCGGCTGGAAGCCCAACCAGTACTCCAACCCGGGCGGCCCCGAGAGCCACTACGAGACCACCGGCCCGGAGATCTGGCGCGACACCGAAGGCAAGGTCACCCACTTCGTCGCCGGCGTCGGCACCGGCGGCACCATCACCGGCACCGGCCGGTACCTCAAGGAGGTCTCCGGCGGGAAGGTCAAGGTCATCGGCGCCGACCCCGAGGGCTCGGTGTACTCGGGCGGCACCGGCCGCCCCTACCTCGTCGAAGGTGTGGGCGAGGACTTCTGGCCCAGCGCGTACGACCCGTCGATCCCGGACGAGATCATCGCCGTGTCCGACGCCGACTCGTTCGAGATGACCCGCCGCCTCGCCCGCGAGGAAGGCCTGCTCGTCGGCGGTTCCTGCGGTATGGCGGTCGTCGCCGCGCTGCAGGTGGCCGAGCGTGAAGGCCCCGACGCGGTGGTCGTGGTACTGCTCCCGGACGGTGGCCGCGGTTACCTGTCGAAGATCTTCAACGACAAGTGGATGGCGTCCTACGGCTTCCTGCGGTCGCCGCTCGACGGCAAGCCCGACGAATCCACCGTCGGCGACGTCGTGCGCGGCAAGTCCGGCGACCTGCCGGACCTCGTGCACACCCACCCGTCGGAGACCGTGCGCGACGCGATCGAGATCCTCCGCGAGTACGGCGTCTCGCAGATGCCCGTCGTCGGTGCCGAGCCGCCCATCACCGCCGGTGAGGTCGCCGGATCCGTGAGCGAACGCGAGCTGCTCAGCGCCGTGTTCGAAGGCCGTGCGCAGCTCGCCGATCCGGTCGCGAAGCACATGAGCCCGGCGCTGCCGCTGATCGGTGTCGGCGAATCGATCAGCGCGGCGACCAAGGCGTTCGGCGACACCGACGCGCTCATGGTCGTCGACGACGGCAAGCCCGTCGGCGTGATCACCCGCCACGACCTGCTCGGCTTCATCAGCGCAGGTTCCTGACGAAAACCCGACCTCGCGGTCCGGTGACGTCCCCAGGCGTCACCGGACCGCGACGTCCCCGACGTCACAAGTCCACGGTGTATCCGATGCCGATAGGCTGGACCGCATGAGTGAGCAGCACAGCCACGGATTTTCCACCCGAGCCGTCCATGCCGGATACGAACCCGACCCGCAGACCGGCGCGGTCAATGTGCCGATCTACGCGAGCTCCACGTTCGCGCAGGACGGCGTCGGCAACATGCGCAGCGGATTCGAGTACGCGCGCACCGGCCACCCGACGCGCCGGCCCCTCGAAGCGAACCTCGCCGCACTCGAAAACGGAACCTACGGACGGGCGTTCGGCTCCGGCATGGCCGCCACCGACTGCGTCCTGCGGTCGACGCTGCGTCCCGGCGACCACCTGGTGATCCCGAACGACGCGTACGGCGGCACGTTCCGCCTCATCGACAAGGTCTTCACCCAGTGGGGCATCGAGTACACCCCGGTCGCGGTCAACGACGCCGACGAGGTGCGCGCGGCGATCCGCCCGGAAACGAAGCTGGTGTGGCTCGAGACGCCGACCAACCCCCTGCTCAACGTCGGGGACATCGCCGCGCTCGCCGAGGTCGCGCATGCCGGTGGCGCAAAGCTGGTGGTGGACAACACGTTCGCGTCGCCGTACCTGCAGCAGCCGTTGACGCTCGGCGCCGACATCGTGCTGCACTCGACGACGAAGTACATCGGCGGCCACTCCGATGTGGTCGGCGGCGCGCTCGTGACCGACGACGAGGAGCTCGACGCCGCGTTCGCGTTCCTGCAGAACGGTGCCGGTGCTGTGCCGGGCCCCTTCGACGCATACCTGACGCTGCGCGGCATCAAGACCCTCGCGCTGCGCATGGAGCGGCACAGCGACAACGCCGAGCAGATCGTCGACCTGCTGTCCGGCCACAAGGCCGTGAGCCACGTCCTCTACCCGGGCCTCGAATCGCACCCCGGTCACGCGATCGCGGCCAAGCAGATGCGCCGGTTCGGCGGCATGATCTCGGTGCGGCTGGCCGGCGGCCGGGAGGCTGCGCTGGACTTCTGCAAGCGCACCGAGATCTTCACGCTCGCCGAATCCCTCGGCGGCGTCGAATCCCTCATCGAGCACCCGGGTGCGATGACGCACGCGTCGACCGCCGGTTCGGCGCTCGAGGTGCCGGAGGACCTGGTTCGGCTGTCGGTCGGCATCGAGGACGCCGCCGACCTGCTCGCCGACATCGAACAGGCCCTGGGATAGAAGTCGTGGTCCGCCGGTCGGCTGCGTCCTTCGGCCGGCCGGCGGACCCGTACGATCGACGGTTGTGAGCACAGATCCCGACGCCCTCACCGACGCCGCACTCGACGTGCTCCGCCGGAACGGCCCGTTGACCGACGACGACCTCGCCGCCCATCTCGCAGCCGCCGGATTCGGTGACGCCGACGAGCTGGCGGACGCGATCGTCGACCTCGACCACCCCTATCTCGATCTGCTTCCCGACGGGCGCAACGTCGCGGTCGACACGATGCTCGAGGGACGAGTGTTCACCCATCGGCTCTCGGCCGCGGAGATCGCAGCGGACGCGGTCGGGGTCGACGAGATCGCTCCCGCGCTGATCCCCGCGTCCGGCGACCCGGACGACGACGGATTCGAGATCGTCGGCAACGACCCGGAGGACGAGCGACTCGCCGAGCGGGGGCTGTCCGACGGTGAACTTCCCGACTTCGAGATCGTGCTGCTGCCCCGCGGATCACTCGCCGGCCGGTCGGCGGGCGACGTGGTGGCGTTCGGTGTCACAGAGGGCCGGGTGCGATGGCACCACGTCGGGGGCGACCTCGCGGCCGGGCCCGACCTGGCCGCGCTCGTCCCGTCCGACGCCGACTTCCCGATTCTCCTCGAGGATCTGATCCTGAACCTTGCGGCGGACGACCCGGCCGCGTTCGCCGAACCGGTCGTTCCGCTGAACGAATGGATCGCCGCCGCCGGATTCGAACGGTACCGGGACGTGATCGCCCCGAAGGATTTCGCGTTCGCGGAGTACGCGCGCGACCGCAGGTTCGCCGCCTACGCCGACGAACTCGAACTCGACCGGGAATCGGTCCCGGATGTCCTGACGTTCCTCGCGCTCGTCGAATCGTTCGAGGACGGTGTCGAACTCGACGCGCGGCTCGTCGACCACGGGGCCGCCCTGTACCAGGGGCTGGCCGATCCGTATGTCGCGTCCGTCGCGATGGGAGAGATCCTCGGCCGCGAACTCGGGCCCTCCTCGCTCGCGCAGGCGGCAGAAGTGTTGCTGTCCTTCGGATCCCACCGCATCGCTGCACCCGCCCACTGGTTCGCCGGGCGGGCCGCCGAGTTCGAGGGGCGGGTGCAGGACGCCGAGCGGCACTACGAACAGACCGTCGCCGCGGACGTCGACTTCGCACCGGCACTGGTTCAGCTGGCGCGGTACGCCTCCGATCGCGGTGACGCCGTGCGCGGCCTCACCCTGCTCGACCGGGTCGACGGCGGCGCGGAGGAACCCCTGTACGAGGTATTGCAGTTCTTCCGGCCGGTGGACCGCCCGGACCTGGGACGCAACGACCGTTGCTGGTGCGGATCGGGACGCAAGTACAAGGTGTGCCACCTCGGCAAGGCGGACCACCCGCTGTCCGAGCGTGCCGCGTGGCTGTACCAGAAGGCCGCGATGCACACCGAGCTACCCGAATGGAATTCGCTGCTGTTCGTGCTCGCCGAGGCACGCACCGCGCACGGCGACACCAGCGACGAGGCGTACTTCGCGGCGCTCGCCGATCCGCTGCTCACCGATCTCGCCCTGTTCGAATTCGGGGCGTTCGCGCAGTTCGTCGAGCAGCGCGGATACCTGCTGCCCGAGGACGAACTGGAGCTTGCCGGGCAGTGGCTGGCGGTGAAGCGTTCGCTGTTCGAGATCGACGAGGTGCAGCCGGGGGAGTCGGTGACCGTGCGGGACCTGCGCACCGACGAGAGCTTCGTGATCAGCGACCGGGTCGCGAGCCGGCAGGTGCGGGCGGGTGAGCTGCTGTGCACGCGTCTCGCGCCGACAGGCGACGACCGGCGGATCATCGGCGGTGCCGAGCGGGTCGCCGAGGAGCAGCGCGACGCGCTGCTCGAACTACTCGACGATCCGGATCTCGATCCGGGAGTGCTCCTCGACAGGCTGTCCGGCGGGACCGACTGAAGCCGCCGCACCGGTCACGGACAGGGCAGGGCGGACGCTCCCCCACACATCCATCGACACCGCCGTCAGGGTGACCTCCTGCTGCTGTTCGTCGACGGTCGCGGTCGTGCGGGCACGCACCGCCGGAAGAGCGGTCGCGCGCCGTCTCCGCCGCCATGTCGATCCCGCCCTGATGGTGACGAATCATCAACTGCAGGAACAGGGTTTCCTGTTCGGGGCCGGCCGCGTCGTGGAGGCGGGTCAGTTCCTCGTTCGACGCTGTGCCCGGCATGTCGTGACGGCCGGGATCGGTGTGGGCCGCCGGCTGGAACGGTGCGCCCGCGAGTTCGAGCCAGCCGGTGAGGATTCCGATCTCCCGCCACTGGGAGGACCGGATCTGTGTGGCGAGAGCGCGCACATCCGGTGCGGCGCCGGGGCCCAGCATGTCGGTCATGCCGATCGCCTGCTGATGATGCATCGACATTTCCTGCGCGAAGGCGATGTCGCTGTCGGTGAGCGCCGCCGCCCCGGTGCCGGAGTCGGCGTCGGCGTCGGCGCAGACTCGCCCGAGCAGGACACCGATCACCAGGCACAGTGCGGCCACCGCGAGCGCCGGCATCGTTCGGCGTACCGTGCTCATCGCGGCGGATACACGGCCGGATGGACCCGCAGCGCCATGAAGCCGTTGTCCATGCACGTCACGTAGAGCTTGTCGCCGTGGAACTCCGGTGGAGACAGGCACCAGTCCGCCGACAGGTCTCCGCCGACGAGCCGGCTGCGGTCGTCGACGATGCCGTCGGTTCCGGTTTCGCCCTGCAGGATCGCGCGGGCAACGGCCAGCGTGCCGATGATCGGTGGTGCCGCGATCGACCCGAGCGTCGCGTGCAGTGAATTCGGCAACTGCAGGTTCTTCCCGGTCTGCGCCGGTGGATTGAAGTACGCGATCTCCCGGAACCGGTCCGGGTCGGTCACGTCGAACACGCGGATGCCCGATTGGATCCAGCCGCAGGCCATTGCGCGCGGATCGTCGTGCCGGTCGACGGTGCAATAGTGCGCGTCGTATCCGAATGCGCCGTTCGCCGCGCTGCTCGACGCCCACCGGTCCATGTTCTCCGGCAGGTTGATCGCGAGTTTCGCGCTGGTGCGCCAGCGTGGTGCGGCGGGCTCGGTGGCGTCGAACAGTTTCACACCGCCGGAGCCGCCTTCGTCGACGGTGAAGATGTGCGGCACACCGTCGTAGGTGACGTACACGCTGTGCTGGCTGAGCAGTCCGTCGGTCCAGAACTTCGACCCCAGGTGCGGCAGCGGATGACCGATCACGGTGCGCGGCGGCCGATTCTGCACGGCCGAGATGTCGATCACCGTCATCCCGACCAGGTTCGACAGGAACATGGTGTTCCCGTCCGGTGTGAAGCCCATACCGTGGGCGGCGACGCCGGTGAGACCGCCCCACACCACCATCGGCTGTGTGGGATCGGTCAGGTCGACGGCGCTCACCCAGCCGGGCGCGATCCCCGAAGCCCAATACGTGTCGCCGTCGGGGGAGAACGCGCCCTCGTGGGTGGTGATGGGAACCGGCATGTTCGGCAGCGAACCGGTGGTCGTGTTCAGCAGGCGCGGATGTGCACAGTCCTCGGAGATGTCGTACACCGAGATGTAGCCGGCGCTTTCGACCAGCCCGACGCCGGTTCCGACGAGCAGACCGCGACCCTCGTGGACCTTCAGCGATTCCCAGGTGCCCCCGACCATCGCCGGCTCGGCGAGCACCACCGTTCGCACCGGATTCGTGGGGTCGCTCACGTCGAGGACCTGCACACCGGCGTCCTCGCCCAGCAGATTCGTGGGGAACGTCGACGCGATGTACGCACAGTCGCCGTAGGTGGGGCTGATCGGTCCGGCGCCCTGGCCCTGGTACTGCCCGATCAGGTCGATGTTGCAGTTGTATCCGTCCGTGCTGCGACCGGACGTGCGGTCGGCGAGGGGGACCTCGCCCTGGATCCCGGTCTCCACCCCATCTCCGGGTCTGCAGGTCGCCGGGTCGACTGCCGTCGGCCACACACCGGTGAACTCGTCGAATCCAGCCGGTGGTTCCGCCCCGGCGACGGCGGATCCGCCGAGCAGGACGGCCGTCGCGGCGAACGTGACCGCCGCCCGCGCCGCGCGGCTCACCGGTGCGTCTCCAGCAGGTCCCGCAGTACCGCGGTGACCTCGTCCGGGCGTTCGAGCGGGCCGCAGTGCCCCGAATCGAGTTCGTGCAGGCCCAACGGGTGCTGCAGCCGCGCGGTGATCGCCCGCGACCGCGCGGGCGGGGCGATCCGGTCGTGGCGGCCCGCGATCACCACGGCCGGAACCGGAACGTGCGACGGGTCGACGTCGGTCACCATGTTCACCAGCAGTGCTCCGTAGCCGCCGCGTCCGCGGGCCGAGGTCGCGGCGAGGATCGCGTCGACCTCGCGTCCGATCGACGGATCCGCACCCGCGCCGACCGCGACGTGGGCGAGCAGGTGCCTGCGCAGCGGCAGGCGGCGTGGCAGGGGTACACGGGCCGCGGGCGCGACCGCACGTGCCACCCGGCGGCGCAGCACGAGGGTGCGTTCGGGACCGCGGAGGAACCGCACGTGGTCGACGACGGTCCCGGGCGTCGTGTTCACGAGCGCGACCGCCGACACCCGGGCGGCCGCGTCCGTCCGGTACTTCTGCGCCCAGCTCATCACCGCGATGCCGCCCATCGAATGCCCGGCGACAACGGCCTGCTGTCCGTCCGGGACGGTCGCGGCCAGCACCGACTGCAGGTCGTCGACGAGATGGTCGAGCTCGTAGCTGCCGCTGCGGGGGGCGTCGCTGCGGCCGTGCCCGCGATGGTCGTACGCGACGACCCGGTAGTCGTCGCGAAGGTCACGAATCTGGTTGCGCCAGAACTGTGTCGAGCACAAGATTCCGTGTGCCAGCACGATGGTCGGAGCCTCGTCGGGACCGTGGATCTCGGCGTGCAGGCGAGTGCCGTCGGTGCTGCGCACGTCGACGACCCGTGCGCCGGCCGTCGGCCGCGACCGCGCGTCGTGCTCCGCGCGGCGCAGTGCCCGCCGGGCCTGCGGGACCATCCGTATCGGACGGGGGAGTCGCGGCAGGACGGTGCGCGACACCGCGGCGAGCGTGCCGAAGGCGAGGTCGTGGTTCCGGCTCCAGCGCACGCCGAGCATCTCGCGCAGTTCGGCCGGCAGCAGACCGCCGGTGATCAGGGTGAGCACACGTCCGGCGATCGGTCGCGCGGTGTGGTTCCACAGGAAATGGTTGCCCAGCAACGGGTTCGGAGGCGGTTGCGGCGATCCGACGACCATCAGGACGCGATCGGTGACGTCCGACCGTTCCAGCCTCGTCGCCGTCATTTCCGAGAACCACGTGCGGAAGCTCGCCCAGTCGGCCGGCATGTCCTGCTCGCGGACTCCGTAGAGCCGGCCCACCTGCCGCATCTCCAGGTAGAACTGCTCGACCTCACCGGGCCGCCAGCCGCGACCGAGGAGCTTCTGCTGGGTGTACACGCCGTGCACGAGACTCGCGTGAACCCAGTGGAACGCTTCGGGATTCAGCGAACTCCAGCGTGATCCGTCGGAATTCGTGCCCTTGATGGGGCGGTGCAGGTCCCGGAGCCGGCGCGCGGTGGCGAGTGCCTCCTCCTGCCCGTAGACGACCCCCATGATCATGTCGAGGGTGCGTAGGGCGCGTCCGTACGGGTCGGATTCGAAGACCGAGAACTCGCGCACCCCCGTGGCGACGATCGGATGCGCGACGTCGAGCAGAAGCCGACGGGACGCCCCGAGCACGAACGTCAGGTCGCCGAACACGGACCAGGCCACCGAGCCGGAGCCCAGCGGAGGCGGGTCGGCGGGCGAGGTGTCCGGATCGGGGCGTGACTCCACCGCGTGTGTCATGAGATTATTGGTATCAAAATAGTCTCAGGTGCGATAGTGGGCGGATGACCCGTCCAGGTGCGCCGCTGCCCAGCCTCTTCGGGCGCGCGATCGAGCAGATGTCGTCGGCTCCCGAGGCGGACGACCGGGTGTTCGACGCCGCGCTCGCCGTGCTCGCCGAGCGAGGCACGAAGGCCGCGACGATGGACGACGTGGCCGCGCGATCCGGGGTCAGCCGCGCGACGCTCTTCCGCCGGTTCGGCGGCAAGGACGCGGTGTTCGAGGCAGCGCTGGCACGCGCGCTGCGCGGATTCCTCACCGAGATCACCGCGACCTTCCTCGACGTCCCCGATCCGGTGGACCGCATCGAAGCGGCCTTCGTGGCGTGCCTTCGCTTCCGTCGCAGGTTCGTCGCGGGGAAGTCGGATCCGGCGCACGGCGCCGCGCTGGTGTCGATGCTCTCGGCCGGGGATCCGTCACCGCTCGAACTCGGACGCCGGTTCGTCGCAGCGCGCATCGTCGCCGGACAGTCGGAGGGTGCTCTGCCTGCCGCGGACGCGGACATCCAGGCCGACGCGATCATCAGGCTGACGCTCAGCTATCTGGTGCTCCCGAGTGCCGTGTACGACCTGGACGACGTCGAGGTAGCCCGTTCCGTCGCCCGCCGGGCGATCGCGCCGATCGTCACCGGCATACCCCGCTGAGGCTCTGCGCGTTGTCGCGCGAACGTGTCGCCGGTCACTCCCGGCGAATTTTCTGTAACCTCTGGTAACGGAGATTGTTAGGGATCGCGGACATGAGTCGACTTACTGAAACACGTTCCTACATATATGTGATATGAACGTCGGGAAACGGCACCGGTGATCGACATCACAACGTACGGTGAAGTCGTTCCGGGATATGGATGGTGGGGAGTTCGCGTATGTCAGTCGACGCGTCGGCCGTGATCGTTGCGGTGGCTACGGCCGCAAGCGCACTGGTACAGGGAGTCGATATTCCGACGGAGATCAAGGAGCAGGTCACACAGGTCATCGAATCGTTCGAGGCGTCCGCGCCCGGCGTCGACCAGCAGGTGTCGGACATGATCGGAGCGCTTCCCGAGGCGGTGCAGCCGGCAGCACAGCAGGCGGTCACGGATGCCACGAACTCCGTGGCATCGGCGATCGAACCACACCTGCCGCCCGAAGCGGCCGCTGCCCTCGTGGCACCGCCCGAAGGCGGGGGACCACCGCCCGGACTTGCTCCGGCCGCGCCGGCGCCACGACCCAACCCGTTCTCGGTGACGCCGCCTCCGGCGGTCGCGACCGGCCCGGTCGCGCAGGCCCCGCCCGGTGTCACCATCGGCGGCATCACGCTGCCGTCCATCCCGGCGATCCTGCCCGGAACGAGCCTGGCCCCGATCGGTGCCGTCGCGGTCTTCGCGCCGTGGCTCAAGAAGGCGGGTTCGCTGTGCGACGGGATCACCGCGCCGGTACTCGCCGCCCTGTACTCCGCCGAGAACGGCTTCCGCTACGGGCCCACCGCGCCCGTGTCGTCGACCGGCGCGAAAGGTCCCGGCCAGTTCATGCCCGGCACATGGGACGCATACGGCAAGGACGCCGACGGCGACGGGATCGCCGACGTCCTCGGCATCGCCGATCCGGTGATGGCCTCCGGTGCGCTGCTGTGCGACAACTACAAGCTCATCGACGACTGGAAGAAGCGCGGCCTGGTCCACGGCGACACCCTCGATCTGACGATCGCCGCATACAACGCCGGTGTGGGTGCGGTCCGCCGCTCCGGCGGCATGCCGTCGGGCTCGCCCGACTACGAGAACCAGACCAAGCCGTACGTGGCGAAGATCCGGGCCACCGAAGCGGCCTTCGCCCGGCTGCTGTCGCCGTTCCTCGGCCTCGGCCTGCCCGGCGTCACCGAGACCGGCAACAAGGTCGTCGACCTCGCATTCCGCTTCCTCGGTCTGCCCTACGTGTGGGGCGGTGGCAACATCAACGGCCCGTCCGGCGGCGGCTTCGACTGCTCCGGTCTCACGTCCTACGCGGTGTACGCGGCGACCGGCATCGCACTGCCGCGCACATCGGAAACCCAGTGGCACATCGGCACGGAGGTTCCGCTGGAGCTGGCCCGTCCGGGTGACCTGCTGTTCGGCAACTGGCAGGCGGGGGGACCGGGACACGTCGCCATCTACATCGGCGGTGGCCAGATGGTGCACGCTCCCACCACCGGCGACGTCGTCCGTGTCGGCGCGGTCTTCCCCGACATGAAGGCCCGCAGGATCTTCTGAGAGAAGACGCGAGGAAGGCCCCGACCGAACGGTCGGGGCCTTCCTCGTAATCGCTGTGTCTCCGATCGGCAGTACCGGATCAGCCGTGGTACGGCAGCGCCGGATCAGCCGTGGTACGGCTCTGCACTGACGAGGGTCACCTTCATGGTGCCGCCGTTGGGCAGGGTGTATTCGCGCGTCTCGCCGACCTTCGCCTCCAGCAGCGCACCGCCGAGCGGGGAGTTGGGCGAGTAGATCTCGATCTCGTTGCTGCGCGCGCCCTCTTCGCGGGTCGCGATCAGGAACGTTTCCTTGTCGCTCTCGTCGCCGTCGTAGTACACCGTGACGACCGATCCGGGCAGCGCGACACCGGAACGAGTGGGCGCAACACCGACCTTCGCGGCACTGAGCAGCTCCTGGAGCTGGCGAATCCGGGCCTCCTGCTGGCCCTGCTCCTCACGGGCGGCATGGTATCCGCCGTTCTCCTTGAGGTCTCCCTCCTCGCGGCGCTCGTTGATCTCGGCCGCGATAACCGGACGATTCGCGATGAGCTGGTCGAGTTCTGCCTTGAGTCGGTCGTACGACTCCTGTGTCAGCCAGGTGCCCTGGGTCTCGGTCATCCTCGATCACTTCCTTCGGGTTGGAGCCCCCGGCTCCGTCGAGAGGCCGCGCACATGCAGCGACCACGACAGCATGGGCCCCTGATCGTTACCCCCACTGGGTGTGGTGAACGGAGCCGTACTGCCTACTATGCAGCAATACACGGCCCCAAAGGGTGGAACCGTGTATCCGCCCATTCTAGCACCAAAGCAGCTCCGGGCACGGAAAGCCGCTGCGTGCGTCAGCGCGGGTGCAGATATTCGGGGACGACGAAGCTGCAGCCGTAGATGTCGCCCATGCCGGGACGCTGCGAGGTCTTGACCGTGGATTTCAGGACGACCGTCCCGGTGTCGGACGGCGGGACCAGCACCTCACGACGGCCCGTCTCCTGACCGTCCTTCGACCGCGCCCGGATCACGCACACCGCTTCCCGCGACGGATCCTGACGGGTCACCGTGAACTGCAGATCGAGCGTCGAATCGTCCATGACCTCGAAGGTGATCACCTCGGATTCGATCTCCGACGAACCGAACTGCCGGAACAGCACGAACGCCAGGATCGCCCCGAGAGCAACGCTGACCGCCGCGAGCACCCACCGCCGGGTGCGGCGCGGCGAACCGCCGCTCGTCGGGTAACGGTCGGCCGGGTACCTGTCGTTCACGGTGGTGTCGCTCATCACTTTTGCTTTCGTACCCGCTGCGCGGGCCCGGGGCCACGGCTGACGGAGGAGTTGTCAGGTGGAACTATAGGGGAAGGACCGACGCGCCCCGCCTGCGGTGCCGGGCGCGCGGCCGGACGAAGCACACAACGGTGAGGTGGAGGAAACACGTGAGCGGACTACGGCTCATGGCCGTGCATGCCCATCCCGATGACGAGTCGAGCAAGGGTGCCGCCACAACGGCCCGCTATGCGGCCGAGGGGAACGAGGTCCTGGTCGTCACCCTGACCGGTGGCGAACGCGGCGACATCCTCAACCCGGCGATGGATGTCCCCGGAATCCGCGACCGCATGGAGGAGGTGCGCCGCGAGGAAATGGCCGAAGCGGCCCGGATCCTCGGTGTGCAACAGCGCTGGCTCGGGTTCGTCGACTCCGGACTGCCCGAGGGCGACCCCAAGCCGCCGCTGCCCGAAGGCTGCTTCGCGCTCGTTCCGCTCGAGGAATCCACCCGCAAGCTCGTCCAGGCCATCCGCGAGTTCCGCCCGCACGTGATGACCACCTACGACGAGAACGGCGGCTACCCGCACCCCGACCACATCCGCTGCCACGAGGTGTCGATGGCGGCGTACGACGCGGCCGCCGACCCCGATTACTTCCCGGAGGACGGCGAGCCGTGGAAGGTCCGCAAGCTGTACTACTCGCACGGCTTCATCCGCCGGCGCATCGAACTGTTCCGCGACGAGTACGAACGGCGCGGTGAGCGCTTCCCGATGGAGGAGTGGCTCAGCCGGTGGCGCACCGAGCAGGGCGACATCATGGCGCGCGTGACCACCCAGATCACCTGCGGCGACTACTTCCCGCAACGTGACGACGCGCTCCGCGCGCACGCGACGCAGATCGACCCCAACGGGTCGTTCTTCGCGATTCCCCTGGACATTCAGCAGAAGGTGTGGCCGACCGAAGAATTCGAGTTGGCCAAGACCCGCGTGCACACCGTGATCCCCGAGTCGGATCTGTTCGCGGGCATCGAGAACGGACGAGTGCGATGACGGTTGGCATGCTGGCGGCGGACGTTCTCGCACAGGACCCCGCAGGCCCCGAGTTCGGCAAGGCGTCGCCGGTCGGGCTGGCGCTGATCGTCATCCTGCTCGTCGCGACGGCGCTGCTGATCCGGAACATGAACAAGCGACTCGGCAAGCTGCCGGAGACGTTCGAACCCGAACATCCCGAGGCCGACCAGGCCGCGGACGAGGGCACCGAACGGGGTGCAGCCGCCCCCGCCTCCGGTGCCGAAGCCCAGGGTGCCTCCGGCATCGAAGCCCAGGGTGCCTCCGGTGCCGAAGCCCAGGGTGCCTCCGGCACCGGGACCGAGGGTGCGGAGGCCGGCGGTACCGAGGTCAGGAGGTCCGAGAACTAGAGGTCCGGCACGGACGGTTTCCCGTCTGACGACCCGACGGCGCGCGGCGTGGCAGGCTCGAACCATGGCCGCGAACCGTCTCCGCCACAGCACCTCGCCGTACCTGCAGCAGCACGCCGGCAATCCCGTGCACTGGCGGGAATGGAACGACGAGGCGCTCGCCGAGGCGCGGGAGCGGGACGTGCCGATCCTGCTGTCCATCGGGTACGCGGCCTGCCACTGGTGTCACGTGATGGCGCACGAGTCGTTCGAGGACGACGCGACCGCGGCCGTCATGAACGAGAATTTCGTGTGCATCAAGGTCGATCGCGAGGAACGCCCCGACCTCGACGCGGTCTACATGAACGCCACCGTGGCCACCACCGGGCACGGCGGCTGGCCGATGACGTGCTTCCTCACCGCCGACGGTGCCCCCTTCTACTGCGGCACCTACTACCCGAAGGTCGCACGCAGTGGCGTGCCGTCGTTCACCGAACTGCTGCACGCCATCACCCACACGTGGCGGACCCGGCGCGACGACGTGGCCCGCGCCGCCGGGGCGGTCGTCGACGAACTGCAGCGCAGCAGCGCCGGGCTGCCGGCCGGGGCCCGTGCGGTTGACGCGGCACTGCTCGACGTCGCCGCTGCTGCCGTCGCGGCGGACGAGGACCGGACGCACGGAGGATTCGGCGGGGCCCCCAAGTTCCCGCCGTCCGCGCTGCTCGAGGGCCTGCTCCGCAGCCACGAACGCAGCGGCTCCGCGGTTACCCTCGCCGTCGTCGAACGCACCGCCGACGCGATGGCGCGCGGCGGTATCCACGATCGGCTCGCCGGTGGATTCGCTCGCTACAGCGTCGACGCCGCCTGGGTGGTGCCGCACTTCGAGAAGATGCTCTATGACAACGCGCTGCTGCTCCGGGTGTACGCCCACCTCGCGCGCATCACCGGGTCGGACGCGACGCGGCGGATCGCCGAGGACACCGTCGGGTTCCTGCTGCGGGATCTGAGCACCGCCGAGGGCTGCTTCGCCTCCGCTCTGGACGCCGACACCGCCGGCGTCGAGGGGCTGACCTACGTGTGGACGCCGGCGCAGCTGATCGAGGTTCTCGGCCCGGCCGACGGCGCGTGGGCCGCGCAGCTCTTCGAGGTCACCGACACCGGGACGTTCGAGGACGGCGCGTCGGTGCTGCAACTGCCGTCCGACCCGGACGACGCGGAACGTGCCGAGCACGTCCGTGCCCGCCTGTTCGAGGCCCGGCGGTCCCGTCCCCAACCGGGGCGCGACGACAAGGTCGTCACGGCCTGGAACGCGTTCGCGGTCACCGCCCTCGCGGAGGCCGGTGCCGCGTTCGGGCGCGCGGACTGGATCGAGGCCGCGGCGACCTGCGCGCGCCGCCTCCTGGACCTGCACCTCGTCGACGGCCGGCTGCGCCGCGCGTCGCTCGGCGGTGTCGTCGGCCTTCCGGCCGGCGTGCTCGAGGACCACGGCGCGCTCGTCACCGCACTGCTCGCGCTGTATCAGGCGACCGGCGACGCGTCGTGGATCGGTCCGGCCCGCGAACTCGCCGACACCGCGCTCGACCGGTTCGCCGACCCGCAACGCACGGGCAGCTGGTTCGACACCGCCGACGACGCGGAGACACTCGTCGCCCGGCCGCGCGACCCGATCGACGGCGCCACCCCGTCCGGAGCCGCGCTCGTCACCGAAGCGCTGCTGACGTTGTCCGCTGTCGTCGAGGACGGCGGCCGTTACCGGGATGCCGCCGACGCCGCGCTCGGCACCGCGGCCGTCCTGCTCGAACGCGCACCCAGGTCGGCCGGGCACTGGCTGACGGTCGCCGAGGCCGCCGTGAGCGGGCCGATCCAGGTTGCCGTCGTGGGCGGGGGAGAGCTGCTCGGGGTCGCGCGGCGGAAGGCTCCGGGCGGGTCGCTCGTGGTGGGCGGGGCGCCCGGGTCATCGCCACTGTTCGCCGGTCGGGATCTGGTGGCCGGGTCGCCGGCCGCCTACGTGTGCCGCGGTTTCGTGTGCGACCTGCCGGTGACCTCGGCGGACAATCTCGTCGAGGCGCTGACCGCGTCCTGACCGCTCAGGCCCACGCAGACGCGCCGCGAGCGCTGAGGAAGTCGCCCGCGCTGGTGACCGGGGCTTCGAGCATGCCCGCACACGCGTCGATGAGGAAGTTGGCGAAGCCGGTCCAGTTGGGGTCGACGTGCTCCCGCTCGACGCGTTCCTCGTAGTCGGCACACGCGTCGACGACCAACCGTCCCAGCAGCCACGACCGCCCGGTGTACACCGTGTCGGGGAGTTCGGACACGTGTGCCCGGACCCGCTGGGTGAGGTCGTCGATGTCGGGGTTCGTGATGGTGTTCGCGGCGACGGTCGCGACCATCGACGGCACCGTTCTCATCTGCTGGAGGAACCGTGCCCGCCAACTGGGAACGGCCAGTGAGGCGAGCTGGTCGGTGAAAGGAAGGACCAAGCAGCTCAACAGGTCCCGTAGTCCCGGCTCGGGTCCGAGCATGCCGACGAGTTCTCTGCGCCGAGCCCGGGCGTCCTCGGAATACCGCAGCAGAGTGGCGCGCACGAGTTCGTCCCGGCTCCCGAAGTGGTAGTTCACCGCGGAGTGGTTCGAGTTACCCGCGTGCTCGGCGATGCGCCGGTTCGACACCGCGTCGACCCCGAAGGTGGCGAACAGTTCTTCTGCGGAATCGAGCAGTGCTCGTCGTGCTTGGTCGCCGTAAGTGCCCACGGTGGTTCCCGCCGCCTTTCTCTCGCTCGGGTCACCAGTGTGCCCCGTGGCCGGGTGGGACGAAGGTCACCACGACTCGGCTTGATCAGTTTAAGACACCCGGCGTAACTTTTTAAGTCAGTTAGCGTATTTCCCCTACGGCACCGGCACGGGGGAGCAGCCGGTCCGCCGCCCGAGGGCTATCGAGGAGTTCCGAAGTGACAGACACCATCGCGTCCGAGAAGAACAGCCCGCCGGGAGGTGAACCCACCGAGGCCGACCTCGACCGCGCGCGCAAGGAACACATCGGCCGCTACGTGGCGATGATCCTGCTGCCCTTCGTGATGGTCTCGATGATGATCACCGGGTACCTGGCTGCGATGCACTCGCCGGCTCCCAACAACATGCCGATCGCGGTCGCCGGGCAGGTACAGCAGGCGGGTGGGTTCGCCCGGGCGCTCGAGGACGCGGATCCCGATGCCGTGGACGTCCGGGTCGTCGCGACCGACGCCGAGGTGCGCGACCTCGTGCTGGCACGCGAGGTCGCGGGCGCGGTCTCGTTCTCGGACAACGGCAAGGCCACGGTGTACACCGCGGGTGCTGCGGGGGCGTCGCAGGCGTCCATGGTCAACGGCCTGCTCGCCCCGCAGGTGATCGGACAGGGACTCGACCTCGTCGTCGAGGACCTCGCCCCGCTCCCGGAGCACGACACGGCCGGACTGGCGGCGATGTTCATGGCCACCGCCTTGATGCTCGCGGGATACATGCCCCTGAGCATCATGCTGTCGAACTCTCCGGAACTGTTGCGGATCCGCCGCGTCGTCCCGTTGCTGGCGGGCTGGTCGGCCCTGATCGCCGCACTCGTGTGGTTCGTCGCGGGCCCGGTTCTCGGTGCGATCGAGGGCAACACCGCGACCGTGCTGGGCATCTGCTGGCTCTCGGTGTTCGCGGTCGGATCGGTGCAGTTGTTCCTCACCCGGATCCTGGGACCGATGGCCGTCCTGGTGGGCATGCTCTTCCTGATGGTGCTCGGCGTACCGGCATCCAACATGGGTATGTCGGTGCACGCCCTCCCGTCGTTGTACGCGACGCTGCACGGCTTCCTGCCGACAGCGGCCGCGGGTGAATCGTTGCGCTCGGTGCTGTACTTCGACGGCAACGGTCTCGGCGGGCACCTCGTGGTCCTCGCCATCGGGGCCGTGCTCGCCCTCGCCGCAACCGTGGGCGTCGACGCCCTCAAGCGTCGCCGCAACCCCGACGCCGGTGATCCCGAGGTGACACTGCCGTCGCTGACTGCGGGTCCGCGTCCCACGAGCAACCGCGTCCGCTACATCACCCTCGCGTTCTTCCCGCTGGGCATGGTCGTGATGATGCTGTCGGTCATGCTCGGCGCGATGTACCAGCCCGCCCCGCGGGACATGCCCGTCACCGTGGTCGCCGCGACGACCGAACAGGCCGAACAGGTTGTCGCCGGTCTCGAGCAGAACATGAGCGGGCTGTTCGACCTGCGCGCGTCCGACTCGATCGACGACGCACGTGCCGACGTCGAGGACCGCACGGTCGTCGCCGCGTACGTCCTGCCCTCCGCGACGTCACCGACCGCGACCCTGATCACCAGCGAGGCGGCCGGCATGAGCCAGCAGCAGGTGGTGTCGACGGTGTTCGGGCAGGTCGCGGCCGGCTCGCAGATGCCGCTCACCACCGAGAACATCACGCCGCTGCCGGGTTCCGACTCGATGGGCACGGTGACGCTCTACGTCGCGATGGGCTGGATCATGTCCGGATTCATGCTCGTCGTCGTGGCCGGCAGCGCCCAGCCCGCCGCGATGCGCCTGCGCCGGTTGGTGCCCATCGCCGCCGGTTGGTCGGTCTTCATGTCCGCCGTGATCTGGCTGATCGCCGATCCGATCGTCGGTGCCGTCGACGGGCACTTCCTGCCGCTGTTCGGCACGGGAGTGGTCGCGATCTTCGCGACCGCGATGTTCACCGCGGTCCCGGCGCGGCTGTTCGGGCTGCTCGCGGTGCTTCCCGCCGTGGGCATCCTGATGTTCCTCGGTGTCCCGGCGTCGAACGGCGCGATGTCGATGTACATGACGCCGGAGATCTTCCGGTTCCTGCACGGCGTGCTCCCGATGCCGGCGGCGGTCGAGTCCGTCCGGTCGATCCTGTACTTCGGCGGCGACACGGTCGGCAGCCACCTGCTCACCCTCGCGATCTGGGGTCTGGTGTCGTTGCTGTGCGTCGCGGCGATCGACGCCGTGCGGGGCCGGAAGGAATCCGTGAAGGAGATCGACGCCTGATCCGAAGGGCCCCGACACCGACTCACCCCGGCCGGCGCATCCCGCCGGCCGGGGTGAGTGTGTCAGTGCTTCAGGACGAGTGGGCGGGAGCTGCCACCAGGGAGGGCGACTCGATGCCGTCGGATTCGAACGCCTCGAGTACCGCGCGGGTGAGGGTGCGGCGCACACCCCACTGTTTGCCGGCCCGCACGCGCACGGTCAGGCGCAGCGTCACGGAGCCGGCGGTGACGGAGTTGACGCCGAGCAACTCCGGCTCGTCGAGCACATCCGGCGCGATGTCGTCGGCTTCCACCCGGTCGAGCACCGCGCGCAGCGCCACCCGGCACGCCCGGTCGACGTTCGTCGTCGGAGCGATCGGAACGTCGACCACGGCCACGGCGTGGCCCTGGCTCATGTTGCCGACGCGCAGGATCTCACCGTTGCGGCAGTACCAGAGAGTGCCGTCGATGTCGCGGATCGTGGTCACCCGCAGCCCGACCGATTCGACGGTGCCGACCGCGTCGCCGACGTCGACCACGTCGCCCACGCCGTACTGGTCCTCGAGCAGCATGAACATGCCGGAGATGAAGTCGCGGACCAGGTTCTGTGCGCCGAAACCGAGGGCGACACCGGCGATACCGGCCGAGGCGATGAACGGGGCGACGTTGAAGCCGAGCCGGTCGAGGGTCTGCAGGACCACCCAGATCAGCACGACGATCGAGACACCCGATTTGAGAACCGAGCCGATCGTCCGGGCTCGCTGGGCGCGACGTTCGCGCGCGGCCGGGTCGCCGTTGATCCTGCCGGTGCGGTCCTGCAGGGGACGCAGGATCGACCGTCTGGGCGGCCGGCCGGGATCGCGGGGCAGTGTCGCGCGGTCGATCAGCTTGTGCAGCGCGAATCTGAGCACGATCGCCACGGCGATGTAACTCGCGATCGCGAGCGGCTTGTGGATCAGCCACTCGCGATTCGTCTCGGTCAGTTCGAAGGCAAGAAGCGAGATGGACATTGCCCGCGACGTTACCGAAATGTGTCTGTTCGCGGGCGATCCGGCAACCCGGCCTGTCGGGCGAATCAGGCGAAGACGACAAGCCACACCGCGACGGCGTGGCACAGCGCGGCGAGCACGGTCGCGGCGTGGAAGAACTCGTGGTGACCGAACGTGTGCGGCCACGGGTTCGGCCATTTCGTCGCGTACAGCACCGCGCCGACGCTGTAGAGGATGCCGCCGATCAGCAGGAGCAGCATCGGGACGAGCCCGGCCTCGTCGACGACCGTGCCCGCGACCGGGACGATCGCCCAGCCGAGCAGCAGATACAGGGGCACGCCGACCCAGCGAGGTGCGGTCGGCCACAACATCTTCAGTGCCACACCGGCCAGGGCGCCCGACCACACGACGATCAGGAGCGTGCGGCCGGTGTCCGGTGGGAGGGCGAGGGTCGCGAACGGTGTGTAACTGCCGGCGATGAACAGGAAGATCATCGAGTGGTCGGCGCGCTTCATCCACATGCGCGCCCGGGGATCGTGCCAGTGCACCCGGTGATAGAGCGCGCTGACCCCGAACACCCCGCACACCGTCAGGCTGTAGATCGCGGTGGCGATGCCCGCCGGCGGTTCGGCGACCGTTGCGGCGAGGGTGACCAGCACGATGCCGGCGACCACCGACACCGCGAACGCCCACAGGTGGATCCATCCGCGCATGCGCGGTTTGACCGGCAGTTCGTCGATCCCGAATACCGCCATGAACCGGACCCCCTTCGTACCATTCGGTAACCTACGCAACCGTAGGTTTCGGCTCGGGCGTCACGTTACCCCTGTGCCTCCCGCGACGGGTGTGGGTGTGACCACCGTCGCGACCGGAGCGTCGGGGGGCGCGTAGTGTGACTCCCGTGGTGATTTCGGGGTGAATGTGCGCGGGGTGTTGTACGAACTCTACGAACGGCGTCTACTGCGCCAACTCGACGGTGCACAGCACCCGCGGCACGTCGCCGTCATGTGCGACGGCAACCGCCGCTGGGCCCGGGAGAACGGCTTCACCGACGTCAGCCACGGTCACCGCGCCGGGGCCCGAAAGATCGCCGAACTGCTCCACTGGTGCGACGCGGCGGGTATCGAAACCGCGACGATCTACCTGCTGTCCACCGAGAACCTGCGCCGCGAACCCGAGGAACTCGAAGTCCTGCTCGAGATCATCACCGACGTCGTCGAGGAGATCTCCGGACCCGAGCAGAACTGGAGCGTCAAGATCGTCGGCACGCTGGAACTGCTGCCCGACGAACAGGCACGCCGGCTCAGCGAGGCCGCGTGCCGCACTGCCGGGCGCACCGGCACCCACGTCAACGTCGCTGTCGGCTACGGCGGGCGGCAGGAGATCGTCGACGCGGTCCAGTCGCTGCTGCGTGAGCGGCAGGTCGCCGGACTGTCCGGCGAGGACCTGATCGACGCCGTCACCGTCGATGCCGTCGACGGGCATCTCTACACTTCCGGTCAGCCCGACCCCGATCTCGTCATCCGAACCTCGGGGGAGCAGCGGCTGTCCGGATTCCTGCTGTGGCAGAGCGCCTATTCGGAGATCTGGTTCACCGAGGCGTACTGGCCGGAGTTCCGCCGCGTCGACTTCCTGCGCGCGCTCCGCGATTTCGCCGCGCGTCACCGTCGCTTCGGGGCGTAGCCGCACCCGTGCCCGTGCGCGTTTCCGGTAGCAGCCGCTACCGGAAACGCGCACGAGGGCCGGGGGTCAGAGCTTGCGCAGGCGCAGCCGGTTGATCGCGTGATCGGCGTCCTTGCGCAGCACCAGCGTGGCGCGCGGACGGGTCGGCAGGATGTTCTCGACCAGATTCGGCAGGTTGATCGAGTGCCAGATCTCCTTGGCCGCGTTCACCGCATCGCGATCGGACAGGTTCGCGTAGTGGTGGAAGTGCGCGTCCGGATTCGCGAACGACGTGTTGCGCAGCGCGAGAAACCGGTCCACATACCACTTCTCGATGTCCTCGATCCGGGCATCGACATAGATCGAGAAGTCGAACAGGTCCGAGACCATCAGCCGCGGACCGGTCTGCAGGACGTTGAGACCCTCGATGATCAGGATGTCCGGCTGCCGGATCACGTGGTACTGCCCGGGAATCACGTCGTACGAGATGTGCGAGTACACCGGCGCCGCGACCTCCGCGGCTCCCGACTTGACCTCGGTCACGAAGCGCAGCAGCTTCCTGCGGTCGTAGCTCTCCGGGAAACCCTTGCGGTGCATGATGTTCCGACGCATCAGTTCCTTCGTCGGATACAGGAACCCGTCGGTGGTGACCAGGTCGACCCGTGGATGATGCTCCCACCGTGCCAGCAGCGCCTGCAGCACGCGGGCGGTGGTGGACTTGCCGACGGCGACCGATCCGGCGACCCCGATCACGAACGGCACCTGATGGTCGGGGTGCTTCTCCCCGAGGAACGTCGCGGTCGCGGCGAACAACCGCTGCCGGGCCGCGACCTGGAGGTGGATCAACCGCGACAGCGGCAGATACACCTCGGCGACCTCCGCGAGATCGATCTGCTCGCCGAGGCCGCGCAGGCCGATCAGTTCGTCCTCCGTGAGCACCAGCGGCGTCGACTTGCGCAGCGTCCGCCACTGCTTGCGGTCGAACTCGACGTACGGGCTCGGCTCGCTCAGACGTGCCATCGGCACGACCCTTCCGCGGCGAGCGAACCGGCGGCACAGCCCGGGAGCGGCTTGCGACGAAGGAAGTCCATGCACCGAATTGTGCGCGCTGCCACAGGGGCGCGTCCGCCCGGGTCCCGGATCGGAGTGTCCGCTCACGCCGCGTCGCAGCGTGAGCGACTAATGTTCCGAGACATGGGATCGGACGGTTTCGTGCGTGAATATCTGCTGCTCGGGCTCGCTTTCGACCGGCTGGAGGAGGGCTTCGTCGACGCCTACACCGGCGACGCGGAGCTGCGTCGCCGGGTCGAGAACGCGCCGACACCGGACCCTCGTGATCTATCCCACACCGCGAACCGGCTCCGCGGGGAGCTGGCGGGCGCCGGGCTGTCCGGCGAGCGCACCCGGTTCCTCGACGTGCACCTGCGCGCCATGGACTGCTCGGCGCGCAAATTCGCAGGTGAGGACATCGGATTCATCGACGAGGTCGAAGCGTACTTCGACGTGCGCATCGCTCCCGGCAACGAGGACGACTACCGCGACGCACACCGTCGCCTGGACGCACTGCTCCCCGGATCGGGGCCGCTCGCCGACCGGCTGCAGGCCCACCGCAAGAGCGAGATCGTGCCCGCCGACCGGCTCGCCGGGTGCGTCGAGGCCTTCTCGAGTGCACTCCGCGACAAGGTGCGCGCGGTGTACCCGCTGCCCGAGACCGAGCGGATCGACTACGAAGTGGTCGGCGACAAGCCGTGGTCCGGATTCAACTACTACCTGGGCGACTACCGCTCCCGCGTCGCCATCAACTCCGATCTCGAACAGCACATGTCGCACCTGCCGCGCCTGATCGCACACGAGGCGTACCCGGGACACCACACCGAGCACTGCCGCAAGGAAGCAGGGCTGGTCGCGGGCGGGCAGGAGGAGCAGACGCTGTTCCTGGTGAACACCCCGCAGTGCCTCATGGCGGAGGGCCTGGCCGACCTCGCGCTCGAGGCGATCGTCGGTCCCGGCTGGGGACGCTGGGCACAGGAGATCTACGCCGACCTCGGCCTGCGTTTCGACGGTGAGCTGGCCGAGCAGTTGCACGACGCGTCGGCGGGCCTGCTGTCGGTTCGTCAGGACGCCGCGCTGCTGCTGCACGACCGCGGACGCAGCCACGACGACGTCGCCGCGTTCCTGCAGCGCTGGTCGCTGGCGAGCCCGGAACGGGCCCGGCAGTCGCTGCGTTTCCTGTCGTCGCCGCTGTGGCGCGCCTACATCAGCACCTACGTGGAGGGATACCGGCTGCTCGGCGGATGGCTCGCGCAGGTCCCCGCCGGTGCCGAGCGCACCGAACGGTTCGGCCGGCTGCTCGACGAACCGCTGGTGCCGAGTTCCCTGAGGTGACCCCCGTCACGGCGGGGTCCCGGGTTCCTGGAATCGGGATGCGCTTCGTAGACTGGAGGTCGTATCCTGCCGCCCCCAGCTTGGAGAATCCTCGATGACCCCCGTGCCTGGCACCGACGTCAACACCGCCGCGCTCGCCGATCTCGACCCGGAAGTCGCGCAGGCGATGGCCGGTGAGCTGTCCCGTCAGCGCGACACCCTCGAGATGATCGCGTCGGAGAACTTCGTGCCGCGCGCCGTGCTGCAGGCGCAGGGCAGCGTGCTGACCAACAAGTACGCCGAGGGCTACCCGGGTCGCCGCTACTACGGCGGCTGCGAGAACGTCGACGTCATCGAGGACCTGGCGCGCACCCGCGCCAAGGAACTGTTCGGCGCGGAATTCGCAAACGTGCAGCCGCACTCGGGCGCGCAGGCCAACGCC
Organism: Rhodococcus phenolicus; assembly: GCF_001646785.1. GTDB lineage: Bacteria > Actinomycetota > Actinomycetes > Mycobacteriales > Mycobacteriaceae > Rhodococcus > Rhodococcus phenolicus. Next base: position 86,879 of record NZ_LRRH01000031.1, read on the forward strand.
GCGGTGCTCATGGCGCTGATGACCCCGGGCGAGAAGCTGCTCGGCCTCGATCTCGCGCACGGCGGTCACCTCACGCACGGCATGAAGCTGAACTTCTCCGGCAAGCTGTACGACGTCGCGTCCTACGGGGTCAGCAAGGAAGACCACCGCATCGACATGGACGAGGTCCGCGACATCGCGCTGCGGGAGAAGCCGAAGGTCATCGTCGCCGGCTGGTCGGCGTACCCGCGTCACGAGGATTTCGCCGCGTTCCGCTCGATCGCGGACGAGGTCGGCGCGTACCTCTGGGTCGACATGGCGCACTTCGCGGGCCTGGTCGCCGCGGGCCTGCACCCGTCGCCGGTGCCCTACGCCGACGTCGTGTCCACCACCGTGCACAAGACCCTCGGCGGACCCCGCTCGGGTCTGATCCTGGCCAAGCAGGAGTGGGCGAAGAAGCTGAACTCGGCGGTGTTCCCCGGCCAGCAGGGCGGACCGCTCATGCACGCGATCGCCGCGAAGGCCGTGGCCCTGAAGATCGCCGCCGGTGAGGAGTTCAAGGACCGCCAGCAGCGCACCCTGTCGGGTGCCCGGATCCTCGCCGAGCGTCTCTCGCAGGCGGACGTCGCGGACAAGGGCATCTCGGTGCTCACCGGCGGCACCGACGTGCACTTGGTGCTCGTGGACCTGCGCAACTCGCAGCTCGACGGACAGCAGGGCGAGGACGCGCTGCACGAGGTCGGCATCACCGTCAACCGCAACGCCGTGCCGTTCGATCCGCGCCCGCCGATGGTCACCTCCGGCCTGCGCATCGGTACTCCGGCGCTCGCGACCCGCGGTTTCGGGGACGAGCAGTTCACCGAGGTCGCGGAGATCATCGCGCAGACCCTCATCGGTGGCGGCGACGTCGACGCGCTGCGCGCCCGGGTGAGCAAGCTGGCCCAGGACGTCCCGCTGTACCAGGGCCTGGAGGACTGGCCCCTCATCTAGTCGCCCGCGTGCGTTAACGCATTCTTCACCGACACGCCCCACGCTCTGCGAGCGTCCGGGGCGTGTCGGCGTTAGCGTGACGGTGTGGTCGGCACAGGTGCCGGCTACACGGGAGGTCCTGGTCGTGGCTGAGGAATTCAGTGCGAGGGGCCGGCACCCGGCCCTCGTGTCCTGCACGGACACCCGGGACGACCGGCCCACCGAGAAAGACTCCTGCGTGGTGCCGCGCAGGACTAGGAGCCTCACGTGACCGCAACACGCTCCGTCCCCGCTCGCACCGGACGTCGCTCCACGAAGTCCGCGGCGCAGCAGTCCGCCCTCCGCACGTACGTTCTGGACACCTCGGTGTTGCTCTCCGATCCGTGGGCGGTGACCCGCTTCGCGGAACACCGGGTGGTGCTGCCGCTCGTGGTGATCGGCGAACTCGAAGGCAAGCGGCATCATCACGAACTCGGCTGGTTCGCGCGCGAAGCCCTTCGTCTGCTCGACGACCTGCGGCTGCAGCACGGTCGTCTCGACCGGCCGATCCCCATCGGTGACGCCGGGGGCACCCTGCACGTGGAGTTGAACCACACCGATCCGTCGGTGCTGCCCGACGGGTTCCGCACCGGCGACAACGATTCGCGGATCCTGGCGTGCGCGCTCAATCTCGCGGCCGACGGGCAGGACGTGGTGCTGGTCAGCAAGGACATTCCGCTGCGGGTCAAGGCGGGTGCCGCGGGTCTGCCCGCCGACGAGTACCACGCCCAGGACGTGGTGATCTCCGGCTGGACGGGCATGACCGAGCTCGACGTCGACCGCTCCGTGATCGACGATCTGTTCTCGGAGGGCGTCGTCGATCTGGACGAGGCGCGGGATCTTCCGTGCCACACCGGCATTCGACTGCTCGGTGGGGCGTCCAGCGCGCTGGGGCGGGTCACCCCGGACAAGCGGGTGCAACTGGTGCGCGGCGACCGGGAGGCGTTCGGACTGCACGGCCGCTCCGCGGAGCAGCGGGTCGCACTGGACCTGCTGCTCGACGATTCGGTCGGCATCGTCTCGCTCGGGGGCAAGGCGGGCACGGGCAAGTCGGCGCTCGCGCTGACCGCCGGTCTGGAAGCGGTGCTCGAGCGTCGCACCCAGCGCAAGGTCGTGGTGTTCCGCCCGCTGTATGCGGTCGGCGGTCAGGAACTCGGCTACCTGCCGGGCAGCGAGAGCGAGAAGATGGGGCCGTGGGCACAGGCGGTGTTCGACACCCTCGACGGCCTCGCCAGTCCCGCGGTGATGGACGAGGTGATCAGCCGCGGCATGCTGGAAGTGCTGCCGCTCACGCATATTCGCGGCAGATCGCTGCACGACTCGTTCGTGATCGTCGACGAGGCGCAGTCCCTCGAACGCAACGTGCTGCTCACCGTGCTCTCGCGGCTGGGATCCGGTTCGCGGGTGGTGCTCACCCATGATGTCGCGCAGCGTGACAACCTGCGGGTGGGCCGTCACGACGGTGTCGCCGCGGTCATCGAGAAGCTCAAGGGACACCCGCTGTTCGCGCACGTGACCCTCACCCGCAGCGAGCGGTCGCCGATCGCCGCGCTCGTCACCGAGATGCTCGAGGAATTCGCCCCCGGCGCCTGAACCGGTTGGGTGATGGGACCATTCGTCCGGGCTGACCGGACGAATGGTCCCATCACCCTGCGGGTGGTTCAGGCCGGGCCGAGTTCGGCCTCCAGGACCTCCTGGGTGACGCGCATCGCCGCGAGCGCGGCGGGGGAGCCGCAGTAGGCGGCCGAATGGATGACCGCTTCGGTGATCTCGGTGCGCGTCAGACCGTTCCGGAGAGCCCCGCGGATGTGGCCGCGCAGCTCGTTCTCGGCGCGGAGGGCGATGAGCATGCCGATGTTGAGCAGGCTGCGGCTGCGGCGGTCGAGCCCGGGACGGGACCACACCGCGCCCCACGCGTGCTCGGTCACGAACTCCTGCAAGGCTTCCGAGTCGGTGCCTCGGGCCCGGTCGAAGGCACGCTCGACGAAGTCGTCGCCCATCACCTCCCGGCGGATCTCGAGTCCGGCCTCGAAACCGGGGGTGTGCTCGGCGTCGCTCATCGTGCTGCTCCTGTTCACGCCGCCGAACGGTTCGGCGGCGTGAGAATTCTACGACCGGCGCAGAAACGCCCGTGCGACTCCGGTCACGGTAGCTCCCAGGAACGTGGTCATGTCGTAGTGGTCGCGCCACACCCGGATCCGGCCGTCGTGCACCTCGAACGTGCCGCACACCCAGAACCGGGACGAGACCCGGCCCACCCGGAGCACGTCGGTGCGTTCGGTCAGCACCGCACCGTGCCCGTCGTCGGCGATGTGGTGCATGACCACCTCGAGCCCCACCGAAGGACGTGCCATTCCCTCGAGCACGCGACGCACCCGCGGGAGACCGCGCACCGTCGGCAGTCCCGTGTTGTACCAGGCGATGTCGGGATCGAGCAGGGCGACGGCGGCGGCGATGTCGGATGTGGTCAGGGCGTCGAGGAAGTTGCGTACCACCGCGACTGCGGACGCGGTGACGTCTGTCTCGGGTGTGGTCATGATGGTCCTTGTCGGGTGAAGGTCCCGAGACCGTCGGCGTTCCAGTACTCGAACGTGACCGCCTCGGGGGTGAACGTGGCTGTCGAGATCGTGCCGTCCGGGGCGTTCTCCCCGGTGAGTTCGAACGTGAACACGTCGCCGTCCCAGTGGCTCAGCGGGTAGGTCTGCGCCATCGGCCCGATCGAGAGGGTCAGTCCGCCCTCCCGTTCGTCGATGCGTGCCGGTCCGAAGTACGCATTGTCGTAGGTGCCGGTGTAGTCGCCGAGCGGCTTCGCCGGTGCCGGATCGGCGGGAGGCGCCCGGTCGACCAGTGAACCCTTCGGGTCGGAATAGGTCGAGTAGGCCTGCTCGTACAGCCCGGCCCAGTCCTCGCGGATCTCCCCGAACTGCACCAGGTCGACGAACTCGGCATTGAGCGTGTCGGGCACCCCGATCGGCGCGGCATTGGTGAGGGTGACGATCGCGACGTCGGCGGACGGCACCGCGGTGAACGCGGTGGCCGCGCCGAGTGCGAATGCCCCGGCGTGGCCGACCGAGGTGCGGCCCGACGCGAGTGTTCCGACGTTGAACCCGTAGCCGTAGAAACCGCCCCGGCTGTCCGGGGTCTGCGGAGCGCGCGACACCACCTGTGGGGACAACGCCGGCTGCAGCGCCGCGGCGTCGACGACGGTGCGGCCGTCGAACTGCCCGTCGGCGAGCAGCATGGTGAGCCATTTCGCCACGTCGTTCGCCGACGAGGAGATCCCGCCGGCCGGTGACTGCGCGTCCGGATCGCGGACCTCCCGTGCGACGTACTGCCCGTCCACCAGCATGTGTCCCGGTGCCCGGTTGTCCCGCGCGGCGAAGTCCTCGAATCGTGAACTGGTCGAGTTCATTCCGAGAGGTTCGTAGAGCACGCGCCGGGACAGGTCCGCCCAGTCCTCACCGGCCGCGTCCGCGACCGACTGCGCTGCAGCCGTCACACCGAAATTCGTGTAGTCGTAGGTGATCCGGAACGGTGACAGGGGAAGGAACCGCAGTCGTTCGATGACCTGTGCGCGGTCGTAGCCGAGATCCTCGAGGTCGTCGCCGGCGTGGTCGGGCAGTCCGGACCGATGCGCGTACAGGTCGCCGACGGTGGCGTGCTCGGTGACATAGGGGTCGGCGAGCGCGAACGTGGGCAGGTGCTCGATCACCGGAGTGTCCCAGCCGATGCTCCCCTCGCCGACCTGCTGGGCGACGACGGTCGCACCGACAGGTTTCGACATCGACGCGAGCTGGAACACGGTGTCCGCGTCGACCGGCTCGTCGGAACCGGCCGCGCGGACCCCGAAGCCCTTCGCGTACACGGTTTCCCCGCCGTGCACCACCGCGACCGCCATACCCGGGATGCCGGTACGGTCGAGGAGTTTCTGCGCGAGATCGTCCAGTCGCGCTACCGCATCGTCGATCTGCCCGTCCGGAATGGGAACTCCGGCAACCTGGTCGGGCGCGAGGTCGGCGGTCGCGGGCGGTGATGGGGGCCTGTCCCGATCACTCGTGTCCACCGAGACGCACGCGGCCGTCGATGCGGCGAGAGCGAGCACGGCACCGAGGGCGAAGCGATGGAATGCGCGCATGTGCGACCTTTCCGTCCGTCGCATGATAGTCCCGCATGTGGCCGCCTGTCGGTGGAACCGCGGCCGACGGCGGGGAACCGCAACGATTCGGACGAATCTGCCGGGAACCGCGGCGAGGCATGCGACCGGGTGGCACCGTGCGAAGGGACGCACGCGTGGTCCCCGACCGCGTACTTCATCAGCGAGGAGACAATCATGCAGCGAATACCACGCCGGGTCGCCACCGCAGCCGCCGCGTTCGCCACCGTCGGACTCGTGGTTGCGGGCTGCGGCGACGAGAACGACACCACCTCCGAAACGGTCTACAACAGCGAGACCAGTGCCGCCGAGGCCGCGCAGTCCGCCGCCGAGTCCGCGGCGGAGAACGCCCGATCCGGGGCCGAGGGGGCCGCCGAGAGCGCCGAGAGTGCCGCCGAGAGCGCCGGGAACGAGATCGCGGGCGATGCGACCACGGTGGTGCCCGGCCCCGACGGCCAGGAATACGAGATCAGCGGGGCGGTCCTCGACAAGTACAACGAGACCGGGGGAGCGTCCGGACCGCTCGGTCCGCCGACCGGCAGTCAGGAGAGCGTCGGCGACGGCAGCGTCGGCGAGTTCCAGGGCGGTGTCATCGCGTGGAGCCCGGACACCGGCGCCTACGTCGTCGGCGGCGAGATCCAGGTCGCGTGGGAGGCGGTCGGCGGCGCCGGCGGCGATCTCGGGTTCCCCATCAGCGACGAGCATCCCATCGAGGGTGGCGTGCAGAGCGATTTCGAGATGGGGCACATCACCTTCATCGACGGCCGGACCCAGGTCGTCAACGACTAGCGCGCCCGACGGGCCACCGCCTCGTCGCTTCGGTTCCGTGATTTCGGCAGACCGGATTCAATACACCGGGACACAACGGGTGCGGAGGAGGTGGATGCCGGTGGGGGTCTTCGTGGGACTACGGGATGTTCGTCTCCGGGACGCCGGACGTGCGGACGCTGACGGCACGAACGAGGTCGTTGTCGGCGCGGTCCTCGACGACAACTCGCAAACCGTCGGTTTCCTGCAGGCCGGCCTCGGGTTCATCACAGGAGCGCCCATGGAGGACAAGAGTTTTCCGCTGCCGGGCACACCGGAGGTCGCGGCGAACCGGCCTGTTCGGTGACGCGCCGAAGGTGTCGCCCGCCGGGTACGACCCGGGTGCCGCCCACCGGTGGCTCCATTACGACGAGGCCGGCACCGCGGCATCGCTGCCCGACGAGTCGCGCCACACGAATCCGGCCTCGGAGGTCACTTCGATTTCCGAACTGGCACGGAGCCTTTCGGAACCACCGCTGGATTTCACCGAACGGTACTTCCCGGCGAAATTGTCCTTCGACCTCGTGACGGATTCCCGGCGCACGGGGCATCTCCACCGGGACGGGGTGTCGCGGAACCCGGTCCTGACGCTGCGGGCCGGTGGGGGATCGGCGGTGCCCGAGAACCGCTACCCGAACGAACGGCTGGTGGACCTGCCGGGATACAACCACCTCGATGTGCTCACCGCCGCAGCCGACCGGAACGACGGACGGCCCGAACGGGTGTCGCAGGAACCGGCCGCGTTCGCGACCGGCTGAGGCCGCACGGTGCCGCGGGACGTTTGACCGGCCGCGAGGGCGGGAAGACCGTCGTCATGGCTACATACAGAGTGATCAACCCGGAGGGCGACGTCGTGGAGACCCGCGACATCGAGAGTGCAGAGGACGCGCACGCCTGGTTCGTCGATCAGCGCGCCGACAATGCCGAACTCGGCTGGCGGATGGAGGCCCGGCACGAGGACGGCACCTGGCATTTCTTCGACGACACCGAAGGCGCGGCGCAGTGACGACCGCGCCGCGCCCCGCGGTCGGCTAGGACTCGCGCTCGACGTTCGTCATGGCGAGCACGTCGAGCCGGCGATCCAGTTCGGCCTCGGTCAGGCCGTCGCCGATCAGCCCCCGGTCGACGACGGTCTGCCGGATCGTCTTCTTCTCCTTCAGCGCCTGTTTGGCGACGGCCGCGGCTTCCTCGTAGCCGATCGCCGAATTCAGCGGGGTCACGATCGAAGGCGACGATTCCGCCAGCGTCCGCAGACGGTCGACGTCGGCTTCCAGGCCGGTGATGCAGCGATCCGCGAACAATCGGGAGACGTTCGCGAGCAACCGCAGCGATTCGAGCAGGTTCCGCGCCATCACCGGGATGTACACGTTCAGTTCGAACGCGCCGGCCGCGCCGCCCCACGCGACCGTCGCATCGTTTCCGACGACCTGCGCCGCGACCTGCGTGACCGCTTCGGGCAGAACGGGATTGACCTTTCCGGGCATGATGGAGCTGCCGGGCTGCAGGTCAGGCAGCCGGATCTCACCGAGTCCGGTCAACGGCCCGGACCCCATCCACCGGATGTCGTTGGCGATCTTCGTCAGCGACACCGCGACCGTACGCAGCGCACCCGACGCCTCGACGAGCCCGTCACGCGCGGCCTGCGCTTCGAAACTGTCGCGGGCGGGTCGCAGGTCGTCGATACCCGTGGCCTTCACCAGTTCCGCGACGACGAGCGGCCCGAAACCGTCGGGAGCATTGAGCCCGGTGCCGACGGCGGTCCCCCCGATGGGGAGCTCGCCGAGCCGTGGCAGGCTCGCCCGCACCCGTTCGATGCCGGCCTCGACCTGACGGGCGTACCCACCGAACTCCTGTCCGAGCGTCACCGGCACGGCATCCATCAGATGCGTGCGACCGGACTTGACGACGGTGCGCCACTCGGCGGCCTTCCCGGCCAGGGCCGCGTGCAGGTGTTCGAGCGCGGGAATCAGGTCGCGGACCGCGGCCTCGGTGGCGGCGACGTGCGTCGATGTCGGGAAGGTGTCGTTCGACGACTGCGACATGTTGACGTCGTCGTTGGGATGCACCGTGACGCCGTTGCGAGCGGCGATCGACGCGATGACCTCGTTGGCGTTCATGTTCGAGCTCGTGCCCGAACCGGTCTGGAAGACGTCGATGGGGAACTGGTCGTCGTGCTCACCGGCCGCGATCTCCTCGGCCGCGGCGATGATCGCGTCGGCCTTGCCCGCGTCGAGCAGGCCCAGATCCTTGTTGACCCGGGCACACGCGGCCTTGAGCAGGCCGAGCGCGCGGATCTGGGCGCGTTCGAGCCCGCGACCCGAGATGGGGAAGTTCTCCACCGCGCGCTGCGTCTGCGCGCGCCACAGGGCGTCGACCGGGACCCGGACCTCGCCCATCGTGTCGTGTTCGATGCGGAACTGCGGTTCGCTGTTCTCAGTCATGAACCTCAGCTTGCCACCGCGGCGGCTCCGCCGCCGGTGTGTCTGTGCGCATCTGGCCGCCACAAAGACACACCGGCGCGCAGCGCACGATCAGGGGAGCGGCGGCTGTGCTCCGTCGACGCCGGTGAAGTTGATCGAGGAGAACTCGTGCAGCTTCTCGAGACGGTGGTAGGCCTCGATCATGCGGACGGTGCCGGACTTGCTGCGCATGACGATCGACTGCGTGGTCGCGCCGCCGCCGTAGTACCGCACGCCCTTGAGCAGATCGCCGTCGGTGACGCCGGTCGCGCAGAAGAAGATGTTCTCGCCGGTGACGAGTTCCCCGGTGGTCAGCACACGGTCCAGGTCGTGGCCGGCGTCGAGGGCCTTCTGCCGCTCGGCGTCGTCCTTCGGTGCCAGCTTGCCCTGCAGCGCGCCACCCATGCAGCGCAGCGCCGCCGCGGCGATGATGCCCTCCGGGGTACCGCCGATGCCGAGCAGCATGTCGACACCCGAATCGGGGCGGGCGGTCGCGATCGCGCCGGCGACGTCCCCGTCGGAGATGAGGCGGATGCGCGCACCGGTCTCGCGGATCTCACGGATGATCTCGGCGTGCCGCGGACGATCCAGGATCGTGACGGTCGTGTCGGACACGGCGCGGTTCTTGGCCTTCGCGACGCGGCGGATGTTCTCGGCGACACCGGCGGACAGATCGATGACGTCGGCGGCCTCGGGGCCCACGGCGATCTTGTCCATGTAGAACACGGCCGAGGGATCGAACATGGCTCCGCGTTCGGCGACCGCGAGGACCGCGATCGAACCGGGCGCACCCTTCGACATCAGCGTGGTGCCGTCGATCGGGTCGACGGCGACGTCGCACAGCGGTCCGTCGCCGTTGCCGACCTCCTCGCCGTTGTACAGCATCGGGGCTTCGTCCTTCTCGCCCTCGCCGATCACCACGATGCCCTGCATCGACACCGAGCTGACCATGTGACGCATCGCGTCGACGGCGGCGCCGTCGCCGCCTTCCTTGTCGCCGCGGCCGACCCAGCGGCCTGCTGCCATCGCCGCGGCCTCCGTGACACGGACCAACTCGAGGGCGAGGTTACGGTCCGGAGCTTCGCGGCGCGATGGGGTGGCCGTCATGGGCTACTGCCTCCTGATGCTGTCGGTCGACGCGGTACGTCGGCACGAGGGACGGCCGCCGAGTCGTGGGGCCGCCGAATCCGATGGTGGTTCAGGTTCCAATTGTCTCATCAGCGCCGGGTCGGTGGAGGCCGGGACCCGGACCGGTCGCTGCCCGAACGGGCGGAGGCTGTCAGACTGGACGCGTGGCTTCCGAGAAACCCCGCATCCTGAACGACGCCCGTGATATGGCCTGGTCGCTCATTCCGCTCGTCCTGGCCTGCCTCGTCATCGCTGCGATCGCAAGCCAGTGTTCGTTCAACCCGGGCGGTCCCACGGCCGGTCCGGTGCCGAGCTTCGACATCGACGCCGGTCTCCGGTACGACGCGAAGGAACTCGGATTCCCCGTCCGGCACCCCGAGGTCCCCGAGGACTGGCAGGCCAACTCCGGTAGCCGCAGCATCATCACCGGCCAGCAGGGAGGCGACTCGAGCACTGTCGGGTTCATCACCCCCGCCGGTCGCTACGTGCGGTTCACCCAATCCGACGCGGGAGTCGACGAGCTCGTGCGGTTCGTGGCGGGCTCGAGCCGGTTCGTCACCGGCACGGAGACCGTCGACGGCCGCGACTGGACGGTGTACGGCGAGGAGGGCTCCGAGCCGCTGTGGGTCTCGGATTTCGGTGACGTGCGCATCCTCATCGGCGGATCGGGCGACGAGGCCGAGTTCGCGACCCTCGCGGCCGCGGCGAACGTAGCGCAACCGCTCACCCCGTGACCGGCGGGTGACCGGGCCGTCACTCGGTCCGGTCGTCGTCCTCGCCGTGCGACAGAGCGTTCTCGACGCGTTGCCGTGCACCTGCCAGGTGCTCCTCGCATCGCTTGGCCAGGGCTTCGCCACGCTCCCACAGCGCCAGCGACTCGTCCAGGTCCAGACCGCCCTGCTCGAGCATCTTCACGACGTTGACCAGTTCGTCGCGGGCCCGTTCGTAGCCGAGCTCCGCCACATCCGCGTTCGTGTCACTCACACCGTCATCCTCGTCGTCATTTCTCTCGTCCCATCACAGCGGCCCGGGCGGCACCGTCGCCGACCCGCACCCGCAACTGGGTCCCCGGCGGCATCTCGTCGATCGACCGGACGACCTCGGGGTCGCCGTCGGGCACGATGCGCTGCACCACCGCGTAGCCGCGCGCCAGGGTCGCGGCCGGACCCAGCGTCGCCAGCCGGGCCCGCAGATGCTCGATCGTCGTGGACTGCGCGGCCAGGACCCGATCGATGTCACGGCGACCGGCCTGCCGCAATCGCTCGACCTCCTCGCCGCGCTGCTCGACGGCACGCAACGGATCGGCCAGGACCGGCCGGCTCCGCAACTGCGCGACCACGTGTTCCTCGCGGCGCACCCAGTTGCGCAGCGCCGACGCGGCCCGCGCCCGCAGATCGTCGACGAGGTCCTGTTCGGCGACGGCGTCGGGGACCACGCGTTTGGCCGCGTCGGTCGGGGTGGCGGCCCGCAGATCGGCGACGTGATCGCACAGCGGACTGTCCGGTTCGTGGCCGATCGCGCTGACCACCGGCGTCGTGCACGCGACGATCGCGCGGCACAGCGTCTCGTCGGAGAACGGCAGCAGATCTTCGACGCTGCCGCCGCCGCGGGCCAGGACGATCACGTCCACCGCGGGATCGGCGTCGAGTTCTTCGAGGGCCTCGAGGATCTGCGGGACCGCGGCCGGGCCCTGCACCGCGGTGTTGCGGATCTCGAACCGCACCGCGGGCCACCGTCGCTGCGCGACCGACACCACGTCGTGCTCGGCGGCGCCGCCGCGTCCGGTGATCAGGCCGATCCGGCCGGGAAGGAACGGCAGCGGACGCTTGAGCCGCGGATCGAACAGACCTTCCGCGGCGAGCAGCGCGCGCAGTCGTTCGATGCGGGCGAGCAGTTCACCGATCCCGACCGCGCGGATCTCGGTGACCCGCAGCGAGACGCTGCCGCGCGTCGGCCAGAACGAGAGCTTCCCGAACATCACGACCCGCGCACCCTCGGTGAGGGTCACCGGCGAGTTGTGGATCAGCTGCGGCGAGCACGTCACCGACAGGGACATGTCCACCGACGGATCACGCAGCGTCAGATAGGCCGTACGCGTCCCCGGGCGCACGTTCATCTGGGTGATCTGACCTTCGACCCAGATCGTGCCGAGCCGATCGATCCAGCCCGCGACCTTCTGCGACACGGTGCGCACCGGCCACGGATTGTCCGCGGAGTTCGGTTGGGCAGAGGGATGTGCCGACGTCACTTCGCGCTGGCGGTCGTGATCCGGTTGGACAGCATCGTCACGAACGGTGCCCGGGCCTTCGTCGCGTTCTCGTAGGCGAGCAGCGTCGTCAGGTCGTCCACCGACAGCGTGCGCAGCCGCGCCCGCAACTGTGCGAGGGTCAGCGAACCGTAGTCGAGGTACTCGGCGATCTCGGGTGTCTGGGCAGCCGGTGCGGATTCGGTGGGCGCCGCACCCTCGGCGGGTTTCGGCCCGTCGGGTTCCGTCGCGGCCTTCCGCGCCGGGGCCGGCTCCGCGGCCCCGGGCGGCTCGGCGTCGACCGCAGGTGGCATCGAGTAGAGGGCGAAGCGGCCGGGTGCGTCCGACGCCTCCGTGCCGTTGTTCGCGGGTCGCGAGTCCGCCGCCGCAGCGTCGTCCTCGTCGAACACCGCCCACGCCGGGGTTTCCTCCGCCGAGGCCCCGAGCGCCTCGAGCAACCGATCCCCCTTGATCGCGAGCGCGGTCATCGACTGCTGGACCCTCATCGTCGTCTGCAGAACCTGGCTGACCGTCGTCATCGGCAGCGCCAGGGCCGTCGACGGCAGCTTGAGGGTCTCTTCGTAGGCGGTGACGGCGACCCCGGCCGCCACCCGAGCCATGAACGGTGGACGGATCATGCCCCCCAGAGTGCCTCACGAGCCCCGTGATTGGTAGCCGAGACGGGCCTGCCGGTGGCCGGGAAAGGCTCCGCCCTCCGACTCCCCGTACCCTGGAGGCATGTCTGCGCCTGTTCCACTCGAAGTCGGTATCACACGGTCGGCGGGAACCGCGTCGGCAGGTAAGCGGGTGCTGCTCGCCGAACCTCGCGGCTACTGTGCCGGCGTCGACCGTGCCGTCGAAACCGTGGAGAAGGCGCTCGAGAAGCACGGAGCGCCGATCTACGTGCGCAAGGAGATCGTCCACAACCGGCACGTCGTCGATACGCTCGCCGAACGCGGCGTCGTGTTCGTCGACGAAACCGACGAGGTGCCTGTCGGCTCGGTACTGGTCTTCTCCGCGCACGGGGTTTCCCCTGCGGTCCACGACGCGGCCGCCGCCCGCGACCTGCACACCATCGACGCGACCTGCCCGCTCGTGACCAAGGTCCACCAGGAAGCCAAGCGCTTCGCCCGCGACGACTACGACATCCTGCTCATCGGGCACGAAGGCCACGAGGAGGTCGAGGGCACGGCCGGTGAGGCCCCCGACCACGTGCAGCTCGTCGACGGCCCCGACGCCGTCGACGCCGTCCGGGTGCGCGACGAGGCGAAGGTGATCTGGCTCTCCCAGACGACCCTGAGCGTCGACGAGACGATGGAGACGGTCGACCGGCTGCGCAAGAAGTTCCCGCTGCTGCAGGACCCGCCGAGCGACGACATCTGCTACGCCACCCAGAACCGTCAGGTCGCGGTCAAGGCGATGGCTCCCGAATGCGATCTGGTGATCGTGGTCGGCTCACGCAACTCGTCGAACTCGGTGCGTCTGGTCGAGGTCGCGCTCGGTGCCGGTGCGAAGGCCGCGTACCTGGTCGACTACGCCCGCGAGGTCGATCCCGCGTGGCTCGACGGGGTGGAGACCATCGGCATCACCTCGGGGGCGTCGGTGCCCGAGATCCTCGTGCGCGGGGTGCTCGACCTGCTCGCCGACAGCGGGTACCGCGACGTGCAGACCGTCACCACGGCCAACGAGACTCTGGTGTTCGCGCTGCCGCGCGAGCTGCGCGCGGCCCGGCGGTAGGGCGGCTGCGCCGCCGATGCGTCCGGTCGGAAGTCCGACGGACGCACGGGCGGGACGCTCGGTTCAGTCCTCGACGCGGTCGCGGTAGCGCACCGCGGGCGGCGGGTATGCGGGCGTGCTCACCTGCGGTCGCGGCGTCGCCCGTCGCGGTGCCTGTCGTTCGGGCCGGTCGTCGAAGTCGCGGCGGCGGGGGTCCGGGTCGCGACGCGACACCGGTTCGGCTCGACGCGGGTACTCCTCGTCCGCCGGGCGGCGCCGCACGGCGGGATTGTCGCGGGTGTCGGCGACCTGACGCACCGATGCTTTCGTGGGAGCGGACGCCTCGCGTTCGCGGCGCACGCGGGCGGGTTTCTGCGGGGCACGGTCCGGTTTCTGCCGGGTGCGCGCCTGTGCCGCGGCTGCGCGTGGCCGCGCGGCCGCGTCGTCGACACGCTCGGCGCGGTCCCTGCGCGGGGCGGTCTCCCGGGCCGGCGTCTTCGTCGCCGGACGGTTCCGGTTCGCTGCCGTCTTTCTCGATGCGGACGGGCGGGACGACTTCGCTGCGGCCCGGCCCGGTCGGGCCGGTGCGCCTTCCTGCTGCGCCATGTAGATCCGGACGCCACCGATGATCAGCACCGCCGCGGTCGCGACGAGCATCGCGGGGAACCGGTTCACCAGCGGGTACGCGACGTTCAGGGCGAGATCCCGCAACCCCGAGCCGCTCGATTCGAAGAACAGCTTCTGGGTGAGGGGAATCGCCGCGACCAGCAGCAACGGGGGCTGTGCCATTGCCGTGAACACACCGCGATGCTGTACCGCGACGATCGCGGCGATGCATCCGAGCACGTAGAAGACGGAGAAGACCGTCGTCAGCTCGTCACCGCGGAAGGCATCGAGCGCGGCACCGAGAAATGTCGCCCCGGCGGCGATGACGATGGCACCCCACCAGGGCACTCCGGGCATGGTCGGAGCCAGCGAGCGCATGTCGAGCGGCACCGCCGAGCGAGCACGTTGGGATGCAGACACACATAAACAGTAGACGGTCGAATCAGATTGCTTCGTCGACCGGACCGGCCGAATCCGGCGTTTCGGTGAGTGTGGTGCGCCTCGGCCACGCATCGACCCGATGCACCTCGGGCACGTCGCCGTCGAAGATCTCCAGCTCGCTGAGCTTGCGCGCCGTCACCCCGACCCGCGTTTCCATCGACGACACCGTCAGGTTGAACGAATCGACCGCCTTGCCGAGCTGCGTGCCGAGCCGGTCGAGGTGGCTGCCCACCGTGCCGAGCCGCTGATACAGCTCGCGGCCGAGCCGGTGGATCTGCGCGGCGTCCCGCGACAGGGCCTCCTGCCGCCAGGTGTGCGCGATCGTCCGCAGCAACGCCACCAGGGTCGTCGGTGTCGCGAGGATCACGTTCCGGCCGAACGCGTACTCGAGCAGACCCGCGTCCGCTGTGAGCGCGGCATCGAGGAACGGATCGCCCGGCACGAACAGCACCACGAACTCGGGGGTCGGATCGAACGACTCCCAGTACGCCTTCGCGGACAACTGGTCGACGTGGGTGCGCAACTGCCGGGCGTGTCGCGCCAGGTGCCGATCCCGCTCGGCGACGTCCTCCTCCTGCGCCGCGTCGAGATACGCGGCGAACGGGACCTTCGCGTCGACGACGATCTGCTTGCCGCCCGCGAGATACACCAGCAGGTCCGGCCGCACCCCCTCGGCGACGACCTGGGTGTCGAAATCGCAGTGCCGGACCATCCCGGCCAGTTCGACGACCCGCTCGAGCTGGATCTCACCCCAGCGGCCGCGCACCTGCGGTGCCCGCAGCGCGGTCACGAGCTGCTGGGTCTGCTGCGACAGCGACTGCGACGCCCGGTGCATGCCCTCCACCTGCTCGGTCAGCCCCGCATACGCGTGCACCCGGCTGCGTTCGACGTGCTCGACCTGCCGTGCCAGCGCCCCCACTGCGTCCTGCAGCGGCCCCACCAGCCGCGACACCTGCTCACCGATCGCGCCGGACTGCCTGCGCGCCGCATCCTCGCTCACCGCCCCGAGCGACTGCCGCAACTGCGCCTCGTTGTCGCGCAGCGCGGCGAGCTGGGCCTCGGCACGTGCGGCCCGGTCGCCGGTCCGCGACGCCTGCGCCAGCCATCCGAGCCCGAACCCGAGAACGAGCGCCACGATCAGCCCGAGTGCCGTGAGAGCAGTCATGGGGCGGATGATGCCGCACCGGACCGACATCCGGGCGCACTCACCCCGAACCGGACGTGTCGGTGCGGTCCTCTACGGTCGACGCCATGCGGATCCTGCACACCTCCGACTGGCACATCGGCCGCACCTTCCACGGTGTGGACCTGCTGGGAGACCAGGCACGCGCACTGACCGCGATCGCCGACCTCGTCGCCGAACGCGGTGTCGACGTCGTCGTCGTGCCCGGCGACGTGTACGACCGGTCGATTCCCAGCTCCGACGCGGTCGCGGTGTGCAACGCCGGTCTCGAGGCGATCCGCGACGCCGGCGCGATCATCGTCGCGACGTCCGGCAACCACGACTCGCCGGTGCGGCTCGGCGCCGGCGCAGCGTTCGCGGCCAAGGGCGGTCTGCACCTGATCACCAAGGTGTCCGAGCTGGACAGGCCGGTGATCCTGGACGACGACCACGGGCCGGTCGCGTTCTACGGCATCCCGTATCTCGAGCCGGAGATCACCCGCGCCGAGCTGGGCGTGCCGAAGGCCCGCTCGCATCAGGAAATCCTCGACGCCGCGATGGCGCGGGTCCGCGCCGACGCCGGGACGCGCGGCGCCCGGACGGTGCTGCTCGCGCACGCGTTCGTCGTCGGGGGAGAGGCCACGGGGTCGGAACGATCCATCTCGGTGGGGGGTGTCGAAACCGTGTCGGCATCCGCGTTCGACGCCATGGACTACGTCGCGCTCGGGCACCTGCATTCCCCGCAGACGGTCGCCGGGCACATCCGCTACTCGGGGTCGCCGCTGCCGTACTCGTTCGGTGAGCGCAGCCACCGCAAGGCCGTGTGGCTCGTCGATCTCGACGAGACCGGACTCGCATCCGTCGACCGGGTGGACCTGCCGATCGTGCGGGGCCTGAGCCAGCTGTCCGGGACGCTCGAGGATCTGCTCGCCGATCCCGTGCACGCGGGCGTCGAGGATCACTACGTGGCGGCGGAACTGACCGATGCGGTCCGCCCGCTCGACGCGATGCGGCGGCTGCAGGCGCGGTTTCCGCATGCGGTGCACGTGGTCTGGAAACGTCCCGACGCGACGCCGGGAACCACCTACCGGGAGAAGGTGCACGGGCGCGGCGATCTCGACGTCGCGTGCGCGTTCCTGTCGGATGTGCGCTCCGAGCCCTCGCCCCGGGAAGCCCGCTGGATCGAACAGGCGCTGCGGGAGGCGGACCGCGTCGGTGGCGACAGTGTCCCGGCCGCCGACGTCGCGTTCGGCGTGTCGGAGGTGCCGGCATGAGGCTGCACGTCCTCGAGGCCACCGCGTTCGGGCCGTTCGCCGACACCGTTCGGGTCGACTTCGACGAGCTCGGCGCGGACGGACTGTTCCTGCTGCACGGTCGCACCGGCGCCGGCAAGACGTCCATCCTCGACGCGGTCGCCTTCGCGCTGTACGGGACGGTGCCGGGGGCCCGCGCGGACGGCCGTCGCCTGCTGTCCGACCATGCGCGCGAGGGCGCGGTACCGCAGGTCACGCTCGAGGCGACCATCGCCGGACGCCGGCTGCGGATCGTTCGCAGCCCGGACTACGAACGCGCCAAGCTGCGGGGGACCGGAACCGTCAAGCAGAACGCCAAGGCGACGCTGACGTGGCTGGACGGATCCGGCCAGAACCTTTCGCGGATCCCCGACATCGGCGTCGTCGTCGGGGAGTTGCTCGGCATGAGCGCCGAACAGTTCTTCCAGGTGGTGCTGCTGCCGCAGGGCGAATTCGCGCAGTTCCTGCGCGCCGACAGCAAGGAACGCGGCAAGCTGCTCGAGCGCCTGTTCGACACCACCCGGTTCGGTGACGTCGAGAAATGGTTCCGGGAACGCGCGGCCACCGGCGCCCGGAAACTCGCCGAGCAGCAGAAGAAGGTGGACGTGCTCAGCGCGAAGGTCGACGCGTCGGCCGGTATCGAGGCCGGGGCCGACGCCGATCCGGTCGGTTGGGCGCGCAAGCTGCGCGCGGATGCCGTCGACACCCGGGACAGCACCGTCGTCGCGCTCGACGCGGCCCGCGAAGCCGATCGCAGCGCCCGCGCTGCCCTCGAGGACGCGGTCGCGCTGGCGCGTCGCCTGGAGCGCCGCGCCGCCGCGCACGCGGAACTCGCGAAACTCGACGCGGCCGCGGACACGCGGGCCGTGCTCACCGCCGAGCGGGCGGCCGCGCTGCGGGCCGCCCCCGTCGCGATCAGCGGTGAGGAGTCCCGCCGCGCCGCGGCCACCGCCGAAGCGGCACTGCGGACGGCGGCCGATGCCGCCGCAGCGCTGGTCGGTGACGACGACGGGTGTGTGTTGCTCGACGCACTGCCCGACCGTCCGGAGGACGGCGATCGCGATCGGATCCGGCCGCACGAACAGCGTTGGTCCGCGGAGATCGTCCGGCTCGACGACCTCATCGCGCAGCAGCGTCGCGTCGCGACCCTCGACGACGAACGGTCCCGGCTGGACGAACGTCGCCGTGCGCTCGCCGCGGATACCGAACGACTCACCGCGCAGCGGGAGACGCTGCCCGCCCGCCGCGCCGAGGCCGCCGCGGCCGTGCGCGGCGCGGAACAGGCCGCTGCATCGCTGCCCGGGCTCGCCGCGGCCCGCGACCGCACCGCCGACGCGGTCGCCGCCGCGACCGAACTCGCCTCTCGCAGAGTCGAACTCGAACAGCGGGAGCAGCGCGTTGTGGAGTTGCGCAGCGCGCACCTCGATGCCCGGTCCGCGCTGCTCGACATCCGGGAGCGGCGAATCGCCGGTATGGCAGCCGAACTGGCGGCCGAACTCGCCGACGGACAGGCGTGTGCCGTCTGCGGATCCACCGACCATCCCGCGCCGGCGCGGCCCGCGCCGGACACCGTCACCAAGGCGGACGAGGATGCGGCCCGCGAGAGCGAACAGCGAGCCGACACCGCGCTCGCCGACGCGACCGCTGCTGTCGCCGAGTCAGCGAATATCGTTGCGGCCCTGCGTCAGCGATGCGGCGACCGGCCGGTCGGCGAACTCACCGCCGAACACGAGGCCGCCGCGTCCGCGCACGACACGGCGGCCGCGGAGGCCGCCGAGCTCGATCGGCGCCGCGCGCAGGTCGACACGCTCGAACGGCTCGACACCGACCTGCAGGAGCGGCTGCGCACCACGCAGACCGAAGCCGCCGAGGTCGCGCAGGCCGACGCGGTCGCGGCGGCCGAAGCGCACGAGATCCGGGCGCGCATCCACGCCGCGGTCGGGGACGGGGGTTCGCTCGCCGATCGCCGTGCGCGGGTGGCGGCGCTCGCGTCCGCCGCGACCGAACTGCTCGACCGGAGGGTCGCCGCCGCCCGCGCCCGGACCTTCGCCGACGAGCGGGCCCGCGACGCCGCGCAGGCCGCCATCGACGCCGGATTCGACGACCTGGACACCGCGCTGGCCGCCGTCCGGCCCGACGCGCGGCTGGCCGAGATCGACACGGTCGTCCGTGCCGCGGACGAGACCCGGGCGGTGGCGGCGGCCACCCTCGCCGAACCCGGGATCGCGGCGCTCACCGGCGACGAGACGGCCGACGTCGCGGCGCGGCAGGACGCCGCGGCTGTCGCCGCCGCCGAACTGCACGCGGCGCTCGGCGCTGCCTCCGAGGCCGATCGGCGCCTCGCGGACATCGACAAGTACACGATGCGTCTCGAGCAGGAGGACGCGAAGCTGGCGCCGTTGCGTGCCGAACAGGACGAACTGGCCCGGCTGGCCGACGTGATCGCGGGGGGCGGGCAGAACTCCCGGAAGATGTCGCTGCGCTCGTATGTGCTCGCGGCGCGGCTCGAGGAGGTCGCGGAGGCGGCGTCGGCGCGACTGCGTCGAATGTCGGGCGGCCGCTACGAGTTCGTGCACTCCGACGCCGCGGGCAGCCACGGCAAACGCGGCGGGCTGGGCCTCGACATCCACGACGAATACACCGGGGTCGTCCGGTCGACGAAGACGCTGTCCGGCGGTGAGTCGTTCCAGGCGTCGCTCGCGCTGGCCCTCGGGCTCGCCGACGTCGTCGCCGCCGAATCCGGGGGACTCGTGCTCGACACGATGTTCATCGACGAGGGGTTCGGCACGCTCGACGCCGACGCTCTCGACTCGGTGATGGGGGTGCTCGACGAACTGCGCGCCGGTGGCCGTGTCGTCGGTGTGGTCAGCCACGTCGACGAGATGCGCCAGCGCATCCCGAGCCGGCTGCACGTCGTCCGGGGCCGGGCCGGCTCGACCGTCGAGATCGCGAGCTGAGCCCGGCCGGGCTCGGTCAGCTCGGTTCGGGTGCCGAACCTTCCCCGGGAGCGGGCAGGGCGAGGGTCTCGTCCGTGTCCTTCCCGGCCGCTTCCTTGTTGATGGCTTCGACGCGTACGTCGATCTGTTCGCCGACGTAGCGGATCACCACTGCGGCGACCGCCGCGACCGGCACCGCGAGGAACGCCCCGACGATGCCGAACAACGACGATCCGGCCGTCACCGCGAGCAGCACGATGACCGCGTGCAGGTGCATGCTGCGCGACTGCAGGACCGGCTGCAGTACGTTTCCTTCGAGCTGCTGCACCGCGATGATGATGACCAGCACGATGATCGCGGTGGTCAGGCCGTTCGCGACGAGTGCGACGAGCACCGCGAGAGCGCCGGCGACGAACGCGCCGACGATCGGGATGAACCCGCCGATGAACGTGATGATCGCCAGCACCGGGGCGAGCGGAACACCGAGGATGACCAGCCCGAGCCCGATGAAGAACGCGTCGATGAAGCTCACCAGTGCCTGGGTGCGGATGAAGCCGCCGAGCGTGTCCCACATGCGGATGAGCACTTCTTCGAGGTGACGTCCCGCGCGGCCACCGCCGACGGCGTGCATCCACGGGATGAACCGCGGCCCGTCCTTGATGAAGAAGAACGTCAGGACCAGCACCAGACCGAGGGTGACCAACAACGAGCCGGCCGTGCTGACCCCCGAGAACACACCGCTGGCGATGGACGCGGCGCTGCCCTGGACCTTCTCGACCACCACCTGGACCGCGTTCTCGAGCTGCTCGTCGCGGAGGTTGAACGGTGGCCCCTGAATCCAGTCCTCCACCTTGTGGATGCCCTCGGTGGCCTTGTTGCCCAGCTCCGGGGCCTGGGACACCACCGACGGCACGATGCCGGCGATGATGCCGGCCACGACGGCGAAGAACACCAGAAGGGTGATCGACGCGGCCGCCGCGGGTGGGACACGGCGTTTCATCAGTCCGCGGGTCGGCGGCCACAGGACCGTCGACACCACGATGGCGAGGGCGACCGGCAACACGACCACCCACATCTTCTCGATGATCCAGCCGAGGACGAGCGCGCCGGCTGCGATCAGCACGACGCACGCGGACACCTTGGCGAGCCAGATACCGCCGGCGCCGATGACCGCGCCCCGGTCGACGGGACGTGCGGGTTTCTCGGGCGTGGACTTCGTCTCGCTCAACGGTGATCCTTCCGACGGCCTGGTTCCGACAATCTAACGGAGTCGAGGCCCGGCGCGCGGTGCACGGGCGCGTTGCGTCGGACACGGATCCGCCGTCGGCAGGCCCGTAGGCTGCGGGTCTCGTACCTGCCGGAATTCGTCGATTTCCGCCGTTCGGCGGCGTGGCGCGTGGGACCCTCGACTGCATGAGCACACCAAGCGTGGGATCCCGGTTCCGGAAGTCCGTGCCGGCCGCAGTGGCGGCGGTCGCGGTCGCATGCGCACTGGCCGCGTGCAGCTCCGACGAGGACAACACCCCGGCGAGCGAGGAAGCGCAGTCGTCGCTCGGTGCGGTGGTGACGAGCGTCCGCGAGCAGGCCGAGGGCGCGGTGTCGTCGGTGCAGAGCGTCGCGTCGAGCGCCGCCGAACAGGCCGGTGAGGCGATCGATCAGGCGAAGCTGAGTGCGTTCGTCGGCACGTTCCGCACCGCCTACCCGAACCTGGCGGCCGACCGGGAGACCCAGTCGATCGAGAAGATCGTCACCGACACCTGCCCGATGATCGAGAACGGGTCGCCGCAGCAGGACATCAACGCGACCGTCCAGGAACTCGCAACCAACGGATCGGTCGTGCCGACCGACGACCAGGCGGCGCGGATCGCGCAGCTCGTGCAGGTCGCCTGCCCGTAGCCGCTGCACCCTCGGTACGTTCGGGTGCATGAGCACCCGATGGCAGGCCGAACGCAGCGCCGACGACTCCCGCGCCTACATCGAACGGTTCAACGGGCTCGAGGCGTCCGGCGCCGACATGCACGGTGAGGCCCGTTTCGTCGATGTCGTCCTCGCGCGCGGCAGCCGGGTGCTCGACGCCGGATGCGGCACCGGCAGGGTGGGCGCCGAACTGGCCCGGCGCGGTCACCGCGTCACCGCCGTCGACCTCGATCCGGTGCTGCTCGACGAAGCCCGCCGCCATCCCGAACTGTCCGTGCACCTCGCGGACCTGGCGACCCTGGACCTGCCCGGCGACCCGTTCGACGCGGTCGTCGCCGCCGGCAACGTCATGGTGTTCCTCGAACCGGGCAGCGAACGACGGGTGCTCGCTGCGATCGCCGCCTACCTGCGACCCGGAGGGGTGTTCGTCGCCGGGTTCACCACCCGTAGCGCCTACCGGCCGGAGCAGTTCGAATCGGACCTGATCGCTGCCGGAATGACGCTCGAGCAACGGTTCGCGACGTGGGATCTGCGTCCCTGGCACGACGACGCGGAGTGGTTCGTCGCCGTCGCATGTCGTGCGGCTGACGGTGCCCGCGCGTAACCACGTAGAATGCTGATTCCGTGAGCCTTACTCTCGGAATCGTCGGACTCCCCAACGTCGGCAAGTCGACGCTCTTCAACGCGCTGACCCAGAACGATGTGCTGGCCGCGAACTACCCGTTCGCCACGATCGAGCCCAACGTCGGCCTGGTCGAGCTGCCGGACGAGCGGCTGGTCAAGCTGGCCGAGATCTTCGGGTCCGAGCGCATCCTGCCCGCCACCGTGTCGTTCGTCGACATCGCCGGCATCGTCAAGGGCGCGTCCGAGGGTGCCGGCCTGGGTAACAAGTTCCTCGCCAACATCCGCGAGGCCGACGCCATCTGTCAGGTGGTGCGCGTGTTCTCCGACGACGACGTCGTGCACGTCGACGGTCGCGTCGACCCGGCATCGGACATCGAGATCATCGAGACCGAACTCGTCCTCGCCGACATGCAGACCCTCGAGAAGGCGCTGCCGCGCCTCGAGAAGGAAGCGAAGAAGAACAAGGAACTCAAACCCCAGTACGAGGAGGCCGTCAAGGCTCAGGCCGTCCTCGAAGAGGGCAAGACCCTGTTCAGCGTCAAGGACACCCTGGACTTCGGTCTGCTGCGCGAGCTGCACCTGCTGACCACCAAGCCGTTCCTGTACGTCTTCAACGCCGACGAGGCGGTGCTCACCGACGAGGCGAAGGTCGCCGAGCTGCGCGCGTCCGTCGCCCCCGCCGACTCCGTGTTCCTCGACGCGAAGGTCGAGCAGGAGCTCCTCGAACTGGACGAGGAGGACCGGCAGGAGATGCTGGACTCGATCGGCCAGTCCGAGCCGGGCCTGCACGCGCTGGCCCGCACCGGCTTCCACACCCTCGGCCTGCAGACCTACCTGACGGCCGGTCCGAAGGAATCCCGGGCCTGGACGATCCACAAGGGCGACACCGCCCCGCAGGCCGCCGGCGTCATCCACACCGACTTCGAGCGCGGCTTCATCAAGGCCGAGATCGTCTCCTTCGACGACCTCGCCGAGACGGGTTCCATGAACGCCGCCAAGGCCGCCGGCAAGGTGCGCATGGAGGGTAAGGACTACGTCATGCAGGACGGCGACGTCGTGGAGTTCCGCTTCAACGTCTGAGCCCCGCTGGGCACGAAGGTGCCGACAGGACAGCCGCGCGGTGCGGACACCGTGCGGCTGTCTTTCTCGTCGGCGGCTGTGACCGATAACGATCTGTGGCCGAAGTGACCCGTGGTGCTTGTGCGGTCATGGATACTTCACCGGTGATCGTGACCCCACGAACCTGCCTTTCCGCCCTGTGGACGGTGATGCTCGTTGTCGCGGGCCTGCTGGTCGCGGCTCCGGGGAACGCCGGCGCCGCACCGCCCGGCTGGCGATACACGATGGTGGCGTTCAGCAACACCTCCGACCGCGACCTGGACGTCTACGAGTCGGGGGACGGCACGGACTTCCAGCCCGTCCGGCTGTCGGCGTATCGGCCCCCGTCGGGGGTGGTGCGCGATCCGAGCATCTTCCGGCACACGGACGGCTTCTACTACCTCACCTACACGACGGTCGACGGGGCGAACATCGGATTCGCCCGCAGCAGCGACCGCGTCGACTGGACGTTCCTGGGAGTCTGGCCGGTCCCGTTCTGCTGCGCACTCATGCCGGGCACGGGCGACGGTAAGGGTCCTGTGAGCCCGCCGGGCTTCTCGGGGTCGGCAGGGTTCCGGGACGGGCCGTCGCTCTCCCCGTTCACCACCAAGGCCTGGGCACCCGAATGGTTCGTGGACGGCGACCGTGTGCATGTCATCCTGTCGATGTCGACCGGTGGCGGGTTCGTGCCGTATCTGATGACCGCGCTGGAACCGTCGCTGCGCATCTGGGGGCCGCCTGTTCCGCTCGCCGGGATCGGCGCGGACCATATCGACACCACCGTGGTCAAGGTGGGCTCGACGTATCACGCGTTCACCAAGAACGAGCACAAAAAGATCGTCGAGCATGCGGTCGCGTCGTCGTTGGCCGGACCCTATTCGTTCGTGCCGGCCGGAGATTGGGGAGCGATGCGCGAGGGGCCGGCGGTGGTGCAGTTGCCGGACGGCACGTGGCGGATCTACCTCGACGCCTATACCGAAGGAAGATATCTCTACTCCGACAGCACGGACGGGCTGAACACCTGGTCGCCCGTGCGGGAGCTTCCCGGCCTGTCCGGGACGGTGCGCCATTTCGGCGTGATACGCGAGCCAGCCTGACGATCGGCGCACATCGGCCGCCTGCCTCGTCTGCGGCTGGGATCGGGCCCGTTCAGCGCTCCGGCAGGGGCGCTTCGCTCAGTGTCCGCCGGGTGACGAACCGCCGCGCCGTCCCCGACAGGGGATCGGTGAATTCCAGTTCCCGCGCGAGCAATTGGAGCGGGAGGGAATGATCGTCCGGTGCCTCGGGCAGCAGTTCGGGATACCAGCGGTCACCGAGGATTCCGAGGCCGAGTGCTGCCAGATGCACCCGCAGCTGGTGCATCCGTCCGGTGTGGGGACGCAGGATCGTGTGCAGCACAGCATGTCCGGATCCGCTCACGCCGGTGCCTCGTAACTCGATCACGGTTTCGGAGTTGGGGTCACGTGAATCGTCGACGACGACCCGTAGCTCGCCGCGGCGCGACTCGATGTGGTTGCGGTACACGAACGGAAACGTCTGCCCGCCGAGTGCCGGTGCGTCCGGGGCCCATTCGGGCGGCAGCGCAGACACCGCCTCGTAGACCTTCGTCACGTGCCGCTTCTCGAACAGTGACTGGTACGCGCCCCGCGTGGAGGGGCGAGCCGAGAACATCACCAGTCCGGCGGTGGCGCGGTCGAGTCGATGGATCGGCGTCAGGTCCGGGTTGCCGAGACGGGTCCGCAACCGGACGAGCGCGGACTCGCGCAGGTAGCGCCCGCCCGGGGTGGTGGGCAGGAAGTGCGGCTTGTCGACGACCACGAGATCGTCGTCGGCATACAGGATCTCCTCGCGGAACGGCACGGGTTCTTCCGCGGGCAGATCGCGGTAGTACCAGATGAACGGGTGCGTTCCCAACGTGGTGTCGCGACGGATCGGACTGCCGTCGGCACTCACGATCTCGCCGGCGTCGAACCGTCGGTGCAGGTCGTCGGCGTCCAGGTGGTCGAATCTCGCCACGACGTATTCGGCGACCGTCGCCCACGGGCCGGACGCCGGGACGCGCAGTCGCGTCGCTCCGACTCCGTTCCGGACGGGAAGAGGTGAGGGCATCGGCACGCTCGTCATCATCCCCCTATCCGGCCGCCGCCCGTGAACGGCATCGTTCATGCCTCCACGGTGACGTCCTTCACGGATCCGTCTTCGCCGAACCGCACTGCGGGCCAGTGTCCGTGGAGAAAATGTGTGCGGCACGAGTCGTCGAGGTGCAGCACGAGGTCCCCTCCGGGATGAGCTTCCACAGTGGTCAGGACGAGATCGGTCTCGGCATCGGCGAGTTCGGCCGGGGTCGGAATGCCGTCGCCGAATCGTGTGACGACCGCGTCCGTGGCGCGCCGGTGCCACGCTGCCCGCTCGGCGAAGAAGGCGGCGAGGTGTGGGAGCAGACCCTTCGCCTCGGTGGCATCGGCGGTGCGGAGCAGGAGTTCGGGGTCGCCGTCCGCGACGTACCAGTCGTGGATCAGGACCTCACTGTCGGTCAGCGTGGTGGAGGCACGGCCGAACACACCCCAGCCGGAACGGACGGCCGGAAAATCGTGGGACACCGGACGATCGTAACGAGACGTCGCGGGGTCGGCGGGCCACGAGCGTCGTGCCTAACCGTGCCGTGCCACGTCCGTGCACAGGATGCTCGGCCAGCGGGCGAGATCGGCTGGCGTGCGGGCCACCTCCAGCGTGGCGTCGGGCAGGAGGTCCAACAGCGCCTCGGCGGTGGACACCGGGTGCCCCGGGTCGTCGGTCCACGCGAGAATGGTTGTGGGAATGCCGATTCCGGCGACCTCGCACGGGTCGGGCAGGTCGCTCAGTGCGGCTCCGCGGAACAGCGACGGCAGCAGATGTTCGACGACGTCCGGCACGGTCTCGGGGGTCCCGGCGGTTGCCGGTGGTCGCGGTAGGGCGAGGTCGGCCCCGAGGAACGCGTCGAGCCCCTGTTCTTCGATGACGACCGCGTTGCGCCGGTAGATCTCGGCCTTGGCGGCGCGTGTACCCCAGGCGGTCGCGGGCACCAGCAGGGTCAGGCCACTGAACCGCTCCGGGTCACGTACGGCGGCGTGCAGCAGGGTTCCGGCACCCATCGACGGGCCGACGCCGTGCACCCGTTCACCGGGGAACCAGTGGTCGAGCAGTCGCAGCAGGTCGTCGGCGAGAACCTGCCAGCGGTAGTCCTCGGGCACCGCGCGCCCGGTCGAACGGCCGTGTCCGCGAGCGTCGTACCGGAGGAGCCGGGTCCCGCTGAGCCCACGTCCGAGGTCGAGATCCATCAGGCGGTCGCGATGGCGGCTGGACGTGAGTCCGTGGAGTTGCACGACCGGGTGGCCACCCTCGTCGCTCAGCTCCACGTCCAGTTCGGCTCCCGGAACACTGAAGGTCGGCACGGCGGCTCCTGGTGGGTGTCGGCGCTGAGGTCGGTCCTCGCTGAGGAAGGCGCCTAGGATACCGGCATGCGGCTCACCAACGTCGCGCACCTGCGCCTGCCCTTCGGTCGGCTGCTCGGCTACGACGTGACCGGCGGGCACCCGGGCCGACCCCTTCCCGTCTCTTTCGACCAGCGACGCCACGTCGGGGCCGGTGACCGTGCCGGTTCCTGGATGGCCTTGTCGTTCCGGCTGTCCGAGCCGGTGCCGCCCGGCGATCTCGCGGCCGCGTGGCTCGCGGTGATCGCGCGGCACGGCACCCTGCGGTCGGTCTTCGTGCCCGGCGACGACGGTGAGCCGCGGTTGTACGAGGTCGACATCGCCCCCGGTGGCTGGGTCGAGCACCCGATCGCACCCGGACAGGCGGTCAACGATGCCCTGCGGGACGTGCTCGATCGTGCGTGCTCGCCCTATCGCCGTCCGTCGCACCGGCTGTGCATGCTCGAGACTGCGGACGGACCGACGGTGGTGATCGCCGCCGACCATTCGCATGTCGACATGTGGTCCATGCTGCTGATCGCCCGCGACCTGCTCGCGGCACTGGGTGCGGTACGGGAGCGACGGGCACCGTCGTTGCCGCCCGCACCCGCGTTCGCCGAGCACACCCGCGCGCTCCGGGACCGCCCGCCCGCACCCGAGGAGGTGCGGCGCCGCTGGGCCGAGATCCTGGCCGCCTGCGGCGACGTGATGCCCCGGTTCCCGCTGCCGCTGGGCACGGCGGCGCCGCACCTGGAACGTGTGGAGGTGCGCGACGCCCTCGACGTCGACGACAGTGCCGCGTTCTCGGCGCAGGCCCGCGGCGACGGCGTCTCGACCCTCGCGTTGGTGGTGGCGGCGATGACCGAAGTGACCCGTGAACTGGCCGGCATCCCGTTGCGGGCGGTGTTTCCGGTACACAGCCGGTACGAGGCCGCCTGGCACGAGTCCGCAGGCTGGTTCATCACGAATTCGGTGCTCGAGTCGGCCGTCGCCGAGCCCGGTGCCGCCGCGGAGGCGGTCAAGGAAGCGGTGCGGATGGGCTCGTGGCCCCTCGAGGACGTGCTGCGCCCGTGGGGCGGAATGCCCGAGGCGCCGGGCATGTTCGCGATCTCGTGGCTGGACCTGCGCCGGTTGCCCATCCGGATCGACGCCACCGGGCTCCAGGCGCAGTACGTCGGTGCGACGATCCGGACGGACGGGGTGATGCTGTGGTTCATCCTCGACGAGTCCGGCCTGCACCTGCGCTGCCGCTACCCCGACACCCCCGAGGCCAGGATGAACGTCGGCAACTGGCTCGATACGCTCATCGCCCGCCTGCGGTCTCGCGCACGGGCATCGGTCGGTGGGCGGCTGAGCGTCGGCGACCGGACCTATCGGGTGCAGCGTGCCGGGCGGGGCGACGTGCCGGCACTGGTGGCCCTGCTGTCCGACGACGAGATCGGCCGCGACCGTGAGAGCGGCGAGATCGCCCGGTACGAGGAGGCGTACGACGCGATCGCCCGGGACTCCTCGCACTACCTGGCCGTGGTGCGCGACGAGGATGATCGGGTCGTCGGCACCATGCAGCTCACCATCGTTCCGGGATTGTCGCGCGGGGGCGCCACCCGCCTGCAGATCGAGGGGGTACGGGTGGCAGCGTCCGAACGTTCCCGGGGCGTCGGCGCCGCCATGCTCGAGTGGGCGCACGGTCACGGCCGACAACGCGGCGCGACGCTCGCGCAGGTCACCACCGACCGGGTCCGCGATCGGGCCCGTGCCTTCTACGTCCGGCTCGGGTACGAGGACACCCACGTCGGGTTGAAGCGGATGCTCTGACGCGACAGCGGTCCCGCGCGCTCCGGGTCGCCGGATCGGCCCGGTAGAAAGGGACGATGCACTCGTCGTTCTTCGATGCACTCGATGCGCTGGCAGGTTCGGCCGTGGTCCGGATCGACCGTCCGAAAGGTACTGCGCATCCGCGTTTCCCGGGCGTGATATATCCGCTGGACTACGGGTATCTGGACGGCACCGTCGCCGCGGACGGCGCCGGGGTCGACGTGTTCCGCGGCAGTGGCCCGGCTGCCGTGATCTCCGCTGTCGTGCTGACCGTCGATGCGGGTAAGCGCGATGTCGAGGTCAAGGTGCTGCTCGGCTGCACTCCGGCCGAGATCGCCGCCGTGGCTGCTTTTCTCTCGGAGCGGCTCGGGCTCGGAACGACCGTGGTGCATCGCTGACCGTTCCACGTCCGGCATTGCGCCCCGCGGTGAGAATCTGATTATCTTGAACGGATAGTCTTATTTCCATATCGACGAACCTCGAAGGTCCGGGTTCGGTGCAGGCGGGTGGCGGCTCGCCGGAGAGGTGCGCGCTGGTGACGTTGCGGTTCATCTTCCACTATCCCGAGATCAACGGGCCCGACGGTGACGTGCTGGACCCGGGCCCCGTCCGCGACGTGGCGGTCACCGCCGAGTGCGCCGGTTTCGACGCCTTCTCGTTCAGCGAACATCCCGCGCCCGGGGCGCGCTGGCTCTCCGCCGGAGGGCACCAGACCCTCGATCCGTTCGTCGCGCTCGGGTACGTCGCCGGCGCGACCGAGCGGCTCCGCCTGCTGACCTACCTGGCGGTCGCGCCCTACCGGAACCCGTTCCTGCTCGCCAAGGCGGCCGCGTCCCTCGACAAGATCTCCGGCGGACGGTTCACGCTGGGAATCGGCACCGGCTACCAGAAGAGTGAATTCCATGCTCTCGGAGTCGATTTCGACGAACGCAACGCACTGTTCGACGAGGCCCTCGAGGTCCTGCCGCTGCATTGGAGCGGCGAACCCTTCAGCTACGACGGCCGCCACTTCAGCGCACACAACATCATCGCGCGGCCGCGACCGGTCCAGAACCCCATCCCCGTCTGGATCGGAGGGAACTCCAAGCTCACCCGTCGCCGCGTCGCGCAACGCGCACAGGGCTGGATGCCCATGTCGGGCGGCGCGCAGCTCAGCACCACCGCCCGCACCCGGGCGCTGGGCCCGATCGACGAACTCGCCGGGCAGATCACCGAACTGCGCGAGGCGGCGGTCGCGGCGGGACGCACCGACCACATCGACGTGGTCTACTCCTACAGCAGCGAAATCGGCTCACCCACCGTCGATCCCGATCGTCATCGCGAAGTGTTCGCGGAACTGGAGAAAGCGGGCGTCGACTGGGTCACCGTCTCGTGCCCCATCGTGGGACTGTCGGCGACCGTCGACTTCCTCGAATCCTTCGGCTCCACCTACCTGGCGTGAAAGGGGCGCTGTCGTGACCGGATGGTTCGAGGAGCGCGGCGGCCTGGCCGGGTCGGTCGCCGTGATCACCGGGGGCGCAGGGGGACTGGGCGAGGCGATCGTGCGCGATCTCGCCGCGAACGGTGTGCGGCCGGCCGTGATCGACATCGATCGCGACGCCGTGGCGGCGCTGGACTCGTCGCTGCAAGAGCAGGGAGCCGACGCGATCGTGCGGCACGGCGACGCCCGCGATCCCGACGCGCTGTCGGCGTTGTTCGACGACGTCGACGCACGCTGGGGCAGGCTCGACACGTTGGTGAACATCGTGGGCGGCACCTTCCGGTCGCCGTTCGTCGACACCAAACCGAAGGGCTGGGACGCGATCGTGCGTACCAACCTCTCGCACGTGCTGCACGCGTGTTCGCTCGCGGTGCCCCGGATGAAGGACGGAGGCCGGGGCGGCAGCATCGTCAACCTCACGACCATCGAAGCGCACCGGGCCGCACCCGGTTTCGCGGTGTACTCCGCCGCGAAAGCCGCGGTGGAACAGTTCGCCCGCACCCTTGCGGTGGAGGTCGCACCCGACCGGATCCGGGTGAACAACGTCGCACCCGACTTCGTTCCGACGCCGAACCTCGAACGGCTCGCGGTGGGCGAGCACGCGCTGGCCGATCCGCGCAGTGCGGCGATCGCGATTCCGATGGGGCGCGTCGGCCACGTCCACGACGTCTCGAACTGTGTCGTCTTCCTGGCTTCGGGCCTGTCGTCGTTCATCACCGGAACGACGCTGCACCCGGACGGTGGCACGCTCGCCTCATCCGGATGGTTCAACTGGCCCGGCCACGGCTGGGCGAACTATGCCCCGGAGAGCGCGCTGGAAAGGGTCGCATCACATCCCGACGGATAAGGGCGCAGTCCGCCCGGGGTCTCACGGGCGTCCAGCGGGACCCGAGGAGTGTGCCCTCGTCGGCTCCGGGGCACGCCGGACGTCGAGGCCGCGGGGTCCGATGCCCCGGTCCAGTGCGAGAAGCAGAACCGCGCAACCGATCCCCGACAGGACGACGCTCGCGCCGAACAGGGCCGGATAGCCGAGCAGATCACCGACCGCACCGGCCGCGAAACCCGCGAGGCCCTGGACCACGACGATCGCGCACGCCATCAGGGTGTAGTCGCTGCCCGCATGGTCGCGGTCGGCCGCATCCATCATGAGGGTGAACACCGCTACGGTCGCGGCACCGCCGAGGACGTGCTCGGCCAGGCTCGCCGACACGATCAAACCGAATCCCCCCACCCCGAGCGACGCGAACAGGTAGAGGGCCAGGCTCGCGGTCTGGGTCACGCCGCCGATGAGCAGCGCGCGTCGCCGACCCCACCGTGAGCACATCCACGCACCCAGACCCGCACCCGCGAGCGCGCCCACGGACGACAGGGCGCCCTTGACCAGGGCGATCTGCCCGACGGACAGGCCCGCGTCCGACATGAAGGGGCCGACCATCGCCGACCCCATCGAGTCGCCGAATTTGAAACCGCCGATGAGCAGGATGAACGTAACCATTCCGGGACGCCGCAGACGCGTCCACCATCCGGCTGCCAGCCGCGCCGGCGTCGTCGGTTCCCGGACACTGCGCAACGACCTCTGCCGCATCGTCCAGACCGGGATCGTGGTGACCAGCAGCAGCGCGGCCATCGCGACGAACAGGGCCCGCCATCCGGCGATCGAGAACAACCACAGCAGAGCGCCGCCACCCACGATCATGCCGATCCGGTAGGCGCCGGCCTGAATACCGTTGCCGACACCTCGTTGTCGTGGTCCGAGCAGTTGAACGGCCAGCCCGTCGGTGGCGATGTCCTGGGTCGCCGATATCGCATTGACGACCGCGATCCCGACCAGCAGCCAGCGCAGTGACGACCCGAGGTCGAGCGTGGCCAATCCGAGTGTCACCGCTGCCGAGAGCAACTGCAGAGTCAGCAGCCATCGACGGCGGGTGCCGTAGTGGTCGACGTACGGCGCCCACAGGAACTTCAGGGCCCACGGTGCGAACAGGACCCCCGTCGCGCTGATTGCGATCAGCGAGAACCCGGATTCGCGCAGCACCACCGGCAACGCCTGGGTGAAGAATCCGAACGGAAGGCCCTGCGCGAAATACAGGGCGACGAGCAGTACCGCCGTGGACACAGGGATCGTGCCCGGCCGGGCCGCTGGCGTCATGAGCACATCCTGGCAGACGGTACGGGCAGGTCACCGCGGCGGGCCGTCGCGTGGACCCGGTGGGAAAGGTTGCCTCGCCGTTACGACTTTCGCCGACACCCGGCACGGGCGCGGGTGGTCGGATACGGTCGGGTCACCCGAAATGCGAGGAACGGATGCCGATGCCGCTGTACGAATTCCGATGCACCGACTGTGGTTCGTTCGACCTGTCGATGTCGATGAGCGCAGTCGGCGCGGCCACACCGTGTCCCCGTTGCTCCCGGTCGGCTCCCCGGGTCCTCGGCGTACCGCGCCTCGGACGCGGAGCGTCGGCGGCAATGCGCATGCACGATGCGGCAGCGCGCACCGCGTCCGAGCCCGGTGTCGTGTCGGGTGCGTTGCCGGGGACCCCGCGAGGACCGTCGCGGCCCGTCACGACGGATCCCAGGCACCGCTCGCTTCCTCGTCCCTGAAGTCGCACATCCAGGAGGTTTCGTGCCCGACGTCGTCTTCCCGCTCGATTCGACCCGCCGCTTCACCGATCAGGACAAGATCGGTCACAACCGCTGGCACCCCGACATCCCGCCCGTCGCGACCGTCAAACCCGGGGATTCCTTCCGGGTGCACTGCCGGGAATGGTTCGACGGGGCGATCCACAACGACGATTCGGCCGACGACATCCGCAATGCGCCGCTGCACACCGTGCATGCCCTGTCGGGCCCGTTCGCGGTCGAAGGGGCCAAGCCGGGCGATCTGCTGATCGTCGACATTCTCGACCTGGGCCCGATCCCGCAGGAGGACTCGGGTCCGCTCGCCGGTCAGGGCTGGGGTTACACGGGGATCTTCGCCAAGCCCAACGGGGGCGGCTTCCTCACCGACCAGTTCCCGGACGCATACAAGGCGATCTGGGACTTCTCGGGACAGACGGCGACGAGCCGGCACATCCCGCACGTCTCGTTCACCGGCATCGTGCATCCGGGATTGATGGGGACCGCCCCGTCGCACGACCTGCTCTCGACGTGGAACACCCGTGAGGCCGCACTGATCGCGACCGATCCGGACCGGGTGCCGCCGTTGGCATTGCCACCCGAGCCGAACGGAGCGATCCTCGGCAGCCTGACCGGCGCGGACTTCGACCGGGTCGCGGCAGAGGGAGCACGGACCGCGCCGCCGCGGGAGAACGGCGGCAACCAGGACATCAAGAACCTGACGAAGGGCAGCAGGATCTTCTATCCCGTGTTCGTCGACGGCGCGAACCTGTCGGTGGGCGACCTGCACTTCTCGCAGGGTGACGGCGAGATCACGTTCTGCGGTGCCATCGAGATGGGTGGGTTCATCGATCTGCGCGTCGACATCATCCGAGGTGGCATGGACACCTACGGTGTCAGCGAGAACGCGATCTTCATGCCGGGCACCACCGATCCGCGCTTCTCGGAGTGGCTCGCCTTCTCCGGCACGTCGGTGACACTCGACGGCGAACAGCGCTATCTCGATTCGCAACTGGCGTACCAGCGGGCGTGCCTGCACGCCATCGAATACCTGACGAAGTTCGGCTACAGCCCGGAACAGGCATATCTTCTGCTCGGGGCGGCGCCGATCGAAGGCCGGTTGTCGGGGGTCGTCGACATCCCCAACTCCTGTGCGACCGTCTACATTCCGACGTCGATCTTCGACTTCCCGGTGACGCCCACGGCGGACGGCCCGGTGCGGATCGACCCGGGTGCGGGGGCGCCGCGCTCGCCTGCCTGACGGCGGTCAGAGAAAAGCCGGCGGATCGTAGCGCGGCTGGAACAGCAGAATGTCGTCGGCGCCGGGTACCGCGACCTCGACGGTGAGGCCGTACCCGTCGTCGCGCACATTTCGGGTGAATCGCGCACCCTTCGAGGACAATTCGGCCATCGTCGTGTCCAGGTCGTCGCACATCAGCGAGATCGTGTGCTGCCGCGGCGAGGTGTACTCGACGCCCTCGTGCACGCCCGTCGTCGGGTGCACGCCGAGTTCGGACGGTCCGGTGCGGAAGATGAGCCATCCACCGCCGGTGTCGGTGAAGGTGAACCCCAGCACGTCGCGGAAGAACGCGCGGGTTGCGTCGGGGTCGTCGGAGTAGACCAGGGTGTGCATGCCGGTGATCATCGGCTCACGGTACGTCCGGTAGTGCGCTCCCGGCGGCGGAAACGCGTACCGCATGCGAATGTCGTCCACCCGATGCGCCGGCGGGCGTCGGCGAGCCGCGCGTGGTCGGTGGCGGGGGTTTCAGTCGGCCGTCGACGCCGAGCGCGTTCTCCACCAGGACCACAGGGCGGTCACGATGATCGCACCGGCGATCGAGCCGATGATGCCGCTGGGGCGCAGCGCGAGCCCGTCGCCGGCGAGCAGGCTGATGACCAGGCCCCCGACAAAAGAACCGATCACGCCGGCGACGAACGCCAGGGTCCAATCGATTCCGGTACCGGACTTGCCCACGAGGAGCTGGGCGATCGCGCCGGCGAGCAATCCGAACAGGATGATCCCGATGATCAGCATGCCGGGAGTATAGGCAGCAATTCCCCTGCAGGACCGGCTTTACCGCGGTGGTCGGGTACGTCGCGTGCCGAAAGGACCGGTGTCGGAGACCTCGGGACGACGGAGTTCCAGAACACTCTTGACGCACCTCTATGGCGTACGCCACAATCCTTAACGATGCTAACAATTAGTTTGAATAACTTAGTTGGCAGCCTTCTCGCCTGGCCCTGCGGAACTCTGCGATCCGGTCGGTGCCCCTTGCGCCGTCCTCAGAAAGGAAGCCATGTCCGGTCCTCTGGATGGTCTCGTCGTCGTCGATGCGAGTTGGGGAATGCCCACGGCGCTGGCCGGAATGATCCTCGCCGACTACGGCGCCACGGTGATCAAGGTCGAGCGACCCGGGGACGGGTCCACCGTCAACCCCAACCTGCGGAAGATCCTCGATCGCGGAAAGTGGAGCGTCGAGCTCGACGTCCGTACCGATGAAGGCAGGAAGAGCCTGCTCGGCCTGCTGCAGAATGCCGATGTCTTCCTCGAGTCCTTCGGATCCGGGCGCGCCGAGGCGCTGGGCTTCGGCTACGAGCAGGTCCGTACGTCGTGCCCGGACCTCGTCCACACCTCGGTCACCGGCTACGGGAACGTCGGGCCGCTGGCCGACCGTCCCGGATACGAGGCGCTCCTCAACGCGCGACTCGGCCAGACCGCCGAGCAGCGCGGCCATCGCGACGGCCCCATCTTCCTGGGTCATCCCACCGTCTCGTACGGCACCGCCTTCCTCACCGTCATCGGCATCCTGTCCGCCTTGCGCGCACGGCATTTCACGGGTGCCGGGCAGCACGTGGACACCTCGCTCCTCGACGGCATGCTCACCATCTCGTCGATGAGCTGGTGGTGGAACGAGAAGGACATCTCCTACCTGGCCCGCAGCGGCAAGCACGCCGGGTTCGGCAACACCCGGCTGATCACCGATCCGTTCGAGTGCTCCGACGGTGAATGGATCGTCCCACACACCGGTGGCCCGGGCTCCTACAAGAAGCTCATGGACCTGCTCGGATTCGGCGACGTCACCCCCGCGATCGACGGCCCGGAGATGTCGGTTCCGTTGAGCGAGGAAGAGTACGTGATCGCGCGGGAGAAAGTCCCCGCCGTCTTCGCCACCCGACCCCGCCAGGAATGGCTCGACCTGCTGCATGCCAACGACATCGCCGCTCTGCCGGTTCTGCAACCGGAACAGACCCTGCGGGACGAACAGGTCGAACATGCCGATCTCGTCGTGGATCTCGAGGACGACGAGCACGGCACCATCAAGGTCCTCGGACCGGTGATCCGCCTGGCGGAGACGCCGCCGGCGAAGCCACGACGCGCACCCCGCGTCGGTGAACACAACGACCGCGTGGGCGCGGTCCGGCGCGCCGGCAAGTGGACGCGGACCACGCAGGGCGAACCGGCACCGTCGTCGGCATTGAGCGGCATCAAGATCGTCGACTTCAGTTCGTTCTTCGCGACCGGATTCGGTGCCCGGCTGCTGTGCGATCAGGGCGCCGACGTCATCAAGGTCGAACCACTGGTCGGGGACCAGATGCGACCGCTCGGAGACCTGTTCGAGGCATCCCAGCGGGGCAAGCGCAATCTCGCGATCGACCTGCGCACCCCCGAAGGGCGAGAGGTCGCGCACAAACTCGTCGCGGACGCCGACATCGTGCTGGTCAACTACCGGCCGGGCAAGGCGGAGAAGATCGGCCTCGGTTACGAACAGCTCAAGGCGATCAACCCGAATCTGATCTACGCGTACCTGCCCGGATTCGGGTCCAGCGGACCGAAGTCGAAGCTCAAAAGTTTCGCGCCGCTGCAGTCGGCGCTCGTGGGCCTGCCGTTCATCGGCGCCGGTGAAGGCAACCGGCCGATCCGCCGGGTGCTCGGCAACGAAGACCTCTACAACGGATTCCTCGGTGCCACAGCGGTGCTGCTCGCTCTCGTGCACCGCACCTTCACCGGCGAAGGCCAGTACGTGGAGAGCCCGCAGCTGCACTCGAGCCTCTTCGTCCGCAGTGAGTTCGCGGTCGGCGCCGACGGGGAACCGGTGCGCGGACATCAGCTCGACGCGACGCAGTCCGGGCTCTCACCGCTCTACCGGTTGTACCGCACGGCCGATGGATGGGTGATGATCGCGGTGTTCGGTGACTCGAAGTTCACCGCCCTCACCGACGCACTACGCTCGGGGGACCTGGCGACCGACCCGCGATTCCGGGACCGCGCCGCGCGCGCCGCCCACGCGGCCGAACTCACCGCCGAGCTGGAGCAGCGCTTCGCGACCCTCGACACAGCCACCGCCTTCGACCTGCTCGACAAAGCGGGTGTCCCGGTGGAGATCCCGTCGGATCACCCGGTGATGCCGGAACTGCTGTGGGAGGAATGGGCCACCGAATCCGGACGCGTCGTCGAACACCATCACCCGGAGTACGGCTGGTGCCGGGAGATCGCAGTGACGCTGCGACTGTCCGGGACACCCGCGACATTCCGCGGGCCGAGCGCCGGACTCGGCGAACACACCCGCGAAATCCTTTCCGAGATCGGTTATTCCGATCAACAGATCGACGACATGCTCGACACCGTTTGCCGCACCCGGCATGTCACCGCCACCACGCGCTGAGCACCGGCACATTCGCACGGAAGGAAACAACATGAGTACTCGTGGACGACTCGAGGGCAAGACCGCGATCATCACCGGAGCCGGTTCGGGACTGGGCCTGGCCTCCGCCGTGCGCTTCGCGGAGGAGGGCGCATCCGTCGCCGTCGTGGATCTCGATCTCGCCGCTGCCGAAGCGGTGGCCGACAAGCTGACCGCCCTCGGCGCCCGGGCGTTCGCACTCCGGGTGGACGTCACGTCCGGTGCGGCCTGCGACGACATGGTCGCGCAGACCATCGGACGGTTCGGTCATGTCGATGTCCTGTTCTCCAACGCCGGTATCACCGGAAACGGTTCCGCCGACGACATCACCGAGGACCACTGGGATCGCGTCATCGCGGTGAACCTCAAGAGCGTGTGGTTGTGCGCCAAGGCCGTTCTCCCGCACATGATCGAGCGCAGATCCGGTTCGATCATCAACCAGGCCAGCATGGCGGCGCTGATCGGCATCAACGGGATCTTCCCGTACACGGCCGCCAAGGGCGGCGTGACCGCCATGACGAAGCAGATGGCCGTGACCTACGGGCCCGACAACATCCGGGTCAACGCGATCTGCCCCGGCACGGTTCCCGGGCCGTTCGTCTACAAGTCGCGGGCCGAACGCGGTGACGCTCCGGTGGACGGCAACGAGGAGATCAAGAACAACGAGATCGCGCAGCGGTTCCCGCTCAGGCGGCTCGGCAAGCCCGAGGACATCGCCAACATGGCGGTCTATCTCGCGAGCGACGAATCCAACTGGACGACCGGTGGCATCTTCGCAGTGGACGGCGGACGCAGCGCCGCATGAAAGCCCTGCTCGTCACCGAATACGCCGCGCCCGAACACCTGCGGATCCACGATGTCCCGGAACCCGATTCGATCGGAAAGGTTCTCGTGGACGTCCGGGCGACCGGTGTGTCCTATCCGGATCTGCTCATCGCCCGCGGCCGCTATCAGTTCCGTCCGGAACCGCCGTTCGTGCTCGGAGCGGAGGTCGCCGGCGTCGTCCTCACCGCGCCCGACGGCAGCGGGTTCGCGGTGGGCGACCGGGTGACGTCGACGACCACTCTGGGCGGCTACGCCGAACGGGTGGCGATCGAGCCGTCGCGGGTCGCCCGCCTGCCCGACGAGCTCACGTTCGAGCAGGGCGCGGCGATCACGATGAATTACCGGACGATGGAATTCGTCCTGGGGTTCCGTGCAGCGCTGGTCCCGGAGGAGACCGTCGTGGTGCTGGGCGCGGCAGGCGGAATCGGCACCGCCGCGATCCAGATCGCAAAGGCGCACGGCGCCACGGTGATCGCGGTGGTTCGCCGGGAGGGGACCGAGGAGCACCTGCGCGCGATCGGAGCGGACCACGTCGTCGCACTGCGAGACGGCTGGCACGAGCGCATCCGCGGACTCGCGGGCGTCGATCGGGTGGACATCGTCGTCGACCCGATCGGCGGCAGCGCATTCGACGATGCGGTGCGGTTGCTCGCACCCGGTGGCCGTCTCGCGGTCGTGGGGTTCGCGGCCGGTGACATCCCGTCGGTGAAGGTCAACAGGTTGCTGCTGCGGAACATCTCCGTCGTCGGTGCGGCGTTCGGCGAATGGATCCGGACGCACCCCGGGGACCTGCCCCGGCTGCAGAACGCACTCGACGACCATGTGCGCACCGGGCTGCGACCGTTCGTCGGGCACACCTACCCACTGACGGATGCCGCCGCGGCGCTGCGTGCCCTGGGCGAGGGGCGGGTCGTCGGGAAGGCGGTCGTCGTGCAGCCCTGAGCCGGTCCGGCCTCAGCTGCCACCCCAGATGTCCTCGAGGAAGCGATGTTCGGTGCGCAGGCCGGACAGCCATGTCTGCGCTTCGTCGGCGGAACATCCGCGTTTGCCGGCGGCGATCCGGGTGAGGGCGGCACGGACACCGGGAGCGAGCGTGCGGGCGTTGCCGCACACGAAGATCGACGCACCCTGCCCGACCAGATCCCAGATCTCGTCCTGATGGGCCAGCATCTCGTCCTGCGCGTATCGGCGGCCGTCCCGGGGTTGCCGCGAGTAGGCGACGTGCACGCCGACGTCGGCGCTCGACGCATACGACGCCAGTTCGTCGGCGTAGATGTCGTCGTAGCCGGGGCACCGGCAGCCGAAGAACAACAGCGACCGCGCCGCCGAGCCGGTCCGTGCCCGCTGGGCGGCGCGTTCCTGGAGGAACCCGCGGAACGGTGCGAGGCCGGTCCCCGCGCCGACCATGATCATGGGCACACCCGGATCGGCCGGCGGGTGGAACGGGATGGTCGGCCGGCGCCGGAACACGAAGATCGTGCTGTTCGGCGCCATGTCCGCCAGATAGTTCGAGCACACCCCTGCGAACGGGCGGTCGCCGGAGCGGCCGGGGGCGCGCAGCACCCCGGTGGTGAGGCTGCACGTGCCCGGATCGGTCGACGGCGACGACGAGATCGAGTAGTACCGCGGCTGCAGCGGGGGCAGCATGTCCAGGTACTTCTCGAACGGGACCGTGCAGGCGGGAAAGCGTTCGAGCAGGTCGAGAACCGAGACGTTGGGCAGGGCGACCTCGTCGCGATACCGCTCGTCGGTCAGGAGCCCCTGCAGCTCGGCGCGCTGCCCGGGGTCGTCGGTGTACTCGGCGAGCACC
>NZ_LRRH01000196.1 GCF_001646785.1 Rhodococcus phenolicus
GGTTGGGGCATGGGTGGCAGTTCGACCCACTGTCCGTTGCGGACCGCGAACACCCGGTCGGAGGCGGTCGCGGTGAGGTTCGGTCCGTCGGGGATCCACCCGCCCAGCACGACGGGCACGCCGTCCCAGGTGACCGCCATCGCGTGATTGAGCGGAACCGGCAGGTCGGGTCCGGTTTTCCAGGTGTCGATCGCCGGGTCGTAGCCCTCGTGCGCGGCCGAGGCACCGTCGTCGTCGAGGCCACCGAACACCCACACGGTGCCGTCGGCGACGGTCGTCGCGGTCTGCTGACGCGCGGTCGGCGCATCGTGCACCGCGCGCCACTGCGCGGTCGGGGGCAGCTCCGCAGCATTGTCGCTGCCCGCGGACGCCGTGCCGGAACCGTCCGGCTGGCGCAGGACCAGATAGAGGCCGGTCCCGGCG
The DNA here is from genome assembly GCF_001646785.1 of Rhodococcus phenolicus. Taxonomy (GTDB): domain Bacteria; phylum Actinomycetota; class Actinomycetes; order Mycobacteriales; family Mycobacteriaceae; genus Rhodococcus; species Rhodococcus phenolicus. Next base: position 424 of record NZ_LRRH01000196.1, read on the forward strand.
ACCACGAGGAACAGGACGGCGAGCACCGCCAGCACGGCGCGCAGCGACACCCGTCCCCGCGGATCTCCCGTGGGAGTCGCGGAAGGGGGCGCCGGGCGCTGCGGAGGTGGTGGTGGGGCCGGGGTCCGCCCGGATGTCGCAGTGGCCGGGGTCCGGCCGGATGTCGCAGTGGCCGGGTCGGTGGCTGCGCTCGGCAGCGGGGCCTTCAGGGTCGGCTGGTCGTGGTGGCGGTGATTGCCGGGCAGGGCCATCTCGTCGACGTGCCGTCCGTGCCGGGCCTGGATCTCCTGCAGTTCCCGGCCGAACTCGGCGGCGGTCGCGGGCCGGCTCGACGGGTCGGCGGACATGGCGTGTTCGAGTGCGGCGCACACGTCGTCGGGGATGCCCTGCGGCCGCAGGTCGGGGATGGGCTGGCTGCTGATGCGGAGGAACTGGGCGACGATCTCCTCACCGGTGCGGCGTTCGAACGCGGCCCGGCCGGTCAGCATCGAGAACATCGCCGCGCCGAGCCCGTACACGTCTGAGTTGGGAGTCGGGGGTTTGCCCTCGAGTACCTCGGGGGCGGTGAACGCGAGCGAGCCGGTGAACGCGCCGGTCGCCGTCTCGAATCCACCGGCGATCCGGGCGATGCCGAAGTCGGTGAGCTGCGGCTCGCCGTACTCGGTCATGAGGATGTTCGCGGGTTTCACGTCGCGGTGCAGGGTGCCGGCGTGATGCGCGGTCTCCAGCGCGCCGGCGAGTTTGATGCCGACGCGGACGACCTCCGGCCACGGCAGGGGTCCGTCGCGTCGCACCTTCACCGCCAGTGAATCGTTCGGGTGGTACGGCATCACGATGTACGGACGGCCGCTCGACGTCACCCCGACCTGGAGGATGTTCACGATGTTGGGATGACCGGACAATCCGCCCATCGCGTAGCCCTCGCGGAGGAACCGTTCGCGGTTCTCGACGTCGAGGTCGGAGGAGAGCACGTCCCACGACCAGCGCATCGTCGAATCCCGCGGCGGACAGCTCCGCGGCGATTCCCTGACCCGCCGGGCGGGTCGCTTCCGGATCGAAATCGGCCATGGGCCCAGGCTTTCGACATGCGCATCGTGGCTCGCGCGCTAGGAAGAGGATACCGCCGGGGGTGGTGCGAGAAGGAAGATCAGGGGCGGGGAAAGGAAGATCAGGGG
>NZ_LRRH01000197.1 GCF_001646785.1 Rhodococcus phenolicus
CCGCCAGGACCGCCCGGAGTTACGCCCGGGACCTGGGCCTCACGCCGGGAGTGGAGGCCGACATCATGCGTAAGGCGGTGCTGGAGCATACGGAACCGTTTGCAGGAGACGATATTCCGGAGTGGTTGCAGAACTTCCGCCCGGGTGAAGGGAAGACATCATGAACGATCATCTCGACGACGCTTACGCCACCCTCGTGGTCCGGATGGCTCTGCGCGCGGTGGTGGAGGACGCCCGCGCGGTCCTGGCCGACGCGGACCGCGACACCCTCACGGAGGTGGTGGTCCAGCTCGTCACGGCCACGGTGGACGGGGCGGTGGAGACGTTGGGCCGCGACGCCGCCCGCGCGGTCCTGGCCGACGCGCTGGAGGCGGCGTACCTCGACGCCCACGCCGCCCTCCCCGACGCCGAGGAGCCCCCGCTGGCGTCGTAGGTCCGGCACCGAGGGCGGCGGGGGCGTAATCGCGTGTCCCGCCGCCCTTGTCGTGTCACGTGACGTAATGTGTACGGCAGAGGTACCGGTCCGGCGTCGGGCTGTAGCCGTCCGCCTCCCACGAGGCCAGCGGAAACCACGCCCCGGTCACCTCGTCGGGCCAGCGGTCAATCCGTGCGGGAGCCGTCCTCGTCAACGCGGGGGCCATGCCCTACGGAGTCAACCCGTCCGTCCGGGAAATCGACCAATCCCGTAGATGGAGAACAACTCTCATGAACGCAAGCACCAAGGCCAAGCTGGCCGAACTCCAGAAGTCCGCACTGGCCCACGCCCAGAAGGCCCGGACGATCGCGGAGAAGGCAGAGGCGGAGGGCCGCAACTTCACCGCCGCCGAGAAGGCCGCCTACGACGAGGCAATGGCCACGGGGAAGTCCGAACTGGACCAGATCAACACGATCAAGGCGGACGCGAACATCCACGACCAGGCCAAGGCCCTGGCCGAACAGCTCGACGGACCGGGAGTGCGCCCCATGGACGGGTTCGGTGACGGTTCCCCCGCCGCACCCGCCAAGCGTCGCGGCCTCCCGTTCACCCGCAAGTCCGGGGCGGCGGCACTGGCAAAGTCCATCGCGGGCACCATGGCCACCAGCGGCGGCGGCCAGAAGGCCCTGGCCCCGTCCGGCACGGTCGTAACCGGCATCCCCATGGGTCCGGAGGCCCCGGTGGTCCTGGCCGACCCGGGAGCCACCCTCCTGGACGCTCTGGGCATCGTTCCCGGTGCTCCCACGTACCGGTACCTCCGCCAGATCACCCGAACCAACAACGCCGCCGTGGTGGCGGTGGGTGAAACCAAGCCCACGTCCACCATGGGCCTGGAGGAAATCGAGGGCAAACTCCGCATCGTGGCCCACCTCTCGGAGGGCATCCATGAGTACTGGCTCCGGGACTCCGCGTCCCTGAATCAGTTCGTGGAGGGAGAGCTCCTCCAGGGGCTCCTCCGGGCCATCGAGAACGAGGTGGTCAACGGTGACGGCACCGGGGAGCACTTCACCGGGTTGGCCCACGTGAGCGGTGCCCAGGTCCAGGCGTTCGCGGTGGACTCCCTCACGACCATCCGTAAGGCCATCACCAAGCTGGAGGTGGCCGGACACGCCGCCGGACTCATCACGGTCCACCCGACCGACTGGGAGGCCCTGGAGCTCTCCCGGACCACCGGGGACGGCCAGCTCGAACTGGTGGACTCTCCGGTGGACCGGGCCGCCCGTCGCCTCTGGGGCGTCCAGGTGGTTCCGTCTGTGGCGGTGACCACGGGAACGGCCATCGTCCTGGACACCGCCGCCGTGGCCGTCCGCACGGACGACCAGGTGGAGACGCGGTGGGACACCTCCGGTGCCCAGTTCGAGAAGAACGAGACCCGGGCACGTGTCGAGACGCGGGCCAACCTGGACGTGTACCAGCCCATGGGCGTCGTCCTGGCGGACCTCACCGCGTAGCAAGCCCCCGGGCGGTTGGTCACCGCCCGGACCGTGTGGTCCTCGTCCTCACCGGGCCGCACACCGAAACGCCCCCGTCCGGTTCCGTTCCCGGGCGGGGGCGTTGTCGTGTCGGCGGTGGCTACTCCGTCACCTCTCGCCACTCACCGAACGGCGGGGCCGTCTCCGCATGGACGCGGGTAGGCCCGTGGGCCGACACCTTCACATCGTGGACCTTCACCTTGTCGTCCCCGTTGACCACCCACCACCCGGCTCCCTTGGCCTCGTCCTGGGCGGCGGCGTGTGCCCGCTCCGGGCTCCCGGGCGGTGTCATCGCCACGCCGTAGTAACCCGCCACGGACTCGATGTGGTGGTACTCGTAGTCATCCGAGCCGACCGGCTCCCACACCCGAATCTCTGCACTCACGCTCTGGTCCCCTTGGTTCTCGTTCCGTCCCCGGCCCGGACCAGACAGTACCGGCGGTGCACGACGGGAACGGAGGACGACACGGGACCAACGGAGCGGCTCCGCCGCGCTCCCCTGGACCGATCGGAGCACCCAAGGGTGCCGGTGTCGTATCCCCTCCCCGGAGCTCCCACGGACCATGCCTCGTTACCGCGTCACGACCAGCACCGATAGCCCCGTGTCATCGTGGACACGTGGCTGGGCTGGACCTCCGCGACGCCTGGCCAGACTCACCGTGGAGGCGGGCCGCCCGGTTGCGGCCATTGAGAACACCGGCCCTCGTTGGTTTACGTCGGACGAGGGGTGAGAACGACGAGCGCGGATAGCGCGCATGTTGCACAAGGTGGCCGCCGCCGGGCCTCGTAGGCCCTCTACCTGGGGCGGAGCGGTGCTCCTGGCCAGGCAGTAGAACTGGACCTGTTCGGCGGTGTGGCTCATCGCCATCGACATCATCAGGCTGCGCAGCATCGTCGACTTGCCGGACCGGGGGCCACCCACGACGACGACATTGCCTGCCGCGCCTGCGAGGTCGACTACGAGGGGGTCCCGGCGTTGATCGTAGGGCCGGTCCACGATGCCGATCGGGGTACGTACCGTGGCCTGCCGGAGCACGTCACCGGTGAGCACCGAGCGCGGCACGATCCGGTCGAGGCTGGGCGACTCGTCGAGCGGCGGCAGCCACACCTCGTGTGCGGGCAGGCCGTGGCCGTGGACCCGGCCGACGAGGACGTCGAGCACGGTCCGGCCGTCCGGCTCCGGTTCCGGCGAGGTCGCCTCGGGGACCGATGGCGGCGCAGGCAGTTCGGCCGGCACCTCCCCTGCGGTGAACAACCGCGGCCGAGCCGGCCCCGGCCCGTGGGCGTGCGGGGTCCGGCGGGTGGCGCGGCCGGGTTCGTAGGGACCGGAGACGTAGGCCGCGGCGAACCGCACGATCTCCGCCGAATCGCACTTGAGATAGCCGGAACCCGGTGACGACGGCAGATGATAGGCGTCGGGGACGCCGAGAACACTGCGGGATTCGTTCGCCGAGAAGGTCTTCAGTCCGATGCGGTAGGACAGGTGACTGTCGAGCCCACGCAACCGCCCCTCGTCGAGCCGCTGGCTGGCGAGCAGCAGATGCATGTGCAGCGAGCGCCCGAGCCGGCCGATGGCGGCGAACAGATCGGCAAATTCCGGTTGCTGGGTCAGCAGTTCGGAGAATTCGTCGACGACGATGAACAGTGCGGGCAGCGGTGCCAGCGGCGCACCCGACGTCCGCGCCCGCTCGTAATCACCGACATTGGCGAAATTGCCTGCCGCGCGCAGCAGTTCCTGCCTGCGGTTCATCTCGCCTTCGAGCGCGTCCTTCATCCGGTCCACCATCGCCAGCTCGTCGGCGAGGTTGGTGATGACGGCGGCGACGTGCGGTGCCCGGTCCAGCCCCAGGAAGGTGGCCCCGCCCTTGAAGTCCACGAGCACGAGGTTCAGGGCGTCCGGCGCGTGCGTCGCGATCAGGCCGAGGACCAGGGTGCGCAGGAACTCGGACTTTCCGGAACCGGTGGCACCGATGCACAGACCGTGCGGTCCCATGCCGTTCTCCGCGGCTTCCTTCAGATCCAGTTCGACGGGCGCACCGTCGACACCGACGCCGATCGGCACGCGCAGCCGGTCCCGGCCGCGCCGCGGCGCCCACGCCCGAGCGGGATCGAATCGCGCCGGGTCGCCGAGACCCAGCAGCTCCGGCCAGGTTGCCGGCCGGTCCTCGACCGCACCGAGGTCCCCGGCTGTGGACCCGGTGGTGCGATACGGCGCCAGACGCCGCGCCACCGTCTGCGCCTGTGCGACGCTGATGCCGTCGGCCCTCGCGAAGATCTCGACCGTGCCGCCCGCACGGGCACCGAGTTCCCGGCCGTCGGCGATCAACTGCAACCCCCGGGTTGCGGCGAGCCGCGGCACGAACCGGCACAGATCGAGCACCACGACCGAGTCGATCCCACCGTCGTCGAGGACACCGGACCCGGACCCGTGGACACCGCCGTCCACGACGACGACGATCTGCGGCTCCCGCCCCGTCACGCACCTCCGGATGCTGGGCGTGGGGAAGCCATTTCACCCATTCCCACTCCGCAGCGGTGTCGGGTCCGCAGACGACGGCGACCTGGAGCACGTCCGGCCCGTGGAACGTGCACAGCTGGACGAGC
>NZ_LRRH01000032.1 GCF_001646785.1 Rhodococcus phenolicus
GTCCGGTGCGGTGTGCGGCGGAGGTGTTGGAGGTGCCGAAGTCGACCGCCAGGACCCAGCTCATCGTTGTCTTCCCTCTCGAAAGTTCAAATCTGTCACGCCGCCCGGCACGACAACCGTGCGGCAGCCTATAGCGCGCCGGACGCCGCCCGCGGCGGCGGTTTATCGCCGCGGTGGGCAGCGGGACGGCGGAACCTTCACGGCCACCTCGACGAACCGCAGGATGTCCGGCCCGAGACGCCACCCGGGTCGCACCGTTCCGTCGATCGTGTTCTCGTCGGCCGGCGAGGTGGCCGGAACGAGCGAGACCGCGCGATGCAGGGTCGGATCGAACGCAACGCCGGGTGGCGCATGGAGGCGTTCGACGCCGAGCGCGGCCAGACGCTCGATGACGATGCCGCGTTCCCGATCGTCGGCGGCCACATCCGCCGCGGCGATCAGATCGCCGATGTTCTCGCCGGTCACCATGGTGTGCCCCTCTGCGCTCGGGTCGGATCGACTCAGATCGGATCGGCGAGGCCGTCGGCGGACGTGTAGGTCTCGTCGGCCAGCCCGTCACCGTCGGTGTCGGTGGAGACGGTCGCGGTGTGGTTCTCGTCGAAAGTGACGACGGTGTCGATCCGCCCGTCGCCGTCGGCGTCGCTCTCCACCTGGTATGTCTCGAAATCGGCGTTCTCGTACCGGACCGTGTCGAAGGACCCGTCGAGATCGGTGTCGGCGTAGACAATCCGATTTCCGTCGGCGAGTTCGATCTCGGCCGATTCCACGACACCGTCACCGTTGAGATCGTTCGCGGTCAGCACGATGCCGTCCGGTGTGATCGTGGACGACGACAGCTCGCCGGCCCGCGGCGCGTCGACCGTGCCGTAACTCGTGTGGATCTGCTCCTGCGCGTTGGGCGCGTCCGGTGGCGGAATCGGAACGGAGTCCTCCTGCGCCGCAGCCGGTTCGGGTGCCCTTGCGGACTCCGCCGAGCGCAGCCGGTCGCTCAGCGAACCCAGCGGAGACGGCGGATGTCCGGATTCCGTTGCGGTGGTGTCGGGTCCGGACCGCAGTTCGTCCGCCAGGGATCCCAGGGATACCGGTGAGGGCTGAGTCGGTTCGGATGCGGTGTCGAGTGCGGACAGGTCCACGCCGAACGGGTCGGTCGAAGCGGCCACGGGAACTCCTCGAAGAAGGAACGGAAACAGTCCGGTCGGAATCAGGCCAGGTCGCCGTAGTCACCACCGGAGGACGCACCGGAATCGAACGCACCGGTATCGACGTAATCATCGGCCACACCGTCCCCGTCGTAGTCCACCGCACCGGTGTGCAGATCCACCGTTGCATCGACCCCACCGTCACCGTCGAGATCGAAGACCGCCTCGTCGAAGGTGCCGTCCCCGTCGTGATCGAAGGCATTGGCATCGACGATGCCGTCACCGTCGGTATCGGCGCCGATCAGATCGACGGTGCCGTCGGCATCGAGATCGACCAGCCCCAGGTCCGCGACCCCGTCCCCGTCGGTGTCGTACTCCGCGACGAGGCTGCCGTCGGTGTCGGTGTACTCGTCGAGCAGCACCGGCCCGGACGCGGCGCCGTCGGCCGCCGGACCGGACGCCAGGCCCGGGGCGCCGTGGCCGCCGCCGAGGCTGTCGGTGGTGCCGGTGCTGGTGGTGCTGCTGCTCGACGCCCCGGCCGAGGAGGCACGATCGGAGGAATCGGAGGCGGAGGAGGAACTGCCGTGCGAGGAGTCCGAGCCGGAGTTCGCCGAGGACCCGTAGGACGAGTCCGAGCTGGACGAGCCGGAGCTGTCGTAGCGTTCGTACCGTTCGTAGGACTCGTAGCTGGTCGAGCCTTCCTGCGCGGCGGCGGACGAGCCGTGGGAGGAGTCGGTGTCGAAGGACGAGTCGGTGCCGTAGGAGGAGTCCGAGCGGGTGCCGGCGGTGGAGGCCGAGTCGGTGCGGTCGGTGTTGCTCGAGCTGGTGCTGTCGGAGAAGGATCCGCGGGTTGCCATGTCGGTGCTGCCTTTCGCTCGCCGTGCGTGTCGGTGATAGGAGGACTCGGGTGTCGGGAAGGTTCCGGTCTCGCGCCGACTTTTCTCCGCGGCCGTCGATGCGCGAAGAAAACCGCAGGTGGCGAGGGATCGATCACTACGATCATGTGATCCACATCACTGTCGATGCTCGGAGCCGGTGGGTGACGGAGATCGGGGAGCCCGCTCGCTTTCCGGATCGTTTCGCAACGGTCGGGAACATTCCGGCGGGCTCGCGCATCGAACTCGAGAAGTGGATGCAATCGCGTTCACCGCGTACGACTGCACCAGTGGCCGTGAGGACTCTGCACATCCGGGTACCGAGCGGGCATCGGAGAAGGGGGAGCGATGACCGGCCAACAGGACCCGTCGCTGTGGGAGATGCTCGGTCTGGACCGGAACGACACGATCCCCGTGCTGCTGGAAGATCTGTGGGAGCGCATCGTCGAGATCGCCACGGACCCGGAGACACCGGAAGCCGGGGTCGATCTGATCCCCGGCGACGACATCGACATCGGCGACCTCGGACTCGATCCCGGGCACGATCCGCTTCTGTTCGACGACACCGACCCGACTCCGGACGCCGCGCCGGCGGACGCCGATCCGTTCGCCGCCGACGACCTCGACCCGGCACCCGAGCCGCCCGCCGATCACGACGCGACGCTTGATCCCGGAACCGGCGGCGACGACCTGATCTTCTGACAACCCTGATCTTCCGGCACGCACCGGAGGTCCGGACCGGCCGGTCGGCGTTCTGCGCCTCGACGCGGGACTCGGTAGCGTCGGGCCATGGATTTCGACGAGTGTTCACCCCCCCGACCGGAACGCTTCACCCGGTCGACACTCGCCGCTGCGCTTGCGGTGGCCGTCTCGCTCGCCTGCCTCGCTCTCGCGGCCATCCCGGTCAGGGACTCGCTCTACCTCGCGTTCGCCCGCACCACCGAGGCATCCCCCTTCGCGTCGCTCGCCGGATTCGTCGCGGAGAAGGGACCGCTCGTCCTGGTCGCCACGTTCGCGGTCCTGGCCGCCCGGACGTGGCAGCACGATCGGCGGGCCTTCCGGATGCTCGTCGCCGGCGGCGCCGGTGCGGTCGCCGCATATCTGACCAGCGAGACCGTCAAGCTGGTCATCACCGAACCCCGCCCGTGCCGGGCACTGAACGTGGCAACCGTCCTCGACTGCCCCGCGATCGGGGACTGGTCGTGGCCGTCGAACCATTCGGTCATCGCCGCTTCTCTCGCAACCGCCTGCATTCTCGCGGTACCCCGCGTCCTGTGGTTCGCGGCGCCCGTCGCTGTGCTCCTCGGTTTTTCCCGGGTGATGGTGGGCGTGCACTACGTGCACGACGTGCTGTCCGGTTTCGCTTTCGGGGTACTGGTCGTGACGACGGCGGTCGTCGTGTTGCGACCCGTCGTCGATCGGGTGTTCACAGCGCCGCGGGAATTCGAGCGGGTCGCCTGACCCGTCCCGTCTCCACCCGGCCGTCTCCGCGGGCCGGTCCGTTCCCGGTGACGGTCGCCGGAAGTGCCACGCCGGGCGCATGTTCCGTTGTCCGGTCGGCATGAGCGATCGTCGGATCGTCGTGCCTGAGCGCTGCGCCTGGGTCTCGTGGGGGCCGTGGGCCTGTCGATCGCTGCGAGTCTGGTGGTGCTGCCGTTCGTCACGATCCTGACGTTGCGGCGATTCCGACGAATCGGGGCGTCGCCCCGGCGATTTGCAGACTCGCGGCCCGTCGAGGTGCAAAGATGACGTCGCCAAACTGCAACGGCCGCGAGGAGCCCCGGATGGATCCCATCGTCGAGACAACGCTGGGCCGGGTTCGTGGGGTCACCAGCGCGGGAATATCGGTGTTCAAGGGAATTCCGTACGCGGCGCCACCGTTCGGGGACCTGCGTTTCGCGGCGCCTGCGCCCGCTCGGCCGTGGGACGGGATACGCGACGCTCTCGCGTTCGGTCCGACCGCGCCCAGCCCCGCGTACGCGACTCCGCTGGACCGGATGCTGCCGGACCCGGTGATTCCCGGCGACGAGATCCTCAACCTCAACGTCTGGACGCCCGATCTGGAGATGTCGCTGCCGGTGCTCGTGTGGATCCACGGCGGCGCGTTCGTCAACGGTAGCAGCGCCGTTCCGGTCTACGACGGTGCCGCGTTCGCGCGCGACGGCGTCGTGTTCGTGTCGATCAACTACCGGCTCGGTGCGGAAGGCTTCGCGTATCTCGACGGTGCCCCCGCCAACCGGGGTCTGCTCGACCAGGTCGCGGCGCTGCGATGGGTGCGCGAGAACATCGCCGCATTCGGCGGCAACCCCGACCTGGTCACCATCGCCGGCGAGTCGGCCGGTGCGATGAGCGTGACCGCGCTGATGGCGATGCCCGATGCGGAGGGTCTGTTCCGCCGCGCCGTCGCGCAGAGCGGTGCCGGCCACTCGGCGATGTCCGTCGGCACGGCGAAGCGGATCGCGGCCGCCCTGGCGGAGTCGTTGGGCGTCGAACCGACCCGGGACGGATTGGCAGCCGTCGACCCCACCGACGTGGTGGCGGCGCAGTTCGCCCTGTCCCGCCGGATCCTCGCCCGACCCGACCCGCAGGAGTGGGGTGAGGTCGCGGCCGATTCGATGGCGTTCGAACCGTGTGTGGACGGGACGGTGCTGCCGGGGCGGCCCATCGACCGGATCGTGGCAGGAGCATCCGCCGACGTCGATGTCCTCATCGGAACGAACGCCGACGAGTACAGCCTGTTCCTCGTTCCGGGAGGGGCGGATCAGGGCATCGACGAGAACGTGCTGCGGATGATGGTCGGCGCGTACGGCCTCGACGTGGAAACCGCCCTGGCCGCCTACCGGGAGTCGCGGCCGGGTGCGGCGCCCGGTCAGTTGCTGTCCGCGGTCCTCGGCGACTGGATGTTCCTGATCCCGGCGCTGCGTATCGCGGAGACACGCACGGTGCAGCTGCTCTCCACCTACGTGTATCGGTTCGAGTGGCCGTCGAGCCTGTTCGAGGGCCGGCTCGGCGCGACCCACGCGCTCGAGCTGGGCTTCACCTTCGACAACCTCGCGGCCGCCGGGGTCGAACTGCTGACCGGACCCCATCCGCCGCAGGTGCTCGCCGACGACATGCACCGGGCGTGGGTGTCGTTCGTGAGCACGGGCGGGCCCGGCTGGAGCCCGTACGGCGAGGCCCGCACGGTGATGTGCTTCGGGGCGGAGTCGGGTCAGCTGGAGGACCCGGGCGCGGAGGTCCGTGTGCTGTGGGACGGGATCCGGTAGCGATACCCGGAAAGCGGGCCATCAAACTTAGGTGTGACTCACTTCACGGGCCAAGGGATTCCTTCGCCGTTGGCCTACCTGTTACCGTATCGATACCGCTGACCGCAGCTGATTCAATCGCTGCGGTCAGTTGTTATTTGAGGGGTGGTTCGTTCAAATCCCGGTCGTCGAACGCGGATACGCGGCGGCGACATCGGTCAGCACGTTGATCAGGTAGGGCACACCCGCCGCGAAACCCCGGTCGAGCGCCGGCCCGATCTGCCGCGGATCCCGGACGAGTTCGCCGCCCGCACCGAGCGCCGTCGCCACTTCGTCGTACCGGGTGCCCGGGGTCAGATCCGCGGCGACGTCGTAGCCGTAGAGCAACTGCATCGGGCCCTTCTCGAGACCCCACGCCGAGTTGTTGCCGACGACGATCACCACCGGCAGTTGGTGGCGGACGAGAGTGTCGATGTCCATCAGCGACAGGCCTGCGGCCCCGTCACCGAGCAGCAGCACGACCTGGCTCGACGGGCGCGCGATGCGTGCGGCGATCGCCGCGCCGAGACCGGCACCGAGGCATCCGTACGGTCCCGGATCGAGCCACTGTCCGGGACGTTTCGGTTCGACGAATTTGCCTGCGAACGAAACGAAGTCGCCGCCGTCGCCGATGACGACCGCGTCGTCCGCCAGCCGCGGCAGCAGTTCCCCGTAGATGCGGGCGGGGTGGATCGGATCGGACTCGGCGCCGAGCAGCTCCGCGTCCCGCGCCGCCGCGGCGGCGACCTCGTCGCGAAGACGGCCCACCCAGTCGCCGGTGTCGGGCCGGGCCGGGAGTGCGGCGAGGATGCCGTCGAGGCACGAGGTGAGGTCGCCGGACGCCGAACCGGCAAGGCTCGCGTGGGCGGACACCTGCCCGGGGCTGTCCGCGATGTGCACGACCCGCGCGCCGGGCGCGCCGTCGCGACCACCGAACCGGCCGTAACCGAGCCGGAAGTCGAGGGGCGTTCCGACGACGATCGCCAGATCGCAGCTGCCGGTGGCGGAACCGCGTGCCTTCGTCACCAGCAGCGGATGCCCGCCCGGAACGACACCGCGGCCCATGCCGTTGGTGATCGCCGGGATCCGCAGTTCCTCGACGAACCGCAGTGCGGCGTCTTCGGCTGCGTCCGACCACACGTCGGTACCGAACACGACCAGCGGTCGCGAGGCGGTGGCCAGCAGGGCGGCGATCTCGTCGAGGGACTCGCCGTCCGGTTCGATCCGGACAGGCTGGGGCAGTGCCGCTTCCGGAGCCGTGGTGCGGCCGAACAGTTCGTCCATGGGAATGTCGACGAACGCGGGTCCGCGATGCGACGAGCCCGCCGCGGTGAACGCGGCGTCCACGGCCGGTGCGATCCGGTCGACGGTGGTGGCAGTCTCGGACAGTTTCGTGACGGTGTGCAGCAACGGGGGCTGGTCGAGTTCCTGCAGGCTTCCGGTGCCCCAGCGGGCGTTGGGTGCGCGCCCGCCGAGCACCACCAGCGGGGATCCGGAGAAATGCGCCTGGGTGACGGCGCTGATCCCGTTCGTGACGCCGGGACCCGCAGTGAGGACCGCGAGTCCCGGACAGCGTTCGAGTTTCCCGGTGGCTTCGGCGGCGAACACCGCGGTCTGTTCGTGCCGCACGTCGATCAGCCGCATCGGCGATTCGCCCTTGACTACGGCGTCGTACAGGGGGAATACGTGTGCACCGGACAGGGTGAACATCGTCCGGGCGCCGTGGGCGCGGGCAACCGCCGCGGCGAGATCGCCGCCGTGCCCCTCGATTTCCGAGGCCATGCCGGAAGGCTACGGGCGCATCCGGCGCGGTGCGGCCGATTCGGCAGGACTCGGCGCCGAGGTCGTCCGGGTCACCACCCGGGGAGTGCCGGCAGCACCCGCGGTGGAACGTCCGTCGTCTCGGCACCGGCCGCTCCCGTGTGGATGCTGCGGCCCCAGGCCTGGCACCGCTGCCGGGTGCCGCCGGGATCGGCGGAGAAGGCGATGCTCCAGCCGGTTCCGGTGAACAGATCGGTCGCGGGGGATTGCCAGACACGTTGGCTCGAAGTCTGTTTCGTGTCCGAGCGTGTGTCGGTCGGCGCCGCGCCACCGTCTCCCCGGGTCGGTGACGTCCGCGTGAACCGGACGATGGACTCGATGTCCGGGGCGCTCGTGAAGTGATACCGGCCGTCCGGCCACCGCTCGGCGAGTTCGGATCGCTGTGTACACACGACGGCGTCGAAGCCGGTGTCGGTCGGTGTGACGGACAGCAGGTGCGCGCGCAGTGTTCCGGCGAGGTGCCGGTCCGGCAGAGGCGTGATCACGCTCGCGGAGGCGGGGTCGAGGACGCCCGCGAATCCGGGATAGGAGCTCTCGGGACCGACGTAGCGGGCGATGATCCACGACTCCTCGGCGGCTCGCACGAGACTGCCTCGTTCGTCCTGCAGGTGGATGCCGGGCTCGGCGGACCAGACGACGGTGGCGCCCTGGATCTGCTCCGGTGACCGATACTGCCCGGTCGTGTCGCCCGGTGCCGCGCCGCCGGATTCGGTGCCCGAGCAGGACACCACCGTCACGAGCGCGCTCACCGTGACCGTCGCGTGTACCACTGTGCGGCGTAGTGACCGCGCTCGGCGTGGTGAATCGGACGTCGACGACATGTCCATTCGGTCCCTCTCGGCCTCGGAGTCGGATTCCTCGGAGGGGTTGGACGCACCGGTGAACCGATCGGTTCCCCACGGCGGCCGATTGTTTCGCCGGTAGGCGGTTCAGGCGAACCGCAGCGCGGCGGAGAGGAACGCGTTGCGGAGGCCGGTGGCGCGGCGCGCCGTCGTGATCCGGCTCATGAGGTGCGAGGCCGTCACCAGTCGCTGGGTGCGGCGGCGGCGCTCGCGGTCGTAGCGGCGGAGGGCATCCGGCACCGGATGTTCGGTGAGCAGGGTCGCGAGCGTGGCACCGTCGACCATCGCCTCGCATGCCCCGCGCCCCAGGTTCGGTGCCATGGCGTGCGCGGCGTCGCCGATCAGCGCGACGGTGCCGTGCACGTAGGACGGCAGCCTCGGCGACTCGTACAGGTCGTGATGGAGCACCGTGCCCGGCTCGACACGCTCGAGCACATCGCGTACCGCGGGATGCCAGTGCCGAAATCGGTCGCGTAGGTCGCCGAGGCCGCCGGTGGATCCGGCGGGGGCGCGGACGGCGGCAAACCAGTTGGTGAGGTCGCCGTCGCGTGGCGTGATCCCGAAGAGCGCTCCCGGCCCCCAGCTTTCGCTCATGTCGTCGGTGGCACCGCCGACCCAGCCGCGCCAGGCCGTCGACCCGGTGTACACGGGCCGGTACCGGGCTCCGAACAGAAGGTCGCGGGTGGGGCTGCCGATGCCGTCCGCGGCGATCACGACGTCGTAGCCGGTGAGTTCACCGGGTGGGGGTGCCGGGCGGCCGAAGCGGATCGTTCCGGAGGGGACGCCGTCGGCCAGGAGACCGAGCAGGGCCGGGCGTGAGAGCAGCACCGCGGGCCGACGGATCCCCTCCAGTCGCGCGATGACCGTTCCGTCCCACCGGCGCATCGTCCCCGCTGTCTGCAGCACGCCCCGGGTTTCCGCCGCGCCGCCGAGACCCGCGGTGCCGAGGGCATCGAGAGCCTCGGGCCACAGCCCCAGGGCGGTACCGGTTTCCGGCAGCGACGCGGAGCGTTCGAACACGTCGACGTGCCAGCCGTGGCGGAGGAGCGCGTTCGCGGCGGTGAGGCCGCCGATTCCGCCGCCCAGTACCGCGGCCTTCCCGGTTCGTGTGGTCATGGATCGAACGTACTACACCTGTAGTGCGGTGTCACTACTGTTGTAGTGTCGTTGGGTGTCCGACAAGCGCAGCACCGTTCTCGACGCGGCGATCGACCTGCTCGGCAGGGAGGGGATGCGCGGGCTGACCCACCGCGGCGTCGATTCGGCCGCGGGTCTCCCGGCAGGCTCGACGTCCAACTACTTCCGCACCCGGCGTGCCCTGCTCGAAGGTGTGCTCGACCGCCTCGTGGACCGCGACCGTGCCGACGCGGCCGCGTTGATCGGGCCGGCCCCACGCACCACCGACGACCTCGTGGAGCTGTTCGTCGGCTACGTGCTCACCGCGACCGGTCCCGACGTGGTGCGTACCCGGGCTCGCTATGCGCTGTTCGTCGAGGCGGCCTCGGTCGCCGAGTTGCGCGCGGCGGTGCAGCAGCGGCGCGACGAACTGCGCACCTGGGGGATCGGGATGCTCACGACGCTCGGAATCGGGACCGACGCCGGCGACGCCGAACACTGCGCGCGGGTGCTCATGGACTACCTCGACGGCGTGATCCTGCATCGGCTGACGTCGGAGGACGAGCCCCACCCGCGCGACGGCATCCGGCGGGTGCTCGACGCGCTTCTGTGACGGACCCGGCGATCCGGGCCGGCGTCGGTAGGTTTCCCCGACGCGGCACGACGTGCCTGCGCGGCCTTGTCACTGCCGCGCTACAGCCGTGTTAACGGCACATAACCGCAGTTCAGGGGTTGGGTAGGGCAGCCTTGCTTGCGTGGCACCTGCATGTTTGGCATATCGTCTGTTCAAGACGGTGGACGCACAACGTCCCCACCGGCCGGAAGTTCCAGGGCCCGAGCTGCCGAAAAAAGGCACCCGCATCGTCGCGGAAGGGCGGATACTGACGGTTGTCGGTGCCGATCCACCTCGTGTCGGTACTTGCTCACAGCAAGTAGATGGCCATCAGCGCTGCTGGTCGTCGGTGCTATCACATGCAACGAAGGCTAGGTATGAAGCATCTTCCCGGGCCTCAAGGGCTCTACCACCCGGCGAACGAGCACGACTCCTGCGGCGTCGCTTTCGTCGTCGACATGCACGGACGCAAGAGCCGGGACATCGTCGCCAAGGCGATCACCGCACTCGTGAACCTGGAGCACCGCGGCGCCGCGGGAGCGGAGACGAACACCGGCGACGGCGCCGGCATTCTCATCCAGGTCCCGGACCGGTACTTCCGCGAGGTCGTCGACTTCGACCTCCCCGAAGCCGGTGCGTACGCAACGGGTATCGCGTTCCTGCCGCAGGATGCCGCCGCGGCCGACGCCGCGCAGGCGGCCGTCGACGCGATCGTCGCGGAGGAGGGCCTCGAGGTTCTCGGCTGGCGCGAGGTGCCCGTCGACGACTCCGACCTCGGCTCGATGGCCAAGGACGCCATGCCGACGTTCCGGCAGATCTTCATCGCCTCCGGTGCCCGCACCCTGACCGGCCTCGATCTCGAGCGCCGCGCCTACGTCGTGCGCAAGCGCACCGAGCACGAGCTCGGCAACGAGGGTTCCGGCGAGGACGGCCCCGGCAGCGAGACCGTGTACTTCCCGAGCCTGTCGCCGTCGACGTTCGTCTACAAGGGCATGCTCACCACCCCGCAGCTCGAAGGCTTCTACATCGACCTGCAGGACGAGCGGGTCGAGTCGGCGCTCGGCCTCGTGCACTCGCGCTTCTCCACCAACACGTTCCCGTCGTGGCCGCTCGCGCACCCCTTCCGCCGTGTCGCGCACAACGGTGAGATCAACACCGTCACCGGCAACGCGAACTGGATGCGGGCCCGCGAGGCGCTCATCGACTCCGAGATCTTCGGCGGTCGCGACAAGCTCGACAAGATCTTCCCGATCTGCACCGACGGCGCGTCCGACACCGCGCGTTTCGACGAGGTGCTCGAGCTGCTGCACCTCGGTGGCCGCAGCCTCCCGCACGCCGTGCTCATGATGATCCCCGAGGCCTGGGAACGTCACGAGAGCATGGATCCGGCGCGCAAGGCGTTCTACGAGTACCACTCGGCGCTCATGGAGCCGTGGGACGGTCCGGCGTCGGTGTGCTTCACCGACGGCACCGTCATCGGTGCCGTGCTCGACCGCAACGGCCTGCGTCCGTCCCGCGTGTGGGTCACCGACGACGGTCTCGTCGTCATGGCCTCCGAAGTCGGCGTGCTCGACATCGCCCCGGAGAAGATCGTGCGCAAGATGCGCATGCAGCCGGGCCGCATGTTCCTCGTCGACACCGCGCAGGGTCGCATCATCGACGACAACGAGATCAAGAACGAACTTGCCACCGAGCACCCCTACCAGGAGTGGATCGACCAGGGCGTCAGCCGGCTCGAGGATCTGCCGCCGAGCAAGTACACCTACATGTCGCACGAGCGTGTGGTGCTGCGCCAGCAGGTCTTCGGCTACACCAACGAAGAGGTCAACCTCCTCGTCAAGCCGATGGCGGCCAGCGGCATCGAAGCCCTCGGTTCCATGGGCACCGACACCCCCATCGCGGTGCTGTCGTCGCGTCCGCGGATGCTGTTCGACTTCTTCCAGCAGTTGTTCGCGCAGGTCACCAACCCGCCGCTCGACGCCATCCGCGAGGAGATCGTCACGAGCCTCGGCGGCATGCTCGGGCCCGAGGGCGACCTGCTGAACCCGACCGCCGAGTCGTGCCGCCAGATCCTGGTGTCCGCACCCGTGATCGACAACGACGACCTGCAGAAGCTCATCCACGTCAACGACGACGGGCAGTTCCCCGGCTTCAACAGCGTCATCATCCGCGGCCTCTACAAGGTCGCCGACGGCGGCGAGGGACTGAAGGACGCGCTCGACTCGATCCGCGGCCAGGTGTCGGAGGCGATCGCCGGTGGCGCCCGCCTGATCGTGCTGTCGGACCGCGAGTCCGACGAGACCATGGCTCCGATCCCGTCGCTGCTGCTCACCTCCGCGGTGCACCACCACCTCGTCCGCGAGAAGACCCGCACCCAGGCGGGCCTGCTCGTCGAGGCCGGCGACGCCCGCGAGGTGCACCACATCGCCGCCCTGTGCGGTTTCGGTGCCGCCGTGGTCAACCCGTACATGGCGTTCGAGACGATCGACGAGCTGCTGCAGAACGGCGACCTGCCCGAGGGCATCACCCTCGAGAAGGCGATCCGGAACTACATCAAGGCCGCCTCGAAGGGTGTGCTGAAGGTGATGTCCAAGATGGGCATCTCCACGCTCGCGTCCTACACCGGCGCGCAGCTGTTCCAGGTGATCGGCCTGTCGCAGGAACTCGTCGACGAGTACTTCACCGGCCTGCAGTCGCAGCTTGGCGGTGTCGGCCTCGACGAGATCGCCCACGACGTCGCGGTCCGGCACGCGTCGGCGTTCCTGGACCGTCCGTCCGAGCACGCGCACCGCGAGCTCGAGGTCGGCGGCGAGTACCAGTGGCGCCGGGAGGGCGAGTACCACCTGTTCAACCCGGACACGGTGTTCAAGCTCCAGCACGCCACCCGCACCGGCCAGTACTCGATCTTCAAGGAGTACACCAAGCTGGTCGACGACCAGTCGACGCAGCTCGCGTCGCTGCGCGGCCTGTTCGAGTTCCGCACGGGCCTGCGTCCGGCGGTGCCGCTCGACGAGGTCGAGCCGGCGACCGAGATCGTCAAGCGGTTCTCGACCGGCGCGATGAGCTACGGCTCCATCTCGGCCGAGGCCCACGAGACCCTCGCGATCGCGATGAACCGCCTCGGTGGCCGCTCGAATTCCGGTGAGGGCGGCGAGCATCCGTCGCGCTTCACGCCGGAGGAGAACGGCGACTGGCGGCGTTCGGCGATCAAGCAGGTCGCCTCGGGCCGCTTCGGTGTCACCTCGCACTACCTGACGAACTGCACCGACATCCAGATCAAGATGGCGCAGGGCGCCAAGCCCGGTGAGGGCGGCCAGCTTCCGCCGCACAAGGTATACCCGTGGGTCGCCGAGGTGCGCGGTTCGACGCCGGGCGTCGGCCTCATCTCGCCGCCGCCGCACCACGACATCTACTCGATCGAGGATCTCGCGCAGCTCATCCACGATCTGAAGAACGCCAACCCGCAGGCCCGGATCCACGTGAAGCTGGTGTCCGAGCTCGGTGTCGGCACCGTCGCGGCGGGTGTCTCGAAGGCGCACGCGGACGTCGTGCTCATCTCCGGTCACGACGGTGGCACCGGTGCCTCCCCGCTGACCTCGCTCAAGCACGCGGGCGCACCGTGGGAGATCGGCCTGGCCGAGACCCAGCAGACGCTGATGCTCAACGGTCTGCGCGACCGCATCGTCGTGCAGGTCGACGGTCAGATGAAGACCGGTCGTGACGTGATGATCGCGGCGCTGCTCGGCGGCGAGGAGTTCGGTTTCGCGACGGCCCCGCTGGTGGTGTCCGGCTGCATCATGATGCGCGTGTGCCACCTCGACACCTGCCCCGTGGGTGTGGCGACGCAGAACCCAGTGCTGCGCAAGCGGTTCACCGGCAAGCCGGAGTTCGTCGAGAACTTCATGCTCTACATCGCCGAGGAGGTGCGCGAGCTGCTCGCCGAGCTGGGTTTCCGCAGCCTCGACGAGGCCATCGGGCAGGTCGAGTTCCTCGACACCACCAAGGCGGTCGAGCACTACCGGGCGTCGAAGCTGGACCTGTCGCCGCTGCTCGAGAAGGTCACCTCCCCGATCTTCGGGGAGCAGGACCTGTACTGCACCAAGGAGCAGGACCACGCGCTGGACAAGGCCCTCGACAACGAGCTGATCGCCAAGGCGCAGGCCGCGCTCGAGAACGGTGAGAAGGTCGTCATCGAGACGCCCATCACCAACGTCAACCGCACCGTCGGCACCATGCTCGGTCACGAGGTCACCAAGGTGTACGGCGGAGAAGGCCTGCCGGACGACACGATCGACATCACCTTCACCGGATCGGCCGGTAACAGCTTCGGGGCATTCGTGCCCAAGGGCATCACCCTGCGCCTGTTCGGCGACGGCAACGACTTCGTCGGCAAGGGGCTGTCCGGTGGCCGCATCGTGGTGCGCCCGCCGCACTCCACCGCACCGGGATTCGTCGCCGAGGACAACATCGTCGCCGGCAACGTCATCCTGTTCGGCGCCACCGGCGGCGAGGTGCTCATCCGCGGTATCGCGGGCGAGCGGTTCGCGGTCCGCAACTCGGGTGCCACGGCCGTCGTCGAAGGCGTCGGCGACCACGGCTGCGAGTACATGACCGGTGGCAAGGTCGTCATCCTCGGCAAGACCGGGCGCAACTTCGGCGCCGGCATGTCCGGTGGTGTCGCGTTCGTCTACAACCCGGACAGCGACTTCGAGGCCAACCTCAACACCGAACTGGTCGATCTCGAAGACCTCGAAGGCGAGGACTTCGCGTGGCTCAAGGCCGCCATCGAACGGCACCGTGACGAGACGGGCTCCGAGGTCGCAGCCCGCATCCTGGCCGACTGGTCGCAGCAGGTCAGCCATTTCGCGAAGGTCATGCCTCGCGATTACAAGAAGGTACTCATGGCAATCAAGGACGCCACCATTCGTGGTGCGAACGTTGACGAGGCGATCATGGAGGCGGCTCGTGGGTGATCCAAGCGGCTTCCTCAAGCACGGTTCGCGTGAAACGCCGGTCCGCCGGCCCGTCCCGCTGCGGCTCCTCGACTGGAAGGAGGTGTACGAGCCCTTTCCTCGTGACACCCTCCGAACCCAGGCCAGCCGCTGCATGGACTGCGGTATCCCGTTCTGCCACAACGGTTGCCCGCTCGGAAACCTGATTCCCGAGTGGAACGACCTGGTGTACAAGGGCAAGTGGGAAGACGGCATCGAGCGTCTGCACGCCACCAACAACTTCCCGGAGTTCACCGGGCGGCTGTGCCCGGCCCCCTGCGAGGCGTCGTGCGTCCTGGGGATCAACCAGGACCCGGTGACCATCAAGCAGGTCGAGGTCGAGCTGATCGAGAAGGCGTTCGACGACAACCGGGTCACCCCGGTTCCGCCGTCGAAGCTGACCGGGAAGAAGGTCGCGGTCGTCGGTTCCGGCCCCGCGGGTCTGGCTGCAGCGCAGCAGCTCACCCGCGCCGGCCACACCGTGACGGTGTTCGAGCGCGAGGACCGCATCGGCGGGCTCCTGCGCTACGGCATCCCGGAGTTCAAGATGGAGAAGCACTTCATCGACCGCCGCCTGGCGCAGATGGAGGCCGAGGGCACCGTCTTCAAGCCGGGCGTCAACGTGGGTGTGGACATCACCGCCGACGAGCTGCGCGAGCAGTTCGACGCCGTGGTCCTCGCCGGTGGCGCCACCGTCGCCCGCGACCTGCCGATCCCGGGCCGCGAACTCGACGGCATCCACCAGGCCATGGAGTTCCTGCCGTTGGCCAACCGGGTTCAGCTGGGTGACGCGATCACCGACGAGGACGGTCTGCCGCCCATCAACGCGAAGGGCAAGAAGGTCGTCATCATCGGCGGCGGCGACACGGGCGCCGACTGCCTGGGCACCTCGCACCGACAGGGCGCGGTCAGCGTGCACCAGTTCGAGATCATGCCGCGTCCGCCGGAGGACCGCGCCGACTCGACCCCGTGGCCGACCTACCCTCTGATGTACCGGGTGTCGTCCGCGCACGAGGAGGGCGGCGAGCGCGTGTTCTCCGTCAACACCGAGGAATTCGTCGGTGCGGACGGCAAGGTCACGGCACTCAAGGCGCACGAGGTGCAGATGGTCGCCGGCCGCTTCGAGAAGATCGACGGCACGGATTTCGAGCTCGAGGCCGACCTGGTTCTCCTCGCGATGGGCTTCGTCGGCCCCGAGAAGCCGGGCCTGCTCACGGATCTCGGGGTGGACTACAACGAGCGCGGCAACGTCGCCCGCTCGACGGAGTGGTCCACCAACGTCGACGGCGTCTTCGTCGCCGGCGACATGGGCCGCGGTCAGTCCCTGATCGTGTGGGCCATCGCAGAGGGTCGCTCCTGCGCGGCGGCGGTCGATCGGTACCTCGAGGGAGCAACGGCGCTTCCCGCACCGATCACCACCAGCACGATGCCGCAGCGCTGAGGTAGTCACTCGCCGACAGGGCGCGTCCACCGGGAACACCCGGAGGACGCGTCCTGTTCGGTTTACCCGGCCGTACGGTCACCGGGCCGTTATTGTCGAGCGCATGACCGGTAGGCACAGGATCACGAAGCGATCACTGACGGGCACTGCCGTGTTGATCGGTGCGGCGGCCGTCGTCGTGGGAACCGCGTCCCCCGCCTCGGCGGACACCGTGGACCCCGCCACGGGCGACTGCGTGCACAACCTCGGCGGACCGGTCGTCGTGGACGGCGGAGACCCCGTCGCACCGGTTTTCGGGTTCGAGGACATCCGCCTCATCGGACTCGACGGCGGCAGCGGCAACGCGTGCATCACGAATCTCGGTCCCGGCAGCGTGTCCGTCACGCGACCTGCGGGGCGCGTCGACGGACGGACCTCCGTCTCCACGGCGCCCGTCGAGATGCGTGTCGACGGTGGCATCGGCAACGTCGCCGTGACCAACGTCGGGGTGGGGGCGGTGACGGTGGACCGCCGCTGGGTCGCGCCGGGCCCGGCCCCGGTGCACGAGCCCGCACCCGAGGGCATACCGGAACTGATCCTCGACGCCGGCCGCGGCGGCGTGTTCGTCACGAACATCGGCGCCGGATCGGTGACGGTCGCGGACTGGGACGCGGCCGAGGGCCCGCTCCCCGAAGAGATCCCGGCGCCGCCCGGCATGGTCGTCACCGATCCGATCACCGGCAACGTCTACGTCACCAACCTGTTCGGGCCTGCCGTCACGGTCGTGCACGACGCGGGTTCGCGGGACCGCATCGTCGATCGCAGCGTCGTCGGCAACACCCTCGACCACGGAACGGGCAACGTGTTCGTCACGAACATCGGAGGAGGTCCGGTCACCGTCATCCGGAAATGACCTTCCGGGTCACGCTGCGTTCACGGCCGTGACATATTCGGCCGGGACAATCGGCCCGGAGCGAGAGCGATCGAGTCTGCAGGGGAGTCGTGGTGGGGCTGAAGCGAACGTTGACGTTGCTGGCGGCTGCGGTGGGCACCGCGCTGTCGTCGGCCGTGCTCGCGCCTGTGGCGCAGGCCGATCCGGCATGGTGCCCGAGCCTGAACGTCGTCGCGGTACCGGGGACGTGGGAGACGTCAAGCACTCCCGACCCGGCGCGCGGCAACGGCATGCTCGCGGCCGTGACCTCCGGTCTTCCCGCGGGCACCCGCGTGGACTACGTGCAGTACCCGGCGACCGCGTTCCCGTGGGAGGGCGACGTGTACGCGGCGTCGCGTCAGCGTGCCGTCGACAATGCACGTGGCCTGATCGCGGCGACCGCGGCGCAGTGCGCCTCCACCCGTTTCGCCCTCGTCGGCTACAGCCAGGGTGCCGACGCGGCAGGCGATCTCGCCGCGGAGATCGGTACGGGCCTCGGCGTGGTGCCGCCGCAGCGGCTCGCCGCGGTCGGGCTGCTCTCGGATCCGCGACGTTCGGAAACCGACATCCTCGTCGGCCCACCGGTCGCAGGAAGCGGTGCCGCGGGAGCGCGCATCGGCGGGTTCGGATTCGTCAGCGCGGACGTACGGACCATCTGCGCCGTCGGCGACCTGTACTGCTCGACCCCGAAGGACGACTTCATCACCCGCATGGCCGGATTCATCGCGGCCGGGGCGGGCAGCGCCCCGGATCGTTTCGACGACTACCGGGTCGAAGCGGAAGGCCTGTACAACGAGATCATGCGGGCAGGCGGGATACCGACCCTGCAGTTGCAGCTCACCCCGCAGGCCAACGACGCCCGCGAGGTGGAGATCCGGAAGTTCTACGAATCCCAGGTACACCAGGACTACGGCATGTACGTCGTCGACGACCGCGGTACCACCGCGACCACCTGGTTGCGGAACTGGCTCGCCTCCAAGGCGTGACGGTTCGCCGCCGTACGGGTCAGTCGATCTCGAATCTCGACCCGACACGCATCGCGCGCGGGGCGAGCCGGCTGATCCACTTGCGGGCCTTCGCCTCCGGCGCGACCGTCACGATCGGCTGATTGTGACGCACCGCCGAGACCATGGCATTCGCGACACGTTCGGGCGGTACCCCGAGCTTGCGGTACATCGCGGACGTCCGTGACCTCCGGGCCTTCGCGGTTTCCGGATCGGTCTCGACGAACTCGATGCTGCGGTTGAAGTTCGTCGAGACGAGGCTCGGGCACACCGCGGTCACGCCGATACCGTTCTCGAGCAGCTCGGCGCGCAGGCAGTCGGACAGCATCAGGACCGCGGCCTTGCTGGTGGCGTACGCGGCGATGCGTTTCTGCGGCATGAACGCCGCCGCGGACGACACGTTCACGATGTGCCCGCCGGTACCGCGCTCGATCATCTGCTCGGCGAACACACGGCACCCGTGGACGACCCCCCAGAAGTTGACGTCCATGATGTTCCGGAATGCGTCCTGCGGAGTGTCGACGAACGATCCGATCATGCCCAGTCCGGCATTGTTCACGAGGACATCGGCCACACCGTGCCGTTCGCGGACCGTTCTCGAGAACCGCCGGACCTGCTCCTCGTCGGTCACGTCCACGCGGTAGGCGTGGGCGCCGCCGCCGAACACGGCCCCGGCGCCACCCGTGTTCGGATCCGGCGTGTTCACGAGTTCGACGGTTTCTCGCGCCGACGCCAGGTCGATGTCGGCGACCACGACGATCGCCCCGGCCGCCGAGAACGCCTGGGCTGCGGAGCGGCCGATGCCGCTGCCGCCGCCCGTGACCACGACGAGAGTCCCGGTGAGATCGCGCAGCCGCAGGTGCAGGGCCGCGCCTCTGCGCCAGCGACGGATCTCGGACCAACGCGATGTCATGGATCCATCTTCCCGTGAGAGGCGGATCTTGGCAGCGAAGACGCGAGCGCCGGCAGTCGGGTGGACTGCCGGCGCTCGTGTCACCGAGGTTCGGGGTAGGGAAGGTCCGCCGCCGTCACCGGTTGTCGTCGTAGTTCGACGTCGGCCCGAGATTCATCGGACCGCTCCGGAACTGGTCCTGCTGCAGCGGAATCGGCGGGCCCTGCGGGTGCGGGACCTGCTGCTGGTGCATCGGCTGCGACTGGGACTGCTGCGGCGGCATCGGCTGAGCCTGCTGGTGGTGTGCCGCCTGCTTCGTCCGCGCGGCGGCCTGGTCGGCGTGCCGTGCCGGCTCGTCCGGCGCACGCAGGCGCCGCGGTCGTTCCGTCATCGCCTCGGGAGTGCTCTGCTGCACGTCGGTGAGCAGCGACCCGGGGAAGTAGATCGACGCGGTGATACCGGAGTTCGTCTCCGAATCGAAGGTCGGGCGCAGTCGCACGCTGATGCCGTTGCGGGCCGCGAGGCGACCGACCACGAACAGGCCCATCTGGCGGGGTGCGTGGATCTCGGCGCTGTCACCGGCGGCCAGACGCGAGTTGATCTCGTTGAGGATCTCCGGTGCGGTACCGATCCCGCTGTCGGCGATCTCGAGCAGCAGACCGCCGCCGACGGCCGGGGAGAACTCGAAGGTGACCGTGCTGTTCGGCGGTGAGGCCCGCAGCGCGTTGTCGACGAGTTCGGCCAGCATGTGCACGACGTCGGCGACGGCGCTGCCGACGAGGTAGCCCTGGGGGGTGCTGCCGATCCGCACCCGCTGGTAGTTCTCGACCTGGGAGACCGC
>NZ_LRRH01000033.1 GCF_001646785.1 Rhodococcus phenolicus
CGGTCGGGGGGTGGGAGGGGGGAGGGGTGATGGCGAGGGGACAGGGGGGGGGTGCATAGCGGGGAGTGGGAGGTGTCGGGTTGTGGGGGGGGGGGGGGGGGGAGGGGGGGCGCGGAGGGGACCGTGGTGAGCTGGGGCGGGAGGGGACGGGGGCGGGGGGAGGAGGGGCGCAGAGGAGGGGTGACGCGGCGGGGGCGGGAGGAGGGGGGGGCGGGGGGGCGCGCGGCCCGCGGATCCAGATCCAGATCCCGGGCGCACCCCCGGTGGTCATTCCGCTCCCGTTCTGAGTCCGTTGCCGCGGGTTATCGGGGGCGCAGCACGATCTCCGTCGGATGGGCATCGGCGGGGGTGCGGATCGCACGGCCTACCGCCTGCGCGACGGACGCCGGGCGCAGAAACCGTTCGGGCCGGTACTCGCCACCCTCCTCGGCGACGATCGCACGCTGCATGTCGGTGTCGATGCGGCCCGGGTGCACCGATGTCACCCGCAATGCCGGTTCCTCCTGGCGCAGTACGTCCCCGAACGCCCGCAACGCGAACTTGCTGGCCGCGTACGCCCCCCACCCGGCCTTCGCGTTCAGCCCTGCTCCCGAATTGATCAGCACCACATGACCGTTCGCGGCGCGCACTGCGGGCAGCAGAAGGCGGGTCAGGTTGACGACAGCAAAGACGTTGGCGTCGAACATCTCCCGCCACCGCGCGATATCACAGTCCGCGACGGTCCCCAGGCTCGCGACCCCCGCGTTGTGCACGAGAACATCGAGCCGGTCGATACCGGAGCACGCCCGAGCGACGGCGTCGTCGTCGAGCAGATCGACCGGCCACGGCGTGGCGCCGGGAAGCTCCGCGACTATCGCGCCGAGGGAGTGCTCGGTGCGACCGCCGAGCAGCAGGTCGTGGTCGGGGGCCAGTTCGCGGGCGATCGCGGCGCCGAGGCCGCGGCCGCCGCCGGTGATCAGAGCTGTGGGACGCATAGGATCGAGCGTAGGTCAGCGCGGGGACGGTTCACGTCACCCGGCTGGGCCGAATATCGGTTCCCATCACCCGGGTAGCGCCTCTGCGGCCACAATGGAGGGATGGACCCGGTGAGCGCCCTGCGTGAGGTCGCGTTCTGGCTCGAACGCGAGCACGCGAAGACCTACCGCGTGCAGGCCTACCGGCATGCGGCGGACGTGGTCGCGGCACTGACCGAGTCCCAACGACAGGAACGTCACCGCACCGACTCGTGGTCGGACCTGCCCGGCATCGGCCCGAAGACCGCCGCCGTGATCCGGGAATCCGTCGACGGAACCCCCGACTATCTGGAGAAACTGCGCGAGGGGGCCGAGCCGATCGGGCGCGGCGCCGAGGATCTGCGCACCGCCCTGCGCGGGGACCTGCACACCCATTCGGACTGGTCCGACGGCGGGAGTCCCGTCGACGAGATGATGCGGACCGCGCACGCGATGATCGGGCACGAGTACTGCGCGGTCACCGACCATTCGCCGCGGCTCACGGTCGCGAACGGGCTGAGCGCGGAACGGTTGCGGACCCAGCTCGGAATGATCGCCGAGCTCAACGCCGCCGGCGCCGGACCGCGGATCCTGACCGGCATCGAGGTCGACATCCTCGACGACGGCTCGCTCGACCAGGACGAGGATCTGCTCGCCGAACTCGACATCGTCGTGGCGAGCGTGCATTCGAAACTGCGCGCCGAGCGGTCGGCGATGACGCGGCGGATGGTTCGGGCGGTGACCAATCCGCACGTCGACGTGCTCGGGCACTGCACCGGCCGGCTCGTCACCGGTGGGCGCGGGAACCGGCCCGAATCGGCCTTCGACGCGGAGAAGGTGTTCTCCGCGTGCCGTGACCACGGCACGGCGATCGAGATCAATTGCCGCCCCGAGCGACGCGACCCGCCGGCACGCCTGATCGACCTGGGGTTGCACCTCGGCTGCCTCTTCGCGATCGACACCGATGCGCACGCCCCCGGTCAGCTGGACTGGCTCGGATTCGGGTGCGAACGTGCCGCGGAACGGGGCGTCGAGCCGGAAGACGTCGTCAATACGTGGCCCGTCGAGCAACTGCTGCAGTGGACCGCCGGATAGGAGCGGATGTGGAACACGTCGATGTGCTGATCGTCGGGGCCGGCCTGTCCGGCATCGGGGCCGGGTACCGCCTGCAGACGCAGTGCCCGGACCTGACCTACACGATCCTCGAAGGCCGTGACGCGATCGGTGGAACGTGGGACCTGTTCCGGTATCCGGGAATCCGGTCCGACAGCGACATGTACACCTTCGGATACCCGTTCCGCCCGTGGCTCGGCGACCGGTCCTTCGCCGACGGCTCGTCGATCCTCGAATACGTGCGCGCCACCGCTTCCGAGTCCGGGGTGGATCGGCGCATCAGGTTCGGGCACAGGGTGACGAGCGCGACGTGGTCGTCGGACACCGCGACCTGGACGGTGCGGGCGATCACCGGTGGCCTCCCCGTCGAACTGACGTGTTCGTTCCTCTACATGTGCAGTGGGTACTACAGCTACGAATCCGGTTACCTCCCGGACATTCCGGGTCTGAACACCTTCGACGGTCCCGTCGTGCACCCGCAGTTCTGGCCGGAGGACCTCGACTGGTCCGGCAGACGCGTGGTGGTGATCGGCAGCGGCGCGACCGCGGTCACCCTGGTTCCCGCGATGGTCGACGACGTCGAGCACATCACGATGCTGCAACGGTCTCCCTCGTACGTGGTGTCGCTGCCCGCCCGCGACAGGATCGCGGACCGGCTGCGGAAATGGCTGCCCGACAAGATCGCCCACCGGCTGGTGCGGACGAAGAACGTGACGGCCTCGCTGGCGTTCTATCAGTTCTGCCAGCGGATGCCGCACCTCGCCCGCAAGGTGATCCGCACCGGCGCCACCCGTCGGCTGCGCGGAAGCACTTCCGTCGACCCGCATTTTGCGCCCGCCTACGATCCGTGGGATCAGCGCATGTGCCTGGTCCCGGACGCGGACCTGTTCCGTGCCCTCCGATCCGGTCGCGCGGACGTCGTCACGGGCCGGATCGACACGGTCACCGACCGCGGCGTCAGGCTCGAATCCGGTGAGGAACTCGAGGCCGACGTGCTGATCACCGCGACCGGCCTGCGGATCGTCCCGGCCGGGGGAATCACGCTCGTCGTCGACGGGGTGCGGATCGATCCGAGCGAGACGTACGTGTACCGCGGGACGATGCTCAGCGGTGTGCCGAACTTCGCGCTGTGCCTCGGCTACACGAACGCGTCGTGGACCCTGCGTGCCGATCTCGCCTCGATGTACGTGTGCAGGTTGCTGAACCACATGCGCCGCAAGGGATATCGGATCGCGATGCCGGACTATCACGGTGACGGCCGGACCCGTCCCCTGCTCGGGCTCACCTCCGGATACGTGCAGCGCGCCGCCGGGGTACTGCCGCGGCAGGGCACCCGCAACCCGTGGCGGATGCACCAGAACTATCTGCTGGACCTGCCGACGATGCGACTCGGGCGGATCGACGAGTCGATGGCCTTCAGCCGCTGAGCGATCGCACCGGGACCGCTGCCGATCCGACCGGAACGGGAATTTCGTCGTCGCGCAGGATTTTCGCTCCGGCGGCGAACCGGCGTACCTCGTCGTCGCGGCGGATCTGCGCCGGCACCGCACCGCCGAGCAGGTCGCGTGCGAGACTCGCGGAATCGCCGAGCGGCACATCGCTGCCCGCGATGACGACGTTGCCGTAGCGGCGGCCCTTCAGCATGGCCGGGTCGGCGATGATCGCGGTGTGCGCGAAGACGCCGCCGATCGTCGCGGCCTCCCGCATGGCCGTCGCGAGGTCGCGGGTGTCGCCGCAGTTCACGACGTAGACACCGCCGGGCGCGAGCACACGGCGGGCGTGCCGGGTGAATTCGACGGTCGTCAGTGCCGCGGGGGTGCGGTTGATCGCGAACACGTCCCGAACGATCAGGTCGCGGGTGGCGTCGGTGAGCGAACCGAGTACCGCCCGCGCCTCCCCGACCCGGATGCGCAGCAACGGTGCCCGCGGAAGGTCGAACCATTCGCGCACGAGCTCGGCGAGCCGACCGTCGATCTCGACGACCACCTGGCGGGAGTTCGGGAAGGACGCGTGGACGTACCGCGCCATCGTGCACGCCCCGCCGCCCAGGTGCAGCACCCGCAGCCGCTCCGCCCGGGTCCAGTGCGCATCCATCAGGTACGCGATCCACCGCATGTACTCGAACTCGAGCAGCGTCGGATCGGACACGTCGATGTGCGAGCTGGGCACCCCGTTGATCTCGAGAACCCATCCGTCCGGGCGATAGCGGTCCCTGACGAGCTCGCACGTGCCGGTGTCGATGTCGTGGATTCCGGGCACCAGAACGGCATCGGCGGCGGGACGGGGACGGGAGCTCACTGTTCCATTGTCCCCGGCGGTGCCGTCGGCCCGCCACGAGGGTCGAGTGTCCCGGCACTTCGACGTGCGCTTTTGCGCGGAAGCCGCACAATGAAACGATGCCGGATCGCGGATTCACCCCCACCCAGCTCGCCGCGCGGGCCGCCTACCTGTTGCGCGGCAACGATCTGGGCACGATGACCAGTGCGGCGCCGAAGCTCTATCCGCACATGTGGAGCTGGGATGCGGCGTTCGTCGCCGTCGGCCTGGCACCGCTCAGCGTGGAACGCGCCGTCGTCGAGCTCGACACCCTGCTGTCGGCGCAGTGGAGCAACGGCATGATCCCGCACATCGTCTTCGCCAACGGCGTCGACGGGTATTTTCCGGGTCCGTCCCGGTGGGCGGCCGGAGAGCTCGCGGCACACGCCCCGGCGGGCGTGCAGACCTCGGGGATCACGCAGCCGCCCGTGCACGCGATCGCGGTCCAGCGGATCCTCGACCACGGTCGCCGGCACGGCCGCAGCACACGCGCGGTCGCGGAGGAGTTCCTCGACCGCCGGTGGGCGGATCTGGTGCGCTGGCACCGCTGGCTCGCGCACGCCCGTGACCTCGACGGCAACGGGCGCATCGCGCTGTACCACGGGTGGGAGTCCGGCATGGACAACTCGCCCCGCTGGGACGCCGCCTACGCGAATGTCGTGCCCGGTCCGGTTCCGGCCTATCTGCGCGAGGACCTCGTCCACGTCGGCGACGCCGGGCAGCGCCCCACCGACGCCGAGTACAGCCGCTACCTGTGGTTGCTCGAGGAGATGAAGGGCGTCCGCTACGACGACGCCGAGCTCACCACCGCCATGAGCTTCGCGGTCGAGGACGTGTTCGTCAGTGCGGTGTTCTCGCTGTCGTGTGAGGTGCTGGCCGTCATCGGAGAGGAACACTCGCGCCCGCACGCCGATGTACGCGATCTCTACGGCTGGGCCGAACGCTTCCGTCGCGGCGTCATCGGAACCACCGACGAACGCACCGGCACCGCACGGGATTTCGACCTGCGGTCCGGGAAATGGATCGCCACCGACACCCTCGCGATGTTCGCGCCGCTGTTGTGCGGCGGACTGCCCAGGGCGACCGAGCACGCACTGCTGCGGACGTTCGAGGGCCCGAAGTTCTGCGGGCATCCGGACCTGCGCTACGCGGTGCCGCCGTCGACGTCACCGGTGTCCAGGGATTTCCGGTCCCGCGAATACTGGCGCGGGCCGGTGTGGCCGGTGATGACATGGCTGTATTCGTGGGCATTCGCGCGGCGCGGCTGGGCCGAACGCTCGAACGTGCTTCGCGCCGAGGGGCTTCGGCAGGCCGCCGACGGATCGTTCGCCGAATACTACGAGCCGTTCACCGGCGAGCCGCTGGGGAGTATGCAGCAGTCGTGGACGGCGGCGGCCGTGCTCGACTGGCTCGGCTAGCCCGGTCACCCCTGCTTCACCTGGTGTTTTGTGCTCCGGGGACAAGGCGTCACCGGAACTCGAGCCTGCGGGACCCTAGTTGCAACGTGACGTGCATCACTAGCGTGGCGGTCGATGCGAGAGGAAGGAACGACCGCCGTGACCGACGACAAGACACTCGAACCCGTGACGATCGAGCCGGTGACCATCGAATACCTGGTGTGGAACAGAAAGTCCGACCGGCCGTGCGTACGGGACGACGACGCGGCGCTCACCTACTCCGAATTCGCCTGCCGTGTAGACGGTTTCGCATATCAGCTACAGCAGTGCGGGATCGGTGCCGGCGACGTCGTCGCGGTGATGCTGCCCAATCGGATCGAACTGCTCGTCGCGCTCGTGGCCGCGTGGCGGCTGCGCGCGACGGCAACTCCGATCAATCCGGCCTTCACCGGGGCCGAGGCCGACTATCAGATCGAGGATGCCGGAGCCGCACTCGTTCTCGGCACGGACCGCGAGACGCCGTCGGCCGGCCGGCCGCTGATCGGTGTCGACGACATGGTCGCGGCACCACCGCCCGGATGGACCGCCGGTGACGACCCCGCGGTAGAGGACACCGCCCTGCTGATCTACACCTCCGGGTCGACGGGACGCCCCAAGGGCGTGCAGCTCACGCACGCGAATCTGCAGTTCATGGCAGCGTCGTTCCGCGAGCACCTGCGCCTGACCGAGGCCGACCACTGCCTGCTGATCCTGCCGTTGTTCCACGTCAACGCGATCGCCGTGAGCTTCCTCGCGCCGATCCTGGCCGGGGCGCAGCTCAGCATCACCGGCAGGTTCTCACCGGCCCGGTTCTTCGACGATGTCGCCACCCTACGGCCCACCTACTTCTCGGCCGTCCCCACCATCTACGCGCTGCTCGTCTCTCTTCCCGTACACGCCGATCCGGACACCTCGTCACTGCGGTTCGGAATCTGCGGGGCGGCACCGATTTCGAAGGAACTGCTGGACCGGGTCGAGCAGCGTTTCGGGTTGGTCGTGGTCGAGGGGTACGGGCTCACCGAGGGCACCTGCGCCTCCGCGTGCAACCCGATCGACGGTCCCCGGAAGCTCGGTACCGTGGGTCCGGCCCTGCCGGGCCAGCGGATCAGCATCGTCGACGAGAACGGAAACGCGGTGCCCGCCGGGCGGATCGGCGAAGTCGTCGTCGAAGGCCCGAACGTGATGGCCGGTTATCTCGGCCGTCCCGGAGGAGACGGCCCGCACCGTCGTCGCCGGGCGGCTGCACACCGGCGACGTCGGACGGCTCGACGACGACGGCTACCTCACCCTGGTCGACCGCATCAAGGACATGATCATCAGGGGCGGAGAAAACCTGTATCCCAAGGAGATCGAGAACGCCCTCGCCGCCCACCCGGCGGTCCTCGAATGCGCCGTGATCGGCGCACCCCACGACGTGTACGGCGAGGTGCCGGTCGCGTACGTGGTGACCTGTCCCGATCGGAACGCGACCGAGGAGGAACTGCTCGCCCACCTGTCCCACCGTCTGACCCGGGTCAAGGTGCCCGCCGGCATCCACGTCGTCGACGCCCTGCCGCGCAATCCCGTCGGCAAGATCGACAAGCCCCGCCTGAGGCTCCGCCACCGCGCGCCCGCCGGCACCTGACCTGCTTCCACCCCACGCGACACCACACCCCATCTGCTCACCGGCCGCGCGCCGGTGTGTCGACACCCACTATCCAGGAGGCGAATTCCCATGGGATTCAAGACCGGCCACTTCCCCGAGGTGGACCCAGCCACATTCCGCGACCTTCCGTTCCGTGACCGACTGCGCGCCATGTCGACCCACTGGGTCGACTACGGCTTCGGCACCCCGAAGATGGTGCACTCCGTCTACATCCTCAAACTGCTCTTCCTCTATGTCGGTCTGGGGACCGCCCTCGCGACCCTCACTTCGGGACTGTCGTGGCTCGACGTCGCCTCGTGGTGGAACCAGCCGATCGTCTACCAGAAGATGCTGCTGTGGACGGTGCTCCTCGAGGCGCTCGGCCTCGGCGGCTCCTGGGGCCCGCTGGCCGGGCACTTCAAGCCGATGACCGGCGGCTTCCACTTCTGGCTCAAGCCCGACACGATCCGGCTCCCACCCTGGCCGGACAAGGTCCCCGGTACCGCCGGTGACCGCCGTACCCTCGGCGACGTGCTGATCTACGCCGCTCTGATCGCCGATCTTCTTGTTGCCGTGTTGCTTCCGGGAATGCACACCGACGCGCTCGATTCCCTCGTTGCCGACAATGCCGGGCTGATCCGGCCGGCGGTGGTGGCACCGCTCATCGTGCTCCTCGTCGTGATCGGCCTGCGCGACAAGGTCATCTTCCTCGCCGCACGCGGTGAGCAGTACCTCCCGGCGATCGTGTTCTTCACGTTCCTGCCGTTCGTCGACATGATCGTGGCGCTCAAGCTGCTCATCGTCGTCGTGTGGATCGGCGCCGGCGTCTCGAAGTTCGGGAACCACTTCTCGCTGGTGGTCCCGCCGATGATCAGCAACACGCCGTGGTTGCCGTCGAAGCGGATCAAGCGCGCGCACTACCGCAACTTCCCGGAGGACCTGCGCCCGTCCCGCCTCGGTGGCGGCGTCGCGCACGTCCTCGGCACGTGCGTCGAGATCATCACCCCGATCGTCCTGCTCTTCTCCACCGACCGCACGGTCACGTTGCTCGCAGTGCTGCTGATGGTCGCGTTCCACCTCTTCATCGCGTCGACCTTCCCGCTCGCGGTGCCGCTCGAATGGAACCTCCTCTTCGCGTACGCCGCCGTGTTCCTGTTCTGGGGCTTCCCGGCATGGGACGGCTACGGCCTCGGCGACATGTCGTCCCCGTGGCTGGCACTCGGCATCGCCGCCGCGCTGGTCTTCTTCCCGATCCTCGGCAACCTGCGGCCCGACCTGGTCTCCTTCCTGCCATCGATGCGTCAGTACGCCGGTAACTGGGCGTCCGCGACCTGGGCCTTCGCGCCGGGTGCCGAGGAGAAGCTGAACCGGCACATCGTCCGGGCCTCGAAGAACACCTACACCCAGTTGCTCGACTCGTACCCGCCGGACGTCGCGGACGTCGTGATGCACCAGTTGCTCGGCTGGCGTTCGCTGCACAGCCAGGGCCGGGCGCTGGTCTCGCTGATGATGCGGCACCTCGGAGACGACATCGACACCTACGACGTGCGTGAGGCCGAGTTCTCGTGCAACTCCGTCGTCGCGTTCAACTTCGGCGACGGGCACCTGCACAACGAGCATCTGATCGCCGCGATCCAGAGGCGCTGCAACTTCGCACCCGGCGAGTTCATCGTCGCCTGGATCGAGTCGCAGCCCATCCACCGCGGCATCCAGGAGTACAAGGTGATCGACGCGGCCCTCGGTGTCGTCGAACGCGGCACCTACAAGGTGACCGACGCCGTGGCCGAGCAGCCCTGGCTGCCGAACGGCCCGATCCCGTTCGACGTGCAGTGGACAATGGACCGCAGGAGCGCACACCGCGAGGGTGACGATCGGGAGGTCCTGGCGTGAGCACAGCGGTCGTGGTCGGCAGCGGGCCCAACGGGCTCGCGGCCGCCGTCCACCTCGCCCGCAGCGGCGTGGACGTCCAGGTCCTCGAAGCGGCCGACGAGATCGGTGGCGGGACCCGCTCGGGCGAGCTCACCGTCCCCGGCCTGGTCCACGACCACTGCTCCGCGTTCCACCCGATGGGTGCGGGCTCCCCCTACCTGCAAACCCTCGGGCTCGAGGAGTACGGGCTGCGGTGGAAGTGGCCCGAGGTCGACTGCGCACACCCGCTCGACGACGGCGAGGCCGCCCTGCTGCACCGGTCACTGGAGACCACCGCCGTGGGACTCGGGGCCGACGGCGCACGGTGGCGCCGGATGTTCGCGGACCTGTCCTCCGGGTTCGACGCGCTGGCCGCCGACCTGATGCGCCCGGTCCTGAACGTGCCGAGGCATCCGCTGCGGCTGGCCGCGTTCGGACCCCGGGCGCT
Source organism: Rhodococcus phenolicus (assembly GCF_001646785.1). Classification (GTDB taxonomy): domain Bacteria; phylum Actinomycetota; class Actinomycetes; order Mycobacteriales; family Mycobacteriaceae; genus Rhodococcus; species Rhodococcus phenolicus. The sequence goes on from NZ_LRRH01000033.1 coordinate 9,838, forward strand.
GCTGCCGGCCGTGGTCTCGGCGCGCTGGTTCCGCACTCCGAAGGCGCGGGCGCTCTTCGGGGGGATCGCGGCGCACGCCTATCACCGGCTGGACCGGCCCGCGACCTCCGCGGTCGGGTTGATGATCACCGCGGCCGGGCACCGCTACGGATGGCCGGTCGCCGAGGGCGGATCCGCCGCCATCACCCGCGCGCTCGCCGCGCAACTGGCCGAGCACGGCGGCAAGATCCACACCGGTGTGCGGGTACGCTGCGCCGCGGACATCCCGCCCGCGGACGTCGTGCTGCTCGACGTCGCGCCCGTTGGTGCCCTCGGGATCCTCGGGGAGGCCGTGCCGTCACGGATCGTCAAGTCCTACCGGAAGTTCCGCCACGCGCCCGCGGCGTTCAAAGTCGACTTCGCGGTCGAGGGCCCGATCCCGTGGAACGACCCGGCGGTCGGCCGTGCCGGGACCGTGCATCTGGGCGGCGACTTCGACGAGATCGCCCGGGCGGAACGGGACGTCGCGTGCGGGCGGATGCCGCAGCGTCCGTTCGTGCTGCTGGGGCAGCAGTACGTCGCCGACCCGAGCCGTTCCCGTGACGGTGTGAACCCGGTGTACGCGTACGCGCATGTACCGGCCGGATACCCCGGCGACGCGACCGCCGCGGTGGTCGCGCAGATAGAACGGTTCGCGCCGGGCTTCCGCGAGCGTGTCGTCGCCACGACGGTGGCGACGACGGCGGACCTGCAACGGGACAACCCCAACCAGGTGGGCGGAGACATCATCGGCGGCGCGAATGCCGGCGTGCAGGTGGTGTTCCGGCCGCGAATCTCCCTGGACCCTTACCGGATCGGAGTGCCAGGAGTGTTCCTGTGCTCGGCGTCCACCCCACCCGGGGCGGGCGCGCACGGCATGTGCGGATACAACGCCGCCGAATCCGCACTGCGTCACCTGCGGGACATCGGCCGTGGCTGAGCCGATCCCCATGGACACGCCCGGACGCGGCACACCGCACACGCACGAGGAGGTCCGCCGCGTCGTCGCCGAGATCGCGCAGCGGTTCGACGACCGCCAGCAGGAGATCACGCGGGCGATGACGGTGATGATGGCCCGCGAGGTCGATCAGCTCGACGAGGATCCGCAACTGGTGGAACTGCTCGAGGCGAGCGTGCACGGCAACATCGCGACCCTGATCCACGTGCTCGCCAACGACATTCCCACCGAGCACCTCCATCCCACCACGGCTGCAGTGGAATACGCGTTGCGTCTGGCCCAGCGTGACGTGTCGTCGCATTCGCTGGTGCGCGCATACCACCTCGGGCAGAACGACTTCATGCGCATGTGCGTCGACGAGGTCCGCTCCATGAACCTGCCTCCGGATCTGGCGTTCGACGTGATCGAGGACGTCTCGTACGTGGTCTCCCGGTACATCGACCGGATCACCCTGTACGTGTTCGACGCGTACGAGAAGGAACGGCACCGGTGGTCCGCGGTGCGCGGAAACGTGCACTCGGCGCTGATCCACGGGATCGTCGACGGCTCCGAAACGGATTCGGCGGCATTCGAATCCGAAACCGGATACCGACTCGACCGCGGTCACCTGGCAGTGATCGCATGGACCACCACGGAACCGGCGGACGGTGGCGTCAGCCCTCTCGAGCGGCTGGTCCGGGCCGTCGCGGAGCACGTGCGGGCGGACGGCGCGCCGATCCTCACCGCCGTCGACCGCCGCACCGTGTGGGCGTGGTTGCCGTTCGGGCGCTCTCTGCCGGCGGTCGACACCGACGCGCTCGCGGCCGTGGTGGGTGCCCATCCCACCGGCCGGGTGGCGCTCGGTCTGCCCGCCACGGGGCTCACCGGCTTTCGTCGCACCCACGAGCAGGCCCGTGCGGCCTACTCGATCGCTCTGGTGCACAGCACGTCCCGGCGTCGCGTCATCGGGTTCGGCGACCGGGGTGTCGCGATCGTCTCGCTCCTCGCCCGCAACCTGGATGCCGCCCGGGCCTGGGTCGGGGAGGTGCTCGGTCCGCTCGCGGACGACACCGAACAGGCCGCGATGCTGCGGGTGACGCTCGGCACGTACTTCGCGACCGGCGAGAGTCACCTGCGTACCGCCGAACGCCTGACCCTGCACCGCAACACCGTCAAGTACCGGGTCGGCAAGGCGCTCGGCGACCCCACCCGTGCACCGGCGACGCACGACAAGCTCGACATCGCGCTCGCGTTGCAGGCCTGCGAGTACCTGGGCAGCTCCGTACTGCGCTGACGCGCCGGTGTGCACTTGTGGCGGTCGGAGCCGCCACAAGTGCACACCGGGCCGTCAGGCCCCGATCAGTCCGCCGGGCTTCCAGGCCACCGCCACCGCAGGCCGCGGCTGGGCGGTGCCGCCGTCCGGCCAGTGCGACGCCGGCGCGTCCCACGACGCGTCGTCGGTCTCCCCCGGATGCTGCACGCACACCACGACGCGGTTCTCCTGGATGATGGGACCGCACGTCTCGGCGCCGACCGGGACGGTGAGGAACTGCTTGGTCTCGCCGCGACGCGGCCCGTCGAGCACGACGGCGAACAGTCCGTCGTTGGACTTCAGGGCGTTGCCGTCGGTACTGATCCACAGGTTGCCGTGCGGGTCGAAGGCAAGGTTGTCGGGGCACGAGATCGGGCTGACCTGAGACTTGTCGAACCCGCCGAAGTAGGTGTCGGCTGCCTCGGGGTCGCCGCACACCAGCAGCAGATTCCACGTGAACGCGGTGCCGGCGTGATCGTCGTCCAGCTCGAGCACCTGCCCGTTCTTGTTGTTGACGCGCGGATTCGCCTCGTCGGCGCCGGGTTTGCCGTCGGCCCCCCGGTTGGAGTTGTTGGTCAGGGCGACGTAGACCTTGCCGGTCACCGGGTTCGGCTCGAAGTCCTCCGGCCGGTCCATCTTCGTGGCGCCGACCTTGTCTCCGGCGAGCCGGGTGAACACCGCGACCTCCTGCGGTGACATGCCGTCGACCAGGGATTCCGAGGACCCGTCCTCGTTGGTGCGCAGCAACGGAATCCACGTGCCGGAGCCGGTGAACGCCCCACCTTCGGGCAGGGTTCCGCTGCCGTCGATCGCGTCGGGGTTGTCGCCGGTGAGCTGTGCGACGTACAGGGTGCCCGCATCGAGCAGGGTCATGTTGTGACGCATCGCCGCCTGCGAGTTCCCGGCCTGCATCCTCCGCGACGAGACGAACTTGTACATGTAGTCGAATCGTTCGTCGTCGCCGCTGTACGCCACGACCGTGCCGTCGGAGGTGACGTGAACGGTTGCGGCCTCGTGTTTGAACCGGCCCAGCGCGGTGTGCTTGACCGGCACCGATGCCGCGTCCCACGGATTCACCTCGACGACCCACCCGAAGCGGTTGACCTCGTTCGGATTCGCCATCACGTCGAACCGCGGGTCGAAGCGTTCCCACTTGCGTTCGGACGCACCGCCTTCGACGCCGTAGCGGGCGAGGCGTTCCGCGGCGACCGGATCGGTGACCTGCTCGGCATTCGCGAAGTACTGGTTGAAGTTCTCCTCGCCCGAGAGGACGGTGCCCCACGGGGTGAGCCCGCCGGAGCAGTTGTTGAGGGTGCCGAGCACCCGGGCGCCGGTCGGATCCGCCGCCGTCTTCAGCAGGTCGCTCCCGGCCGCGGGACCGGTGACGGCGAATTCGGTCAGGCCGGTGACACGACGGTTGTACTGCCCGAATTCCGGAGTGAGACGCCCCGTTCCGGGCTCCCCCTTGACCTGCACGACGGACAGACCGTGGTTGGCCCAGCCGATGCGCACCTGCTCCTCGGTGGGATTCTCCGGATCGTATCCGGCGAACATGAACGGTTCGGTCGTGTACTCGTGGTTGACAACCAGCAGATAGGTGTTGGGCACACCGTCGACGGGCAGCAGGCCGGCGAAGTCGTTGTTGAACCCGAACTGCTTCTCCTGCGCCGCCGCGGTCTGGTTCGCGATGTCGAAGGCCGGCGCGTCGGGCAGCACCGGGTCGCCCCAGCGGATCACGACGGCCTGCTCGTAACCGCCGGGAACGGTCAGCGCGTCCGTCGTGTTCGGGGCAACGGACGTGAAATCCGTTCCGGGAGCCGCAGGACCGAGATCTCCGATACCGGGGGCGGGCGTCTCACCGGCGCTCGCGTCGTCCGAGCAGGCCGTGAGCGCCCCGCCCGCACCGACCGCGAGGACCGCCATCGCACCACCGCGCAGCACCCCACGCCGCGACACCGCGTTCCGGACGATGTCCCCGAAGTACGCACCACCGGAGACGTTCGGCACCGCGTGCGAACAGGCATCGCCGCACTTGTAGCGGCACGTGACGTTCGCCCGGGACGACTTCCCGTCGTGGGTGACGAACAGCGGCAGATCCTTGATGCGCACGTGAACTCCCTCGTCGATTCGCATTCCGCGGGCACCGTAGAAGGCCGAAACGAGACGCAGGGAACGAGAAGGTGAACAGTGAGCGGTCGGTCAGAGAACCTGCGACAGGAACTGCTGCAGCCGTTCGGTTTCGGGACTGTCGAACAGCTGGTCCGGCGTGCCGGTTTCGACGACCGCGCCGTGATCCATGAACACGACCGTGTCCGACACCGATCGCGCGAAGCCCATCTCGTGGGTGACGACGACCATCGTCATTCCCCCCGAACCGAGGTCGGCCATCAACGCCAGCACTCCCTTGACGAGTTCGGGATCGAGAGCGGAGGTCGCCTCGTCGAAGAACATCACCTCGGGTTTCATGGCGAGGGCCCGGGCGATCGCGACGCGCTGCTGCTGCCCGCCGGACAGGTTCGCCGGCCTCGACTCGGCCTTGTGGGCGAGCCCGACCAGTTCGAGCTGGGTGAGCGCGAGGTCGCGGGCCTCGGTCTTCGACATCCCCTTGAGCTTGCGCGGGGCCAGTGCGACGTTCTCGACGACCGTCTTGTGCGGGAACAGGTTGAAGTGCTGGAACACCATCCCGATGCGCTGGCGCAGCGTGTCGGGATCGTCCTTCAGCACCGACCTGCCGTCGAGCAGCACGTCGCCCGCGTCGGGTTCGTGCAGCCGGTTGAGCACCCGCAGCAGCGTCGACTTGCCGGAGCCGGACGGCCCGATCACGGTGACGGTCTTGCCGGCATCGACGTGCAGGTCGACACCGCGCAGCACCTTGTTCGACCCGAAGGCCAGATGCAGTCCGGTGCCGGTGAGCGAGACACCCTCGAGAGATGGCGTGGTCATGGTCCTTCTCAGCCTCTCTCCACGACGATGTCCTGCTCGAGCGGATCGAGCGTGGTTTCCTTCCGGCCGACACGCAGCCGATGGTCGATGTAGTTCACCAGGTGCGTCAGCGGCACCGTCAGAATCAGGTAGAACAGGCCGGCGGCGACGAGCGGTGACAGGTTGCCGGTCTGCGCGTTGAGGTCCCGGCCGACCGCGAACAGTTCGCGTTGCGTCGCGAGCAGACCCAGGAAGTAGATCAGCGACGAGTCCTTGATGAGGGCGATGAACTGGTTCATCAAGGCAGGCAGCACCCGGCGGATGCCCTGCGGGACCACCACCAGCGACATCGACTTCCGGTAGCTGAAGCCGAGCGCACGCGCCGCCTCCATCTGTCCGGGTTCGACGGACTGGATGCCGGAGCGGAAGATCTCGCCGATGTATGCCGCGGCCAGCAGGGACAGTGCCGCCGCGCCGAGCCAGTAGGGGTTGTTGCCGGTGATGCCCTGCACGACCGGCCCCACCCCGAGACCGACGAGCAGGATGATCACGACGGCGGGCAGGCCCCGGAAGATGTCGGTGTAGACGCGGGCGGGCCAGCGCAGCCAGCGGGTGCGGGAGATCCCGGCCACCGCCAGCAGCATGCCGAGGATCGTGCCGGCGATTCCGGACGTCAGGGCGAGGATCAAGGTGTTCGGCAGACCCGTCTTCAACAGGTCGGGGAACGCCTTCTTGTAGAGCTCCCAGTCGAAGAACGTGTCGCCCAGCTGCGCCAGCGCGGACTTCGGCTCGGCGACCGGAGTGCCCGCCGGTTCGGATCCGGACTCGGCGGCGAGGGCCGCGAAATCGGGTAGTTCCGGTTCGGGTGCGGCCCTGCTGCCCGGCTTCCAGCCCTCCGGCAGTTCGCGCGGCACCCACTCGGTGTACAGCTCCGCCCACGTGCCGTCGGCGATCACCGCGTCCAGCCCGGAGTTCAGGGCGTCGATCAGCGGCTGGTTCTCCTTCGCGACCGCCCAGCCGACGAAGTTGTTGACGCTGAACGTGTTCTCGACGATGGAGGTGGCGTCACCGGGTGCGATGGCGCCTTCGGCCTGCTGGGACGGTGCCACCCACGCGTCGATCTGCCCGGTCTTCAGGTTCGCGTACGCGGTGTTGTAGTCCGGGAACTTCACCGGATCGAGGTTCAGGGTGTTGACGACGTAATCGTCCTGCACGGTGCCCTGCACCACGCCGATGCGGGTCGAGGCGTTCAGATCCGCGAACCCGGTGATCGGGCTGCCGTTGGGCACCACGAGTGAGAAGTACCCGAAGTCGTAGCCGTTGGTGAACCCGACGAGGTTGCGGCGCTCGTCGGTGGTGGTGATCGACGACGATCCGACATCGAAGCGGTGCCCCGCGACCTGCGCGAGCAGCCCGGCGAACTCGGTGCCGACGAACTGCACCTCCAGGCCGAGCTTCTCCCCGATCGCCTTCAGAACCTCGTTGTCGTAGCCGGTGAACACACCGTCCGAGTTCACGCAGATGCTCGGCGGAGCGTCGGACAACGTGCCGACGGTCAGGACACCCGGCTTGATGAGACCGAGCTTCGACGTGTCGATGCTCTCGAGCGGCACCACGTTCGGCGTGGTGTACCGGTCCTCCGCTTCCGTCGCACCCGCCGCCAGGTTCGTCGGCGCGGCCGATGCGGAACCGATCCCCGGGGGCGAACACAGGTCGCGGGTTTCGGAGGCTTTGTCGCCCGACGAGCCGCACGACGAGAGCACGAGTGCGAGCAGCACGGTCAGCAGTACCGCGAACGCGGTGCGAGGGTTCCTCACCGATCGGACCATGTTGGGAGCCTAAACCGACGGGTGCGGGTTGAACGGAAACATTCGTCGACACTATCGGAATCGGATGGTCCGGCACCGCCGCAGGGGGTTGTCCCGGTGGCACAACCGACTCCGGATTCTCGAGCAGCCCGGGACATTGTTGTCCGCCTCACACGTCCCTACCGTGAGGGGAACTCCGTAGAAGAGGGAATCATCATGGATACGAACGACTTCCGCGGAAGAACCGTGGTCATGTCCGGGGGAAGCCGGGGGATCGGGCTGGCTGTGGCGCGGGCGATCGCGCGGCGCGGCGGCAACATCGTCCTGCTGGCCAGAACCGACACTCCACACCCGCGCCTGCCCGGCACCGTGCACACCGCCGTGCACGAATTGACCGATCTCGGCGGGCGCGCCGTCGCAGTCGTCGGCGACGTCCGCAACGACACCGACATCGCCCGGGCGGTCGCCGCAGCGGTCGACAATTTCGGTGGGGTCGACATCGTCGTCAACAACGCCAGCGTCCTGGACCTGTCCACCACCGAGGACCTGACACTGCGGCGCTTCGACCTGATGCAGCAGGTCAACGTCCGCGGCACGTTCGCGCTCACCCGGAGCTGCCTTCCTCATCTGCGCACTTCGGCCAACGCGCACGTGCTCACGATCTCGCCTCCGCTGAACCTGTCGCAGCGCTGGCTCGGGGCGCACCCCGGATACACCCTCGCAAAATACGGGATGACCCTGGCAGCGTTGGCAATTGCCGCCGAGTACGCCGACGCGGGGGTCGCGAGCAACTGCCTCTGGCCGCAGACCACCATCGCGACCGCAGCGGTCGGAAACCTCCTCGGCGGGAAGCAGAGCCTCGATCACTCACGGTCACCGGAGATCATGGCCGACGCCGCAATCGAGATCCTGCGCCGCCCGGCGGCCACGGCCACCGGACGGACGTTCCTCGACGTCGAGGTGCTCGCGGACGCCGGGATCACCGACTCGAGCCGGTACGGCGGGGCCGAGCCGCTGGGCGTCGACATCTTCGTCGACAGCCTCTGAGACCGCACGGTCGGCGGACCCGGCGTGACGGCCCGCACCGCCGGTGCGGAGAATGCGGGACATGGGACGTACCGAACGCGGATATTTCACCGAGGTCGACGGCCGGTTCACGCCGACCGAGATCGCGATCAGTCCGTGGTCGGCCGACATGATCGTCGGTCCGTGCGTGTGCGGGTTGTTCGCCCGGGAACTCGAGAACCGGCATGCGGTCGAGAACTGGGTGCCGTCGCGGCTGACCGTCGACCTGTTCAAACCGGTGCGGACCGACCCGGTGACCGTCGAGACCACCCTCGTGCGCGACGGCAACCGCATCCGGGTGGCCGACGCACAGATGCTGCAGCGCGACGACGTGGTCGCGCGCGCGACCGTCGTGTACCTCCGCCCGTCGGAGCAGCCGCCCGGAACGGTGTGGACCCGTGACGAGCATCCGGCACCACCGCCGGGACACGCGGACGCGCCGGCTGGGTTCGTGCCCACCTGGTTCGGCAGCGACGACCACCCGGACGGATGGTCCAGGAAACGGTCCGAACACCAGAATTCGAGCCGTAAACGCATGTGGGCCAGACAGTTTCCGGTCGTTCTCGGTGAAGAGATGTCGCCGTTCGTGCGCACCGCGATCGTCGGTGAGGGTACGAGCCTGGTCACCAACTGGAGCGAGCAGGGCGTCGGATTCATCAACGCCGATCTCACGCTGACCCTGTCGCGGTTGCCGGTCGGCGACGAGGTCGGGGTCGAGGCCGATCACCACATCGGCGCCGACGGTGTCGCCGTCGGCACGTCGGTGTTGTTCGACAGCCTCGGCCCGTTCGGCGCCGGCATGGTGGTGGCCCTGGCCAACACCCACCGGCAGGTCGACTTCGGCTGACCGGGCCTGTCTCCCAGGACCGTCTCCCGGCCTGCGTACCCCGGACCGTCGCCCCTCGTCTGCTGCCGCCCGCCGGATGCGGTTTCGAGCGGGCGGACACGACGTCCACCGAAGCTTGGAGGCCCGCGGCACGGTCACAGAAGTGCAGTGGCGAGCTCCCGGTAGGCGGCGCTGGGGAACGTGAACGGCTCGGCGGTGAGCACCTGGATCGTGACTTCGTCGGCCCCGGCCCGGTAGTGCTCCTCGATGCCCGCGACGACGGTGTCGAGATCTCCCCACGGGATCAGCGCGTCCATCAGACGGTCGCTGCCTGCCCCGGCCAGATCGTCGTCGCTGTAGCCGAGGCGGCGCAGGTTGTTCGAGTAGTTCGGCAGCGACAGGTAGCCGCGCATGTACTCGTGCGCGATCGCGCGGGCGGTGTCCTCGTCGCGTTCGAGCACCACCGCGACCTCCGGTGCCAGCAGCGGGCCGTCACCGAGGATCTCCCGTGCCTGCGCGGTGTGCTCGGCGGGCACGAAGTAGGGGTGGGCGCCCACGGAACGCTCGGCGGACAGGGCGAGCATGCGCGGCCCGAGGGCGGCCAGCGCGCGGCGCTGCGCCGGTAGCTCCGCGGCATCGAGCGCGTCGAGGTACTCGACCATGCGGCTGTAGGGCTTCGTGTAGGTGTGCTCGGCCTTGGCGTCGACGACGGGCGCGTGGCTCGTGCCGAGCCCGAGGAGGAAACGTCCCGGATGGTCCTGTTCGAACCCGCGGACGGTCCGGGCCGTGTCGGCAGGGTCGGCGTGCCAGATGCTGAGGATGCCGCTGGCGACGCCGAGTCGGGTTGTCGCGGCGAGGACTTCGCCGTACACCGACGGCACGCCCTCCCCGAATCCACCCGACGTCCACAGCCTCGCGTATCCCAGCTCGTCGAGTTCGCACGCAGCGTCGAGCGCCGCCTCCCGCGTCTTTCCGCTCAGCCAGAACCCGCCACCCCACACACTCACCTGTCGTGTCATGGATTCGACAGTAACCGCGTGAGTCGTCAGGCGAGACCCGACAGCGGCGGCGGCGAGTTCTCGTCGCGCCAGCCGACGGCTTCGACCAGCGGTGCGAGATCGTAGTCCGGTCCGCCGATGCCCACGGTGAACAGCGACACGCCCGCGGCAGCGAAGTCGGCGGCGTCGTCGAGGCCCGGCCACGGCACAGATCGCTCGATGTCCGGCGCGTGCCGGCCGATCTCGGCGCACCGCTTTTCGACGATCCCCCATTTCTCGACGTGGGTGCCGAGGTCGCCGAAACTGTGCCAGATGTCGCCGTACTTCGCGACGAGCGGCAGTGTCTTGCGCGGGCCACCACCGCCGATGAGCACCGGGATATGGCGTGTGGGTTGCGGATTCAGCTTGTCGAGCCGCGCGGTGATGCGCGGCAGGTATTCGGCGAGCAGATCCAGTCGCGAACCCTTGGTGCCGAACTCGTAGCCGTACTCGTCGTAGTCCTTCTCGAACCACCCCGCCCCGATGCCGAGGATCAGCCGCCCGCCGCTGATGTGGTCGACGGTTCGTGCCATGTCGGCCAGCAGATCCGGGTTGCGATATCCGCCGCCGGTGACGAGGGCGCCGATCTCGACCCGTTCGGTCTGCTCGGCCCACGCGCCGAGCATCGTCCAGCATTCGAAGTGAGCGCCGTCGGGGTCGCCGGTGAGCGGATAGAAGTGGTCCCAGTTGAACACGATGTCGACGCCGGCATCCTCGGCGCGCAGGACGGTGTCGCGGATGACGCCGTAGTCGGGCTGGTGCTGGGGCTGTAGTTGAAGTCCGATGCGGATGGGGCGCGTCATGGCAATTACGGTAGGACCACCGATCGCCTCACGCAGCGGAACCGGATCAGCGGCTACCGTCGAGGGCGGCGAACTGCGGCTCGAGACCGAGGATGAACGACTCGAGAGCCAGCTCGAAACTGTCGTGATCGATCTCCGCGGCGTGCTCGGCGAGCCGGTGCGCGTCGGACAGGTGCGGGTAGCGCTCGTCGTAGGTGTCGCGGTCGCCGCGGAACCCACCGGCGAACGAGGCGATCGCGGCGCCGATCACGATGTACTTCACCGATGCGCCGATGAGCGTTGCGGTGCGCGGCGGCCAGCCCGCGCGGGTCAGGCCACCGTGCACGGCATCCGCCCGGTCGAGGGCCACGGACCGCGAGCCGGGGCTCGATGCGAGGAACGGAACCATGTTGGGATGCGCGGCCAGCGCCGCCCGGTACGACCGTGCCCAGGTGCGCAGCGCGTCCCGCCAGTCGTCCGTCTCGAATCGGGAGACGTCGACCTGCTCGGCGATGTGGTTGCCGATGTCGTCGAGCAGCGCGTCCTTGGTGGCGTAGTGGGTGTAGAGCGAAGGTGCACGCACCCCCAGTTCGGTGGCGATCCGGCGCATCGACACGTCGCCGAGGCCGTGTTCGTCGATCATCCGCAGAGTGGTGTCGCGGATGAGCTGCCGGCTCAGCAGCGGGGTCCGGGGCCGGGCCATTCGTCAGCCTCCTCGAAGCGGGGACCTGGACATCCTAACAGTGTACGGATTATCGTCGGGACGACGCGGAGCCGCGTGTGTTCGCGTTCACCACCGGGACGGAAGGCCACCATGAATCTGACGCTCACCGACGAGGAACTCGCATTCCGCGACGAACTGCGAACGTTCTTCACCACCGAGATCCCCGCCGAACTCCGCGAGCGCGTCGCCACCGGCCGCCCGCTCGGCCGCGACGACATCGTCACCAGCCAGAAGATCCTCAACGCCCACGGACTGGCCGTACCCCACTGGCCCGTCGAATGGGGCGGAAAGGACTGGACCTCGGTCCAGCGGCACCTGTGGCTCGACGAACTGCAACTCGCCTCCGTCCCCGACCCGCTCCCGTTCAACACCGCGATGGTCGGTCCCGTCATCGCCGAATTCGGGTCCCGGGAACTCAAGGAGCGATTCCTCCCCGCGACCGCGAATCTCGACATCTGGTGGTGCCAGGGCTTTTCCGAACCCGAAGCCGGATCGGACCTCGCTTCCCTCAAGACCCGCGCGGTCCGCGACGGCGGCGACTACATCGTCAACGGCCAGAAAACCTGGACGACCCTCGCGCAGCACGCCGACTGGATCTTCGCGCTCGTCCGCACCGATCCGAACGCCCCGAAACGGCAGGCCGGCATCTCGTTCCTGCTCATCGACATGAAGACGCCCGGTGTCACGGTCCGTCCGATCAAGTTGATCGACGGCGGCTACGAGGTCAACGAGGTGTTCTTCGAGGATGTGCGCGTACCGGCCGAGAACCTCGTCGGTGAGGAGAACGCCGGCTGGAGTTACGCGAAATTCCTGCTCGGCAACGAGCGCACCGGTGTCGCGCGGGTCGGTGCCACGAAGGTCCGCATCGCCCGGGCCAAGAAGCTCGCTGCGGAGGTCCGTCTCGAATCCGGTTCGCTGCTCGACGACCCGCTCTTCGCCGCGCGCGTCGCGGAACTCGAGAACGAACTGCTGGCACTGGAACTGACCCAGCTGCGCGTCGTGGCGAGTTCCGCGGACGGCAAACCGAATCCGGCGTCCTCGCTGCTGAAATTGCGCGGTTCGGAGTTGCAGCAGGCCGCGACCGAGTTGCTCGCCGACATCGCCGGCCCCGATTCGCTGCCCGTCGGTGCCGACGGCATCGAGTCACCCGACTGGGCGCAGCGCGCCGCCCCGGTCTACCTCAACAACCGCAAGGTCTCGATCTACAGCGGATCCAGTGAGGTCCAGCGTCAGATCATCGCCTCCTCCATTCTCGGATTGTGAGCAGCCACCATGAATTTCGAACTCGACACCGAACAGGATCTGCTCCGCAAGACCACCCGCGACCTGCTGTCCGGGGTGTACGACGCGGAAACCCGTAACGCGGCCACCGCGACCGACCGAGGCTGGAACCCGGAGGTGTGGCGGCAGTTCGCCGAACTCGGGCTGCTCGGCCTGCCGTTCCCCGAGGAACACGGCGGTATGGGCGCCGGACCGGTCGAGACGATGGCCGTGATGACCGAGATCGGCCGGGCACTCGCACCGGAACCGCTGCTCGACGCGGTGTACACGCCGGGTGGGCTCGTCGCCGCGGCCGGTACGGACGCGCAGCGCGCCGCGATCCTGCCGCGCGTCGCCGAGGGTGATCTGCTGCTCGCGTTCGCGCACGACGAGCCGGGCAGCCGCTGGCCGTCCGCCGGCGTGTCGACCGTCGCGACCCGCGCCGACGGTTCCTGGACCCTGACTGGCCGCAAGAACCCTGTGCTGCACGGCGACTGCGCCGAACTTCTGGTGGTGTCCGCGGCACTCCGCGAAGGCGGTACCGGGCTCTTCCTCGTCGATGCGACCGCCGACGGCGTGACCCGCACGGCCTACCGCACCCACGAAGAACGGCGCGGCGCCCAGCTCGACCTCGACGGTGCCGTGGCCGAGCCCCTGGGAGCCGTGACCGACGCGACGGCCGCGATCGTCGCCGCGCAGGTGGGCGCCCAGGCCGCGCTGTGCGCCGAGGCGGTCGGTGCGATGCAGGAAACACTGCGCCTGACCACCGAATACCTGAAGCAGCGCAAGCAGTTCGGCGCTCCCATCGCCAGGTTCCAGGCCCTCACCCACCGCGCCGCGGACATGTACGTGCTGCTCGAGCTGGCCTCGAGCCTGAGCCTGTACGCGACGATGGCGCTGTCCGACGGCATCGTCGACCCGACGATCGCCTCGCGTGCCAAGCTGCAGGTCGGTCGGTCCGCCCGCAGCATCGGGCAGGAAGCGATACAGATGCACGGCGGTATCGGTATGACCGCCGAGTACCCGGTCGGGCACTACGTGAGCCGGTTGACCGCGATCGAGCACACTCTCGGCAGCACCGAGGACCACTTGCGGGTCCTGGCCGGTTCGGTCGCCGATCACGACCGGGTCGACGTCACCGGCAGTTGATCCCGCTCAGGGCGGGTCCCGCGGGAGCAGGGTTCCGAGGGGGCCGAGATCGATGTTGAGATCTTCGGGCGTCAGGCCGAAGTGCTCGCGCAGCTCGTCCATGCGCTGCTCGAGCAGCATCAGCGTGGTGCCGATGCGTTCGACCTGCTCGTCGCTCAGGTCACCCTGGTCGACCCGTCGCAGTGCCTGCCGTTCCATCAACTGGCGCAGGAGCTCGACGAGGGTCAATACCAGGGTGACCAGACCCCGTTCCACGGATTCCGGGTCGGAGTCGATACGCGGTGGCAGCCCGCCGAATTCGGTCACGGTCCTTCGATCCCCTGTTTCTCGGCGACAGCGCGGACCGACGAGATCAGCGTGCGCAACGAGATGCGCACCATGTCCACGTCGGCGACGGAGAGCACCACATCCCCGACGATGACGACACCACCGGCCAGCACCCTGTCGAGCAGGTCGACGAGCGCGACCCGCCGCTCCTCCGGCAGTTCGCTCACGGGTTCCCCCGGTCGGCACCGGCGAAGGAGTAGGGAGGCCACGGACCCGTGAGCTCCAGGTGGAGACCGTCGAAGCGGGTACGCGCTGCCGCGACCGCCTCGGCGAACTCGTCGCGACGGTCGTCGTCCACGAGATAGGTTCCGTTGAGGACCATCCGGTCGCGCCGTCCGCTGATCGTCGGGTCGGTCGGTGCTTGCCGCCGGCCCGCGGCCGCGCACCGCAGCAGCAGTGAGTGAAGCGCGTCGGCATCCCCTGTGGCGACACGCTCCGCCTCGTCCCGTGCCGACAACTGTGCCCGCCTCCGCAGGAGATAGGCGGTACCCGTTCCCTTCTCGGCGCCCGATCCCGCCGCCTCCACCGCGCTCGCGGCGATCGCGTCCAGATCCGCGTAGGCCTTCACTCCCCACTCGGTGCGGCCGGTGACCAGTGCGAGTGCCTCCTCGAAATCCGCACGGCGGGCATCGAGTACGTCGCGGACCCTATCGTCGTCGCGATATACCGTCGCCAGCCGCAGCGGAATCGCCGGAGCGCGGCGCACCACCGCCGACACGACGCCGTCGTGTGCGCGTGCCACCGTCTCGAGCCAGTCGAGATTCTCGAGGTTGGACCGCAGGGCTTCCTCGCCGAACTCACCGAGCGGCACCGTGCCGACCACGGCAGTGAGTCCGGCAGCGGTCACGGTGCGGATCGTTTCGCGGGCGACACCGGCCACGTCGTGCCCTGCGTCCTCGGGTAGTCCGGCGCCGGTCACCGCGTACACCCACACCCCGTGATCAGCGGTCATCGTCGGTCACCTCGGCATCCTCGACGCCGGCGTCCTCGACCGCGGCGGATTCTCTCGTCCGCCCGGCCTCGAGTTCCGCGATCCGGTCCCGCAGCTTGCGATTCTCGAGTTCCAGATCCTGTTGTGCGCCTTCGATACTCTCCCGGTGGCTCTTGCTGCTCAGCCACGGGTCGCTCTCCCACCAGTCGATGCCCACGGCTTTGGCCGTCTCGAGCGACGCGATCACGAGGCGCAACTTGATGGTGAGCAGTTCGATGTCGAGCAGGTTCACCTGGATGTCGCCGGCGATCACCAGACCCTTGTCGAGGACCCGCTCGAGGATGTCGCCGAGATTCGTCGACTGGTGACCGCCGCCGTAGGGTTGCGGAGTCGACGAACCGCCGCCCATCACCGTCATGTCGTGCCCCCTCGCCCCAGATCGGTGCTACCGCGGCCGTAGCGCTTGGTTCTGCGGTAGGACAACAGGTTTCCATCGAGGTCCAGCTCAACCACGTAGAGAGCGAGCATGTCCGCCGATGACGGGATGCGACGATCTTCGATCACCTCGATCTCGACGGTCCAACCGTCGTCGGCAGGCTCCACGGAGGTGGCGCCCTGTGGTTCCTTCGTGGTCAGTTCGGTGAGATGTTCGATGGCGATGCGCGCCACCTCCGCCGCGGACAGAGGGGGCAGAGGTTCCGGCTCGGGAGCACTGTCGCTGTCCCTGCGTGTCGTTCGTCCGGCCATCCTGATCTTCTTCCCTAGACCGGCGGTGCACCGGTGTCCGGGCGGATCATCCGGTTGAGGACGGCCTGTTGCGCCGCGGCCTTCTCCTCGTCGGTGATCCGCCCGGCGGCAGCTGCCTCGTCGATCTCCTCGAGTTCACGCCGGATGGTGGCCGGGTCGTGCAGTTGCTGCTCGACCTGGTCCTGGATGAGTTCACCCAGCCACATCACGGCCCGGATCGGTGCGATCGGCAGGGTGACGATGGACGAGATCAGACCCACGGCTCAGTCCTCCGGCGCTCGCTTCATCACGAAGTCGTAGGCGGCCATCGGTCCGAGGAGATCCATCTTCGCCCGGCCGTCCCACTCCTCCGCGAGCGAACGCACGATGTCCTCGAGGTCGCCCTGCCGGGACAACTCGATGAGAATCGCGACGTGCGCGGCGTCCTCGTCGTGCGTCGGATCCCGGAGGTTCACCATCGGATCGAGTTCCTCGAGCGCCTCGACCACCCGCTGCGTGTCCTCGGCACGCTTGGCTTCGATCGTCTGGCTGATGATCTCGCCGAGGGCCATCCGCGCGTCACGGGTAGCATCCTCCGGTTTGTCACGGATCTCCTCACGCAACCGCGCCGCGTCCGCGTTCTCGTCGAGAATCTCACCGAGCAAGGCCTTTTCGACATAACGCGCCTTGACGACGAACTGGGCGCGGCCCTCGAGTTCCTTCAGCGCAGCCTCGAACTCGTCCTCGTGCGCGGCGAGCAGTTCCTCGCTCACCGCGTCCTCGTCCGACAGCACCGCCCCGAACCGCAGGGGTAGCACCGGTGCGACGGCCGACGTGCCGTCCAGCAGGTCGGCATGGGCCTTCAGATCGTCCGGGGTGCCGAGCGGCCGGTCTACCGGAACCTCGCTGACCAGTGCCGCGATCTCCCCGCGCCGCACCACCGAGACCCCGCTCGGGGGGGTGCCCACACCGGTGGCGTCCGATTCCGCTTCCACGTCCGCGGGCACGATGCCGTAGACGTAGATGCCCGTGCTGCCGGTGATCCCCTGCTCTTCCGGTGTGCGTTCATCCGCCGACGTGTCGGTCATCGTTACTCACCTCGTTTCGATCCGCGCGGCGCGTGCTGGCGCTTCTCGTCGACGTCGCCGAGAAAATCGGCGACCTTCTCGCTGGCTGCTTCCAGTGCTCCCTTCGTCTTGTGTTTCGCACCGCCCGAGGTGATGTCCCCGACGAGATCCGGTAGCCCCTTGGGCTCGTTGTCGGAGATCTCCAGACGGTTCACGGCCTCCGCGAACCGCAGATAGGTGTCGACGCTGGCGACCACGACCCGGGCGTCGATCGTTACGAGTTCGATCCCGACGAGGGACACCCGCACGAACGCGTCGATCACGAGGCCCTTGTCGAGGATGGTGTCGATGACTTCGGCGAGCCCGGACGAATTCGGGCGCGCCATCGTGCCGCCACCGCCGCCACCGGCGGGTTGGATGGTCATTTCCTGGCTCCTCGGCTCGTGCCGGACGTGGATCGTGCTCGGCCGCCGCGTGCGGTGGCCCTACGGCGAGCAGGGGGTTCCTCCTCGGCTTCGTCTTCCTCTTCGACGTCCTCCTCGGGCTCACCCTCCTCGCCATCGGTCTCGTCGTCGTACTCGTCCTCGTCCTCGTAGTCGTCCGTGTCGTAGTCGTCCGTGTCGTATTCGTCTTCCTCGGGCTCCTCGTCTTCCTCCGGCTCTCCGCCCTCTTCCGGCTCCTCCTCGTATTCGTCCTGCTCTTCGTTCCCTTCCTCTTCTTCCTCCTGCTCCTCGCGGCGCGCCGTCTCGTCGTCCTTGACCACCTTGCTTTCGTGGATCTCGCCGTGCCATCCCTCGATGTCGTCGGGGTGCAGGATGCTCTCGGTCATGACGTGACGCTGGAAGTGTTTGAGTTCCAGTCTGGATCGCCGTCCCACGGCTCGCCACAGATTCGCCGTCTTCTCGAACAGGCCCTGAGGGTGGTACTCGAGCACCAGGACGATCCGGGTGAGGTTCTCGGTGATCTCGTGGAAGGTGACCGCGCCGTCGATGTAACCCTTGCCGCCCTTGGAACGCCACACGATCCGCTCGAACGGAACCTGTTCGAGGATCGTCGATTCCCAGTTCCGGCGCGACCAGAAGACCTTGCCGGTCCACTGGAGTTTCTCGTCGGCGGCCTGCTCGACCTGCTCGACCTTCTTCATGAACTTGGGCCAGTCGGCGAACTGGGTCCACTGGTCGTAGGCAAGCCGGACGGGCACTCCGACATCGATCTGCTCGACGATGTTGGTGAGTTTGATCTTCTTGCCGCCCGAGCCTTTACGGCCCCCGCCGCCGAACGACTCCTTCACGTCCTGGAACTTCTGCTTGGCGGTGTTCTTGACTCCCTCCAGACCGGCACTCATGGCGGCCTTCATCGGCGAGGCGCCTTCCGAGAGCTTCTCGACACCGGTCAGCGCCGACAACAGGCCCGTGTTGCCGGTGCCTTCGGCGTAGTCGTGGAGCCGCCCCGCCGTCCCGGTGATCTTGTCGCTGACGGTGTCCACCGCCCGTTCGGTGACGGTTCCGGCGAGACTCTGGAGGGCGCTCTGCAGATGCCCCGTGGGCGTGGCCGCGCCCGCCGCCTTCTGCGCGCGGCCGGCCGCGCCCGTTGCCGCCTTACCTGCTCGGCCGGCGGCGCCGGTGGCAGTCTTTCCGGCCTTTCCCGCCGCGCCGGTCGCGGCCCTACCAACCTTGCGGGTCGTATCGGACAGTGCCTTGGTCATCGGATTCAGCTCCTCGTACGACGCACGGGGGCGCGCCCGGACGTCGAACTCTCGGTCCGGGAGCTACGCCGGCGTGCCTTGGGTGCTTGTTCGTCGTCCTCGTCGGCCTTCTTCCGGCGCGGTGCCGAGCGCGTTCGTGTCGACGAAGCACTCTCGGAGGTCCGGCGACGGGCCGCGGGCCGCTTCTTCGCGGGTTTCCGCTCCGGCTCGGAATCTTCTTCCTCGGTGTCCTTTTCGCCCGTGTCCTCGTCGCCCGTGTCCTCGTCGCCCGTGTCCTCGTCGCCCGTGTCCTCTTCATCGGCGGCGCCGGTGGACTCGTCCTCCTCGGTGCCCTGGTCCTCTTCGTCGTATTCGTCCTCGGGTTGCTCCGCGCCCTCGTCCTCGGCCCGGCCGCCGCTCTTGCTGCGCAGCAGACCCCCGCCCTGCTGGAGTCGTTCGTTGAGCGAGTCGATCTGATTGCTCGCGGCGGTGACGGCCGCGGCGCGTGCCGCGCCGAGCAGTTCGCCCCGAACGGATTCGGTGATCTTGCCCAGTTCCGGTGAGGATCCCAGAGCGGAGACACCGCGTTTCATCAATTCCTGGGGGGTCCCGGGGAGGCGTCCGCTCAGGCCCGCACCCGCGAGCATCAGGGCGAGTCGCATCTTATGGGTACGTCCGAGCATGTAGCCGATGCCGACACCCACGGCAATTCGTGCTCCACCCTTCATGGTCATCTCCTTCGGCTGCGACCCGTCCGCCCGGACGAGTCGGCGATCGACACTCTGCAGCGGGCGTCCGCCCGGCGTGTGGGACTGGAGTAACCTGCGTCACACTTTGCGAAACATCAAACCGGAGTTGATCTTCGGTACTAAGATGCGGACCGGTCGGTATGTCGCTCCCGGTTTCCCGGCCCGGATGCGGGGTACACCCGATTCGTCCGGAGAACTACCGAAGTGCGGCCGCGGAACAGGAGCGCGTCATGGCTCACCTCGCGAACAGGATCAGGCACGGTGCCGAGGCGGCCGCCGGTAAGGCGAAGCAGGCCTACGGTCGCTGGACCGGAAATTCGCGCATGGAGGACAAGGGGACCCGCCAACGCCTCGTCGCCGAGTCGAAAAAGCTGGGAGACAACGTGATCCATGCTGCGCGGCAGGGCCGCTCGAAGATCCGGCGGTGGACGCGCCGTCGCTCCGACATGCCCTGAACGGTCACGAATCGGCGACCGGGAATCACACGCCTGTCACTCGCATGCGACGAAACCGCACGCGCGCAACGCGAACGCCGCCTCGGGCCCGATGATCTCGCCCGCCAGCGACAGGAACCGCTCGACGAACGCCGCACCGTGTGCCGGTTCGGCCGGATCGTCCGGATCGGACGGATCCAGGTGGTGTGCCAGTTCGTGCAGGACCACCAGTTCCCGGAACGCCCACGCCGTGTTGGCCCGGTGCTCCGGCAGCGCGATGACAGCGCAATCGCTTTCGTAGTGCGCGGCCGTGTTCCCGGCACGCGCCCGCACCCGTACCCGCACGGAGGCACGCGGCCAGCGGGCCCGCACCCAGTTCAGGGCCAGCACCGCATCCAGATACGACTGCACCGACTCGATGGACGCGAAGCGGCGCTCCACCGGCAGTGTGATGTGGGATCCGGCGATCTCCACGACGCGGATCCCCCGCTCGTCGGCGCGGTCGAACATCCGGCGTACCAACGATTCGGCCTCGTACACCGCCGCCCGCTGGGTATCCCGGACCCGGGTCATCGCGTCAGCCTCCGGCCACCGGACGGCAGCTCTGGCGCCGTCCCCAGGCTCGCCCGCCGCCCGGCCCGGTCCCCGGCGCGCTGCGCGTCCGAGGACTGCACGGTCGTCCGGTTGCCACGCCAGGTTCCCCGCGCCTGCGACGTGCTGCTGTAGAAATCGCGCAACTCGAGTTGCTTGTCGCGCAATGCAAGCTGGGTGCCGGGCACCGCGACCTCCGCCTCCTGCTCGGTCTGTTGTTTCGTCTCGGCCAGCCGCGCCCCGATCCGCGCCGCGAACGCCGACTGGAAGTTCAGGCGCGCGGTCACCCCCGCGACGGGCTTGCGCACCCGCGTGCGTACCCGCCGGCCGCCGCGCTGCTCGACGATCGTCCGCACCGTCGTCTCCTCCCGGTAACTGCCGGCGCGCAGGTACGCGTCCGATGCCCGCACCATCTGCACCAGCAGTGACGAGTACAGCGCTTCGCACACGTCGATGTCGGCGGCGAACCCGTACGCGTAGATGACGGTGGATGTTGCGGTGATGTCGCATTGCACGTCGTTGGCGGCGGCGATCGCCAGGAACAACTGCGCGTACGTGCGCAGCCCCCTCTTTCCGGGTTCCCCGATCGTGACGAGCCGCTGCACCGGCGTGACCCGGCGTTCCCGGGAGGCGGTGTGGGCACGCGCGACCGCGAGATCCACGGACGACGCGGTCGCCAGACGCTGCGCCGCTGCGAGGAACGCGTCGGCCTCGTGCTGGTTGTCGGTCGATTCGGCCTGCCGGAGCAGGCCTCCGATTCTGGTCAGCATCCGGTCGGAACTCACGTGTCGAGGGTAGAGCGTCGGCGGCGACGGGCCGTGCGCGTCCCGGGCTCCGGCGGGGGGCGGAAAAGTCGGCGAGAACATCGTCGACCGGGCACCATACGAAAATGGACGCCGCAGTCGATTTCGTCACCGATGTCAACGATTCGTTCTGGCACGCGGTCATCGCGTTGCTGATCGGTTCGGGCCTGTACTACACCATCCGGTCGAGGGTGATCCAGATCCGGTTGATTCCCGACATGCTCCGGTCGATCGTCGAGAAACCCCGGACCCTGCCGGACGGCGAGAAGGGCATTTCGGCGTTCCGTGCCTTCTCGATCTCCGCTGCGTCCCGCGTGGGAACGGGCAACGTCGCCGGCGTTGCGATCGCGATCAGTGTCGGCGGACCGGGAGCAGTGTTCTGGATGTGGGTCATGGCCCTGATCGGGGCGGCCACCGCCTTTGTCGAATCGACGCTCGCCCAGCTCTACAAGGTCCGTGACAAGGGCGCCTTCCGGGGCGGTCCCGCCTATTACATGCAGTACGGGCTCGGCAAGCGATGGATGGGCATGGTCTTCGCGGTGATCATCACCGTCACCTACGGATTCGTGTTCAACGCGGTGCAGACGAACTCGATCGTCGATGCGGTCGCGAGTTCGGCCGGCGAGAAGACCACCGTGCTTCAGGTCGGGATCGGCGCGGTCGTGGCGGTGTTGGTCGCGGCCGTGATCTTCGGCGGGGTGCGCCGCATCTCGAGTGTGTCGCAGGTGGTGGTTCCGGTTATGGCCGGTGCTTATCTGATCATCGGGATCATCGTGGTGATCCTCAACATCGAGGAGGTGCCCGGCATGTTCCGCCTTGTGTTCGAGAATGCGTTCGGTCTTCGTGAAGTGGCGGGCGGCGGGATCGCCGCCGCGTTCATGAACGGCATCCGGCGTGGCCTGTTCTCGAACGAGGCGGGTATGGGGTCGGCGCCGAACGCGGGTGCGACCGCGTCGGTGTCGCATCCGGTCAAGCAGGGTCTCGTGCAGAGCCTCGGCGTCTACTTCGACACGTGGCTGGTGTGCTCGATCACCGCCTTCATCATTCTGCTGTCGGAGCCGGACTTCGGTTCCGGTCTCGCCGGCGCGACGTTGACGCAGAACGCGCTGGCCTTGCAGCTCGGTGACTGGACCGTGCATTTCCTCGCGGTCCTCATCTCCTTCCTCGCGTTCACATCGGTGATCGGCAACTACTACTACAGCGAATCGAACGTCGAGTTCCTGACCGGTTCCCGCAAGGTCCTGCCGTATCTGCGCTCCCTCGTGGTGGTGTGCGTGTTCCTCGGTGCCATCGGATCGGTGCCGCTGGTGTGGGCGCTCGCCGACCTCGCGATGGGAGTGATGGCCACCGTCAACCTGATCGCGCTGATTCCCCTGTCGGGAATCGCCTACGCCCTGTTCCACCACTACTCCGGCCAGCGGAAACAGGGACGCGATCCGATCTTCCGTCGCGGTGACGTCCCGGGTATCAAGGGAATCCAGGTGTGGGACGACGAGGATGTCGATGTCGAACCGACCCCGTCGGCGCGGCCGTGATCGTCGATACGCGGGGCACACGGTAGATTCCCGTACCGCACGCGCATGCCCGCTGCGGAAAGGATCTGCGATGGCCTCGGTGACCTTCGACAGGACGACCTGCCTGTTCCCCGGCTCGAACACGCCGGCGGTCGACGCATTGGATCTGAAGATCGAGGACGGGGAGTTCCTCGTACTGGTCGGTCCGTCGGGTTGCGGGAAGTCCACGTCGCTGCGCATGCTCGCCGGTCTCGAGCAGGTCCACAGCGGCCGCATCCTCATCGGCGACAACGATGTCACCGCGCAGGACCCGAAGCAGCGGGACATCGCGATGGTGTTCCAGAACTATGCCCTCTACCCGCACATGTCGGTCGCCGAGAACATGGGGTTCGCGCTCAAGCTCGCGAAGACCCCGAAGGCGGAGATCCGCGCCCGGGTCGAGGAGGTCGCGAAGATGCTCGACCTCGAGCAGTACCTCGATCGCAAGCCGAAGGCCCTGTCCGGCGGTCAGCGTCAGCGCGTCGCGATGGGCCGTGCCATCGTCCGGCAGCCGCAGGTGTTCCTCATGGACGAGCCGCTGTCGAACCTCGACGCGAAGCTGCGCGTGCAGACCCGCACCCAGATCGCGCAGTTGCAGCGCCGCCTGGCCACGACCACCGTGTACGTCACCCACGACCAGGTCGAAGCCATGACCATGGGTGATCGTGTAGCGGTCCTCGAGAAGGGCATCCTGCAGCAGTGCGCATCGCCGCGGGTGCTCTACAACAAGCCCGCCAACGTGTTCGTGGCCGGATTCATGGGGTCACCTGCGATGAATCTGTTCACGCTCCCGGTGTTCGATCGCGGCGCCATCCTCGGTGAGACGTACGTGCCGATCCCGCGCGATGTCGTGGGGCAGGTCCACGACACCGAGGTCGTGGTCGGTATCCGGCCCGAGCACATCCAGATCTCCGAGTACGGCCTCGCGATGGACGTGGACGTCGTCGAGGAACTCGGGTCCGACGCCTACGTGTACGGCCGCGCGATCGTCGCGGGCCTGCAGCAGCAGATCGTCGCCCGCGGTGATTGGCGGAACCCGCCGCAGAAGGGCGAGCGGATCTATTTGAACTTCGACCCGGAACAGGTGCACGTGTTCTCGACGAAGGACGGTCGCCGGCTCGGCTGAGCACGGCCGGAGACACGGCTCGCGGGAGCGGACATGACCGATTCAGGATGGGCACAATATCCCCTTTTCCCGGTCTCGCGTGCCAGAGTAGGTGCCGGTGTCGGTCGCCACAGGCGGCCGACGAGGAGTTTTCCTAAACCGAACGGGAGTAATCCATGGTTCTGAACACGAAGGCGGTCCGCCGGGCAGCGATCGCTGCGTCGGCGGCGTCGCTGCTGGTCCTGACGGCCTGCTCGTCCGACAGCGACTCGGGCAGCGACAGCAGTGGCACGACGGCAGCCGCAGCCGGCGAAGGGCGCGGCCCGATCACCATCGTCGAGGGACAGGATCCCCTGAACGCGGCGCTCGAGAACATCATCGCCGACTGGAATGCGGAGCATCCGGACGAGAAGGTGACCTTCAAGCCGCTGGCGAAGGAAGCCGACGACCAGTACGCCGACATCGCCCAGCGTATGCAGGCGAAGAGCGACGAGTACGACCTCGTCGCCGTCGACGTCACCAACACCGCCGAGTTCGCCGCCAACGGCTGGCTGCTGCCGCTCGAGGGCGACTACGAGATCGCCACCGAAGGCCTGCTGCCCGCGACCGTCGAGTCCGGCACCTACAACGGCACCCTGTTCGCGGCACCGAAGAACACCAACGCCGCGTTCCTCTACTACCGCACGGACCTCGTCGACAAGGCGCCGGCCACGTGGTCGGAACTGCAGGCGGAGTGCCCGAAGGCCGTGGAGGCGGGCATCGACTGCTACCTCGGCCAGTTCAAGGACTACGAGGGCCTGACGGTCAACGTCACCGAGATCGTCAACGCGTTCGGCGGCAGCTTCGTCGGCTCGGACGGACTGAGCGCCGACATCACCGACAAGACCGGCGAGGGTCTGCAGTTCATCGTCGACCGTTTCGCCGACGGCACGATCCCGGCGGCCGCGCAGACCTACACCGAAGGCGAGTCGCAGACCGCGTTCGGCGACGGCAAGGCCCTGTTCCTGCGCACGTGGCCGGGCTTCTACACCGACGGTGAGTCCTCGTCGATCGCCGGCAACTACGGCATCGCGGTCCTCCCGGGTGTCGACGGGCCGGGCGTCTCCACCCTGGGCGGCTACAACGTCGGCATCAGCGCGTTCTCGGATGCGCCGGCAACCGCGCGTGACTTCCTCGAGTTCATGCAGACCCGCAAGTCGCAGACGTACTACGCCGAGGTCGGCGGCGCGCCGGTCCTCGCCGAGGTGTACGACGATCCGGCGATCCTCGAGCAGTTCCCGTACTTCTCGACGCTGAAGGAAGCGCTCGAGAGCGCGAAGCCGCGTCCGTCCACCCCGTACTACTCGAACGTGTCGACGTCGATCTCGAGCAACTCGTACGCGGCGATCCGCAACGAGAAGACCGTCGAGCAGGCGCTCGCCGACATCGAGGCCGGCATCGAAACCGCCGGCAACTGATCCACTAGGAGCAGTACCCATGGCAGAACCGCAGGTCCATGCTGGTCATGAAGGTGGCCGACCGGCTCCCGCGGATCCGCCACACGATTCCGCGGTCGGGGCCGAACACACCGGTCCCGACCGCGGTCGTGTGCACGGACGGCACCGGGTCACCGAACCTCCGGAGCCGAGCGCACCCGCAGCGAAGCAGCGACGCCGCATCCCTCCGTGGGTGTTCGTGGCGCCGTCCCTCGTCGTGCTCGCCGTCGTCATCCTGTACCCGCTCGGGCGGGCGGTGTGGATGTCGTTGCACGGCGACGCCAAGAAACTCGATCCCGAGACCGGCCGGTTCGTCACCGGCGGATTCGTCGGCATCGAGAACTACGTGCGCTGGATCACGCAGACCTGTGGCACCGCCACCGGCACGATCCCGTGCCCGCCGGGCACGCTCGGCTCCCAGTTCTGGCAGTCCCTCGGCAACACGTTCTTCTTCACCGTCGTCACGGTTTCGCTCGAGACCGTCATCGGGTTCGCGATGGCGGTCGTGATGGCGAAATCGTTCCGCGGGCGCGGCCTGCTGCGCGCGTCGGTGCTGATTCCGTGGGCGATCCCGACGGCCGTCACCGCGAAACTGTGGTTCTTCATCTTCGCCAACGACGGCATCGCCAACAAGATGCTCGGCACGGACATCCTGTGGACGGCGGATCCGTGGCCGGCCCGCTTCGCGATCATCGTCGCGGACGTGTGGAAGACCGCGCCGTTCATGGCGCTGCTGATCCTCGCCGGGCTGCAGATGATCCCGGCGGAGGTGTACGAGGCCGCGAAGGTCGACGGCGCGAACGCCTGGCAACGTTTCAAGATGATCACCTTGCCGCTGGTCAAACCGGCGTTGATGGTGGCGATCCTGTTCCGCACGATGGACGCGCTGCGCATGTACGACCTGCCCGCCATCATGATGGGCTCGAACCCCGCGACCTCCACGATCTCGGTGCTCGTGGTCGAGCAGATGCGTCAGGGCGCCAACTCGGCATCCGCGTTGTCGACGATCACGTTCCTCGTCATCTTCGCGGTCGCGTTCGTGCTGGTGCGGTTCCTCGGAGCCAACGCCGTGCAGACGCAGGAGGCGCAGCGGAAGGGAGATGTCGGATGAGCACGCCCGGTGCAGGCAGTACGACGATGCGCTCGGCCGGTACGTACGCCGGGGTGATCCTCATCGTCCTGTGGGGTCTGGCGCCCTGCTACTGGATGATCGTCACCGCGCTGCGCGACCCGTCCGAGACGTTCAGCACGTCGCTGTGGCCGGCGAACCCGACGCTGCAGAACTTCGCCGACGCGCTCGACCCGGATGCGAAGGTGAACTTCTCCCGTGCGCTGATCAACAGCGTGATCATCGCGGGCGCGACCACGGCGGTCGCGTTGCTCCTCGGTGTGTTCACCGCCTACGCGCTGTCCCGGTTCGATTTCCGCGGCAAGTACTTCGTCACCGGCATCATCCTCGGCGCGTCGATGTTCCCGGTGGTGGCGCTGGTGACCCCGCTGTTCCAGTTGTTCACCGACATCGGCTGGATCGGCAGCTACCAGGCGCTGATCATCCCGAACATCTCGTTCGTGCTGCCGCTGACGGTGTACACGCTCACCTCGTTCTTCTCGGAACTGCCGTGGGAACTCGAGGAGGCCGCCCGGATGGACGGCGCGACGCGCGGGCAGGCGTTCCGGTTGGTGATGCTCCCGCTCGCCGCTCCGGCCATGTTCACCACTGCGATCCTGGCGTTCATCGCGACCGTCAACGAGTACCTGCTCATGTCGCAGCTGTCGAACGAGAAGACCGCACCGGTGACCGTCGCCATGGCGCGGTTCACCGGCACCGACCCGTACGTGACGCCGTACGCGTCGATCATGGCCGGTGGCACGCTGGTGATGGTGCCGCTGGTGATCATGGTGCTGATCTTCCAGCGTCGCATCATCGCGGGCCTGACCGCGGGCGGCGTGAAGTCGTGAGGCGGGTTCCCCGGCAGCAGCGGCTCGAGATGCTGCTGGGGTTCCTGACCGTGTTCACGGTGATGGCGCTGATCGGCGCGGTCGCCGAGCTGCGGTCCCCGGCGCCGGGCATCGTCCCGGCGCTGGTGTTGCTCGGGTTCGCGATCGCGTGGGGTTTCGCGTTCCGGGCCTGGCGGCGAACCCGTCCATAGCCCGGTGGCCGCCGGTCCCCCGGCGATCGGGAGCGACGCACGGGCACGGCCCGTGCGCTGTCGATCACACTTGCGGTCGACTCCGTACCATACGAATGACAGGGTGCGATGATCGGTCGAGCCCGGATTTCGGCAGAAAGTAGCCCGTGTGAGTTCCTCGTCGACGTCGACGCCCAAACCTGCCACCCCCGCGAAGTCACGGGGGTGGCGCACTGTCCGCTACCTGGTGCTCGCCGTCGTGGCGCTCCTGGTGATCGTGCCCGGCGTCGGTTTCGCGCTGGCGTACACCGCGGTCGACGTTCCGCGTCCCTCCGACATGAAGAACGATCAGGTCGCGACGATCTTCGCGGCCGACGGCACCACGGTGATGAGCACGATCGTGCCGCCCGAGGGCAATCGCACCGAGGTGGACATCGAGGACGTCCCCGACCATGTCCGAAACGCGGTGCTCTCCGCGGAGGACCGCAACTTCTACAGCAATCCGGGTTTCTCGGTCTCCGGGTTCGCGCGCGCGGCGCGCGACAACGTGATGGGCAAGGACACCGCGGGCGGTGGCTCCACGATCACCCAGCAGTATGTGAAGAACGTGCTGGTCGGCGCGGACCGGACGATCACGCGCAAGATGCGGGAGCTGGTGGTCTCCACCAAGATGGCCCGCGAATGGTCGAAGGACGAGATCCTGCAGGCCTATCTGAACACCATCTATTTCGGACGCGGGGCGTACGGCATCGCCGCGGCGTCGGAGGCGTACTTCGGCAAGCCGGTCGGTGAGCTGTCGGTGTCGGAGGGTGCGGTCCTCGCCGGGGTGATCCAGAGCCCGTCGTCGCTGGATCCGGAGTACAACAGGCCGGCGATCGAGGCCCGCTGGACGTACGTGCTCGACGGCATGGTCGAGATGGGTGCGCTGGATGCCGGTGAACGCGCCGCGCAGCAGTTCCCGCCGACGGTGCCCCCCAACCAGCTTGCGCAGCAGAACGACTCGACCGGTCCCGAAGGCCATCTGAAGACCCAGGTGCTGCGGGAGCTGTCCGCCGCCGGTATCAGTGAGCAGACGCTGAACACCGAGGGTCTGCGCATCACCACGACGATCGATCCGGTGGCGCAGCAGGCGGCGATCGACAGCGCGCGCGGCACGCTCGAAGGTGAGGACGAGAGCCTGCGGACCGCTGTCGTGTCGATCGACCCGCGTACCGGTGCCGTGCGCGCCTACTACGGCGGTGAGGAGGGTGCGGGCTTCGACTTCGCGCAGGCGCCGCTGCAGACCGGTTCGTCGTTCAAGGTCTTCGGTCTGGTGGCGGCGCTCCAGCAGGGCATCGGCCTGAACGCCCGCTACGACAGTTCGCCGCTGACCGTCGGCAGCGTCGAGATCGGCAACGTCGAGGGTGCCTCCTGCGGCAAGTGCACGATCGCCGAGGCGCTCAAACGGTCGCTCAACACCAGCTTCTACCGGCTGATGATGTCGATGGACAACGGGCCGCAGGCGATCGCCGACGCCGCGCACGACGCCGGCATCCCGATGACCATCCCCGGGGTGGAAGGCACGACGCTGAGCCACGAGGGCGGCGAGCCCGAGGGTGGGATCGTGCTCGGGCAGTACCAGTCGCGCGTGATCGACATGGCGTCGGCCTATGCGACGCTCGCCGCGTCCGGCACCTTCCACGAGCCGTTCTTCGTGCAGCGGGTCGAGACGGCCGACGGCGACGTGCTGCTCGACCGTCCCTCCTCCCCCGGTGAATCCCGGATCGATTCGGCGGTCGCCGACAACGTCACGCAGGCCATGATGCCGATCGCCGCGTATTCGCGCGGTCACGCGCTGGCCGGGGGCCGCCCGTCGGCGTCGAAGACGGGCACGACCCAGCTGGGCGACACCGGCCTGAACAAGGACGCCTGGATGGTCGGGTACACGCCGTCGCTGTCGACGGCGGTGTGGGTCGGCACCCCGAACGGTGAGGCCATCGTCAACAGCTGGGGCGGCTCCATCTACGGTTCGGGCCTGCCGTCGGACATCTGGAAGGGCACGATGGACGGTGCCCTCGAGGGCACCGAGGCCGAGAGCTTCCCGTGGCCGGCGCCGATCGCCGGTCAGGCGGGAGTGCCCGCCGATGCGGGGATCAGCGAACCGACGACGACCGGTCCCCCGGTCCCCCAGTTGCAGTTGCCGGAACTACCGCCGATCACCCTGCAGGCACCGCCGGTGAACATCCCGGACGTGCCGATCGAGCTGCCGCAGCAGATCGAGGTGTTCCCCGGGATCACGATCAACATTCCCGGCTGACGGGCGCTCGGCCGCCCGCCGCGGACCGGCGCGCTGTCACGTCAGTACGGGCCGCAGCGTGCGCACGGCGAAGTCGACGACGTCGTCGACCGTGACCGACGGGTCGGTGGTGCGGTCCATCGCGACGGACTCGACCATCGACCACCACCCGCGCAGCTTCATGGTCGTGGCGGTGCTCGCGGCGGTGCCGGTGGCATCGAGGATCCGCGCGGTCATGGTCGTCTTGACGTTCTCGTGGATCTCGCGGATCTGCGGGTCGTGACCGAAGCCGCCGTGGAACAGCGCCTGGTAGTTGCGGCCGTGCCGGTCGATGAACGAGACGAAGGCCCGCACGACACCGCGGAGCGGGTCGTCGTCGCCGGGGTCCGGGACGGCGGCGCGGAGCAGGCGGCGGGCGGCCGCCCCGACGACCGCGGCGTAGTAGTCCTGCTTGGTCGGGAAGTAGCGGAAGAGCAGGCCACGGGAGATGCCGGCGATCTCGGCGACCCGGTCGACGGACAGCGCGTGGATGGGACGCACGGCGAGTTCCTGCAGGCCGATGGCCACGAGTTGCCGTTTGCGTTCCTCCGGAGGCAGCCGCCGCCGGGGGGCGGACTGCGATGGTGCTTGTCGTGCTGAGGTCACCCCGATACTCTAACTGAGCATTGCTCATTTAGAGGGAGGCCCCATGGATTTCGCCCGGTCGGAACGTTCCCGCGACTACCTCGAACGTCTGCGCACCTTCATCGCCACGGAGGTCGAACCCGTCGAACGGACGCTGCGCGCGGCGCGCGTCGAACCGTTCGCGCAGCGCGGCGACAGCTCCGGCGACGCCACCTGGTCGGTGCCGCCCGAGTTCCGGGAGCTGCAGCGCAAGGCCAGGGAACAGGGGCTGTGGAATCTGTTCCTCCCCGACCCGGAGCTCGGCGCTGGCCTGTCCAACGTCGAATACGCACCGCTGGCCGAGGAGATGGGACGCTCCCAGTTCGCGTCCGCGGTCTTCAACTGCGACGCCCCGGACACCGGGAACATGGAGGTCCTCTACCACTACGGCAGCGCGGAACAGAAGGACCGCTGGCTGCGTCCGCTGCTCGACGGCGAGATCCGCTCCGCGTTCTGCATGACCGAGCCCGACGTCGCCTCCTCCGACGCGACCAACATGGCCGCGACCGCGATCGTCGAGGGCGACGAGGTCGTCCTCAACGGCCGCAAGTGGTGGAGCACCGGCATCGGCCACCCGGACTGCAAGGTCCTGATCTTCATGGGCCTGTCCGACCCGGAAGCCCACAAGTACCAACGACATTCGATGGTGCTCGTGCCGATCGACACACCCGGTGTGAAGGTCGAGCGGATGTTGTCCACGATGGGTTTCTACGACGAACCCGGCGGCCATGGCGAGGTGTCGTTCACCGACGTGCGCCTGCCGCTGGACGCGATCATCGCCGGCCCGGGCCGCGGATTCGAGATCGCTCAGGGCCGTCTCGGGCCCGGCCGCGTCCACCACTGCATGCGCCTGATCGGCCTCGCCGAGCGCACCCTCGAACTCGCATGCCGCCGCGGTCTCGAGCGCGTCGCGTTCGGCAAGCCGCTGGCCAACCTCGGCGGCAACCGTGAACGCATCGCCGACGCCCGCATCGCCATCAACCAGCTGCGTCTGCTGGTCCTGAACACCGCGTGGCTGCTCGACACCCAGGGCCTGGCCGGAGCCCGCTCCGCGGTGTCCGAGATCAAGGTCGCCACACCGCGCGTCGTCCAGCAGGTCGTCGACTTCGCCATCCAGATCCATGGCGGTGCAGGACTTTCCGACGACTTCCCGCTCGCCGGCGCGTGGACCGCCGCACGCGCACTGCGGTTGGCGGACGGTCCCGACGAGGTGCATCAGGGTCTCGTGGCCAGGTTCGAACTCGGCAAGTACAACTAGAGGGGACCTCGTGAGCAGCCTTCCCGACAACGCCCGGCCGGTCCGTGACGAGGACAGCTTCGACGTCGCCGCCGTCGCGACGTGGCTCGCCGAACACGCCGGAATCACCGGAGTGCCCGAGGTGCGTCAGTTCGCCGGCGGCGCATCCAATCTCACCTACCTGCTGCGCTATCCGGACCGCGATCTGGTGCTGCGCCGCCCGCCGGCCGGTGCCAAGCCGTCGTCCGGCCACGACATGTCCCGCGAGCACCGCATCCAGTCGCTGCTCGCGCCCGTGTATCCGCACGTGCCCACGATGATCGGGCTGTGCACGGATCGGTCGGTGCTGGGCAGCGACTTCTACGTCATGGAGAAGGTCGACGGAACCATCCTGCGAACGGCGCCACCGGACGACCTCGGACTCACGCCCGAGAACACCCGTGACCTGTGCCTGCGGGTGATCGATCTTCTCGTCGAGTTGCACGGTGTCGACCCGGAGACCTCCGGTCTCGCCGAATTCGGCCGCGGTTCGGGATATGTGGCGAGGCAGGTGGCGGGCTGGACCAAGCGGTTCGCCGCCGCGCGCACCGACAACGTCCCGGACTTCGCCCGCGTGACCGCATGGCTCGCGGCCAACCAACCGGCCGACATCGCGTCCCGGGTGATCCACGGTGATTTCCGGCTCGACAACGTCGTTCTCGGCGACGACCTGACGCCGCGTGCCGTGCTCGACTGGGAACTCGCCACGATCGGCGACCCGCTGATGGATCTCGGCTCGAGTCTCGCGTACTGGGTGCAGGCCGACGATCATCCGATGATGCTGGCCACCAAGCGGCAGCCGTCGGATCTGCCGGGCATGCTCACCCGCCGCGAGATCGTCGAACACTACGGGGAGCGTACCGGTCTGCCCATCGACAACTGGGGCTTCTACGAGGTGTTCGGGTTGTTCCGGCTCGCGGTGATCGCGCAGCAGATCTACTACCGCTACCACCACGGTCAGACGACGAACCCGGCGTTCGAGCACTTCTGGGTCGCCGTCGGATATCTGGACACCCGCTGCAACGAACTGATCGACACTCTGGAGGGGAAGTAAGTGGACAGAGGCACGACACGCAGGAACATCCTCATCACGGGTGCCAGCTCGGGCCTGGGCCGTGGCATGGCGCGTGAATTCGCCGCGCGCGGACGCAATCTCGCGCTGGCGGCGCGGCGTACCGAACGGCTCGAGGAACTGCGCGACGAGCTGCTCGCCGCGCACCCGCAGATCACCGTCGCGATCCGCAGCCTCGACGTGAACGCGCACGACGACGTCTTCCGCGTGTTCCGGGAGTTCGACGAGGAGCTCGGTGGTCTGGACCGGGTGATCGTCAACGCGGGCCTCGGTAAGGGACAACCGTTGGGCACCGGCTATTTCCACGCCAATGCCGCGACCGCTCGCACCAACTTCCTCGGGGCGCTCGCGCAGAGCGAGGCGGCGCTCGAGTTGTTCCGGCCGCGCGATGCCGGTCACCTCGTGTTGATCTCGTCGGTGAGCGCGATGCGGGGCATGCCCCGCAATCTCACCACCTACGCGGCGTCGAAGGCGGCGGTGGGGGCGCTGGGTGAGGGTGTGCGCGCGGATCTCGCGAAGACCGGCATCGACGTCAGCACTGTCTTCCCGGGATTCATCCGCTCGGAGATCAACGAGAAGGTGAAGAAGGTGCCGTTCATCGTCGACACCGAAACCGGTTGCCGCGCTCTGGCCGCGGCCATCGAGAAGGAACCGGGGAAGGCGTACGTCCCGACGTGGCCGTGGACACCGATCGCCTACGCGATGAAGGTGCTACCGCTGTCCGTCGTCGCCAGATTCGGGTGATGGGAACCAATATTCGGTCTATCAGGGTGATGGTTCCCATCACCGCGTGACCGCCGTACTCGAACGGCCTCGCGGTCGACCGGAAACGCCGATGGCGGTGGATGATCCGAAGATCGTCCACCGCCACCCGCGCAGATACGGAGTCGGTACCCGTTGGGACTCAGGCCTCGATGATGAAGGCCTCGAGTTCGGTGCGAGCCTTGTCGTCGGCCATCTGGACCGGCGGGGACTTCATCAGGTACGCCGACGCCGGGAGGATCGGGCCGCCGAGGCCGCGGTCCTTGGCGATCTTCGCCGCGCGGATGGCGTCGATGATGATGCCGGCGGAGTTCGGCGAGTCCCAGACCTCGAGCTTGTACTCGAGGTTCAGCGGGGCGTCACCGAATGCGCGACCCTCGAGGCGGACGTACGCCCACTTGCGGTCGTCGAGCCACTCCACGTAGTCCGAGGGGCCGATGTGGACGTTGCGGTCGTGGACCTTGCCGGCCAGCGGGCCGTTCAGGTTCGACGTCACGGCCTGTGTCTTGGAAACCTTCTTCGACTCCAGGCGCTCACGCTCGAGCATGTTCTTGAAGTCCATGTTGCCGCCGACGTTGAGCTGGTAGGTGCGGTCCAGCACGACGCCGCGGTCCTCGAACAGCTTGGCCATCACGCGGTGGGTGATGGTCGCGCCGACCTGGCTCTTGATGTCGTCGCCGACGATCGGGACACCGGCCGCGCGGAACTTCTCGGCCCACTCCGGGTCGGAGGCGATGAACACGGGCAGGGCGTTGACGAACGCGACGCCGGCGTCGATGGCGCACTGGGCGTAGAACTTGTCGGCTTCCTCGGAGCCCACCGGCAGGTAGGAGACGAGGACGTCGACCTGCGCGTCCTTCAGGGCCTGGACGACGTCGACGGGCTCGGCGTCGGAGACCTCGATGGTCTGCGAGTAGTACTTGCCGATGCCGTCGAGGGTCGGGCCGCGCTGGACGGGAACGTCGAGCGGCGGGACGTCGGCGATCTTGATGGTGTTGTTCTCCGACGCCAGGATCGCCTCGGACAGGTCGAAGCCGACCTTCTTGGCGTCGACGTCGAACGCGGCGACGAACTTGACGTCGCGCACGTGGTAGGAACCGAACTTCACGTGCATCAGGCCGGGGACGGTCGAGCTCTCGTCCGCGTCCTTGTAGTACTGCACGCCCTGGACCAGGGACGAGGCACAGTTCCCCACGCCCACAATGGCCACGCGCACCGAGGTGTTGTTCTCACCCATGGTCGGGTTCTCCTTCTTTCTTGCTGGGTGCTGTCGACTGCTCGGCGGCGATCAGTTCGTTGAGCCAGCGGACTTCGCGTTCGCTGGATTCGAGACCGAGCTGGTGGAGCTGACGGGTGTAGCGATCCAGAGTGCCGCTCGCCCGTCCGATCGCGTCGCGGAGCCCTTCTCTGCGCTCCTCGACCTGGCGGCGCCTGCCCTCGAGAATCCGCATCCGCGCTTCGGCGGGGGTGCGGCTGAAGAAGGCGAGGTGCACACCGAATCCGTCGTCGGTGTAGTTCTGCGGTCCCGTGTCGGCAACCAATTCGCTGAAGCGTTCCCGACCGGCGGCCGTCAGTTGGTACACGCGGCGGGCCCGCCTGACCGTGCCGGGTACTCCGGAGTCCTCCTCGATGAGGCCGTCCGCCTGCATGCGGCGCAGCGTCGGGTAGAGGGACCCGTAGGAGAAGGCGCGGAATGCGCCCAGCAGCCCGGTCAGTCGTTTGCGGAGCTCGTAACCGTGCATGGGGGATTCGAGAAGCAGCCCGAGGATTGCCAGTTCGAGCAACGGGTTCCCTCCTCGATTCTCCCGGTCGAACAACCGACGTGATACGACGCGAAACTATATCGCACCGATATATACGACGATACTCCGAACCGATAGGTTCGTCGCGCCGTGCCGGCCGGACGTGCCCGCTCAGGGGCGATACGGGAACACCGCGAGCACCGTGCCGTCGAACGCGACCTCGAGGTGACCGCGCTGCTCCCGGTCGTCCTCGACGTGGATCGCGAGCGTGTGGTCGCTCCCGCCGGCACGGATCTGGTCGACGCTGCCGTCCGGAAGACGAGTGGTCGCGGGCGCTCCCGCGACCAGACCTGCCAGCCGCCGCAGGTCGATCGCGGACATGTCGAAGGCAACCCCCGACGACCGGGACGACGACCCGCCGAACTTCCGGAACCGGCCGTCGTACAGATACGACATCGACGTACCCGGGCCGTCCTGACGCACGACGTACACCTGATCCTCGGTCGCGCTGATCTCGTCGGCGATCGTGTCCCCGAACTCCGCCCGGTAGTCGTCGACGAACCGCGCGAACCCGTCCGCTGTCAGCCGATACCCCGCCGGTCCCCCGGCGCCGGGCGGAACGATCAGCCCGGCGACGGCGCCGATCGCCACACCCGCGGCGACCGCGCCGGACGCGAACAGCCACCGCCGGGGAAGCGGCTCCCCCGCCCGCACGAGCGGTCGCAGCAACGGTGGCCCCTGCAGGTCGCCGACCAGTACATCCAGTTCGCCGAGGATGCGCGCCGACTTCGCCGCGGCGATGCGCGTGACGTGCTCGGCGTCGTCGATCTGCCCGTCCTCGCGTGCCGCGTCCAGGCGGCCGCACACGTCCGCGCGATCGGTGTCCCGTGCCCGCCGGCCCGCCGGCCCGGACGCGCTCACGGCGCGAACTCCGAGACCGACAGCAGGTTCCCCTCCGGCGACAGCGTGATCGACCCGCTCTCCTGCGCCGGGTTGGACACCGAGATCCGCACGACGTTCCCGTGCTCGGTCGTCTCGAGCGAGATGCTGTTCACCGTTCCGTCCGGAACCCCGGTCGAC
The DNA here is from genome assembly GCF_001646785.1 of Rhodococcus phenolicus. Classification (GTDB taxonomy): domain Bacteria; phylum Actinomycetota; class Actinomycetes; order Mycobacteriales; family Mycobacteriaceae; genus Rhodococcus; species Rhodococcus phenolicus. Next base: position 46,122 of record NZ_LRRH01000033.1, read on the forward strand.
TGCGGCGCACCCGCGAGGTAGCGCGCGAGCAGCGGGACATCGACGGTCGCGAGGTCGAACACCGGTGTGTCCACGTCGCGGGTGACCGGGTCGCGGTCGGCGCTGATCCCGCCGCGATAGGTGTAGGACACGACGCGATTCGGCGAGTCCGTCAGCGCCTTGTCGAAGGACGCGATCTCGGCCGACAGATACGCCTCGTCGACGACCGCATCACCGAAATGCTCGCGGAGGTCGGCGCGGAACTGCTCGATACCTTCTGCCGTCGCCGGCCGCGGGGTCGGAACCACGATCGGTTCGACCACCGCATTGGAGCCGGTGTCCTCGGCCGCCGTGGACGCGGCCGGTTCCGGCTGCACCCAGCGGAAGGTCGCGACACCGCACACCACGGCCACCACGAGAACTCCCACGACGAACAGCCGGTCGCGGCGTCGGGCGCCCGGGGCATCCACGGCGGAATGCTGTTCGGTCTTCACAAGCGTTCACCTGTACTCGCGGAGGACGGACCCGTCGAATCCGGCCTTCAGATATCCGTTTCCGCGGTCGTTGCCGTAGTCGACATAGATGTTCGTCGTGGGAATGCCGTCGTCCCGGATGACGACGTGGGTGACCGCGCCGTCCGGTGCACCCAGCAATGCGGGGGCGCGCACGAGCAGGTCGTCGAGGGCGGCGGCATCGACCAGGCCCGCATCGAAATCGCGGTAGCCGGAGAACCGTGACGACGTCGGTGTACTCGACCGCTGCCAGCCACCCTCGAACCCGTAGGACACGATGCGGCCGGGATCCTCGGGCAGGGCGCGCCCCGCGCCCGCCCGCTTCGGATACAACGTGATCTCGTACGCGATGGTGTCGCCGAACTCCGCTCGGTAACCGTCGACGACGCGCCGGAAACCACCCGGCTCGAGCGGGCGGACCGGTTCGACCACGATGGGCTCGACCGCGATCGGATCTGCGGCGGCGGGCGCGGCCTCACCGGCAGGTACTGCGGGCTCGGGTTCCGGCGAATCGTCCCCGGACGAGACAGCGACCGCCACTCCCAGCGCGACCGCGATCGCCGCGGCGATCCCGGCGA
>NZ_LRRH01000198.1 GCF_001646785.1 Rhodococcus phenolicus
CTGGACGAGATCCGCGCCGCTCTCGATGCACATCCGTGGGTCCGTTCGTCCGCGGTGATCGCCCGGGCCGGGACCTCGGGCCGTGATGCGACCCTCGCCGCGTACTGCACCCTCGACCGTGGAGCCTGGAACGGTGAGGATCCGACTTCCACACTGCGGGAACACCTCTCGTCCCGATTGCCGGACTACATGGTGCCGCCCACGATCACCGTCCTCGACGAGCTGCCGGTGACTGTCAACGGCAAGCTCGATCGCAAGGCGCTGCCGGAGCCGGTCGCGCCGGTCCACGACGGGGGCCGGGCACCGGCCACCGAATCCGAACGAGCAGTGGCCGAGGTCTTCCGCGACGTGCTCGGCCTGGACGAGACCGTCCCGGTCGGTGTCGACAGCGACTTCTTCGATCTGGGTGGACACTCGCTGCTCGCGACCCGGGCGGTGGCTCGACTGGCCGCCCGATTCGCCCGCAAGCTGACGCTGCGCGACCTGTTCGAATCCCGGTCCGTCGGCGATCTCGCGCGCACCCTCGACGCAGCCGAGGGTGCGATCTCGATCGGTGTTGCCGACGTCGTCGTGCCGGAAAAGGTTCCGGCATCGGCGGGTCAGCGGTCGCTCTGGGTGATCGAGCAGATCACCGGAGCCGGCTCGGTCTATACCGTGCCGCTCGTGCTCACCGTGCCCGACGACTTCTCCACAGACGCGTGGGCGGTGGCGCTCACCGACCTGACGACGCGGCACGAGGCGCTCCGGTCCCGGCTGGTCCCGGGTCCCGACGGCATCGAACTCGACGTCGACGACCCGGTCACCGGCGCGTTCCCCATCGAGGAGATCGCGACCGGCTCCGGCGTGCTCACCGATGTGGTCGCGCAGTGGGTCGACCGTCCGCTCTCCCTGCGCCTCGACCCGGCACTACGTGCCGCGGTGTTCTCCGTGGACGGCCGGCCCCGGGTCGCTGCCCTGGCCGTGCATCACGCGTTCGTCGACGAATGGTCGACACCGACACTGCTCGGTGACCTCCTGGACGCCTACACCGCGCGCCGTCGCGGCACCGCTCCGCAGCGGACACCCGAGTCGGTGACGTTCCGCCACTTCGCGGCCTGGCAGGACGCGATGCTGTCCGGCGCCGACCGGCCCGGAACCGCCGCGGCCGATCACGTCGAGTACTGGCGTGAGCGGCTCGCCGGAGTCCCGGAGGTGTCGATGATCGCCACGGACCGGCCGCGCCCGGCGGTTCAGGACTTCGACGGATTCGAACTGTCCTTCGCCCTGGATCCCGAGGTGTCGGCCGCGCTGCGCCGGGTGTGCGCCGACCGCGACGTCACCATGTACATGCTCACCCAGGCCGCGGTCGTGATCGCGATGCAGCGGCTCGGGGCGGGTGACGACATCGTGGTGGGGTCGCCGGTCGGTGGCCGCACGGACGAGGCGCTGGCGTCGGTGGTGGGGTATTTCGTGAACACGTTGCCGTTGCGTCACGATCTGTCGGGGGATCCGACGGTAGACGAGGTGCTGGGCCGGGTGCGGGAGGTCGTGCTCGGGGGATTCGCCCACCAGGACCTGCCGTTCGATCACATCGTGCGGGTCAGCGGCACGACGCCCTCGGCCGCCCACAACCCGCTGTTCCAGACGCTCGTGTCCTTCCGGGTCGCGGATCTGGTCGACGAAACCCACGATGTGCTCGGGCGGGCCGGCTTCGGCCGGTTCGCCGACGCCGACGAGACCCACAGCGTCAAGACCGACCTCGAGATCGAGATCGCCGACACTGCGGACGGCCTGAGCGGCACGCTGGCGTGTGCG
>NZ_LRRH01000034.1 GCF_001646785.1 Rhodococcus phenolicus
CCGCGCGGGCCGCGCGGTCTCGGCGGCGGGTTCCTCCTCGGAGGCCGCCGCCTTGTTCGTTGTGGCCGGAGCGCTCGACGCGCCCCCACCCTGGCGTTCCTTGATCGCGGCGATCAGGTCGCCCTTGCGCATCCCGGAAGTGCCCTTGATGCCGAGTTCGGCCGCGAGGGTCCGCAGCTCGGCGAGCACCATGCCCGAGAGGCCGGCACCGCGGCGCCCGGCGGCGCGCGGCGAAGAGGTCTGCGAAGAATCGTCCGCCTGCGCCCCCGCGGATGACCCCGGGGCGTCGAGAACAGGCGTAGCGATCAGATCCGTATCGGTCACGGAGATCCTTTCCTTCCCTCACTCGCGCCACGCAGAGTCGAGGGTTCGTTCCCACAGATCAGTTCGTACACCGATCCGGGATTTGCCGTACGTGTTCACGGAATCGAACGGTCGGCACGTCCGCTATCACGCCATCCCCCGGCAATTGCAGTCCCTTGACCCCTCGAGACGAGGACAACTGAGGATCGGTCCAGGATCTGGCGCTCCGATGGAGCTGGAGACAATACCCTGAAGAAGCCGACGGCTGAAACGCACGACGTGCGGACAAACCACAGGATAGCGACGAACTGTACGTTGAGCAAGAACACCGCCCGGACCGGCGTGTTCCGCCCCTCGCATCGACGGTTCTCAGAGCACCTGGACGCCGCCGGCGACGTCGAGTTCGAGGACGGCGAGATCGTCCGCTTCCGCCGCGGCACGCAACTCGGCGGGGAACGGTTCGGTCGTCAACGCCAGCACGGTGGGTCCGGCGCCGGACACCGTCGCAGCGATCCCGGCCTCGCGCAGCACCGCGATCCACTTGGTCGTGAGCGGCAGCGCCGGAGCCCGCTGCGCCTGGTGCAGCATGTCCTCGGTCGCGGGCATCAACAGGTCGGGACGCCGGGTCAGCGCGACCACCGCGAGCGCGGCGCGGCTGACGTTGAACGAGGCATCCCGATGCGGCACGAGATCCGGCAACAGGCCGCGGGTGTGCGCGGTCGAGGACCGAACCGCGGGGACCAGCACCACGACCTTGATCGCCGGGTCCACCGGCAGCGTCACGGCCCGGTAGGCACGCTGCTCGGCGTCCACCCCCGCTTCGCTCCACGACACGACCGCACCGCCGAGCACGCTCGCCGACGCGTTGTCCGGGTGCCCCTCGAACTCGGAGGAGAGCTGCACGAGCTGCGCGTCGTCGAGCACCCGCTCGGGCGCGACCTTCCGCACCAGGCCGTTCGCCGCGGCGAGTCCGCCGACGACGGCGGACGCGGACGAGCCGAGCCCCCGCGAGTGGGGAATGACGTTGCGGCACACGATGTCCAGGCCGTCCGCCCACACACCCGCGGCTTCGAGGCCACGCTCGACGGCACGCACCACCAGGTGGGTGGGACCCCACGGCACCTCTTCGGCGCCCTCCCCTTCGACGCGGACGTCGAGGCCGGATCCGGTTGTCGTGACGGTGATCTCGTCGTACAGCCCGAGGGCGAGACCGAGCGAGTCGAATCCGGGTCCCAGATTCGCACTCGACGCGGGAACCCGGGCCGTCACCGAGATTCCTACCGGCAGAGTCTGCGTCATGTCGTGATTCCCAACACCAGCGTGATTCCCAACAACAGAGGAGGGCGAAGCGGTCACCGTGCCTGCTCGAGTCCTAGGCCAGCTCGAGTGCCGAGGCCACAGCGACCGGGTCGACCGGGATCGGCTGCACCACGGGAACGTCGCGCAGTGCGGTGTCCGGGTCCTTGAGGCCATTTCCTGTGACGGTGCACACAACACGCAGGCCGCGAGGTAGCCAGCCTTCCTTGCTGGCCGCGAGCAGACCGGCGATCGAGGCGGCCGACGCAGGCTCGACGAAGATCGACTCGGACTTCGCTAGCAGGTGGTACGCCTCGAGAATCTCGTCGTCGGTGGCGGCACGGAACGCGCCGTCCGACTCCTCCTTCGCGGCGACCGCGCCGTTCCACGACGCGGGCGCGCCGATCCGGATGGCGGTGGCGATGGTTTCGGGATCCTTGACCGGGTGTCCCAGAACGAGCGGGGCCGCGCCGGCGGCCTGCACACCGAGCATGCGCGGACGGCGGGTGCTGAGGCCGTCCGCGAAGTACTCGGAGTAACCCTTCCAGTACGCGGTGATGTTGCCGGCGTTGCCGACCGGAAGCACGTGCACGTCGGGTGCGTCGCCGAGCGCGTCGACGATCTCGAACGCCGCGGTCTTCTGTCCCTCGATACGGACCGGGTTGACCGAGTTGACCAAGCCGATGGTCCGGAACTCGGCAGTGGTCTTGCGGGCCAGCTCGAGGCAGTCGTCGAAGTTGCCCTCGACCTGCACGATCTTCGCGCCGTGCATGACGGCCTGGGCGAGCTTGCCCATGGCGATCTTGCCCTGCGGCACCAGCACCGCGCAGCCGATGCCGGCACGGGATGCGTACGCGGCAGCCGAGGCCGACGTGTTGCCGGTGGAGGCACACAGCACGGCCTGCTTGCCGGTCGCCAGCGCCTCGGTGACGGCCATCGTCATGCCGCGGTCCTTGAAGGAACCGGTGGGGTTGAGTCCCTCGACCTTGACGTGGACGTCACAGCCGGTGATCTCGGAGAGGCGGGGGGCCGGCAGCAGCGGCGTTCCACCCTCGCGCAGCGTCACCGTCTTCCAGCCCTCACCGATCGGCAGGCGAGAGCGGTACGCCTCGATCAGGCCCGGCCACGGCGTGTGCACGGGGGTGATGTTCTTCTCGGCCGCGCTCATTCGGCGGATCCCTCCAGTCTCAGGACACTGGTCACAGCAGTTACGGATTCGAGCTGGTCGAGTGCTGCGACGGTACTCGACAACGCTTCGTCGGTGGCGCGGTGCGTGAGCACCACCAGGCGCGCACCGTCCCCGGCGCCTTCCTGGCGCACGGCGGAGATGCTGACCCCGCGCTTGGAGAACTCGGCGGCCACGGCGGCGAGCACACCGGCCCGGTCCGCGACCTGCAGGTTCACGTAGTAGCGGGTCACGATCTCGCTCATCGGCGCGATCTCGAGATCGGCGTAGCGCGATTCGAGCGGTCCGCGACCACCCTGCACGCGGTTGCGCGCGGCCATCACGAGGTCACCCATCACCGCGGACGCGGTGGGGGCGCCGCCGGCGCCCTGGCCGTAGAACATCAGCCGGCCGGACGCCTGGGCCTCGACGACCACGGCGTTGAACGCGCCGGCGACACTGGCCAGCGGATGCTCCCGCGGGATCAGCGCCGGATAGACCCGCGCGGACACCTTCTCCTTGCCGTCCTCGCCGGTGATGCGCTCGCAGATCGCGAGGAGCTTGACGTTGTAGTTCAGGGCGCGCGCCGTGGTGAGATCTGCCGCGGTGATCTTCGAGATGCCCTCGCGGTACACGTCGCCGGCGGTGACCCGGGTGTGGAAGGCGATGGACGCGAGGATCGCGGCCTTCGAGGCGGCGTCGAAACCTTCGACGTCCGCGGTCGGGTCCGCCTCGGCGTAGCCCAGGCGGCCGGCTTCGGCGAGCGCCTCGGCGTAGTCGGCGCCGGTCTCGTCCATCGCGGACAGGATGTAGTTGGTGGTGCCGTTGACGATGCCGATCACCCGGTTGACGCGATCGCCCGCGAGGGACTGCGTCAACGGGCGGATCACCGGGATCGCACCGGCGACGGCGGCCTCGAAGTACAGGTCGACGCGCTTGGCCTCCGCGGCCTCGGCCAGTTCGCCGGTGTACTCGGCCAGCAGTGCCTTGTTCGCCGTGACCACGGACTTGCCGGCGTCGAGCGCGGCCCGCACGAGCTTGCGGGGCAGGTCGATGCCGCCGATGACCTCGACCACGATGTCCACGTCGTCGCGGGTGATCAGGGATTCCGCGTCGGTGGTGAGCAGCTCGACCGGGATACCCCGGTCCTCCGAGACGGTGCGCACCGCGACGCCTCGCAACTCCAGCGGCGCACCGATACGCGCTTCGAGATCAGCCGCGTCGTCCCGGATGATGCGGACGACTTCCGCGCCGACGGTGCCGTGGCCGAGCACAGCCACGCCGACGGAACGCGGCGATCGACTGGTCTCCGTTTCGGTCGTCACTCCGTAACCTCCAAGCTGAGCAGATCTTCCACGGATTCCCGACGAAGGACGACGCGTGACGCGCCGTCCCGGACCGCCACGACGGCGGGACGGGGCAGCAGGTTGTACCTGCTGGACATCGAGTAGCAGTATGCACCGGTCGCGGCGACCGCCAGCAAATCACCGGCGCCGACATCCTCGGGCATCCAGGTGTCGCGGATCACGATGTCGCCGCTCTCACAGTGCTTCCCCACCACGCGCGCGACGACCGGGTCGGCGTCGCTGACGCGGGACACCAGCCGGGACTCGTACTCGGCCTGGTACAGGGAGGTGCGGATGTTGTCGCTCATTCCGCCGTCGACGCTGATGTAGCGGCGGGCCTGCCCGGCCGCGACGGCGACGTCCTTGACGGTGCCGACCTCGTAGAGGGTGATCGTGCCCGGGCCGGCGATCGCCCGGCCCGGCTCGACCGCGAGCGTCGGCGTGGGCAACCCGGCCAGGGCGGACTCGGTGCGCACGATGTCGCGCAGCTTCGCCGCCAGGTCCGCGACCGGCGGCGGGTCGTCGCTCGGCACGTACGAGATGCCGAGGCCACCGCCGAGGTCGACGATGTTCAGCTGCGAGGTCTTCTCGACGCCGAACTCGGCGACGATGTCGCGCAACAGGCCGATCACCCGGTGCGCGGCCAGTTCGAACCCGTCGACGTCGAAGATCTGCGAACCGATGTGACTGTGCAGGCCGACCAGCCGCAGGTTGTCGGTCTCGAAGACGCGGCGCACGGCGGCCATGGCCACCCCCCCGGCCAGCGAGAGACCGAACTTCTGGTCCTCGTGCGCGGTGGAGATGAACTCGTGGGTGTGCGCCTCGACCCCGACCGTGACGCGGATCAGGACGTCCTGGACGACACCGGTTTCCCCGGCGATCGCGTCGAGCCGATCGATCTCGGCCATCGAGTCGAGCACGATGTGCCCGACGCCGGCCGCGACCGCGGTGCGCAGTTCGGCGACGGACTTGTTGTTGCCGTGCATCGCGATCTTCTCGGCGGGGAACCCGGCGTGCAGCGCGACCGCGAGTTCACCGCCGGAGGCGACGTCGAGGGACAGTCCCTCCTGGTGCACCCAGCGGGCGATCTCGCTGCACAGGAACGCTTTGGACGCGTAGTGCACCTTGGTGTCGGGACCGAAGGCGGTGGCGATGTCGCGGCAGCGGGACCGGAAGTCGGCCTCGTCGATCACGAACAGCGGTGTGCCGTACTTCTCGGCGAGTTCGGTGACCGGGACACCGGCGATACGCATCACACCGTCGTCGCCGCGGCTCGTGCCGCGCGGCCACACCTGCGGGTGCAGCGCGTTCACTTCCTCGGTGGTCGCGGGTCGTTCGGACAGTCCCGGTGCGTGCGGGATCTCGGCGTGCCGGGGCCCGGCGGGATGCGCGTTCACATCCGCTCCGGAGCGCTGACGCCGAGCAGGCCGAGGCCGTTGGCGAGAACCTGGCGTGCCGCCGCGCACAGCGCGAGCCGCGCGGTGTGCAGATCGCCGGGCTCCTCGTCGCCCTGCGGGAGGATGCGGCACGCGTCGTAGAACCGGTGGTAGGTGCCGGCGAGTTCCTCGAGGTAGCGCGCGACGCGGTGCGGTTCGCGCAGTTCCGCGGCCTTCGCGACGACGCGCGGGTATTCGCCGATGGTGCGGATCAGGTCGCCTTCGCGGTCGTGGGTGAGCAGCGCGAGGTTCGCGCCTTCACCCCCGAGCCCGAGGTCGGCGGCGTTGCGCGCGATCGACGACAGGCGGGCGTGCGCGTACTGCACGTAGTACACCGGGTTCTCGTTGCCGGTCGAGGCCCACAGTTCGAGGTCGATGTCGATGCTCTGGTCGACCGAGGACCGCACCAGCGAGTAGCGGGCGGCGTCGACGCCGATCGCTTCGACGAGGTCGTCGAGGGTGATGACGGTGCCGGCACGCTTGCTCATCTTCACGGCCTGGCCGTCACGGACGAGGTTGACCATCTGGCCGATCATGACCTCGACGGTGTCGGGGTCGTCGCCGAACGCGGCCGCCGCGGCCTTGAGGCGGCCGATGTAGCCGTGGTGGTCGGCGCCGAGCATGTAGATGCACAGGTCGAAGCCGCGCGAGCGCTTGTCCTGGAAGTAGGCGATGTCGCCGGCGATGTAGGCGGCGTGACCGTCGGACTTGATGACGACGCGGTCCTTGTCGTCGCCGAAGTCGGTGCTCTTGAGCCACCAGGCGCCGTCCGCGTTGTACAGGTTGCCGGAGCTCTTGAGCGTCTCGACGGCCTTGTCGACCGCGCCGGACTCGAACAGCGAGTTCTCGTGGAAGTACACGTCGAAGTCGACGCCGAACTCGTGCAGCGTGCGCTTGATGTGCGCGAACATCAGGTCGACGCCGATGGACCGGAACGTCTCGTGCTGTTCGGCCTCGGGCAGCTCGAGCGCCCCGGGCGCCTGCTTCTGCACGGCTGCGGCGATGTCGACGATGTAGTCGCCGGCGTACCCGTCCTCGGGGGCCGGTTCGCCCTTGGCGGCGGCGATCAGCGACCGCGTGAAACGGTCGATCTGCGCGCCGTGGTCGTTGAAGTAGTACTCGCGGGTGACCTCGGCGCCCTGCGTCGACAGGATCCGGCCGAGCGCGTCGCCGACGGCGGCCCAGCGGGTGCCGCCGAGGTGGATCGGGCCGGTGGGGTTCGCGGACACGAATTCGAGGTTGATCCTGCGTCCGGCGAGGGTGTCGGCGTTGCCGTACGCCGTGAGCTCGCCGAGCACGTTCGCGACGATCGCGCCCTGCGCGTCGGCCGCGAGACGAATGTTGAGGAAGCCCGGCCCCGCGACGTCGGCGGAGTCGATGCCGTCGGCGGCGGTGAGGGCCTCGGCGAGCCAGGTCGCGAGCTCGCGCGGATTCACGCCGGCCTTCTTCGCGACCTGCATCGCCACGTTGGTCGCATAGTCGCCGTGCTCCGGGTTCCTGGGCCGCTCGACGGTGAGGGTCTCGGGCAGGACGGACACGTCGAGGTCACGCTCGGCGAGCACCCTCGCAGCGGTTCCGTGGAGCAGTTCGGCAAGGTCGGCAGGAGTCACAGGGGTTCATCCTATTGGCTGGGGCGGACGAGCACCGACGGTGCCCCGCATGAGCACGCCCGTACAGTTGTGGGGGCACGCGGCCCGGGGCCGCGGTCTCGTTGTCCATCCGATGTTGTCCGTCCGATCGAAAGAGCTACCAGCGATGCCCAGCGGTTCGGTGAACGGTGGTTCCGGCAAGAAGTCCGGCGCCAAGTCCGCGAAGGCCATTTCGGCCGCGGCGAAGAAGAGCGGCGGGAGCCGCGGACTTCCCAAGCAGCGTCAGATCCCCTGGATGGTGATCGGTGGCGTCGTCGCAGTCGTCGCTCTGATCGCCGTGATCGCGGTGAGCATCATCCCGAAGTACCAGGATCAGCAGGAGCTCGCGGCCTGGACGCCGTCGGAATCGAACCAGGATCCGTCGAGCGAGATCGACGGGGTCGTGACGGTCGAGTATCCCGCGGGTCAGCACATCGATTCGACGCAGCGCGTCGCCTACGACCGCACCCCGCCGTTCGGTGGGCCGCACGACGCGATCTGGGCGACGTGCACCGGCACCGTCTACCCGGACGCGATCCGCACCGAGAACGCGGTGCATTCGCTCGAGCACGGTGCGGTGTGGATCACCTACAACCCGGATCTGGTCGATGCCGCCGCGATCGACACGCTCAGCGCGAAGGTCGACGGCAAGTCGTACACCATGATGTCGCCGTACCCGGGTCAGTCCTCGCCGATCTCGCTGCAGTCGTGGGGTCATCAGCTCGCGGTGGATTCCGCCGACGACGAGCGGATCGACCACTTCATCGCCTCGCTGCGCCAGAACCGCTACACGTACCCGGAGGTCGGTGCGAGCTGCGCGACGATCCCCGGCTCGTTCGATCCGGCGAACCCGCCGCCGTTCGATCCGTCGGCTCCGGGCCCCGACGCGGTGCCGATGGACGGCGGAACCGTCGACACCGCCGAGGTGCAGACGGACATGCAGGCTCCGGCGGGTAGCTGACCATGAGCGACGATCTCTCGCAGGATCGGCCCGTCGCGGGCTCCGGACAGCGCCGGACGCTGGTGGTACTCGGGGTGATCGCCGCGGTCGCGATCGGTTTCCTGCTCGGTTTCCTGATTCCGCACGGGGATGCGCAGGACGTTCCGGCGGCCGATTCCGTGGACGTCGGTTTCTCCCAGGACATGAGCGTGCACCACAACCAGGCGATCGAGATGGCGACCGTCGCGCTCACCGGGTCGTCGGATCAGCGGGTGAAGAACCTGGCGTACGACATCCTCACGACCCAGCAGAACCAGGTCGGCCAGATGCAGGGCTGGCTGACGTTGTGGGACCGCGCGCCGCTGCCCACCGGTGAGTACATGACGTGGATGGGCGACGACGACGCGCACATGGACGGCCATGCCGGCCACGGGACGGCCGGACACGACTCGGCAGGCGCGGGATCGGGTCCGATGCCCGGAATGGCGACGTCGGAGGAACTGGCGGCGCTGCGGGCCGCCTCGGGTCCCGAACTCGACGTGCTGTTCCTGCAGTTGATGTTGCGGCACCACGAGGGCGGCCTGCCGATGATGGAGTACGGCGCCGAACATGCCGAGGTGGCTGCCGTGCGGACGCTGGCGCAGACGATGGTGGACACGCAGACCGCCGAGTCGCAGCTGATGACGTCGATGCTCACCGAGCGCGGCGCGCAGCCGCTACCGATGAACTGACGCCCATCCGGGCCGAAAAACCCCTGCTGACCAGGCGATGTGGCGTATGGGCAACAATGCGCTAGGCTAACTCCGCACCGCCGGTCAGCCGGTGGTTCCGGATTGCCCTCGTAGCTCAGGGGATAGAGCGCTTGCCTCCGGAGCAAGAAGTCGCAGGTTCGAATCCTGCCGAGGGCACCACGAGAAGACGGGCCCCGCTTCGATTTCGAAGCGGGGCCCGTCTTCTGTCGTCCGGTCTACTCGGCCGGCGCGGTCAGCGACCCCATGTCGAAGTAGTCCCGCCACGCGGTGATCTTCCCGTCGGCCACCTCGAACGAGCCCATGACGGGCACTTCGACCGTGCGCCCGTTCACCGTCAACACGTCGACGCGTTCGTTGAGGACCAGGTTGCCGTTCGCCAACTGCCGGTGGATGCGGAAGTCGATTCCGCCGAACGACGCGACCATCCCGGCGAAGTACTCCTCGATGGCAGCCCGGCCGTGGACCGCCTCCAACGGAATGTTGTGGTACACCGCATCGTCGGTGAAGTACGCGGCGAGCGCGGCCGGTTCCGGATCCGCCCAGGCGGCGCAGAATTCGGTCACGAGCTGTTCCGGTGTCATCGCTTCCCTCCTGTGGCGGTCCGATCGAGGATCACACGCGGACGAACCGCGCCGGGTCGGTTCCGGGGACACGCCGCGCGCGGCCCCGCTCGATGAGGTGGCGGATGTGCGCCGAGCCTTCGGACATGGCCATCTGCTTACCGCGAGGCGGGGTTTCGTCCCACGGCCGGTACCACTTCATGCGTTCGGTGGCCTGCCACAACGTCAGCTCCTCGTCCCCGAACGAATCGTAGAGATCGTCGAGGCGGCGTTCGTGGTGTTCGACGAGCGCCTCGGTCCGGGCGGCGAGGTCGTCGATGGGCTGACGGTGCGCGGGCAGGGTGCGCCGCGCGGGCAGGGACGCGACGGCCCGCAGCGAATCGAGGAACTCCCCCAGCGCGTCGCGTTCGGCGACGGGGAAGTCGAACTCGCCGATGTGTGGGGTGGTCTTGGCGAGTACGTGATCACCGCTGAAGAGGATGCCGTGTTCCTCGATGTAGAAGCACGCGTGGCCCGGTGTGTGGCCGGGGGTGAACACGGTGCGCAGGGTGCGCCCGGCGAGCGGGATCACCTCGTCGGCCTTCAGGATCCGGTCGGGCTTCTCGTCCGGCACGCCGCCGCTGTCGCGGCCGGCGGCGAGGAACACCTCGATCTGCTCGGCGGGCGCCCCGGCCTTGAGCCACTGGTCGAGTTCCCGGTTCGTCCAGTCGTGTCCGGCCATCATGTGCCCGAGTTGCTCGAAGTCCGCCTCGTGCATGCCGACCCAGCATCCGGATGCTTCGCGGATGCGGCCGGTGAGGCCGACGTGGTCGGGATGGAAGTGCGTGACGACCACGCCTTCGACGTCGGTCACCGACAGCCCGGCCGACGCGAGTCCGGTCTGCAGCGCGTTCCAGGAGGTGTCGTTGTTCCATCCCACGTCCACGAGGATCACGCCGCGCGGGGACTCGACCGCGTACACCTGGGTGTCGCCGACCGGCAGGTCCGCGACGGGAACGGGGATCGCGTGGATGCCGTCCCCGATGTCCCGGGCTTCGTTGAGTTGTTCCATTCTTGCCGCCTCCGAAATCTGCACTACTGCATCAACTTCTTCGAAGCTAGCGCAAAGGGTTCAACTATTCTGCCGATGGGGCTCGATTATCGCGAGAATCGAGCGGATCTCCCCCGCCGGGATCCGGAAATGCTCGGTGACCGACACGGTCGTCTCCGCATCGGCGCCTGCGTCCATGTCGAGCAGGAACCGTGCGACGACGTCGTGATGCCACTCGTGGAACGTCAGGTCGCGCACCCGCCGGAGCGGCCGGTATTCCGGACCCTGCTCGAGCTGCTCCCGGATCTCGGCGCCGGTGTCGCCGGTGCGTTGCCCGTTCTCCACCCGCCAGGCGTCCGCGGCCAACCGTACGTGCGATGCGTCGTGGCTGATCAGCGACCGGATGTACGCGCGGGCCATCGCAACCCGCGGGCTGTCGGCCCGGGCGGTCGCGTGTTCGGCGATCGCCGTCATGAGCGCCGGCGCCCAGTCCGGTCGGCAGATCACCAGATCGGGCAGGTAGGGGTGCGGCCGGTTGTATTCGAGTTCGCTGCCGTCGATGCGGGCGCAGAACAGTCCCGCCGCCTGCGCGACGGCGACCGGAGCCGCCGAATCCCATTCCCACTGGCCACCGGCGTGGACATATGCGTCGACCTCGCCCCGCAGCACGGCCATCGCCTTCGCGCCGGCGGAGCCCATGGGCACGAGGTCGGCGCCGACGGCCCGGGCGACCTCCCCGACGAACTCGGGCGGGCGGCTGCCGCTGACGACGATCGCGGGCCGGCCGTCGTCGAGCGGGCGCCGCTCGACGATCGGCGGCCCGTCCGTGCTGTAGACCGCGCCGAGACCCGGCTGGGCGACCGCGGCGGCGGTGAGGCCGCGTCCTGCCTCCCACAACGCCACGTGCACCGCCCAGTCGGAACGGCCCGGCATCCCGTATTCCTTCGACCCGTCGAGCGGATCGATGATCCAGACCCGCTCGGCGTCGACGCGAGCGGGATCGTCCGCGGACTCCTCGGAGAGCACGGCGTCACCGGGGCGGCGCTCGGCGAGCAGATCGAGGATGAGCGAGTTCGCATCGCGGTCACCGCGCCGGCCGAGTTCCCGGCCGGTGAGGGTCTCGGCCTCGGCGGCCCGGACGGTCAGCAACAGTTCACCTGCAGCCGAGGCGATCTCGGCGGCCAGGACAGCATCGTCGGTCATGCGCCCAACACTTCCATGATCCGGGCCGCCTGGGCGACCGGATCGCCGTCGGACGGGCGGAGCACCAGGTCGGGCCTCCGCGGCGGCTCGTACGGGTCGTCGACGCCGGTGAAGCCGGTGATCTCGCCGGCACGGGCGCGGGCGTACATGCCCTTGGGGTCGCGGGCCTCGCAGTCGGCCAGCGGAGTGTCGACGAACACCTCGAGGAACGGGAGGCCGGCGTCGGCGTGCTGCTGCCGGATACGGTCGCGATCGGCCCGATAGGGACTGATCAGCGAGCAGATCGCGACCAGGCCGGCATCGGCCATCAACTGGGCGACCGCACCGACGCGACGCACGTTCTCGGCGCGGTCCTCGGGTCCGAATCCGAGGTCGGCGTTGAGACCGTGACGCAGGTTGTCGCCGTCCAGCCGGTACGCGGGGACACCCGCCGCGAGCAGGCGGCGTTCGAGTTCGGCGGCGACGGTGGATTTCCCGGACGCGGACAGGCCGGTCAGCCACACGGTCCGCCCGGTGGTGGCCCGGTCCGCGCGGACGATCTCGGCGGGATGCCACACGGCGCCGGTCTCGGCGAGGGTGGGACCGGTGATCATGCCGGCGGCGACGGTGTTGCCGGTGGACTCGTCGACGAGGACGAAACTGCCGGTGGTGCGGTTGCGCCGGTACGGGTCGAACAGAAGCGGCTGCTGAGTGCGCAGCTGAATGCGGCCGATCTCGTTGAGGTGCAACGTTGTTGCCGACTCGTCCCGGTGCAGCGAGTTGACGTCGAGCCGGTAGTCGAGCCGCACGGCGCGGGCGTGGACGGCCTTCGTGGTGTGCAGCAGGGTGTACCGCGTGCCGGGGTCCAGGCTCGAGCGTTCGGTGAGCCAGCAGACCATCGCGTCGATCTCGGAGCCCACGAGCGGTCGGTTGTTGGGCCGGCACAGCATGTCCCCGCGGCCGATGTCACGTTCGTCCTCGAGTTCGACGCACACGGCGGCGTCGGCGAACGCGTACTCGAGCGGTTCACCACCGGGACCCCAGATGCGCTTGACGCGGGTGCCGAATCCGGAGGGCAGAGCCACCACCTCGTCGCCCGGCTTGAACACCCCGCTGGCGACGGTGCCCGCGTAACCACGGAAGTCGGCGTCGGGCCGGATGACGTACTGGACCGGCATGCGCGCATCGATGAGGTTGTGATCGGAACCGATGTGCACCTGTTCGAGGTGGTGCAGCAACGAGGTCCCCTCGTACCACGGCATGTTCGCGGTGCGGCTGACGACGTTGTCGCCCTGCAGCGCCGAGATCGGCACGAAGCTCAGGTCGTGGATCTCCAATTTCGCTGCGAAACGCCGGAATTCGTCGCAGATCTCGTCGAAGCGCTCCTGCGACCAGTCCACCAAATCCATCTTGTTGACGCACAGCACCAGGTGCGGCACGCCGAGCAGGCTCGACAGGAACGCGTGACGGCGGGTCTGCTCCAGGATTCCCTTGCGGGCGTCGACGAGAATGAGCGCCAGATCGGCGGTCGAGGCGCCGGTGACCATGTTGCGGGTGTACTGCTCGTGGCCGGGGGTGTCGGCGATGACGAAGCTGCGGTGCGGCGTCGCGAAGTAGCGGTACGCGACGTCGATGGTGATGCCCTGTTCGCGTTCGGCCCGCAGGCCGTCGGTGAGCAGCGCCAGGTCGGTGTGTTCGGCACCGCGGGCGCGGCTCGTGCGGGCGACGGCGTCGAGCTGGTCTTCGAAGACGGCCTTGGAATCGAACAGCAGCCGGCCGATCAGCGTGGATTTGCCGTCGTCGACGCTGCCGGCGGTCGCGATGCGCAGCATGCGGGACATCAGAAGTACCCCTCCTTCTTGCGGTCTTCCATGCCCGCCTCGGAGATCCGGTCGTCGGCACGGGTGGCACCGCGTTCGGTGATACGGCTCGCGGCGACCTCGGCGACGACCTCCTCCGCGGTGGCGGCGTTCGATTCGACGCATCCGGTGCAGGTCGCGTCGCCGACGGTGCGGAACCGCACGAGCGCCTCACGCGTCTCCTCCCCCGGCTGCAGCGTCAGGAACCTGGTGTGCGCGAGCAGCATTCCGTCGCGCTCGACGACCGGCCGGCGGTGTGCGTAGTACAACGACGGCAGATCGACGTTCTCGTCGCGGAGATAGGACCAGATGTCGAGTTCGGTCCAGTTCGACAGCGGGAACACGCGGATGTGCTCACCCTTGCGGTGCCGCCCGTTGTACAGGTGCCACAGTTCGGGTCGCTGCGCCTTGGGATCCCATTGCCCGAATTCGTCGCGGAAGCTGAAGATGCGCTCCTTGGCGCGGGCCTTCTCCTCGTCGCGTCGGGCGCCGCCGAACACGGCGTCGAAGCCGCCTTCCCGCAGGGCGCGCAGCAGGGTGCCGGTCTGCAGCCGGTTGCGGCTGGCGTTCGGCCCGGTCTCCTCGACCGCGCGGCCGGCGTCGATGTCGTCCTGGACGGACGCGACGAGCAGGCGCAGGCCGAGCTTTCCGGCGACACGGTCCCGGAACTCGATGAGCTCGTCGAAGTTGTGACCGGTATCGATGTGCAGCACCGGGAACGGCAGCGGAGCCGGCCAGAAGGCCTTGGCGGCGAGGTGGAGCATCACCACCGAATCCTTGCCGCCGGAGAACAGCAGCACGGGACGTTCGAAGGTCGCGGCGACCTCCCGGAAGATGTGCACGGATTCGGCTTCGAGCGCGCCGAGGGGCGTCAACTCGTAGGACGGTGGTCGGAACGGCTGCGCCGTGGTCATCGGAATACTCCCAGCCCGGAGAGTTCGGTCCAAATATGTACCGAATCGGTCGAAAGTGAACTACCGCAACGATAGAACGAGTTCCAATTCCGGGTCAACGGTCGATTCGGGGGTTCAGGACCGACCGGCGGCGAGCCTGCCTTCCGCGTTCAGCGCTCGGGACGCCGCCCACCGAGTTCCGCGGTGATCGCGTCGGCCGCCGCCACCAGTGCCGCGCCGCGCCGCGCGATCTCCCCAGCGTCGATCTCGTCCTCGACGTGCAGCACCACCACCAGCGACTGATGTCCGTCGGGGTCGTATGCGGGAGCGGCGAGCAGGTTCACCGCGAGCAACTCGCCGGCCGGCGCCTCCTCCGGGAACAGGACACGCTCCCCGGGACTCGACACCAGCTCTCCGAGCAGTTCGCGCAGTTCCGGCGCCAGATCGTGCGCGACCACCCCGGCCATGAGCGCGAACAACCGCTGACCACCCGGAGTGAGCGATTCGACGAGATACCCGGTGCGCCGGCACTCGTCGACCACGCGCTGCAGACGCGGGCGGTCGAGCCGGACGGGCAGGGTCGGTTCGCGCGCCAACCACCGTTCCAGGCGCTCGTCGGTGTCCCACAGTACGTACATCAGGCCCACCGGCGGCGCGAACGGGAACACCTCCCCCACGCTCGCCGCGGCGGTCGCCCCGCGCGGTCCGACGACGTCGAGCACCGCGACGCGGTCGCCGACCACGGCCGACGCGGTGCACGCAGCGTCGAAACGCGCACCGAGTTCGGCCAGGTGCCGGTGCGCGACCGGACCGACCGCGAAGCCGCGCTGCGCCGCGCGGCCCGCGACGATCAGCGCGGGTCCGAGCCCGTAGGTCTTGCCGACGGGGTCGCGCATCAGATAGCCGGCGTCGACGAGCGCGCTGAGGATGCCGAGGCAGGTGGGCTTGCTCAGGTCCAGTTCGCGGGCGAGTTCGGACAGCCCGAACCGTGTGTCGGGATGAGCGACGAGGTGGTCGAGAACCTGCACGACGCGCTCGGTCGGGGGCGAACGCCGCGCGGATCCCGCAGCCGGCTCGGGGGCGTCCGGGATCGGCGCCGCGGGCTCACTGGGACGAACCATTGACCACTCCCTGTAACAGGTTCTATCGTCGGGCGAAACGAAGACTACCGCAGCGGTACATATTTGGACCACAGGGAGATCGAAGTGCTCACCGATCCACTCACCGCGGCGATCTCCGAAGCCGAGAAGATCGTCGCCACCGCGCCGCACATCCGCACCGACCAGGACCTCGCCGAGGGCTACGCCTACCTCTCCGGCGGCATCTCGGCGTGCGTCCACGCCGCCTGGGCACACAGCAGCACCCACCCGGTACTCATCACCGGCACGGGCCCCTACAACAAGATGGGCCTGGACAACCCCGACACGCTGTACTGGGGAGCGGCCGTGCGCGACGACGCCGAATACGTCGTCACGGGCCGCCGCGGCACCACCTGCGACCTGAGCTTCCAGGTGCTCGCCGGCAACTACACCGACGCCGGCGTGCCGGGCAACGTCACCGCGTTCGACGACCGCGCGATCCGCATGGAGGACGACGGCACGTTCGAGCTGCGCTTCGGCCCCGGCCCCGCCGACCCCGAGCGCAACTACTTCACCCTCGCGCCCGGATCGACGCAACTCGTCATCCGCGAGGTGTACAGCGACTGGACACAGCGACGCGGCACCATCCGCATCGATCGCGTCGACACCCTCGGCACCCCCGCGCCGGAACCGACGCAGGCCGACGCCGTCAAACGCTACGAACGCGCGGGTCGCGCGCTCGTCTCGCGGGTGAAGACGTGGCTGCAGTTCCCCGAGTGGTTCTACCTGAAACTGCCGGTCAACACGCTCACCGAGCCGCGCCGGACCCCCGGCGGCCTGGACACGCAGTACTCGTCCGTCGGGCACTACGAACTCGCCGACGACGAAGCCATGATCCTCACCGTTCCCGCCTCGGACGCCCCCTACCTCGGATTCCAGATCGGCAGCCTCTGGTACATCTCGCTCGACTACATCCACCACCAGACGTCGCTGAACAACTCCCAGGCGCAGGTCGATCCGGACGGCAACGTCCGCATCGTGATCTCGAACCGCAACCCGGGCATCACCAATTGGATCGAGACGCTCGGCCGCAGCCGCGGCATCCTGCAGTTCCGCTGGCAGCGCATCGATCGCGAACTCACGGCCGCAGACGGTCCCACAGCGCAGGTCGTCCCGTTCGACGAGATCGCCGAGTCTCTTCCGTTCCACGAAGCCAACCGCATCACCGCCGAGGGGTGGTCCCGGCGGATCGCCGCCCGGCAGACCGCGATCGCTGATCGGATGCAGGCATGAGCGCGGCGACGGGACTGCTGGGAGGCAAAGTCGTCGCGATCTCGGGTGTCGGTCCCGGCCTGGGCCGCACACTGGCGGTGCGCTGTGCCGAGAACGGCGCCGACGTCGTCCTGGCCGCCCGCACCCGCGAACGTCTCGACGAGGTCGCGGCGGAGGTCACCGCGCTGGGCCGGCGAGCGCTGAGCGTACCCACCGACATCACCGACGACGAGTCCGCCGCCGCCCTCGTCGCCACCGCTGTCGACGAATTCGGCGCCGTGGACGTGCTGATCAACAACGCCTTCTCGGTGCCGTCCATGAAACCGCTGGCGCGCACCGACTTCCAGCAGATCCGTGACAGTGTCGAACTGACGGTCCTCGGTGCGCTCCGCCTGACCCAGCTGTTCACCCCCACCCTGACGGCAACCGAAGGCGCTGTGGTGAACATCAATTCGATGGTGCTGCGGCATTCGCAGGAACGGTACGGAAGCTACAAGCTCGCCAAGTCCGCCCTCCTGGCGATGTCGCAGTCGCTGGCCACCGAACTCGGACCGCAGGGAATACGAGTGAATTCCGTTGCCCCCGGCTATATCTGGGGTCCGATCCTGCAGGGGTACTTCGAGCACCAGGCCGGAAAATACGGCACCACGGTCGAGCAGATCTACGAGCACACCGCCGCGGCAGCCGACCTGCGACGCCTGCCCACCACCGAGGAGATCGCCGACGCGGTGATCTTCCTGGCCTCGCCGATGGCCTCGGCCGTCACCGGGCAGTGCCTCGACGTCAACTGCGGCGAATTTCATCACTGAGCCGTGTGCCTTCGTGGCGGCGGGAGCCGCCACGAAGGCACACGGGGACGGAGTCCACCATGACAGAACGCACCACCATCGGCGACGCCGAATCGCTGCACGAGTCCGCCAGCCGGCGGACCGGCCTGACCGACTTCGGTGACGACGACTACCGCGGAGCCCTCGACGTACTGCTCGAGTCGTACGCCCGGGACGAGAAACTGACCCCGCTCGGCAGCAAGATGGCCCGGGTGTATCTGCGCGGCGCCCTCGTCGCGCGGCTGCTGTCCGAGGCCGCGTGGAAGCAGCACCCCGAACACGCCGACGTCGCTGTCACCCGGCCCATCTTCGTCACCGGGCTCCCCCGCACCGGCACCACCGCGCTGCACCGGCTGCTCACCGCCGACCCGTCGCACCAGGGCCTCGAGATGTGGCTGACGGAGATGCCCCAACCGCGACCGCCCCGCGACACGTGGGCGGACGATCCGGTCTTCGCGGGCATCGAGGCAGGTTTCGCGCAGCACCACATCGAGCACCCCGAGTTCATGGGCGTGCACTACATGTCCGCCGGAGAGGTCGAGGAGTGCTGGCAGCTGCTGCGCCAGTCGTTCCGGTCCGTCTCGTACGAATGCCTCGCGCACCTGCCCACCTACTCGGGGTGGCTCGCCGACCAGGACTGGACGAGCACGTACCGGCGGCATCGTCGCAATCTTCAGCTCATCGGCATGAACGACACCGACAAGCGGTGGGTGCTCAAGAACCCCAGTCACCTGTTCGCACTGGACGAACTGCTCACCGTGTACCCGGACGCGCTCGTCGTCGTCACCCACCGCGACCCGCGCACCATCATCCCGTCGGTGTGCAGCCTGTCCGCGCAGGCGTCCGACGGCTGGTCGGAGGTGTTCGTCGGCGACACGATCGGCCGCGGGCAGCTGGACCTGTGGGCGCGCGGGTTCGACAAGTTCAGCGAGGTCCGCGCCCGCCACGACCCGGCGCACTTCGTCGACGTCGACTACCGCGACTTCGTCGCCGACCCTCTCGGCACCGTCGGGTCGCTGTACGACCGGTTCGGGCTCGAGCTGAGCGCCGATGCGGAGTCGGCGATGGCGGCACTGCAGGGCGAGAGCCGCCGGGGCGACCGCAAGCCCGTGCACCGCTACACCCTCGAGGAGTTCGGGCTGACCGCCGCCGACGTCGACGAACGCTTCCCCGACTACGCCTTCCGCTGACCGCCCCTGCCGACCGCCGCCCCCGCCCTCCGGGTGATGGGACCCGATACCCGGACAGGCCGAATGATGGTTCCCCTCACCCGGGGGGCACGGTGGCCCCGGGCGAGGACGGTCGGGGCAGGAGCGGCGCGAGCCGTGCGAGCAGCGGGAACAGCGTCTCGGCGATACGGTCCCCGACCTCCACGAACGCCCGGTCGGACAGTCCCACCGGATCGGAGATCCCGGGGACGCGCGCCGCCCCGCTCGGGTCGCGGAAGACGTCGAGCCGCGCGACGGTGTCGGCACCGGTGAGGGTCGCGATGCGGTGGGCCTCGGGGAGTGTGAAGGACTTCGGGGCGGCACCGGCGGCGAGCGCGGACGCCCGGTCACGCTGGTCCTCGGTCATCGTCAGGATCAGGTCCGCCGCCGCGACCATCCGTTCGCAGAGCCGGCGGGCGCGGAATCCGGAGGGGTCGCCGCCGAGACCCCTGATCACCGCGGCGGTGCGCGGTTCGACGGGATAGCCGACGAGCGCGCGGGTTCCGGCGCTCTCGGCCGTGAGCCCGGTCAGGCCGTGCTCGGTGGCGTACGCGCGGGTGAGCCGCTCCGCGATCACCGAGCGGCACACGTTGCCGCTGCAGACGAACAGTATGTGCACGGGGCGGCACTCTAGCGGGAGCGAAACACGCGGTGGCAGCGCATAGTTGGTGGTCATCGGAGATACACCGACCGTTCCGGCGCCCGACACCGGCCGTTCACACCCGTCACCGCCGCCGCAACCGCGATCCGCGATCCCTGCCCGGTCTCCCGGTGCCGTGTCCGCGGCCCGACCAGGCATTCCGGCGTGGGATGATCGGGGTATGCCTGCACCGCTACCGCTCGACCCGATCGCCGAAGCCCACCGCCAGTGGACCGACCACGGCTGGGGTGAGGTCGCGGACGGCATGGCCGTGGTGACTTCGCTGATGCGGGCCCAGCAGATCCTCATGGCCCGGGTGGAGGAGGTGCTCAAACCGTTCGGTCTGACCTTCGCGCGCTACGAACTGCTGACGTTGCTGCACTTCACGCGTAGTGGGGCCCTGCCGATGGCCAAGGCCAGCGCCCGCCTGCAGGTGCATCCGACGAGCGTGACGAACGCGGTGGACCGGCTCGAGTCGGCCGGGCTGGTGCGCCGCACCCCGCATCCGAGCGACCGTCGTGCGACGCTGATCGAACTCACCGACGAGGGACGGGCACTGGCGATCGAGACGACCGAGAAGCTCAACGCGGAGGTGTTCTCACGGCCCGGCATTCCCGACGATCAGATCGAATCGCTGCTGCGGATACTGGCCGGGATGCGGCACGACGCCGGCGACTTCGACACCGGTGGCTCGCCCACGAAGTGGTGACCGTACCCGGTCCACGACCGGGGTGCGGACCCGAAAACGACTGCAGGGCCGCCCCTTCCGGGGCGGCCCTGCAGTGTCACGCTCACGCGTGCTTGAAGTCCGGTGTCCGCTTCTCGATGAACGCGGCCATGCCTTCCTTCTGGTCGGCGGTGGCGAACGTCGAATGGAACACGCGGCGTTCGAACTTCACGCCCTCGGCGAGGGTGGTCTCGAACGCCCGGTTGACCGCTTCCTTCGCCATGATCGCGGCGGGCAGCGACATCGACGCGATGGTGGCGGCGGTTTCGAGCGCGACGTCGAGCAACTCGGCGGCCGGCACGATGCGCGAAACCAGCCCGGCGCGTTCGGCTTCCTCGACATCCATGTTGCGGCCCGTGAGGCACATGTCCATGGCCTTCGCCTTGCCGACGGCGCGGGTCAGGCGCTGCGAACCGCCGATGCCGGGAATGACGCCGAGCTTGATCTCGGGCTGCCCGAACTTCGCGGTGTCCGACGCGATGATGAAGTCGCACAGCATCGCCAGCTCGCAGCCGCCACCGAGCGCGTAACCGGAGACCGCGGCGATGATCGGGGTGCGCGCCGAGGAGATCTTGTCCCAGTCCGAGAAGAAATCCTCGCCGTACGCCTCGGAGTACGTCTTCGGGGCCATCTCCTTGATGTCGGCTCCGGCGGCGAACGCCTTCTCCGAGCCGGTGATCACGATCGCGCCGATCTCGCGGTCGGCGTCGAGTTCCTCGACGGCCGCGACCACTTCGCGCATCAACTGGCTGTTGAGCGCGTTGAGCGCCTTGGGCCGGTTGAGCGTGATGAGTCCCACGCGACCCTTGCGGTCGAGCAGGATGGTCTCGAAGTCGGTCACTGGTTGTCCTCTGCAGTCGAACGGGCACGGATGTCGGTGACGATGGCGGAGAAGTCGAGCCCGCCGCCGCCACCGGTGTTGAAGCGATGGTAGATCTCGGCCGCACGCAGTCCGAGTTCGCCCTCCACTCCGTTGGCCCGGAGCGCGTTCGCGGCCAGGCCGAGGTCCTTGTCCATCAGGGCCGCGGCGAAGCCCGGCTGGTAGTCGTTGTTCGCCGGGGTCGTCGGGACGGGCCCAGGGACCGGGCAGTTGCTGGTCAGCGCCCAGCACTGTCCGGACGCGTTGGACGCGACGTCGAACAACGCCTGGTTGGTCAGACCCAGCTTCTCGCCGAGCACGAAGGCCTCGCTGATCGCGATCATCGACACGCCGAGGATCATGTTGTTGCAGATCTTCGCGGCCTGCCCGACACCGGAGGCGCCGCAGTGCACCACCTTGCGGCCCATGACGTCGAGCAGCGGCTGCGCGGTGGCGAAGTCCTCCTCGGAGCCGCCGACCATGAACGCGAGCGTGCCGGCGGTGGCACCGGCGACGCCGCCGGAGACGGGTGCGTCGATGGCCCGGTGCCCGGCCTTGTGGGCGCGTTCGGCGGCTTCACGGGCGTCGGCGACGTCGATGGTGGAGCTGTCGACGAACAGGGTGTTCGGCTTCGCGGCGGGGAGGATCTCGTCGTAGAGGTCGAGCACCAGCCTGCCGTTGGGCAGCATGGTGACGACGACATCGGCGTCGCGCACGGCCGAGGTGGCCGAGGCCACGACGGTCAGCCCGTCCTTGGTCGCCTGTTCCTGCGCGGCGGGCACCGGGTCGAATCCGGTGACCGCGTATCCGGCCTTGACGAGGTTCGCGGCCATCGGCCCGCCCATGTGGCCGAGACCGAGGAACGCGACGGTGGGGAGAGCACTCATGTCATTCTCCTTGGGAGGCGGCGAGGCCGAGTTCGAGCTCGCCGAGCGGCTGGAAGTAGGCGTCGACGTCGGCGGTGGTCACGTCGGCGAGGGTCGCCGGCGACCACTGCGGGTTGCGGTCCTTGTCGACGACCTGCGCTCGGATGCCCTCGACGAGGTCGTGGGATTTCAGGGACGCGAGCGAGACCCGGAACTCCTCGTCGAGCACATCCTCGAGCGACTCGGCGGCGCGTGCCTGCCGCAGCGAGCGCAGCGTGACCTTCAGTGCGACGGGCGACTTGCCGAGGATCTGCTCGGCGGTGGCCTGCGCCTCGGGAAGATCGGAAGCCTGCAGGCGTTCGACGATCTCCTCGACGGTGTCCGCGGAGTAGGCGGCGTCGATCCACGTCTGCTGCGCGATCAGTTCGGATTCCGGTGCCGGACGGGAGTATTCGGTGAGCGCGTCGTCGAGTCCGGCGGAGCCGATCGCGGCGACGAACTTGTCCAGCGACTCGGACGGGACGAAGTGGTCGGCGAAGCCCAGGGCGATCGCGTCGCCGGCCTTCAGCCGCCCGGTGGTGAGCGCGATGTGGGTGCCGAGTTCACCGGGGGCACGCGAGAGCAGGAAGGTGCCGCCGACGTCGGGGACGAAGCCGATACCCACCTCGGGCATCGCGATGGTGGAGCGTTCGGTGACGACCCGCACGTTGCCGTGCGCGGAGATACCGACGCCGCCGCCCATCACGATGCCGTCCATGATGGCCACGTACGGCTTGGGGTAGCGGCCGATCGCGGCGTTGAGGATGTACTCGTCGCGCCAGAACTCCTGCGACCCGGTGCCGCCGTCCTTCGCATCGTGGTAGATCGAGACGATGTCGCCGCCGGCGCACAATCCCCGCTCCCCCGCGCCGTCGACGACGACCGCGGTGACGGTCTCGTCGGCGGACCATTCGAGGAGTTTCTCGGCCATGGTGCGAACCATGCCGTGGTTGAGCGCGTTGATGGCCTTGGGCCGGTTGAGGGTCAGACGGCCGACGCCGTCCGCCACCTCGACGAGAACTTCCGGTTCCTGCCCGGTCATGCCGCTCCTGTCTGCGCCGAGGCCACCACGCTGCGCGCGACGACCACCCGCATGATCTCGTTGGTTCCTTCCAGGATCTGATGCACGCGCAGATCCCGCACGATCTTCTCGATACCGTACTCGGCGAGGTAGCCGTAGCCGCCGTGCAGCTGCAGCGCCTCGTTCGCCGCCTCGAAACCGGCGTCGGTGGCGAAACGCTTTGCCATCGCGCACAGTTCGACGACGTCGTCGGTGCCCTCGTCGAGCGCGTCCGCCGCCCGCCACAGCAGGGTCCGGGCCGCTTCCAGTTCGGTGCGCATGTCCGCCAGGCGGAACTGCAGTGCCGGGGAGTCGAGCAGCCGCTCGCCGAACGCCTTGCGTTCGGCGAGATAGGCGACGGTCCGGTCGAGGGCGGTCTGGCCGCCGCCGACCGAGCACGCGGCGATGTTGAGGCGACCGCCGTTGAGGCCCTGCATCGCGATGCGGAAGCCGCTGCCCTCGGTCCCGAGCAGGTTCTCGGCCGGCACCCGCGCGCCGTCGAAGATCACCTGGCGGGTGGGCTGGGCGTTCCAGCCCATCTTCTTCTCGTTGGCGCCGAAGGACAGGCCGGGCGTGTCCTTCGGGACAATGATCGCGGAGATACCCCGCGGACCGGGCTCCCCGGTCCGCGCCATGACGACGTACACGTCGGAGGTGCCGGCGCCGGAGATGAACTGCTTGGCGCCGGTGAGCACGTACTCGTCACCGTCGCGGACGGCCTTGGTGCTCAGAGCGGCCGCGTCGGAGCCGGCGCCCGGCTCGGTGAGGCAGTAGCTGCCGAGCTGTTCCATCGAGCACAGCCCCGGCACCCAGCGGCGCCTCTGGTCGTCGTTGCCGAACTTGTCGATCATCCACGTGACCATGTTGTGGATCGACATGTACGCGGCGATCGACGGGCAGCCCTTGGCGAGTTCCTCGAAGATGCGCACCGAGTCGAGTCGGCGCAGTCCCGAGCCGCCCACGTCCTCGCGGACGTAGATGCCGCCCATCCCGAGTGCCGCGGCCTTGCGCATCACATCGACCGGGAAATGCTTGGCCTGGTCCCATTCCACGGCGTTCGGGGCCAGGTACTCGGTGGCGAAGTCCCTGGCGGTGTCGCGGATCGCCCGGTCGTCGTCGGTGAGGTTGAACATGGTGGTCCTGTCTCGGTCTGTCGTTCCGTCCGGACCGTTCAGTCCATGGTCGGGATGACGAAGTGGTCGGTGTCGGCGACGTGGGCGCCCTCGAGGTCGCCCTCCTTGACACCGGACGGCCAGCGCTGCGTGATGGTCTTCGTCTTGGTGTAGAAGCGGAAGGCATCGGGGCCGTGCTGGTTGAGGTCGCCGAATCCGGACGCCTTCCAGCCACCGAAGGTGTAGTACGCGATCGGCACCGGGATCGGGACGTTGACGCCCACCATGCCGACCTGCACGCGGGTGGTGAAGTCGCGGGCGGTGTCGCCGTCGCGGGTGAAGATCGCGACGCCGTTGCCGTACTCGTGCTCGGTCGGCAGCCGCAGAGCGTCCTCGTAGTCCTTCGCACGCACGACGGTCAGCACGGGACCGAAGATCTCCTCGCGGTAGATCGACATGTCGGTGGTGACCTTGTCGAAGAGGGTGGCGCCGGAGAAGAAGCCGTTCTCGTGGCCTTCGAGGACGAATCCGCGGCCGTCGACGACGAGCTCGGCTCCCTCCTCGACACCGGAGGCGATGTAGTTGTGGACGCGGTCGCGGGCGGCGGCGGTCACGAGCGGGCCGAAGTCGGCCTTCTCGTCGAAGCTGGTGCCGATCCGCAGCTCCGCGATGCGCTCGGTGAGCTTGGCGACGAGCCGGTCGGCGGTTTCCGCGCCGACGGGAACGGCGACGGACAGCGCCATGCAGCGCTCACCTGCCGAACCGTAGGCGGCACCGACGAGCGCATCCGCGACCTGGTCCAGGTCGGCGTCGGGCATGATGATCGCGTGGTTCTTCGCGCCGCCGAAGCACTGTGCGCGCTTGCCGTTCTGCGCGGCGGTCTCGTAGATGTACTGCGCGATCGGCGTGGAGCCGACGAAGCCGAGGGCCTTGACGCGCTTGTCGTTCAGCAGGACGTCGACGGACTCCTTGTCGCCGTTGACGACGTTGAAGACGCCCGCGGGCAGACCGGCCTCGAGGAACAGCTCGGCGAGACGCAGCGGCACCGAGGGATCGCGTTCGGACGGCTTGAGCACGAACGCGTTGCCGCAGGCGAGCGCCGGGGCGGCCTTCCACAGCGGAATCATCGCGGGGAAATTGAACGGGGTGATGCCGGCGACGACGCCGAGCGGCTGCCGCATCGAGTAGACGTCGATGCCGGTGCCCGCGGACTCGGTGTATTCGCCCTTGAGCAGGTGCGGGGCGCCGAGGGCCACCTCGACGACCTCGAGTCCGCGCTGGATGTCGCCCTTGGCGTCGGGGATCGTCTTGCCGTGCTCGCTCGACAGCAGCCGCGCGAGTTCGTCCATGTTGTCCTGCGCGAGCTGCAGGAAGCGCATCAGTACCCGGACGCGCTTCTGCGGGTTCCACGACGCCCATTCCTTCTGGGCTTCCTCGGCATTCGCGATCGCGGATTCGACCTCGGTCTTCGTGGCGAGCGGGACGCGTGCCTGCACCTCGCCGGTGTTGGGGTCGAAGACGTCCCCGAATCGTCCGGACGTCCCGGCGACGTGCTCGCCGCCGATGAAGTGGGTGAGTTCACGAATGCTCATTGTCGCGAGTCCTTTGCTGATCGACGGTGACGGACGCGAGGCACCGACAGCACCCCGCAAGTCTGTGTCCATCCTATAGTTGGAAGTCCATGTATGTCTACCGTCACACCCCGCCACCGCAGTCGGCACGTGTCAGCGCAGCCGGCGGTAGAGGTTCTCGAGGTCGGAGACCGCCCGGATCACCACGGCCTCGTCCGTGCCGCCCGCACGCAGCGCGCGCCGCAACAGCATCGGGTCCAGATCCTCGAGCGCGGGCCGGAACCGTTCCATCGGCAGCTCCGGCAGCTCGGTGTCGTCACCGTAGAAGTCGTCGGTGGGCGGTGGCGCCGCGTCGACCCCGCCGATCAACGTCTCGAGACCGACGCCCCGCAGCGTCAGTACGGCCAGCGGATGTTCGTCGACGTGCTCGGCCAGCAGATACGCCACGGCCGCGGCGTGCTTGCAGGGCCAACCGTCGTCGGGGCACGTGCAATCGAAGTCGAGTTCGCCGGCACGACGAGGCAACAGCAGCGGTCCCAGTTCCTCCGGCAGCGCCCCGGCCGCGAGCCGCGCGAGCATCCCCGGCGCGGACCGCACCTGCGTGACCAGTTCGGCGATCGCGTCGTCGTCGAGGGTGCGCACGGTGACCGTCGCGGTGAACGGGCGCAGCTGACTGCCCTGCACGTCGCCGACGACCGCTCCCGGTTCCAGCCGCATGGAGAGCACCTGACCCGAGCGCGCGTAGGTGCGGCCGCGGGTCAGCCGGCCCTTGTCGGCCACCTGTTCCATCGCGCCGATCAGTTCCTTCGACCACCAGCTGCGTCCGATCGAGCCGCGTTTGGCTCGGGCCTCGATGCCGCCGTCGACCCGGATCGGGGTGCCGTATCCACGGAAGTCGTTTCGTGCCATGTCTATTCACCCACCGCGTCGTCGCTCAGGGTCAGCAGGGCGTGCAGCTGGTCGGTGGACAGTTCGGTGATCCAGTTCTCCCCCACACCAACCGCGAGATCCGCGAGTTCCTGTTTACCGGTGAGCATCTCGTCGATCCGTTCCTCGACAGTGCCGACACACACGAGCTTGCGCACCTGCACATCGCGTCGCTGACCGATCCGGAACGCCCGGTCGGTGGCCTGGTTCTCCACCGCCGGGTTCCACCACCGGTCGAGGTGCACCACGTGATTGGCCGCGGTCAGGTTCAGGCCGGTTCCGCCGGCCTTGAGCGAGAGCAGCATGATCGGCGGCCCACCCGGTTCCTGGAATCCGGTGACCATCGCGTCGCGGCGGCTCTTGGACACACCGCCGTGCAGGAAGGGCACGTGCGTGGAGAACCGCTCGGCGAGATACGGGGCGATGAGCTCGCCGAACTCACGGAACTGGGTGAACAGCAGGACCTTCTCGCCGTCGGCGAGCACCGATTCGACGATGTCCTCGACCAGGCCCAGTTTGCCGGAGCGATGCCGGCCGCGGCGCAGAACCGGAGATCCGTCGGCGAGATAGTGCGCCGGATGGTTGCACACCTGCTTGAGCCGGGTCAGCGCCGCGAGGACGGCGCCCTTGCGGGCCATGCCCTCCTTCTCCTTGATCTTGCGCATCATGTCGTCCACGACCGCCCGGTACAGCGCGGCCTGCTCGGCGGTGAGGTTCGCGCGGACGGTCTGCTCGAACTTCTCCGGCAGGTCGGCGATCACGTCCGGATCGGTCTTGACCCGGCGCAGCACGAACGGGGCGGTCAGTGCCCGCAGCCGGGCCGCGGCCGCCGCGTCGCGCTCGCGTTCGATGGGCACCGCGAACCGCGCGCGGAAGGAGGTCGCGGAGCCGAGCAGCCGCGGATTCGCGAAGTCGAGGATCGACCGCAACTCCTCGAGCCGGTTCTCGACGGGGGTGCCGGTCAGCGCGACGCGGTGCGACGCCGTCACCGCGCGCACCGCGCGCGACTGCGCGGTGTTCGCGTTCTTGACGTGCTGGGCCTCGTCGAGCACCACCCGGTGCCACGGCAGTGCCCGCACGTGCGCGAGATCGCGCGCGACGATCGAGTAGGTGGTGATGACGAGGTCGCTGTCGTCGACCGCGGCGGCCAGGTCGTCGTCCCGCAGCCGGCCCGACCCGTGGTGGACGTGAACACGCAGGCCGGGGGCGAACTTCGCGGCTTCGCGCTGCCAGTTGCCGACCACCGACATCGGGCACACCAGCAGCGTCGGCCGGACCGGGCCGAGGGTGCGTTCGTGGACCAGCAGCGCCAGCACCTGCACGGTCTTGCCGAGACCCATGTCGTCGGCGAGCACCGCCCCGAGACCGAGCCCGTTCATGAACGCCAGCCAGTCCAGACCGCGCTGCTGATAGGGGCGCAAGGTCGCGTGCAGGCCGGCCGGCGCCGGGACCGGTTCCGGGTGTGCCTGACCGTCGAGCAGCGTCGCGACCCAGCCGGAGGCGCTGATGTCGGTGATTTCGGCGGGCGGCACCTCGTCGCCGGTGAACTGGGCGAACAGCGAGCCGAGCGTGGTGTCCTGCCCCGAATTGCGGGTCACGTACCGGGCGGCCTGGGCCAGCGCCGCCGCGTCCGCCTTGACCCACTTGCCACGCAACTTGACCAGGTCGCTGTTGGCGGCGACGAGCTGTTCCATCTCGGCCGTGCTGAGCAGCATGTCCCCCACTGCGAGCTGCCATTCGTAGGAGACGATCGCGTTCATGCCGACCGCGCTCTCCTCCGCCGCGACGGGGGCGGCGGCGGAATCGACGCGCAGCCGCAGCGACGGTTCGACCGTCGCCCACGCGCGCGGAAGCAGCAGGGCCACACCGGCATCCTGCAGGGCACGCGCACCGTGCTCGACGAGGTCGATGACGACGGGCGTGGGCAGCAACAGGTCCAGGCTGTCGGGGTCGCGCGGCACGTCCTGCAGCCGCGGGTAGGCCTTCAACGCGGCGCCGAGCTTGCGGATCCCGATCTGCAGCAGCTCCGCGTCGGTGCCGCCGACCGGCACCGGTGCCGGGGCCTGCCCCTCCGAACGCAGGCACACCTCGAGCCGCCACAGGGCGTCGGCGGGATCGTCGCCCTCGTCGGGTTCGACGAGGCGCAGCACCAGGTCCGGTTCGTTGCCGGACAGGCTTGCCCGCCACTCGTCGAGAGCGTCGGCCATGCGCTGGCTGCCGCCGTGGTGCGGCACCCCCTCGGACAGGGCCGCGACCAGCGGGTGCAGGGATGTGCCGGAGCCGAGCATCGTCCGGACGATCGGGTCGGTGAGTTCGGTGCACAGGTTCTCGAGCAGCGTCGACGGAGTGCCCAGCCGGCGCTGCACCGGTGGCATCGCGGCGACCAGTTCCGCCTTCCACGCCCGGGTCCGGTCACCGCCGAGCAGCTGCCAGCGCACCCACCACTGTTTCTCGGCGCGATGCATGCCGGGTGCGACGCGTCCGGCCTGCGCCCAGCGTTCGATCCCTCGGGCGACGTGCGCGAGGAATCGCAGGTCACCGGAGACGCCGTCGGGCCGGCGCGGCAGCTCCAGCAGAAGTCCGGCGGCATCGGGCGGGGCCACCGCGACGGCCGGCAGTGCCTGCGGCTCGTCGTCGCCGGGCAGACGCAGCTCGACGCGATGGCGGAACGGACGGTCGGTCCAGCGGCGCAGGGCCGCCGGCAGCGCGTCGTCGTCGCGCGGGGCGGAGGGGTCGCGCCACAACAACAGTCCCGATCCCGGTGACCAGACCCCATGCAACATGCCCACCATGGTGCCAGGCGCAGGCACCTCCGGTGCCGGTGTGTCTTTGTGGCGGTCAGGGCCGCCACAAAGGCACACGGGTGGCGGAGCCGCCCTAGGCTGTGCGCATGCCCCTCGCGTACGGTTTCGCCGAATACGGCGGCCCCGATACCCAGCAGTTCCTCGACCCGGCCGTCCCCGAACCCGGCCCCGGACAGTTGCTGGTGGCGGTGCACGCCGCGGGCGTGAATCCGGCCGACTGGAAGATCCGCGCGGGCACCCGCAAGGACACCGTTCCCGTCACCCTGCCTGCGGTCCTCGGGCGGGAGGTGTCCGGTGTCGTCACCGCTGTCGGCGACCGCGTCGACGGGTTCGCGGTCGGCGACGCGGTGTTCGGCGCGACCGCGACCGGGTTCGGCGGGTACGCCGAGTACACGCTGCTCAACGCCCACGGCACCGCGCACAAACCGGAGCGGGTGAGTTTCGCCGCCGCCGCGACCGTGCCGGTGGCCGTGGGCACCGCCTTCGACATCGTCGATGCGCTGGCGGTGTCGGACGCGGACACCGTGCTCGTCGTCGGTGCGGGCGGAGGCGTCGGATCCGCCGCGACCCAGCTCGCGCGGGCACGCGGTGCGCGCGTGCTCGGTGTGGCGTCGGCCGGGAAACGGGATCTCGTGGAAGCCGCCGGCGCCTCCTGGATCGAATCCGGGGACGACGCCGCCACCCGTGTCGCGGGCACCACCGCGATCGTCGACCTGGTCGGCGGCGCGACCCTCCGGACGTTCGCCGCGGCAGTGCCGGGAGCCCGCATCGTCTCCGTCGCGGATCCGGCCGGCGCGGCGGAACTGGGCGGTTCCGGGGTGGAGCGGCGCCGCACCACCGAGGTGTTCACAACCGTTGCGGCGCTGATCGCGGACGGCACCGTGGATCCCTGCGTCGAGCAGACGTTTCCGCTCTCGGAGGCGGGTGCGGCACTCGCCGCCGTCGAGTCCGGGCACGCCCGGGGCAAGGTCGTCATCGCCGTTCGCTGAACGCCCCGGCGGATCGGGCGCACACCGCGGACGACCCTGGGACACTGGTGACCAGGTAACTCACCAGGAGTCCGCCATGTCGATTCTGATCCAGGTCCTCGAGCAGACCTACAGCTCCAACACCCCGTGGGAGCAGGTCAAGTACGCGTTCGTCGATTCCGGCCACATCACCACCCTCCGTCTGGACGGCCAGTGCGGGGTGTGGCTCGACGGCAGCAAACACGGCGAGTCGCATCGCCTGGCCGCGACCGCGAGTCCCGAGCAGGCGATCTTCTTCCTGCTCACCGTGTTCGACCGGATCGCCCAGTGCAAGCAGAGCGGCGGCTCGTGGATCGTCGGGCACGACGGCCGCACGGTCGCGTCCATCCACGCCGCGCGGTTCCCGCTGACCGTCGACGGATGACGGCCCGCCGCTGATCGTTCCCGGTTGTCGGTGCCTGCTGCGACGATCGGCCGGTGCGTGGGGGCAAAGGCATCTGGATTCTGGTCGTGGCGGTCGCGATCGTCGCCTCGTGCTGGTGGGAACGAGCCGGCCCGCCGGATCCTGCCGCGCCGGGAAGCCCGTCCCGCGAGGAACTCGGGCGGTTGCTCGCGAGCGTCACCGTGGTTTTCGAGCGTCCGCACGTTCCGGGATATCACCGTGGCTGCGGCGCCGGGGAGGCATGCGTGTTCGGGCCGGCGTGGTCGGACGATCATCCCGGCCGCGGCGGGCACGACGGCTGCGACACCCGCAACAACGTGCTCGCCCGCGACCTGCGCGAGGTGACGTTCCGGCCCGGGGCGGGCGAGTGCGCCGTGCAGTCGGGAACCCTCGACGATCCGTACACCGGTACCCGGATCCTGTTCCGTCGCAGTACTTCCCGCGCGGTGCACATCGACCACATCTTCCCTCTCGCCGCGGCGTGGGATCTCGGTGCCGCGAGCTGGTCCCGGGATCTGCGCCGGCAGTTCGCCAACGACATCGACTTCAACCTCATTGCCGTGGACGGGACCGCGAACGAGGACAAACGCGACCACACCCCCGCCGACTGGCTCCCGCCGGCGGCGAGCACCCGCTGCTGGTTCGCGGGCAAGTACCTGACGGTCGCGGTGCGGTACGGACTGCCCGTGACGGCGGCCGATCATCGCGCGCTCACCGACGCGGCCGCGACCTGTCCCGACGCGAGTCAGGGTTCGGCGCGATCCTCCTCGTCGTCGTGACGGCCCTTCCCGTTCGGGGCCAGGCGGGCCGCCCGGCCCCGCAGATAGCGTTGTTCGGGCACGCTCGCCGTCAACCTGGCCGCCTCGAGGTACGCCGCGCGCGCGGCGGCGGTGTCCCCCGCCAGGTCCAGCAGGTGTGCCCGGACCGCGAGCGCGCGGTGGTTCCCGGCGAGCCGCCGGTCGTCCGCCACGGTCGCGAGGAGGGCGAGCCCGGCGCGCGGGCCGTCGAGCATGGCCACCGCGGCCGCCCGGTTGACCGTGACCATCGGGTTGGGCGCGACGTGCGACAGCACCCGGTACAGCGCGACGATCTGTGCCCAGTCGGTGTCCTCGACGCAGGTGGCCTCCGCGTGCACCGCGGCGATCGCCGCCTGCAGCTGGTACGGACCGGGCGGTGCGGCGGTGAGCGCCGCGGTGACCAGGACCGT
Organism: Rhodococcus phenolicus; assembly: GCF_001646785.1. Classification (GTDB taxonomy): domain Bacteria; phylum Actinomycetota; class Actinomycetes; order Mycobacteriales; family Mycobacteriaceae; genus Rhodococcus; species Rhodococcus phenolicus. The sequence goes on from NZ_LRRH01000034.1 coordinate 31,999, forward strand.
TCCCTCGGCGATCTGCGCCCGGTCCCAGCGGGTGCGGTCCTGGTCGGCGAGCGGAACGAGGGCGCCGGACGGATCGGTGCGGGCATCGCGGTGCGCGTCGGTGAGCAGCATGAGGGCGAGCAGACCGGTGGTGTCGGCGTCCTCGGGCAGCAGCGCGTGCAGCAGGCGGGTGAGACGGATCGCTTCGCCGCTCAGTTCACGCGAGGTCAGGTCCGGTCCGCCGGAACTGGTGTATCCCTCGTTGAAGATCAGATAGAGCACGTGCCGGACCGTCCGCAGCCGCTCGGCGCGTTCCGCCGTGGCAGGCAGCGTGAACATCGCACCGGCGTCGCGGATCGCCTGTTTGCTGCGGGTGATGCGCCGGGTCATCGTCGCCTCCGGCACCAGGAACGCGCGGGCGATGCGCGCGGTGTCGAGTCCCCCGACCGCGCGCAGGGTCAGCGCGATCTGCGACGACGGCGACAGCGCCGGATGGCAGCACAGCATCAGCAGGGTCAGCGTGTCGTCGCCGGCCTGCTCGGCATCCGCGGGATCGTCCGCAGGACGGTCGGGTTCCGCTGCCACCCAGGCATGTTCGCGGTCGCGGCGCGCACTGTCACTGCGCCATTCGTCGGTGAGGCGCCGCCGGGCGACGGTGATCAGCCAGCCGCGGGGATTCGACGGGACGCCCTCCGCGGGCCACTGCCGGTGCGCCGCGAACAGCGCCTCCTGCACGGCGTCCTCGCACGCGTCGAACTGCCCGTGCCGCGCCGCGAGGTACCCGAGGACCTGCGGCGCGAGGGTGCGCAGCAGGTCCTGCGGGTCGCTCACATCTCGGCCCCGCCGTCGTGCATCACGGCCCGGACCTCCATCGCCCCGCCGAAGCGCACGTCGGGCCACCGCGCGGCGATCTCCACGGCCCGGTCCAGGCTGTCGACGTCGACCTCGACGTAGCCGCAGAACTGTTCCTTGCTTTCCATGAACGGCCCGTCGGTGACGGTGTGGGCGGTGCTCGCGCCCTGCCGTACGGTGCGGGCCGTCGACGGGTCGGTCAGCGCCTGTCCGCCGACGAGTTCACCGGATTCGGTGAGTTCCGCCATGATGGCGTCGACCTCCCCGAACAGTTCCTCCCGCGCGTTGTCGCCCAGTTCCTCGACGAAGCCCGGGCGGTTGTAGATCATGAGCATGTATTTCACGGTGGTCTCCTCTGCCGTGCCCCCGGACGGGGCCCTCACCCCTGAAGTCGGAGCGGCTGCGCCGGTCCGGACATCACGAATCACACGTTGTCCGATCTCCGATGTCCGGACGGCGGCGCGTTCTCCGACTTCACTGTGACACGGGCACGATTCCGACCGGACGATTCGAGGGAGTTCAACCATGGCGAAGCTTCGCGTACACAATTTTGCGATCACGGCCGACGGATGTTCCGCCGGGCCGGATCAGAGCCTGCAGAACCCGGGCGGGATCGGCGGTGAGCGGATCCTCGGGTGGGTGCACGAGACGCGGTCGTTCCACCGATCGTTCGGCAACGACGGTGGCGCGGTCGGCGTCGACGACGACTTCATGGCCCGCGGCATCGACGGGATCGGCGCGACCATCATGGGCCGCAACATGTTCGGCCCGGTCCGTGGGCGATGGGAGGACAGCGACGAGTGGTCGGGCTGGTGGGGCGACGAACCGCCCTTCCATCACCCGGTCTTCGTGCTCACCCACCACGCGCGGGACCCGCTCGCCCTGGGCGGCGGCACCGTGTTCCACTTCGTCACCGGCGGCATCGAGGACGCGCTCGCGCAGGCCGTCGCCGCCGCCGACGGCGCGGACGTGCGGGTCGGGGGCGGTCCCGCGACCGTCCGCGAGTACCTGCGCGCGGGACTGGTCGACGAGATGCACCTGGCGATCGTGCCGGTGCTCCTCGGCCGCGGCGAACGCGTGTTCGGCGACGATGTGCTCACGACCGATTTCGAGTGCGTCGAGTTCGTCTCGTCCCCCACGGTCGCTCACGCCCGATTCGTCCGCACGCGGTGATCGGCCGCCGTCCGCGTGATCGTTCCCGCCACCCGGGGGCGCGTGGGCGTGACCGGGGGTTAGGTTGGTGGTCATGGCTTCGCGGATCACCAAGGACACCCGGTTGTGCATCTCCCTGTCGGGCCGGCCCAGCAACATCGGCACCCGATTCCACAACTACCTGTACGACGAGCTCGGGCTGGACTACGTGTACAAGGCGTTCGCGCCCACCGACATCGAGGCCGCGGTCGCCGGTATCCGCGGGCTCGGCATCCGAGGCGCCGGCGTGTCGATGCCGTTCAAGGAGAAGGTGATTCCGCTCGTCGACGTGATGCACGAGTCGGCCAGCGCGATCGATTCGGTCAACACGATCGTCAACGACGACGGGGTGCTGCACGCCTACAACACCGATTTCCAGGCGGTGCTGGATCTGCTGCGCGACCACCGGGTAGATCCGGCGCTGCCCGTCGCGGTCGCGGGCAGCGGCGGCATGGCCAAGGCGGTGGTGGCGGCGGTGCGCACGCACGGCTGCACCGACGTGACGGTGGTCGCCCGGAACGAGACTGCCGGCCGGGCCCTCGCCGACCGGTACGGCTTCCGATGGCGCGCCGAGGTCGGCGACTCCTCCCCCGCCGTGTTGATCAACGCGACCCCGATCGGCATGGTGGGCGGCCCCGAGGCCGAGCTGCTGCCGTTCCCGTCCACCGTGGTCGAGGCGGCGACGGTGGTCTTCGACGTGGTGGCGATGCCACCCGAGACCCCGCTGATCCGGGCGGGACGCGCGCACGCTCACACGGTCATCACCGGAGCCGAGGTGATCGCGCTGCAGGCGGCCCTGCAGTTCGCGCTGTACACGGGCGTGACCCCGACACCCGAACAGGTACGCCGGGCATCGGAGTTCTCCCGCTCCTGACGTCGCCGGCCATCGATCGGTTCGTCGCGGATACTCCCCCGTTCACGAGGGAGGGTTCCGGTGTGTTCTGTCGACCCAGGAGGGTTCGAACACCGGCCGCATGATCCCGGTGCGGGTCGACGAGGGAAATATCGGCCCGCACCGTCTTTCGAGTAGCCGCCTTGCGTGGCAGTTCATCCGTTGTGGGCGATGGCCGGCGAGTCGGAGTCCGCGATGATCTCAGTCGGGGGGTGACCACTGGCGAGAGGAGTCGAATCCATGGCTGACAGAGCATCGGGAACATGGAAGCCGACCGAGGACCAGATCCGGCAGGCGTATATCTACCTGCTCGGTCGAATGCTCGTGATCCGTCAGGAGCACATCGATCGGTCCAGTGATGGGTTCGCGTACAACCGGATCCGCTACAACCCGTTGGGGTCCGCGGACTTCGTCAACCCGAATTTCGACGTCGCGTATCTCGAGGCGTGGTTCGCCGTCGACGATCGGTCTGCGGTGCTACTCGAGGTCCCCGAGGTCGTCGGCCGCTACTACACGCTGCAACTCCTCGACGAGTGGGGAGAAGTCGTCGTCAACATCAACGACCGCACGACCCCGTCGAAGCCGTTCGGCACCTTTGCACTGGTGAAACCAGGCGCGAGCCCACCCATCCCTGCTGATGCGACGCGACTGGAACTGCACTCGGCCAAGGCCAAGATGCTGGCACGCGTCGAACTCGCCGACGATCCCGAGGGCGCGGTCGCGCTTCAGCACGAATTCACCGCCACCGTCATCGGTCAGGCCACGCCGCCGGCACCACCGACGATCCCGCAGTTCACCAACGCGGACCTGCTCGGCGCCGATATCTTCGACAACCTCGACGAGGTCCTTCTCAGCGCCACCGACGTCTCGCCCGCCGCCGGACGCATGCAAGTCCTGGCCCGCTCCATCGCCGACCACCTCGACGGCGATCCCGACGCGCGCACGGAGGCGGAACGCTTCCTGCGAGAGACCGTTGCACCGGAATTCAAGCAGTACGCCCTCACCGAAAGCGCCCCATACGTCAACCACTGGCTCGGCGGCGGCGCGGTCGGAAACTACGACGGAAACTACACACTGCGCAGCGTGGCCAACCTCGTCGGAATCTGGGCCAACACCGCAGACGAGGTGATCTACTTCGTCGCCAGCCACGACGCCACCGAACAACCCCTCACCGGTGACGGAAGTTACACACTGCACTTTCCCGCCGACAAGCTGCCCGCCGATGCCGTCAACGGCTACTGGTCGGTGATCCTGGTATCGGTGCCGGACTTCCGCGTCGTACCGAATGCTCTGCACCGATACAACTTCAACAGCAATTCCGCCCTCACCTACAACGCTGACGGCTCCCTCGACCTCGCCTTCGGCACACAGCCGGTTTCCGGCGTTGCCGAATCGAACTGGCTTCCCACCGCTCCGGGCAGCCCTTTCTCCCTGACGTTCCGCTGCTACGTGCCCAAGCCCTCCGTCGGCGGTGGCCACTGGGCACCACCACCCGTGACGCGAGTCGACGACACGGCCAGGCAGTGAGGCGCACACCCGAAGCGAACTGATGGTCGTCACGCAGTGTCCGCCAGAGCCGTTTCGCGACCTGCGGTTTCAGACATCGCGCGGCCTCGTTCGCGGTGACCCGCGTCGCGCTGCCGATCCCCATCGCCGACGAAAACACTGGTGTCGGGACGACGTGAGTCAAACGGATCACCTCCCTTCGGGGTAGGGCGGTTGCGGTCTGAGCCGGGAATCTCCTGCCCTTCAGGCAGGAGAGACGTCAAGTCCCGAGTTCCTCGGCCTTCGCGGTGAGAACCGCCCGCTCCCGCTCGTTCCCGGCCAGGCGCGCCGCCTCGAGCAGTTCGGCACGGGCCTCGTCGATGCGCCCCAGCTGCCGGAGCAGCTCGCCGCGCACGCTCGGCAGCAGGTGGTATCCGGCGAGGTCCCCGTCGGCGACGAGCCTGTCGACGTGTTCGAGGGCGGGCGCCGGGCCGTATGCCATGGACACGGCGGCGGCCCGGTTGAGTTCGACGACCGGTGACGGGGCGATCTGCGCGAGCGCCTCGTAGAGCAGGACGATCGTCTTCCAATCGGTGTCCTCGAAGGTTGCGGCGCGCGCATGACACTCGGCGATCGCCGCCTGGAGGGCGTACGGGCCGCGACCGCGGCCGATCGCGTCGGCGCGGGCCAGCGCGGCCGCACCGCGGGTGATCTGGGCCCGGTCCCACCGCGTGCGGTCCTGGTCCGCCAGCAGGATCGGTTCTCCCGTCGAGGTGGTGCGCGCCCCGAAACGCGCCGCGGTGAGTTCCATCAGTGCGACGAGCCCGTGTGGTTCGGGTTCCCGCGGAACGAGTTCGGCGAGAATCCGGGCCAGCCGCAGCGCCTCGGCGCCGAGGTCGGCCCGCATCCATTCGGGCCCCGAGGACGCCGCGTATCCCTCGTTGAACACCAGATAGAGCACGTTGAGGACCGCTCCGAGACGGTTCGCGAATTCGGCGCGGGGCGGCACCTCGAACGGAACCTTCGCCGCGCTGAGTGTCTTCTTGGCGCGGACGATGCGCTGCTGCACGGTGGCGGTCGGGATCATGAATGCCCGGGCGATCTCCTCGGTGGTCAGGCCACCGATCACCCGGAGCGTCAATGCGACCTGCGCGGTGCGGCCCAGCACCGGGTGGCATGCGACGAACATCAGCCGGAGCACGTCGTCGTCGATGCGGTCGGGATCCCACGCGTCGCCGTCGACGTGCGAGGCGTCGCGGTCGAGGTCCCGCGCGATGGCCGAGTAGTGCTCGTCGAGCAGGTCCCGGCGCCGCCCCCCGTCCAGCGCCCGGCGCTTGGCGACGGCGGTCAGCCAGGCGGCGGGATTGCGGGGGACCCCGCGGGCCGGCCACTGCTCGACGGCTTCGAGCAGGGCCTGGCCGGCGACGTCCTCGGCGAGGTCGAGATCGCCGACGATGCGAGTCAGCGCCGCAACGATTTTCGCCGATTCGATGCGCCACACCGCCTCGACCGCCCGGCGCGCCGCGGGTTCGGCAGCGTTCTCCGGCACAGGCTCAGCCGGCGACCGGGCGGTCCGTGCCCAGCTGCTCGCGCCAGCCCGCTTCCTTCCGGATGTACTCGTTGTCCTGATCGAAGTCCTCGAGCTCGGTCACCCTGCGCACCTCGAGTTTGCTGCCGGGCCCCAGCGGGCAGCGCCTCGCCCACTCCGCCGCTTCTTCCTTCGTCGAGGTCTGGATGATCCAGAACCCGGAGAACAGTTCCTTGGTCTCGCCGTAGGGACCGTCCGAGACCAGCGGCGGATCGGAGTCGAAGTCGACCACGAATCCTTCCTCGGCGTCGGCCAATCCGTCTCCGGCGAGCAGAACGCCCGCCTTGATGAGCGATTCGTTGTACCGGCCCATCGCGTTGACGATCTCCTCGAAATCCGCGTTCTTCGCCGCTTCGACGGCCTGGTCGGTGGCTCGCAGGATCAGCATGTACTTCATGAGGTTCTCCTCCGTCGCGGGACCGCGTGTCCGGTCCGTTCATGTACACGTCGAACGATGCGGCCGCCGATCGACACATCCGCGAGAATTTTTTCGCGGAGTTTCCGGAGGCGATCCGGGGCCGACGCAGTCGACCGTAGTCGGACACCCGGACGGGGACGACCGTCCGGCCCGAAACCGGCCCGGGATCGGTGCCGCAGGCGGTGCCGACCCCGTCGCGATGCGGGTGCCCTGCGGCGGACGTCACGGTCGGGGCTGAGGCAGAATCCGGTCGGTGACCACCGCCTCGCAGACTCCGGTTCCGTTGTCCCAGCCGATCGGCGCCGGGATCGTGACGGCGCTGGTCGGATTCACCAGTTCGTTCGCGGTCGTGCTCACCGGTCTGCGCGGAGTGGGCGCGTCGGGGCCGGAGGCCGCATCCGGGCTGCTCACGCTGTGCGTGGCACAGGCCGTGGGCATCCTGTGGCTGGCCCGGCGCTACCGCATTCCGATCACCCTGGCGTGGTCGACGCCGGGTGCGGCGCTGCTCGCCGGGGCCGGGGCCGCCGCAGGCGGCTGGCCCGCGGCGGTCGGTGCGTTCATCACGGTGGGTGTGGCGATCGCCGCGACCGGCCTGTCCCCCCATCTCGGCCGGGTGATCGCGGCGATTCCGACGTCGCTGGCGCAGGCCATGCTCGCCGGGGTTCTGGTGCCGTTGTGCCTGGCCCCGGTGACGTCACTGGTCGCAGATCCGGCGGCCATCGCCCCGGTCGCGCTGACCTGGCTGATCATGCTGCGGCTACGGCCGCGCTGGGCGGTACCGGCCGCCTTCGCGGCGGCCGCGATCGTGATCGCGATCGGCCTCGCACGATCGGGCACGCGTCCGGCGCCGGCGGATCTGTTGCCGTCGATCACGTTCACCACGCCGGCGTGGACCTGGCAGGCGCTGCTCGGTATCGCCCTGCCGTTGTACATCGTCACGATGGCCTCACAGAACATCCCGGGGACCGCGGTGCTCTCGTCGTTCGGGTACAGGACGCCCTGGCGTGCGGCGATGACGGTGACCGGACTCGGGACGGTACTCGGTGCCCCGTCCGGCGGGCACGCCGTCAACCTCGCGGCGATCAGCGCGGCCCTGGCGGCGGCGCCCGAGGCCGACCCCGATCCGAAACGCCGCTGGATCGCGGCATGGACCGCGGGCTGGTCGTATCTGGTGCTCGCGCTGCTCTCGACGGCGGTGGCGACCCTGGTGGCCCTCGCCCCGGAAGGTGTCGTCGAAACGGTCGCCGGTCTCGCGCTCCTCGCGACCCTGGGCGGTGCGCTCGCATCGTCGTTGCGCGACAGCGACGGACGCGAAGCCGCGGTCGTGACCTTCCTGGTCGCGGCGTCGGGCCTGAGCGTCTTCGGTATCGGCGCCGCGTTCTGGGCGCTGGTGGCGGGCCTCGTGGTGCGGCTGGTCCTGTCCTCCGAACGGCCGAATTCGGACGCAGGAAAGATTGTGGAGCGGTAACGATTCGGACCGTACGACCCTCGAGGTTCTCTCTTCCGGTGAAGTTCCGTGCTTCCTGACACAATGATCGAGTGACCAACCGCCAGCCGACGACCCCCGACGCTCAGCCCGACCCGGCCCGGTTCCCGGCGCTGTGGCCGATGCAGACGCGCTGGGCCGACAACGACCACTACGGCCACGTCAACAACGTCACGTACTACTCATACTTCGATTCCGCGGTCAACGGCTGGCTCATGGCGACGACGGGTGTGGACATCCGCGAGCTCGAGGCGATCGGCGTAGTCGCGGAGACGTCCTGCCGTTATCTCGCGGAACTGTCGTTCCCGGATCGACTCCAGGTCGGTATCGCCGTGGACCGGCTGGGCACCCGCAGCATCACCTACCAGCTGGCGATCTTCCGCGAAGGCGCGGACGGGGCGCTGGTTCCGGCCGCGACCGGCCGGTTCGTCCACGTCTACGTAGATGCCCGCACACGCCGGCCGGTGCCGATTCCGGACGAGATCCGCAAGGCGGTGATCCAGCTGGTCAAGGGCTCGCCGGAGCGTCCGGCACCCTGACACCAACCTCTGACCAAGCATCCGCTTGGCAGAACATTCATCTACCGGATTAGACTCCTCGAAACTGCAGTTCCATCGAGGGAAAGTGATCCGAACACATGCGTGACGCAGTAATCGTCGAAGCTGTACGCACCCCTATCGGCAAGCGCAACGGCGGCCTGTCCGGCGTCCACGCCGTCGAGCTGTCCGCCCACATCCTGCGCGCGATCGCGGAGCGGACCGGAATCGACCCGGCACTCGTCGACGACGTGCACTGGGGCACCGTCCAGTCCGTCGGGATGCAGTCCGGCAACATCGGCCGTATGGCCGTGCTCGGCGCCGGGTGGCCCGAATCCGTCCCCGGCTTCACCGTCGACCGCCAGTGCGGCTCGTCGCAGCAGACCATCTCCACCGCCGCTGCCGCGGTGATCTCCGGCCAGGCCGACCTGATCGTCGCCGGTGGTGTCGAGATCATGTCCGCGATCCCGCTCGGCTCGTCCGCACCGGAAGGCACCGGCCAGATGGGCGGCCCGGCCCGCGAACGCTACGCCGACGAGCTCACCGCCCCCGGCTTCAACGGCCGCTTCAACCAGGGTGTCGGCGCCGAGATCATCGCCGAGCAGTGGGGCATCTCCCGCACCGAACTCGACGAGTACTCGGTGCAGTCGCACGAGCGTGCCGCCCGCGCGCAGGACGAGGGACTGTTCGCCGACGAGACCGCCGCGGTCACCCTGCCCGACGGCACCGTCATCGACACCGACGAAGGTGTGCGCCGCGGTTCCACCGTCGAGAAGCTCGCCGGCCTCAAGGCTCCGTTCCGCGAGAACGGTGTCGTCACCGCGGGCAATGCCTCGCAGATCTCCGACGGCGCGTCCGGCCTCCTCGTCACCACCTCCGAGAAGGCGAAGGCCCTGGGCCTGACGCCGCTCGCCCGCGTCCACACCGCCGTCGTCACCGGCGACGACCCGGTCAAGATGCTCACCGGCCCCATCCCCGCGACTGCGCTGGCGCTGAAGAAGTCGGGCCTGTCGATCGGCGACATCGACGCGTTCGAGGTCAACGAGGCATTCGCGTCGGTGCCGCTGGCCTGGCAGCGCGAGACCGGCGCCCCGATCGAGAAGCTGAACCCGCTCGGCGGCGCCATCGCGCTCGGCCACCCGCTCGGCGGTTCCGGTGGACGCCTCGCCGCGACGCTGATCCACCACCTGCGCCGCACCGGTGGTCGTTACGGCCTGCAGACCATGTGCGAGGGCGGCGGCACCGCCAACGCCACCATCTACGAGATCCTCTAACCGCGACGACGTGGTTCGCGGGCGGCGGCCGGACCCAGCAGTGCCGCCGCCCCGGCCACCAGCGCGTCGCGCCAGTGCACATAGTCGTGACCACCGCAGAATTCGCGATACTCGACGTCGAACCCCTTTGCGCGCAAGAGGTCCCGCACCTCGCGATTCTCCGCGATCAACCGCGGCTCGAGCTCGCCCGCGGTCATCCAGAACCGTGAGCCGTGTACGTCGAGGCCGTCGAGTTGCTGCTGCACGGACTGCGCTTCCTCGTCGGGTTGCCCGGGCATGCCGGGTCGCGGCCACCAGAACGACCCGGACAGGCTGACGGCGCCACCGAAATGCCGCGGAGCATGCAACGCCGCGTAGGTTGCCGCGAGCCCGCCGTAGCTGGAGCCGGCCGCCACGACGGATGCGGCCGACGCGGTCGTCCTCCACTCCGCTCGCAGCCACGGCAGAAGGTCGCCGGTGAGGGCGTCGAGAAAGTCTGCGCTGCACGGTAGTTCACGCGATCGCGTCGCGGGGTCGATGCTGTCGATCATCACCACCAGCGGAACACGGACTCCGCGTTCGGCGAGCCTGTCGAGGGCCGGGGCGAGAGGGATCTCCACGGCCGTGACCTTGCCGTCGAACACCACGAGGACGGGGCGGCCGGCCTCGGCGAGCCCTGGTGGCTCGTAGATCCATATCCGGCGACGCACACCCGCGAGTTCACGCATCTCCTCGGTCAGGACGCCTCGAGCCTCCTCCGCCGCGTGCCGCCACCAGAGTTGCGCCGGCGCACCGGGCATCACGGCCTCGGATCGTGGACGCTGCCCCATGGACGAGTAGCTCGGCAGCCGGTTCCAGGGATCGGTCACCAGATCGCCCAGGACACCACGCCACCATTCCCACTCGGTCTCATCGTCCGACGGCCGCGTGACGGGTTCCGTCCGGGGCAGGAACCCGTAGCCGCCGCGCCAGGTTTCCGGCAACACCACGGAGACGGACCAGAGATCACCCTCCCCGAGCGGCTTCAGCGCGTGAGCCTCGGGGTCGTGACGATCGGTGATCCCGTTGGCCTCGAGATAGACGTGACGTATGCCCGAGCCGGCGGGAACGCGGAACACGAACGTTGCGGTCACCCGGCCCGGCGGCCCCGGATCGATCAGCGGGGAACCCTCGTCCCTCAGGCGGCGCTCCACCAGATCCGCATCGAACACCAGGACCCCTTTTCTTAGGACAACCTCACCTAACAGTAGGGTACAGCGCAGTACCACTGCTGCTCACAGGAGGATTTCCTTTGTCCCCGACAATGCCTCGTCGCCGAGGATTCGCCGCCCGGTTCGCGGTGGCGCTCGGCGCGCTTGCCATCGGTGCCGCCACCGTCGCATGCTCCTCGAACGACGACGTCGCGGAGACATCCCCGGTGACCACCGGATCCGGTGAATGGCCGCGCACCGTCGAGACCGCCGACGGCCCGGTCACGCTCGAAACGCAGCCGGAACGCATCGTCTCGACGAGTGTCACGCTCACCGGTTCCCTGCTCGCACTCGACGCACCTCTCGTCGGCACCGGCGCCCAGCCCCCGAGCTCGGGCGCCAACTCCGCCACCACAGAGCAGGGCCTGTTCAGGCAGTGGGCGGAGGTGGCCGCCGAACGGGACGTCGAGACGCTCTACCAGGGCGAGATCAACGTCGAGCGCATCACCGCGGCGGCTCCCGACCTCATCATCGTCTCCGCCAGCGGCGCCGATTCGACGAAGGACAGCTACGACGTGCTGTCCCGGATCGCACCCACCCTCGTCTTCGACTACACCGACAAGTCGTGGCAGGAGATCACCACGCAGCTGGCCGACGCCATCGGCGCCGAGGACCGCGCCACCGAACTGATCACCGAGTTCGACACGAAGGTCGACGAGGCCCGCGCCGCGATCGCGCCCGCGCTCGCGGAGTCCGACGAGGCCAACATCCTCACCTACAACTCTCCGCAGGACTCACGGATCTTCACCGCCGTGTCGGCGCAGGGCCAGCTCGCCGAGCGCCTGGGCCTCGTGACGGCAGCGCTGCCCGAGGACATCGAGAACGCCGACAAGGGAACCATGGCCGGTCGCGCCGACGTCGTCCCCGCCGGTGTCGAGAACCTTTCCCGCGCCCTGCCCGGCACCGTCACGTTCATCATCAGCGCGGACGAGTCCGCCGAGGAGCGGATGAAGACCGATACGCTGCTCGCGGAAACCCCGTCGGTGCAGTCGGGCAGGATCTACGCGCTGGGCTTCGACAGTTTCCGTCTCGACTACTACAGCGCGAACAACGTCGTCGACCGCATCGTGGATGCGCTGACGTAGATCGCTTCCGAACCGGACGCGACGAGTGGCCGGGCACCGTACGGTGCCCGGCCACCGTCGTCCCGACCGATGCGAACCCGGCGGAGCGGGGGCCGGGCGCCCGCGCATCAGGCCTGCGACAACCGCCGCAGCAGCGGCGCCGTACGTTGCGGCACCAGTTCCCGCATCACCAACGCCATGTTGGTGCGCTCGACGCCGGGAATCTCGAGGATCTGCCCGGCCAGCCGGTACAGGTCGTCCGCGTCGGTCGCGACGACCTTCACCGACAGGTCCGTCTGCCCTGTCATCCCGTAGACCTCCGTGACCTCGGGGATCTCCGCCAGCGCCGCGACGACGCTGTCGAGCCGGTGCTGGTCGACCCTCGTCGCGACGTACGCGGCGAGCGGATAACCGAGCGCGCGCGGGTCCACGCGCCGCTCGAACGACGCCAGCACCTCGTCCGCCTCCCAGCGCGCGAGCCGCGCCTGAACCGTATTGCGCGACAATCCGAGTCGCGCCGCCAACTCGACCCCCGTGGCCCGCGGCGTGCGGGCCAGCTCGAGCAGCAGCCGGGCGTCGGTCGCATCGAGACTGGTCACAATCCGCAGTATGACACCGGCTGGCCCCCTGGAACCGTGCGTTCTGCGCAATCCTTCTCGAATCGATTGCGCAACTGTCCCCGGCGTGGATGATGTGAGGTACAACACAGGTATGCCCGGGGATCGCCCCACAAGGGCGCCCGGGCCGGCCCGAACGAGGTGGTCACGGTGGTCGACAAGATTGCCTACCCGGTCCAGCTGATCCAGCCGGACGGCCGGCGGGTTCACAACCCGGAGCACTCCGCGCTCGTCGCCGACATCGGTCCCGAAGAGCTGCGCACCCTCTACCGCGACCTCGTCGTCGTGCGTCGCATCGACACCGAAGCCACCGCCTTGCAACGTCAGGGCGAACTCGGCCTCTGGGCTTCCCTGCTCGGCCAGGAGGCCGCCCAGGTCGGATCCGCACACGCGCTCGAACCCGACGACTACGTCTTCACCAGCTACCGCGAACACGGCGTCACGTGGTGCCGCGGTGTCGACCCCGCCGACATGACACGGATGTGGCGGGGCTGCACGCATTCCGGCTGGGATCCGTCGACCGTCAACACCACCAACCCTGCGATCGTCGTCGGATCGCAGGGACTGCACGCCACCGGCTACGCGATGGGCGCCCATCTGGACGGCGCCGAGATCGCGACCGTCGCCTACTTCGGCGACGGCGCGACCAGTCAGGGCGACATCTCCGAGGCCCTCGGATTCGCGGTGAGCTGGAGCGCCGGAGTGGTGTTCTTCTGCCAGAACAACCACTGGGCGATCAGTTCTCCCGTGCACGTGCAGAGCCCGGTGCCGCTCGCCCACCGGGCGGCAGGATTCGGCATGCCCGCCGTGCAGGTCGACGGCAACGACGTCCTCGCCGTCCTGGCCGTCACGCGGCAGGCCGCGCGCCGCGCCCGCGACGGCGCCGGCCCCACATTCGTCGAGGCCCTCACCTACCGCATGGGCCCGCACACCACGTCCGACGACCCGACCCGCTACCGCACCCCCGCCGAACTCGAGGAGTGGAGAAATCGCGACCCGCTGAACCGGATGCGGCTGCTGCTCGACCGCGAAGGCCTCGCGGACGAGACCTACCTCGCCGCGGTGCAGGCCGACGCGGACGACGCCGCGAACCGCCTGCGCACGGGCACGGTGACCGCCCGCGACCCCGAGCCGCTCACCGTGTTCGACCACGTCTACGCCACCGATCACCGGGCGCTCGCCGGCGAACGCGCCCGCTACGCCGAGTACCTCGCAGGTTTCGAGTCCGCATCGCACGAGGAGGTCGTGTCGTGACCACCACCACGCTGGCCCTGGGGGCCGCCCTCAACGCCGGCCTGCGCCGCGCGCTCGAGCACGACCGCAAGGTCGTGATCATGGGTGAGGACGTCGGCCGGCTCGGCGGCGTCTTCCGTGTGACCGACACGTTGCAGAAGGACTTCGGTGACAACCGGGTGCTCGACACTCCCCTCGCCGAATCCGGCATCGTCGGAACCGCTTTCGGGATGGCGTTGCGCGGATACCGTCCGGTGTGCGAGATCCAGTTCGACGGGTTCGTCTATCCCGCCTTCGACCAGATCGTCTCCCAGGTCGCGAAGATCCACTACCGCACCGCGGGCGCGGTCACCGCGCCGTTGACGATCCGGATCCCCTACGGCGGCGGGATCGGTGCCGTCGAGCACCATTCCGAATCCCCCGAGGTGTACTTCACGCACACCGCGGGCCTGCGGGTGGTGAGCCCGGGTACCCCGTCGGACGCCTACTGGATGATCCAGCAGGCGGTGGCGCTGGACGATCCGGTGATCTTCCTCGAGCCGAAGCACCGGTACTGGGACCGCGGCGAGGTCGATCTCGACACCCCGCCGGAGTTGCCCGTGGACCGGGCGCGCATCACCCGGCCGGGCACCGACGTCACGCTCGTGACCTTCGGCGCGATGCTGACGACGGCCCTTCAGGCAGCGGACATCGCTGCAGCAGAAGGACACTCGATCGAGGTGATCGATCTGCGGTCGCTGTCCCCGCTCGATGTCGACACCGTCGAGGAGTCGGTGCGCCGCACCGGCCGGCTCGTGGTCGCACAGGAGGCCCCGGTGACCTGCGGGCTCGGCGCGGAAATCGCCGCACAGGTCGCGGAACGGTGTTTCTATCAACTCGAGGCGCCGGTGCTGCGGGTCGGCGGATTCGACATCCCCTATCCCCCGGCGAAACTCGAGGCACACCACCTGCCCGACCCCGACCGCATCCTCGATGCCGTCGACCGCAGTCTCGCGGCCTGAGAGGACATGCGCATGAATCGGTCCGTCGAGGAATTCCGGATGCCGGATCTCGGTGAGGGTCTGACCGAGGCGGACCTCGTGTCCTGGACGGTCGCCGTCGGCGACCGCGTCGAGCTCAATCAGGTTGTCGCGGAAGTGGAAACAGCGAAGGCGATGGTGGAGTTGCCGTCGCCGTTCGCGGGTACGGTCGCCGAGTTGCTCGCCGAGCCCGGCACGACGGTGCCGGTCGGGACACCGATCATCCGGATCGCGGTGACCACCGATGCCGGCCAGGACACCGACGGCAACCGCGACGCCGCAGGCGGCGGCGCCACACCACCGACCCCGGTGCTCGTCGGTTACGGTCCCGGCTCCGCACCGGTGAGCCGGCGCGCCACCCGCGTCCCGGCGCCGGCAGTGCCGTCGACGGACGGACACACCGAACCCCACCTGCACGCCGAGCCACAGCGCCCCGACGCGAAACCGTCGGCGCGACGCGAAGCCAGACGCCTGGGCGTCGACCTCACCACCGTGACCGGAACCGGCAACGGCGGGGTCGTCACCCGCTCGGATGTCCGGCGCGCTGCCGATCGGGGCGTGCGGGCCGAGCCGGGACGGGAAACACGGGTGCCGGTCACCGCGGTACGCAGACGCACCGCGGAGGCCGTGACGCGCAGCGCGTTCACCGCACCGCACGCGACCGTGTTCCTCACGTGCGACGCCACCGCGACCGTCGACCTCGTGGAACGGTTGCGCGCGCACCCGTCGTTCGCGGACCGGCATCCGACCGCGCTGACGATCGTTGCGGCAGCGCTGCTGGGCGTGGTCGCGGACCAGCCGGTCCTCAACGCGACGTGGGATCAGGACGCCGGCGAGATCGCGACACCCGGCCATGTGAACCTGGGCATCGCGACCGCCACCGACGAGGGCCTGCTCGTTCCGGTGATCCGGGGCGCCGAAGTGCTGTCGCTACCGGAACTCGCCGGAGCGATCGCGGCCGTCACCGCGACCGCGCGGGCCGGGCGGGCAACCCCTTCCGACCTGACCGGTGGCACGATCTCGATCACCAACGTCGGGGTGTTCGGCGTGGACGCCGGCACCCCGATCCTCGTGCCGGGCCAGGCGGCGATCCTCGCGATCGGCGCGATCGCTCCCCGGCCGTGGGTGGTCGACGACATGCTCGCGGTGCGCCGCGTGGTCACGCTGTCGCTGTCGTTCGACCATCGTCTCGTCGACGGTGAGCAGGCGGGGCGGGCGCTCGCCGGGATCGGCACCGTCCTCGGTGATCCGGTGCCCGCGTTGCTGGGGCGCTGACCCGCGCACCCGGCGGCGGTCCACGCGAGAGCGGTAGCGTCGAATCCCGTGACCGCTGCCGAATATCGCCGTGCGCGAGCCGCCGTCTTCGCCGTGTTCGGGATCAACGGGTTCCTGCTCGCGATGTGGGTGGTGCACATTCCCGCGGTCCAGCAGCGCGCCGGGATCGGTAACGCGACGCTGGGCACCCTCCTGTTGATGCTCGCCGTCGGCGCGATCGGTGGCATGCAGGCGACCGGGCGGCTCGCCGACCGGTTCGGCAGCGACCGCACCACCACCGTCGCCGCGGCGGCCCTGGCGATCACGGCGGTCGGCCCGGGACTGGCGTCCCAGCCGTGGCAGCTCGGGGCCGCTCTGGTGCTGTTCGGATTCGCGAACGGCGCTCTGGACGTGTCGATGAATTCGCAGGCCGTGGTCGTCGAGCAGCGCTACCGCCGGCCGATCATGGCGGCGTTCCACGGACTGTTCAGCGTGGGTGGCGTCGCCGGATCTCTGGTGGGGGCGGCGACGCTCGCGGCGGGATGGGCTCCGGCGATGTCACTCGCCGCCACGGGCGCGATGGGACTGGTGGTGGTCGCGGTCGCGTCCGGGCACCTGGTCACGGTGCCACGCCGGGAGCACCACGCCGGCGCCGTACCGCACGGCGGCTATTCGCGACGGGTGGTGCTGCTCGGCGGGCTCGCATTCGTTCTGATGCTGTGCGAGGGCGTCGCCAACGACTGGAGCGCCCTGCAGGTCAAGGAGCACCTGGGCAGTAGCGATTCGGTGGCGGCGCTCGCGTTCGGGGTGTTCTCGGCGACGATGACGATCGGACGGTTCACCGCGGACCGGATCGCCGCGCGGATCGGGCCGGTGGCGCTGGTGCGTTACGGCGCGCTGGTCGCCGCCGCCGGTATGGCCGCGGTGATCGTCTCACCGTGGCTGCCGCTGACACTGGCGGGATGGGGGTTGTTCGGGGCGGGTCTGGCCGGCTCGGTTCCGCAGTTGTTCACCGCCGCCGGGAACATGACGACCGGCTCGCCGGGCGCGAACATGTCGCGGGTCGTCGGAATGGGTTACATCGGTTTCCTGGCCGGCCCGGCGTGCATCGGCTGGGTGTCGGAGGCGACGTCGCTGACCGCGGCGATGGCGGTGCCCCTGGCGTGTGTGCTGGGCGCGGCGGCGATGGCCCCGCAGGTACGCGAAGACGCCCGCGCAACGAGGGTGCGCGGGCGTCCCGGGTAGAGCCGATCGGTGTCAGAGGACCTTGAGTTCCTCGGTGACCTCGCCGACCATCTTCTTCGCGTCGCCGAACAGCATCGACGTCTGATCCGCGGTGAACAGCGGGTTGTCGATACCGGCGTAACCGGACGACATGGACCGCTTGAGCACGATCACCGACTTCGACTGATCGACATTGAGGATCGGCATGCCGTAGATCGGGCTCGACGAATCCTGCCGTGCCGCCGGGTTGGTGACGTCGTTGGCGCCGATGACGATGGTGACATCGGTGCGCGAGAACTCACCGTTGATGTCGTCCATCTCCTTCATCGCGTCGTACGCGACATCGGCCTCGGCGAGCAGCACGTTCATGTGACCGGGCATGCGGCCGGCGACCGGGTGGATCGCGTACTTGACCTCGACGCCGCGCTCCTCGAGCAGCGCCGCCATCTCCTTGACCGCGTGCTGCGCCTGCGCGACGGCCAGACCGTAGCCGGGCACCACGATGACCTGGTTGGCGTACGCCATCTGGATCGCCGCATCCGCCGCGGACGTCGCCTTGACGGTGCCGCCCGAGGCGGAGACCGCGCCGCCGGTGCCGCCGTCGCCACCGAACGAGCCGAACACGATCGCCGGGATCGAGCGGTTCATGGCCTTGGCCATGAGGTTGGTCAGAATCGTGCCGGACGCGCCGACGATCATGCCGGCCACGATCATCGCCTGGTTGTTCAGCGCCAGACCCGCAGCCGCCGCGGACAGACCGGTCAGGGCGTTGAGCAGCGAGATGACCACCGGCATGTCGGCGCCACCGATCGGCAGCACCACGAACAGGCCCATCAGACCGGCGACGACGAGCAGCAGCGCGATCCAGATCCCCGAGGTCGGCTCGTTCGCCGGATTCGCCTGCACACCGATGTAGATCGCGATCGCGATCGCGGCGATCGCCAGGACGATGTTGGCGAGCTGGAACAGCTTCGCCGACGCGACGACCTTCTTCTCGAAGTTCTTGTTCAGCAGTTCCTGCAGCTTGGAGAACGCCACCAGCGAACCCCAGAAGGAGATCGAGCCGATGATCGCGGCGAACAGCGATCCGACGATGAACGGCACCGACGGCACCGTGTCGACGGTGGTGAAGCCGTTCGAGTCGAGGAACTCGGCCCACGCGATCAGCGCGACCGTGCCACCGCCGACGCCGTTGAACAGCGCGACCAGCTGCGGCATCGCGGTCATCTTGGTCTTCAGTGCCGGCGGGACACCGAGGATGACACCCACGGCCAGGCCGCCGATGATCAGACCCCAGTTGTCGGTTTCGCGGATGTCGATGAGCACCGCGATCACCGCGACACCCATACCGACCGCGGCGATGTAGTTGCCGCGCACCGCGGTCTTCGGGCCGGTCAGGCCCATCAGACCGTAGATGAACATCGCGAACGCGACGATGTACAGAATCGTGACGAGATACGTCATCAGGAGTCAGCCCCCTTCTCAGCCGACACCTTCACAGCGTCTTTTTTCGGCTTGAACATCGCGAGCATGCGGTCGGTGACGACGAAGCCGCCGACCACGTTCAAGGTGCCGAACACCAGCGCGACGAACAGGATGATCTTGATGCTCCACGGGGCGTCACCGGGCAGGTGCCCGAGCACGACCAGCGCGCCGAGCACGACGATGCCGTGGATGGCGTTGGTGCCCGACATCAGCGGCGTGTGCAGCGTGTTCGGGACCTTGGAGATGACGGCGAACCCGACGAACCCGGCCAGCACCAGGATCGCGATGTTCGCGAGCAGTTCGGTGTACATCTACGCGTTCTCCTTCGAGCGGGTCACGCACGCGCCGTCGAGGATCTCGTCGGAGAAGTCCGGTGCCAGCGCGCCGTTGTCGTCGAGCATCAGCTCGAGCAGGGCGGCGACGTTCTTCGAGTAGAGCTCGGATGCGTGCTCGGGCATCGTCGCCGGCAGGTTCAGCGGCGAACAGATCGTCACCCCGTGCTTGACGACGGTCTGTCCCGGTTCGGTCAGCTCGCAGTTGCCGCCGGTCTCACCGGCCAGGTCCACCACGACGCTGCCCGGCTTCATGCCGGTGACCGCGGCGGCGGTGACCAGACGCGGCGCGGGGCGACCCGGGACCAGCGCGGTCGTGATGACCACGTCGAAACCCTTGATGGCCTCCTCGAGCGCCTGCTGCTGCTGGGCCCGCTCGGCCTCGGTCAGCTCACGGGCGTACCCGCCTTCACCGGCGGCGTCGATGCCCAGGTCCAGCCACTGCGCACCGACCGAACGCACCTGGTCGGCGACCTCCGGGCGCACGTCGTAGCCGGTGGTGCGACCACCGAGACGCTTGGCGGTGGCCAGCGCCTGCAGACCCGCCACACCGACGCCGAGCACCAGCACGGTCGCGGGCTTGACGGTGCCCGCGGCGGTGGTGAGCATCGGGAAGAAGCGCGTCGATTCCGACGCGGCGACCAGCACCGACTTGTATCCGGACACGTTCGCCTGCGACGAGAGTGCGTCCATCACCTGTGCACGCGAGATGCGCGGGATCGACTCCACCGCGAAGGCCTGGACGCCGGCCGCGGTGAGCGCACCGATCTGGTTCTCGGCGTTGCGCGGCGCCAGGAACCCGACGAGGGTCTGACCCGAGCGCAGTCGCGCGACCTCGGCGTCCGACGGCGGCGCGACCTTGACCACGACATCCGCGGCCCAGGCGTCACCGAGGGTGGCGCCGGCTTCGGCGTAGGCCTCGTCGGGAATCAGCGCCGCCTCGCCGGCACCGGCCTCGACGATCACGTCGAGGCCCTTGCCGATCAGTGACGGAACGATCTTCGGGACCAGCGCGACGCGACGCTCACCGTCGTTCGACTCGCGAACGACGCCGACGGTCGGACGACGCTGTGCCTCACTTTCCGTGCTCAATCCTTCGGTATCCATTCCCCTGACTCCTGCTTCGAGAAAATGCCTCGCCGCGAGGGCGGCGGGCTGCGTACATCGAGGCCACAGCATTTCGCGCCGGGCCGATGGGCTAAAGCAGACCTACCGTGGTGGCGACGCCACTGCAAGCGGCCCGATCTGTCTGAATCGAGTCCGAACAGGAAAGCGGTGCAAGAATTGTGATGCAGCTCACTTCACATATCCTGCCCAGCGGACGTGAGTGCAAGCAAGGAGGAACCGGATGTCACGTCGCACAGTCGATGTCGAGCGCGTATACGACCACCCCGCGGACGAGGACGCATTCCGCGTCCTGGTGGACCGGTTGTGGCCGCGCGGTCTACGCAAGGACGCGTTCCATTACGACGAGTGGGCAAAGGACCTCGCGCCGTCGGCGCAACTGCGCAAGTGGTACGCGCACGACGCCGCGCTGTTCTCGGAATTCCGCATCCGGTACATCCACGAACTGACGGCAGCATCCGGACGCGACGCCGTCGCCCGGCTCGACCGCCTCGCCGACGGGCGCCCCCTCGTGCTGCTCACCGCGACGCACGATCTCGACCACAGCGGCGCCGTGGTCCTTGCCGAACATCTCAGGGGGGCGTGATGACGGCCCGCGACCACGACACCGGTGGCGACCCGGTGTGCTGGCTCGACCGGGTCTGCCCGGAGTGCGGACTGTTCCTCGAGGACGTGGACGAGCCCTGCCCCCGCTGCGGACACGCCGACGGACCCGGGAACACCGATCGCGTCGATCCCCTACCGTCACCCCGATGAGCGTTCCGTCCGAGATCCTCGACCCGGCTCGCGCCGCGCGCCGCGTCACCGTACTCACGGGCGCGGGCATGTCCGCCGAGAGCGGGGTCCCGACGTTCCGGGACGCCCGGGCCGGCCTGTGGTCCGAATTCGACGCGACCTCCCTTGCAACCCCGGAGGGGTGGCGTGCCGATGCGTCGCCGACGCCGATCTGTTGCCCGTCGTCGGCACCTCGGGTGTGGTGTATCCCGCGGCCGGGCTGCCCGGATCTCGCTCGCGGTCACGGCGTGCCGGTCGTCGAGATCGGGCCGGAACCGACGGAGATCTCCGACCGGACGGATCACGTGTGGCGCACCACGGCGGCGGTGGGACTGCCCGAACTGGTCGCGGCGCTAAGGTGACGAACGTGGGAACCTGTGTGTTCTGCGACATAGTGGCCGGCACAGCCCCGGCGACACCGGTGTTCGAGGACGAGAACGTCGTCGCGTTCCTCGACATCCGGCCGATCACGCGCGGTCACACCCTGGTGGTGCCTCGTGCGCACGCGGCACGGCTCGAGGACCTGGATCCGGACGACGGCGCGGCCATGTTCCGTACCGCGCAGCACCTGTCGCGGGCGCTGACCCGTTCGGACCTGGCGCCCGACGGCGCGCATCTGGTGCTCAACGACGGGCGGGCCGCGTTCCAGACCGTCGCCCACGCACACCTGCACGTGCTGCCCCGCTGGAGCGGCGACCGACTGCGCCTGGCGGCCGGGCTGGCCCGGCGCCGTCCCCACGATCCGGACGCGATCGCAGCCCTGATTCGCGCCGGACTGGACCGATTGGAAGCGGAGGACCCCCGTTGAGCACCGAACACACTCCCGAATCCCCCACCCCGGAGTTTCCCGTCGAGCAGATCCGTTCGCTGCTGTTCGAGCAGTTCGCGGTGATCGACGATCTGCTCGCCGGCGTCGACGGGGACACCTGGTTCACGCCGTCGACGCTCCCGGGCTGGACCGTCAAGGACATCGTGGCGCACCTGATCGGTACCGAGTCGATCCTCGCGGGCGAGGACACTCCGCACGTCGACATCGACGTGCACGCTCTCGGGCACGTCCACAACGAGATCGGCGCGCTCAACGAGCGGTGGGTGGAGTCGCTGCGCGGCACCCCGGGCGCCGGTGTCCTCGACCGGTACCGGCGGATCGTGTCGCGTCGCCACGACCAGCTCGCGTCGATGACGCAGGAATGGTTCGACGCGCCCGCGCAGACCCCTGCGGGTCCGGCGACATACGGGCGGTTCATGCGTATCCGCGTATTCGATTGCTGGATGCACGAACTCGACATCCGGGACGCGCTCGGAACTCCCGGCGACGAGGGCGGTGCGCGCGCGGAACTGGCGGTCGCCGAGATCGTCGGGTCGCTGGCGTACGTCGTCGGCAAGCTGGGCAAGGCCCCGGACGGGTCGCGCATCACGTTCGAACTGACGGGCCCGCTCGCCCGCACCCTGCACCTGGAGGTCCACGGACGGGCCGCGCTGGTTCCCGAACTGTCGGGTCCGGCGACCAGCACGATCACGCTGGATTCGGGTTTGTTCGCACGGCTGGCGGGCGGGCGCGTCCACGCGTTCGATCACCTCGACGAGATCACGCTCGGTGGCGACACCACCACCGGCCGGCGCATCGTCGAGAACCTCGCGTTCACCATCTGACCGCGTTCACGGATCCGACAACGCCGATGCGTCTGTTCCTGTCCTCCTATCGTTTCGGCGCCGACCCGGCGGCGCTGCTGCGCATCACCGGCCCGCCCGGGCCGATCGCGGTGATCGCGAACGCCGCCGACGCATGGCCCGCTCGGGCCCGGCGGTCCACGGTGCTCAGCGAGTTCGGTCCGTTGCGCGAACTCGGGTTCGATCCCGTCGAGGTGGATCTGCGCGACCATCTCGGCTCGCCGGCATCGCTCCGCGCCCGCCTGGCCGATTTCGAGGCGGTGTGGGTGCGCGGCGGCAACACGTTCGTGTTGCGGGCCCAGCTCGCACGGTCCGGCGGTGATTCCGTGCTCACCGAACTCGTGCGGTCCGGGGCGCTCGCGTACGCCGGTTACAGCGCCGGGGCGTGCGTGGTGACACCGACGCTGAGCGGCGTCGAGTTCTCCGACGATCCGGCCGAGGTGCCGCCGACGTGCGGGATCGACCCTCAGTGGGACGGTCTGGGCCTGGTGGAGTTCGCGATCGTGCCGCACGCGGGTGGGTCGCCGTTCGACGACGGCGGCAGCGGCCGCGCCGTGGATCACCTGACGCGCAACGACATCGCGTTCCGCGCGCTGACCGACGACGAGGCGATCGTCGTGGACACGTCGGAGGGAACAGGTACTTCTCACTGCTAACATCCGACGATGGAGTCGCTGTCGGATCTGTTCACCGCCGGGACCGCACCCTGGTGGGCGGCGCCCGTGGCGCTGGTCGTCGGCGTGGTGCTCGGGATCGTCGCCACGCGGGCCGGCCGGAGATCGGCCCGTCAGCCGGCGCCCGCGCCGACGCTGCGCGCGAGCGATCGCGCCCTGCACGTGCGGTTCCTCCACACCGCGGACACCGTGCACAACCATCTGTTCGAACTGGACCGGTCCGCACTTGCCGACGTCGAACTCGCCGAAGCGCTGCACTCGGACGATCCGCACCTTCGTGCGATCGCGCGCGGCATCGTCGACCTCGACGCCATCGTCAACGAGATGCGGCTCACCGCACCGGATCCGGTGCTCGCCGCGGCGGAATCCGCGTTCGCCTTCCTCACCGCGTCGTCGAGCGACGGCACCGACGACCCCGACGCGTTCCGGGACCGCTACGTCACCGAGAAACGCCGGTTCGTCGACGCGGTCCGGGCCGCGCATCCTCCGGCGGCGCCGGGTTCCTGAGCGGAATCCCGACGCCGGCCCGGTCAGGACGTGATGTTGATCGGACCCGGTGTCCACCATCCCGGCCGGGTCACGGCGGTGGTCTCGATCCGTGCCGGACCGGCCGCACGGTCGATCGGGACGAACTGCTCGATCGAGCCCCAATCGCGTCCCCAGTCGTGTTCCAGATAGGACGGGATCGTGCGCGCCCCCAGCAACAGCTGGGTCCAGCCGAGCGGTCCGCCCCCGTAGTGGTCCTGCCACATGCCGGTCACCACGGCCAGCGGCCGGTCCGGGGAGATCCGGTATTCGGGAACCTCGGCGACGCCGTTCGCGTGGAGCATCTGATGCTGGCACGGGAAGTTCAATCCGACCGCCCAATCGAGAAGCACCGGGGTGTCACGACCGAGCGCATCCTGCAGGGTCCGGGTCTGCGGAACCCGCGGAGGCGTGAAAGCCAGCCATTGCTCGGGCCGGATGTCGTGGTCGGTCGCGACGATCCGGACCACGTCGGCTGACTGCGGCACGGCGTCGAGCGGCACCCGCAGGTTCCGCCACGAGGGGGTCGGACCGATGTCGAGCGGTGTCACCGATCCCCCCGCGACGACGCCGTCGGGCGTCCGGGTGCCGTACTCGAGCACCAGATCCTGCCCGTAGGTTTCGACCCCGTCCGGGTCGATCGACCGGATCCGCCCGGCCACCGAGATCGACACCAGATCACCCCTGGACCCGGAAATGTCCGGGTCGGGAAGCAGGTACCAGTCGGTGGTCACCCCGGCGGCGCCGCCGGCTCCGTAACTGCCCAGCACCGGCGTGGTAGCCGGATCGAGCCCGAACGGCAGGGCGACGGTACTGCCGTTGATTCCCTCGCCGCCGAAGCCGCCACCGGTTCCGGCCGTGCCGCCGGAGGTGTTCTGGTCGTCGTTGGTGCGGTCGACGGCGTTCGCGGTCCCGGAAGCGACCTCCTCGCTGTCCGGGGTGAGGTCCGGTGCCACGCCACCGGGCGTGAATCCGTCGGCCCCACCCGCCGTCGGCGCGCCGCCGATATCCCCCGAGAGCGGTTGCAACATCGACGCATTGGGGTCGGTTTCGAGAAGTACGTCGTTCGCGAGCCCGCAGGGTGAACCCGTGAGCGCGTCGATGTTGGATCGCGCCACCGAATAGGCGGGGTACTGCGACACCGCGCCCTTGGCGAGGGACAGCACTTCGAACACCACCAGCGCCGCAGCCGCGACCGTCAGCGGCGGAATCGCCCACACGCGGGAGGGGGTGTCGGTGCGGACCGAGGCGGCCGGATGGACGTGGAACCAGGCCGCCACGCCCAGGAACAGTACGGCGACCGCGAGGAGCGCGACCGCGAAGCCGTGTCCGGCGATCGACGGCGCCTTGTCGAACCAGGGCACGCCGTAACTCGACACGTACCACCAGTCGTTGCGGCCGGCGAACGACATCGCGACGACCCCGGTGACCGCGGCGGCGAACAGGGCCCGGTTGCGCCGGGACCGCAGGACCGTAGGGGCCACCGCGATCGACGCCGCGACCGCCACGGCAGCGGCCAGGCCGGCGTAGATCCCGAAGTGGTGTGTCCACTTGGTGGGCAGCAATGTCGTCAGGGCCATAGCACCGATCGTGATTCCGGCGATGCGGCGGGACGGCCCGAGCGCCGCGCCGGGAATCCGCCCGCGCCGCAGCAACGCCACCACCAGGGTCAGCAGGCAGAGAACCATCGTGAACACCGCGAATCGTCGCGCGAGCGAGCCGTCGGTCGTGTCCTGGAACAACCACTGATAGCGCAGGTACTCGTTGAACCACGGCTCGTCCGGCGGGAGGACGTGCACGCGCTGCATCTCCCGCACAGCGGCGACGGTCTGGTCCGCGAATGCCGCGACGAGCACGACCGTCCCCGCGGTCACCACCGGCAGCAGCTGCGCAGCGTATCCGGCCGTCCGCGCCCGGTCGGCGACGATCTTCGCGATCGGGCGCGCACCGGCGATCAGCGCCGCGAAGCAGATGATGCCGGACGGACCGGCGGTGACGGTGACCGCCGCGATCAGGACGGCCGCGGCCGCGGGCAGCAGCCGCCGCGTCGCGACGGCCCGCTCGACCGAGCACCAGGTCAGCAGCACGCCCGCCGCGACGATCGGTTCCGGTCGCAGGCCGTTGTTGAACGGCAACCAGAACGCGAGGAACACCAGGGCGCCGGTCCACAGGGGCACCGAGGTTCGTGTAGCGGCCGCGCCGAGGCGCGGTGCGACCTCACGGCTGAGCAGCCACCACGCCAGCAGTCCCGCGGCCAGGGCGGGCAGGCGCATCCAGATGCTCGCTGTCGAGATGTGCGTCATCCACGCGAGGACGTCGTAGAAGGGGGTGCCGAACGGCGCTTCGGGTACCCCGAACCATCGGAAGTAGTTGGCCATGTACCCGGCTTCGCCGGCAGCCCGGGCCATTCCCAGCTGGTAGCCGTCGTCGGAGGTGTTCGCGCCGATCACGTGCCACAGCACCAGCACACCGACGACGACCGCGTCCATCCGGGTGAACGACCACCAGGACGACGGCAGGAACCGGCGTGTGCGGCGCCCGTCGGCCGCGTCGATCCGGTGCAGGGACCACAACGCCAGTGCGGTCGCGAGGATCGCGATCACCATCGCGGCGAGTTTCGGCGGAGTCGGTGACGTCGTGAAGCGGGTGTCGAGGGTCGCGTCGACCCGCAACCCCTCGGGCGCGCTGCCCTCGAGGTCCGAGAACACCCCGACCATCTGCGGGCGCAGGTCGCGGTCGACGACCTGCTCGGGGATGGTGGCGTCCGGCCCGGTCACCGCGGCGACCGTCCGGGTCGGTGTCGAGGAGACGGTCACCGCGCAGTCCCCTCCGCCGAGCGCCGTGACGGGCTCGGACAACAGAATCGTGTCCCGCGCGATCACCTCGAACCGGGAGTCCGGGCCGTCGCCGATCACCCGCGCCGAGAGTGCCCATCGGTCCGGCGCTGCCGCACCGACGGGCGCGGTCGAGACCACGACTCCGCCACCCGCGTCCGCCAGATCCCGCACCGTCGTGCACGGGACGGTGATGTCCAGCTCGATCGGGCTGTAGGAAACGAGCGGTGCCGTGACTCCGGAGAGCGATCCGTCCTGCGGCCACGAGAGCTTCGCCTCGGTCTGCTGCACCGGCAGGAACGGGATCGCGAGTGCGGCGAGAATCCCGACCAGACCACCGACCGTCGCGAGCAGGCGGGCCCGTGCGAACCCGGAATGCGGCCGAGGGGTCCCGTTACGGTCCCGGCTTCCGGTGGGGGTGCTCGGCGACGGTCCGGTCACGGCATCGGTTTCGGTCACGACAGCCGAGCTTATCCAGATCCCGGGCGCGATCCCCCGGCCCCCGGGTCCGCACGGAACCCGAAGCGGGGACGCCGAGAGCGGCCGATCTGTTACCGAAGTGACACAAGATGCAGCTGTGACTGCTGTTACGTTGGCACGGCATCGAATGTGTGGCATCACCGACCAAGGACACCCACCGGAGGTCCCATGCCCCCGTCTCTGCGACGACGCCTCGCTCTCACCCTGCCGGTGTCCCTGACCGCAACGTGCGTGCTCGTGCTCGGTGGAACCGGGACGGCACACGCTGCATGCCCGCCCGGCAGTGGCACGGGCAGCGCCCGAATGCCCAGCACCGGCAGTGCCCTGCCCGGCAGTTCCGAACCCGGCGTGACCCCGATCCCGTGGCTCAACGGACAGGACGGCCGGCTCCCCGGATTGAAGGGCACCACCACCGCGGTGTCGCACCTGACCGGGCTGATGGGCGCCAACGACACCGTGCCCCGGTTCTCGGTGCTCGGCACCGATCTCGGCATCATGTGGGACAACGGGGACGGCGAGGTTCTCGCGGCGTTCGGGGACACGTTCGGGTTCAACCGCAATCCGCTGTGCGGTCTCGTCGGTGATTGGCGCAGCAACGTCCTGTTCCGCAGCAGCGACCGTGAACTGGGCAACGGCATGAGCATCGACAGTGCCCCGCTGGATCGACCGAACCACGCCGGGGAACTGATCGAGAGCCGGAAGATCAACGGCGTCGAGGTGACCACGATTCCCACCGCGGGCATCGCGATCGACGGTGTCCAGTACCTCGATTTCATGTCGGTGCGCAGCTGGGGTGCGCCCGGCGAGTGGCACACGAACTTCTCCGCGCTCGCCTCGTCCGCGGACAACGGCGAGACCTGGACGGTCCATCCGCTCACCGCACGGCTGAACGAACCACTCAGCGGCAACACCGACTTCCAGATGGGCGCGTTCGTCGAACACGACGGCTGGGTGTACCGGTTCGGCACCCCGTCCGGGCGCAACGGCGCCGCACACCTGGCCCGGGTGCGACCCGGATCACTGCTCGAGCCGCTCGCCTACGAGTACTGGGACGGCTTCGGGGTGTGGGTGCCGTCCGACCCGAAGACGGCGGGCGTCGTGATTCCCGGTCCGGTCAGTGAACTGTCCGTCGCCTACAACGAGCATCTCGGCGGCTTCGTCGCGTTGTACACCGATGCGACGAACTCGGTCGTCGCGCGGACCTCCACGTCGCTCGAATCCGGCTGGAGCGAACCGGTGGTGCTGGTGAGCAGCCGGGACGTGCCGAGCGTGTACGGCGCGTACATCCACCCGTGGTCGTCGGGCAAGGACCTGTACTTCCTGGCCAGCACCTGGTCCGACTACAACGTGATGTTGCTGCGCACCGACCTCGACGCCGCGGGGCTGCCGAAACCGGCGAGTCCGACGCCACCCGCGTGACCGCCCGTATCGTCACATCATGGCCCTCATCCACCACGCACAGCTGTCGCCGTCCAAGTCGGAGATCCTCGCAACGTGGGTTCCGACGCAGCCATGGTCGGGAGGTTCCGCCGAACTCGAACGCGTCGATGCGTACCGGTTCGACGATCCCGACGGCGAGGTCGGCATCGAGACACACCTGCTGCGGACCGCGGACGGCCGGGTACTGCACGTACCGCTGACCTATCGCGGGGCTCCGCTCGGCGGGGCGGAGGATTCGCTCGTCGCGACGATGGATCATTCGGTGCTCGGAACCCGCTGGGTGTACGACGCGTGCGCCGACCCGGTGTACGTCGCCACGCTGGTCACCGCGATCGCAACCGGCGGTGGCGCAGCCGACCTCGTCGACGCCGAGACCGGCAAGGCCACGCAGGGATCGGTGAAGGTGAGCGGCAGCGGAACTCCCGATTCGCCGGTGCCCACCATCGGCCGGATCGCCCACACGAGCGACGCGACGACGACCACCGTCTCGGCGGGAGGCGTCGGCATCGTGCTGATGCGCGTGATCGACACGTCCGCCGGGCTGCCGGAGGGGGCCGGGGTGCTCACCGGGACGTGGCCCGGCCAGGGCTCCCCCACACTCCTCGCCGTCCTGCGTCCCGGCGTCGGTAGGGTGAAATCATGAGCCACAACAACGAGAACCGCCGCGTCGAGCACCTTCCCGAGCAGTCGCGTTTCGCGCTGTACATCGGCGACGCGCTCGCCGGGTACGCCGACTACACGCAGGTCGGTGCCGTCCGCGATTTCGACCACACCGTCACCGAGCCGGAGTTCCGCGGCCAGGGCGTCGCCGGCGACGTCGTGCGCCACGCCCTGGACGCGACCCGCGCCGAGGGCCTGAAGATCGGCACCTCGTGCTCGTACGTCGAGAAGTTCGTTTCCGAGCATCCCGAGTACCGCAGCTGATCGTTGCCCGAGCGGGCCGACCGCCGCACACATCCGGCGCCGCCGCGGCCCTGTCGTGGCGGCGCCGCGCTATCGGATCGGACGGTTCTCGTTCCATCCGAGTTCGACGGAGGCGTGGCACCGGTCCGGTTCGTCTCCGGCGGCCACGAAGAGCGCCGTCAGCATGGGGACGGCGTGCTCGAGCGTCGCGACCGGAAGCGGTCCGCCGGCCACCAGCGACGCCAGACCATGGCCTACCGTCCAGCTCTGCGTGGCCAGCTCGAGCGGCTCGACGTCGGGCCGGAACCGGCCGCCCTCGCGTCCCCGCAGCGCCGCTTGCACCAGATACTCCAGCGTCGCGTCCGCGGCGGCGAGATCCTCGAGGTCCACGCTCGCGTCGAACATCACGCGATAGAGATCGGGATGGTCGAGTGCGTTGCCGAGATACGAGGTGACGAGCGCGGCCAGGTCCCGCACCGGGTCGGCGGAGACCGGCATCGTCGCGAATCTGTCGGCGAGCCGCGTGAATCCCTCCTGCCGCAACGCCTTCCACATGCCGTCCATGCTGCCGAAATAGGTGTACACGGCCATCGTCGACACCCCGGTCCCGGCGACGAGCGACCGGAGGGTGATGGGTTCTCGGGTGCGGAGCATGTGTGCGGCCCGCTCGATCAGCAGGGTGCGCACCGCCGGGTCCTTCGTCCTCGCCACGCGCCGATTTTACATAGCATTGCATTGTTATATTATTTGGCGTCGTCCGTCCCCGACCCACGGAGCAGCCATGACCATCACCCTCGTCGACCCCGACAACCTTCCGGCCGTCGACCTCTACCGCCAGGTCTCGGTCGCCACCGGCTCGCGCCTGATCTTCGTCGCCGGCCAGGTCGCCGTCGACGCCGAGGGCAACACCGTCGGCGTCGGCGACTTCACCGCCCAGGTCGAGCAGTGCTACCTCAATCTCCACACCGCGCTGGCCGCGGCGGGCGCCTCGTTCGACGACGTCGCCAAGTTGACGGTCTACATCCCGGATTGGAACCCGGAGAACATGCCACTGTTCGCCGAGGGCATCACCCGGGCCGCAACACGACTCGGCATCGAACCGCCTGCCGCTCCCCTCACCGGTATCGGCGTGACCGCCTTGGCGGCCCCCGATCTCCTCGTCGAAGTGGAGGCCACTGCCGTGGTGGACGACTGAGCGGCACCCTTCGCAGGCGGTATCGGCGGCCGCCCACGTCCTGGACGTGGGCGGCTGTCCCGTTCGTACGCGGCGACACCTCGATCTCCGACTATGTACAAATGAGACTCATATGTCTAGACAGTGGATCGGTTCGCGCGTAACGTCCACCGCAGGGTGATTCAGGTCATATCCAGGAGGACAGGGTGACGACGCGCGACATCGACCGGACACAGCCGGCACCTGCACAGCAGTGGCACGACCGCAAGCGGTATCTGTGGCTGCTCGGATTGGTCCCGCCGACGGCGATCTTCGTCGCGACCGGACTGGTATGGGCGTTCGGCCGGCTCGGCTGGACCGCGGTGGCACCGGTGTGGTGGTGGATCGGACCGCTGCTCGTCTACGTCCTCCTGCCGATCCTGGACCGCTTCTTCGGCCCGGACGGCCAGAACCCGCCCGACGAGGCGATGGAACGTCTCGCCGCGGACCGGTACTACCGGTACTGCACCTACGCCTATATCCCGTTCCAGATCGCCAGCCTCGTCTTCGCGTGCTACCTGTGGTCGGCCGAGCACCTCGGATGGCTCGGTCTCGACGACGGCCTCGGACTCGTGTCGAAGATCGGCCTGGCCATCAGCATCGGCGTGATGGGCGGCGTCGGCATCAACACCGCGCACGAACTCGGCCACAAGAAGGAACAACTCGAGCGCAGGCTGTCGAGAATCGCTCTGGCCCAGACCTTCTACGGCCACTTCTACATCGAGCACAATCGCGGCCATCATGTCCGTGTCTCCACGCCCGAGGATCCGGCCAGTGCCCGTTTCGGTGAATCCTTCTGGACGTTCCTGCCGCGCAGCGTGTGGGGTGGCGTGAAGTCCTCGTGGCAACTCGAGAAGGCACGTCTGGAACGACTCGGCAAGGGCCCGTGGACATTCCACAACGACGTACTGTCAGCGTGGCTGATGTCGGTGGCTCTGTTCGTCGTGCTCGTCGTCGTGTTCGGTCCGGTGGTGTTGCCGTTCCTGATCATCCAGGCCGTGTACGGCTTCTCACTGCTGGAATCGGTGAACTACCTCGAGCACTACGGATTGCTGCGCCGCCGCACCGAATCCGGTCGCTACGAGCGCTGCACGCCGGAGCACAGCTGGAACTCCGACCACATCGTCACCAACATCTTCCTGTACCACCTGCAGCGTCACAGCGACCACCACGCGAATCCGACCCGCCGCTACCAGACGCTGCGCAGCATGGACGGCGCCCCGAATCTGCCCAGCGGCTACGCGAGCATGATCGGGCTCACGTACTTCCCCCCGCTGTGGCGCAAGGTGATGGACCATCGGGTTCTCGACCACTACGACGGCGATCTGTCCCGCGTGAACATCCAGCCGGGCAAACGCGAGAAGGTTCTCGCCCGATACGGCGAGGCACGCTGATGGCCGCGTACGAATGCCCGGTGTGCACTTACGTCTACGACGAGACCACCGGCGCACCCCACGAAGGATTCCCGGCCGGCACCGCATGGGCATCGGTCCCCGACGACTGGTGCTGCCCCGACTGCGGTGTCCGCGAAAAGATCGACTTCGAGCCGAGAGGCGTCTGACATGTCCACCGATTACCGGCTCTTCCGCTGTCTCGTCTGCGGTTTCGAGTACGACGAGGCAGCCGGCTGGCCCGACGAAGGTATCGAACCGGGCACCCGCTGGGAGGACATTCCGGACGACTGGTCGTGCCCGGACTGCGGGGCGGCCAAGGCGGACTTCGAGATGATCGAGATCGTTCGGCGCTAGCCGGGACTAACTGAAGCCCATGACCCGGTCGCCCCACATCTCACGAAGATGCCCGTCCGGATCGGGGACGACCGAGTCGGTGGCGTCGAGCACGAGGGTCATACGGGTCTCGGCCGTGTACGGCGTCCAGTGGCGGGATCCGTCGAGCGCGGCGGGCATCCCGTGGTGCGCGAACGCCGTCCAGCGGCGCCGGATCCGGCCGGACAGTTCGGTGGCGGCCTTCCGGCCGCCGAGCCAGAACGTCGGATCGTGCCCGAGTGTGCCGAAATTGCCGAAGACGTAAGGCAGTTCAGTGGCGTGCCCGGCTCCGATCCGCGCCGCCCGGAGGGCGGGCGTGGCATGGTCGAAACGGTACACCCAGGTCGCTGAATGCGCGCTGTGCGCGTCGGCGATCCACAGCACCGGCATCCGGAAACCCGCGTCGCGCGACAGGGCCATCGCACCACTCGGTTTCGTCTCGGCCGGGTACGCCGCGACGATCTCCTCGATCCGCTCCGGCGGCAGGTCCGCCCCGTCCGCGGCGAGGGCGGCGAACATGCCCTGCACCGCGGTGTCGTCGACCGGCATCAACGGGGACTTCATCCACCGGAAGATCGACGGCTCGTCCCGGTTCGATCCGATGATCAACGGGATCCGGTGGGAAAGGCCCTTCTGGAACGCCGCCACCGGGTACTTCGGCACGAGATCACGATCGACGACGGGCGCCAGCGCCAGGGTGCCCGGCACCTCGAGCGGGACCCGGCGGGCCAGTTCGTCGCCGGCCGCGACGAGCTGCTCGTACGGCAGATCCCGCAGCGCCGACACCCGGGACCGCGGGACGCCGACGATCTCCAGGAACCGTTCCGCCACGCTCGCGGCACGCTCACGCCCGTACGCCGACGTCGCCGGCGGTGACTGCGCGATGGCCGCATGGAACAGCCCCTCGGCGCGCGGCACCGTCATCAGCGTGGTGATCGAGCCACCGCCCGACGACTCCCCGAACACCGTCACCCGCGCCGGATCGCCCCCGAACGCCGAGATGCAGTCGCGCACCCATTCCAGCGCCGCGATCTGGTCGCGCAACCCCAGGTTCGATTCGAACGTCGACTCCGCCGTCGAGAACGACGACAGGTCGAGGAACCCGAGAGCCCCCAGCCGGTAGTTGAGGGTCACCACCACGACGTCGCCGGTCTCGCAGAGCTGCCGGCCGTCGTAGATCTTCTGGCCCGAATAACCGAGCACGTAGGCGCCGCCGTGGATCCACACCATCACCGGGCGCGGCTCGCCGTCCGGCTCGGGCGCCCAGATGTTCAGCGAGAGGCAGTCCTCCCCGATCGTCTGGTCGGCGTCGACCCGGATCGGGTTGTCGCGGCCCTGTGGTGCGACCGGACCGAAGTCCCGGCAGTCGCGCACCCCGGCCCACGGCTCCGGCGGCTCGGGGGATCGGAAACGCAGGTCACCACCCGCGGAGGCCGCGTAGGGAAGCCCCTTCCACACGAACACCGAACCGTCCCGGTATCCGCGCGCCGAACCGTACTTGCAGTCGATCGTGAGCGTCTCGGATTCCACGTGACCTCCCGTTCCCGAACTGTCGCCAAGGTACCAACAATCTGCACAGGCGATGCAGAGTCCGGACCGCGACCGCCGGTTCCCTAGCCGCCGGCCCCGTCCACCACCGCATCCGCCGCAACCTGTTCCCCGGTCGTCGCCACGACTCCGTCCGCGAGCGGTTCGAGGAAGCCGATGTGCGCGAAGTAGCTCACGTACCAGGCCAGCACCTCGTCGTCGACCACCGGGCATTCGATGCCGGTGTCCGCGAGCGCGCGGCGCGCGTTGGTGTCGTCGAAGTCCTCTGCCTCGGACAGTCCCTGCGCGAACTCCCCCGCGACCAGCATCGCCCGGGTGAGCCGATCGTCGCCCTGCTCGGACAGCGTCTGCGAGGTCTCGACGAGAGCGGTCGCGAACACCTCGTCGGACACGGGACGCAGCGTGAACCCGTGCGCCCGCAGCCGCGCGACGAGATCGTCCGCGGCGACGCGACGCCGGTTGACGAGGTGGAAGTTCCCGCCGATCGTCGAGGGCTCGAGGGCGAGCGCGACCAGCGCCCCCGCGACGTACGTGACGGGGACGAGCGCGACCGAACCGACCGCCGACTCCGGCACCATCCGCAGCGCCACCATCGCCCGGACGACGTTCCAGAACGCGTCGTCGGTCCCGGCTGCGCCGGACACGGTGTCGCCGCTGATCAGTCCCGGCCGATAGATCGAGACCGGGATACCACGACGCCGCGCGACGGCGACGAGTTCCTCGGCGACCCACTTGCTGCGCACGTACCCCGAGTCCATCACCCGCTCGGTGGCCAGCCGCTCGTCCTCGCCCACGAGCCGCGGTGTTCCGTCCTCGGACACGGGCAGGGCCGTGTCGGTGAGCACCGAGCCGGTGGAGACGAAATGGACGGGCTTGACCGTTGCGGTGACCGCGAGCCGGAGCACCTCCTCGGTGCCGGACACGTTGGCCGCACGCATCCTGCTGTACGGCTCGATGTGGTTGACGCGGGCGCCGTTGTGCACGATGACGTCCACACCGCGCGCGAGATCGTCGAACTCCGTCTCGGACAGTCCGAAGCGCGGCTGTGCCAGGTCACCCGGCACCACCACGATCCGTCCGCGGTAGTACTCGCGCCACAATCCGAAGGCCCGCAGACCCGCCTCGATCCGGTCCAGTCCCTCCGCCTCGGAGTTCGTCCGCACCAGGCACCACACCCGCATGCCGCTGTGCGAGAGCAGATCCCGCAACAGGTACCGGCCGAGGAAGCCGGTGGCTCCGGTGAGCAGCACGCGCCGGCCGTCCGGCCGGGCCGCCGGGATCCCGTCCGGGACGATGTCCGCGGCAAGGTCGAGGTCGCCCTCCCACTCGGCGGCGGGCGAAGCGTCCGGTGCTCCGGCCTCGATCAGCCCGGCCAGCCGGTAGACCGGCGCGTGCTCGAACAACTGCGGGACCGTGACCTCCACACCGAAACGATCGGCGACGGCGGAGGCCAGCGACAGGATCAGCAGCGAGTGCCCGCCGAGATCGAAGAAGTCGTCGTCCGCGCCGACCCGGTCGACGCCGAGCAGGCGCGCGTAGATCTCGGCGACGCCCTGCTCGTACCGGGTCGACGGGGCACGGAACGCCCGCGAGACAACCGACGGCGCCGGCAGTGCCCGCCGGTCCAGCTTGCCGGACGGGGTGAGCGGCAGCGAGTCGAGCACCACCATCGCCGAGGGCACCATGTGCGCGGGCAGCCGGGACGCAGCGGCTCGCAGCAGTTCCTGCTCGTCGAGGTCGCGTCCGACCGTGGGCACGACGTAGGAGACGAGCCGCGGGGCGGTGTTCCGCCCCACCGTCACGGCCGCGGCGACCGCGTCGTCGGCCAGGAGCACCGCGTCGATCTCGCCGAGTTCGATGCGCAGTCCGTGGATCTTGACCTGGAAATCGGAGCGTCCGTGATAGACGAGTTCGCCGGTGGCGGTACGGCTCGCCACGTCGCCGGTGCGGTACATGCGCTCGCCCCACCCGCCGTGGGGATCGGCGACGAAACGATCCGCGGTGAGCGCGGACCGACGGTGATAGCCGCGGGCCAGGGCGTCACCCACCAGATACAGCTCTCCGGGTACGCCGACCGGAGCGGGCCGCAGCCGCGAATCGAGCACCAGGTGACCTGCTCCGCGCACGGGATGACCGAGAGCGATCGGCGCGTCCGGCGACAGCGGGCCGGCGGTGTGCGTCATGATCGTCGCTTCGGTGGGTCCGTACGCGTTGAACACGGCACGGCCACCGGCCGACCATCGGCCGACCACGTCGCCGGTCACCGCCTCGCCGCCGGTGACGAGGACGCGACAGTCGTCGAGGCCGTCCGGGTCGACGGTCGCGGCAACGGACGGGGTGAGGAACGCGTGGGTGACGGCCCGGTCCCGCATCAGCCCGGCGAGCGCGGCGCCGCCGTACTCGTGCGCCGACGCGACGACGACGGTCGCGCCGGCCGAGAGCGCGAAGACCTGTTCGAGGACGGACGCGTCGAAGCTCGGGGAGGCGACGTGCAGCACGCGGGACCGCGTGTCGATCCGGTACCTCTCCCGCACCTCCACACACAGGTTGTACAGGCCCGTGTGTGTGACGGTCACGCCCTTCGGCGTGCCGGTCGAGCCGGAGGTGTAGATCACGTATGCGACGTCACCGGGATGCACCGGCGGGAATTCATCCCGAGCGGAGTCGGAATACGGTGCGGCGGCGAATGTCTCGACGCCCTCCTCGTCGAGTGCGAGCCACCGGGGGCCGGCGGGCAACGCGGGACGATGCCCGGTCAGCGTAAGCCCCACGCGGGCACCGGAATCCGCGACGACGTACGCGAGCCGGTCCGCAGGATGGTCCACGTCGACGGGAACGAACCCGGCACCGCAGCGCGCGACCGCCCACATCGCGAGGATCGATTCGGCCGACCTGGGGACGGCGACGAGCACGAGATCGCCTCGGCCGACCCCGCTTTCGCGCAGCACCCGGGCCCACCGGCGCGCCGCGGCGTCGAGGGCTCCGTAGGTCAGTGCGGTGTCGCCGCTCACCACCGCGACCGCGGTGGGATCGGAGGCGGCCGCGTCGAGCAGGTCGGGCAGTGCCTGCGGCCGCAGGCCGACCCGGCGGCCCGACGCGAGCACCCCGGCCCGCTCGTCGGGCGACAGGATCTCGACGTCGCCGACCGCCGTGCCGGGCGCTGCGGTGACGGCGTCGAGGATCCGTACCAGACGCTCGGCCAGAACCTCGACGGTCGCGGCGTCGAACAGGTCGGTGGCGTAGCCGATCACCAGCGACAGCGCCCCCGGCCCGTCGCTTCCGTCGGTGGTCTCACCGATCGCGAACTGCAGATCGAACTTCGACAGGTGCGTCTCGACCGGCAGTTCCGCGACGGTCAGTTCCGGCAGCGCGAGTTCCTGCCGCGCGAAGTTCTGGTAGGCCAGCGCGACCTGGAACAGCGGATGCCGTCCCGGCGACCGCTCGGGATCGAGAACCTCGACGAGCCGCTCGAACGGCACCTCGGAGTTCGCGTGCGCGCCGAGGTCGATGTCCCGGACCCGGGAGAGGAACGCGCCGAACGACTCGGCGGGGTCGACCTCGGTGCGGAGCACGACCGTGTTGACGAACATGCCGACGAGATCGTCGAGCACCCGGTGGCCGCGGCCGGCCAGCGGGCTGCCGACGGCGATGTCGGTGGACCCGGACAGTCGCGCCAGCAGCAATGCCAGCGCGGCATGCACCACCATGAACGGTGTGGCACCGGAACGTTCGGCCGTCGCGTCGATCGCGGCGCGGGTCGCGGCCGGGATCGTCGCGTGGATCTGCCCGCCGCGACCGGATCCGGTCGCGGGCCTGCGACGGTCACTCGGCAGGTCGAGTTGTGCAGGCAGTCCGGCGAGCCGCTCCTGCCAGTAGGCCAGTTTCCGGCTGTGGCTCGATTCCGGATCGGTTTCGTCGCCGAGGATCTCACGCTGCCACAGCGCATAGTCCGCGTACTGCACGGGCAGCGGTTCCCAGTCGGGCGCCTCCCCGGCGACCCGGGCGGTGTAGGCGGTCGCGAGGTCCCGGATCAGCGGGGCCACCGAGAACCCGTCCGCGGCGATGTGGTGGACGACCACCGCGAGCACGTACTCGTCGCCTCCGGTGTGCAGGAGCCGTGCGCGGACGGGAATCTCGGCGGTGACGTCGAATCCGGCGGCGACGAGGGCTGCCAGCTCCCCGTCGAGACGGTCGGCGGGGAGCTCGAGGACCGGCAGCTGCGGCTGTGCCTGCTCCCCGGTCAGCACGACCTGGTGGCCGGTGCCGTCCGATTCGGGATAGACGGTGCGCAGCACCTCGTGCCGGGCCACGACATCACCGAACGCCTCGCGCAGGGCGTCGACGTGCAGGTTCCCGGACAGCCGGACGACCAGCGGGATGTTGTGCAGGCCCGAACCGGTGTCGAACCGGTTGAGGAACCACATCCGGGACTGGGACCAGGACAGCGGGAGCCGCTCCGGCCGGGGCCCGGCAACCGGTCCCCCGACGGCACCTGCGGACTCGGAATCCTCGATCAGCGAGGCGAACTCGGCGACGGTGCGGGTGTCGAACAAGGACCGCACCGTCACTTCCGCGCTCAGCGCGTCGGAGAGTCGCGCCGCGACCTGGGTGGCCGACAGCGAGTTCCCGCCGAGCGCGAAGAAATCGTCCTGCGCTCCGACCGCTTCGACACCGAGAACGGCGGCGAACACGTCCGCGACGAGCTTCTCCACCTCGGTGGCGGGCGACACGAACTCGCGGGCCGCGAAAACCGGGGCGGGCAGGGCCGCGCGGTCGAGCTTGCCGGACGAGGTGACCGGGAAACCGTCCACGACCACGATCGTCTCCGGCACCAGGTGGGCGGGCAGGACACGGACGAGCGCGCTGCGCAGCGCTTCGGGGTCCACACCGGCCGCGACCTCGGCCGGTGCCGGGACGACGTACGCGACGAGCCGGTCGCCGGTGGCGGCGGAATGCACCGTCGCGATCGCCTGCGCCACCTCCGACCGGTTCAGCAGCGCCGACTCGATGTCGCCGAGCTCGATGCGCACCCCTCGGATCTTCACCTGGGAGTCGGTGCGGCCCAGGTACAGCAGGTGTCCCTCGGCGGTCCACCGCACGACGTCGCCGGTGCGGTACAGACGTGTCCCGGGCGGCCCGAACCGGTCCGCGACGAACCGTTCGGCCGTCAGGTCCGGCCGGCCGTGGTACCCGCGGGCCTCCTGCACACCGGACAGGTACAGCTCACCCGGAACCCCCACGGGAACCGGGTGCATGCGCGAGTCCAGTACCACCGCCCGGGTGTTCCACACCGGGCGTCCCATCGGCACCGGACGCGACGCCGGATACGGCATCGGCGGCACCAGGGCCGAGGTCGCGTGCACCGTGAACTCGGTGGGCCCGTACAGATTGTGGACCGCAGCGCGCGACACCGCCCGGAACGCACCGACGGTGGCCGCGGGCAGCGCCTCACCCGCCACGGCGACCGCACGCAGCGTCCGCAACGCCGCCGGGTCGGGCACGGTCGTCGCGAACACCGACAGCATCGACGGCACGAACGAGGTCAGGGTGATCGCGCGGCGGGCGATGATGTCGGCCAGTTGCCGCGGGTCGCGGTGCGCGTCCGGCGGGGCCACCACCATCCGGGCACCGGATGCCAAGGGCGCGAACATCTCCCACACCGACACGTCGAACGTCGCGGGGGTCTTCCACAGGACGGTATCGGCGACGCTGATCCGGAGCAGATCCGCGATCCACAGCAGCTGGTTGACCACCGCCCGATGCGGCACGGCGACGCCCTTCGGTTCGCCGGTCGACCCGGACGTGAACAACACGTATGCCGTGTTGTCGGGACGCAGCGGCGCGAGCCGTTCCGCGTCGTGGAGCGGTCCGTCGCCGACGTCGGGGACGTCGCCGATCCGCAACACGGGCACCGCGGGGTCCCCGTCGTGCCAGTCGACACCGGATCCGACGAGCACCGCCACAGGACGTGCCGCGGCGAGCACTCGCTCGGTGCGTGCGGCGGGCTGATCGGGATCGACCGGGACGT
Source organism: Rhodococcus phenolicus (assembly GCF_001646785.1). Taxonomy (GTDB): domain Bacteria; phylum Actinomycetota; class Actinomycetes; order Mycobacteriales; family Mycobacteriaceae; genus Rhodococcus; species Rhodococcus phenolicus. The sequence goes on from NZ_LRRH01000034.1 coordinate 72,138, forward strand.
ACGCGCCACCGGCGTGCAGAACCGCGTGGGCCGCCACCAGCAGCTCGGTCGAGCGCGGTGCGACGATCGCGACGGTGCGCTCGGGGCCGACCCCGGCGGCGACGAGCCGGCGTGCCGTCCGGTGCACCCGTGCGGCGAAGTCCGCGTAGGTCAGGACGCCGTCGTCGTCGATGACGGCCTGCAGGTGCGGGGTGCGTGCGGCCTGCGCATCGAGCAGCCGCGGCACGGTGGCCGGCGGCACCGGCCGATCCGTCGAGTTCCACCGCCCGAGCACGGTGCCCAGCTCGGCCCGATCCAGCAGCCGGTGGTCTCCGACGGCACGATCGGGTGCGGCGGTGGCCTCGGCGAGGATCCGCACGAGACGCCGCACGAACACCGCGACCGTGCCTGCGTCGAACAGGTCCGTCGCGTAGGCGACCTCACCGTGGATGCCGCCCGGCTCGCGGTCATCGCCGAAACGCTCGGCGAGGGTGACCTGGAGATCGAACTTCGCCCGGCGCGTCGGGACGTCGACGGCGGCGACGGTCAGCGACGGAAGTTCGAGTTCCGTCACCCCGAGGTTCTGGAATGCGAGCATCACCTGGAAGAGCGGGTGGTAGGCCTGCGACCGCGCCGGCGCGAGGTCCTCGACGATGCAGTCGAACGGCACGTCCTGGTGACCGAACGCCCCGAGGTCGATGTCGCGGACCCGGGCCAGCAGCTGCGTGAACGACTCCGACGCGTCGATCGGGGTGCGCAGCACGAGCGTGTTGACGAACATGCCGACGAGTTCGTCGAGGCCCGCGTCGCCGCGCCCGGCGGAGGGGGTACCGACCGCCACGTCGGAGGTTCCGGACAGTCGCGCGAGAAGCACCGCGAGCGCCGCGTGCACCACCATGAACTCGGTGGTGCCGGTCGCGCGGGCCAGTTCGGTCACCGCCCGGTGGATGTCCTCCGGGATCTCCACGGGGACCGCGGCGCCGGCCTGCGACGCCACCGCCGGACGCGGCCGATCCGTGGGCAGCTCGAGCCGGTCCTGCAGTCCCGCGAGTTCCTCGCGCCAGTAACCCAGCTGCCGCGCGATGAGCGAATCGGGCTCGTCGGCGTCACCGAGCCGATCCCGCTGCCACAGTGCGTAATCCGCGTACTGCACCGGAAGTGGGAGGCGTTCGGGGGCGATTCCCTCCGTCCGTGCGCCGTAGGCGCGCATCAGGTCGCGGGTGAGCGGCCCCGCCGAGAATCCGTCCCCGGCGATGTGGTGGACGACGACGACGAGGACGTGCTCGTCGTCCGCCACCCGCAGCAGGTGGATGCGCACCGGGGCGGCCTCGGCGATGTCGAATCCCTCCGACACCAGCGCGTCGATCCGGGCCGGGACCTCGTCCGGCCCGACCGTCTCGATCGGGACGGCCCGCTGGGCGCCGCCGATCGGAAGCACCAGCTGGGTGCCGGCGCCGTCCACCTCCGGGTAGGCGGTGCGCAGCACCTCGTGCCGCTCCACGAGATCGCCGACGGCCTGCTGCAACGCGTCGACGTCGAGGTCGCCGGTGAGACGGACCGCGAGCGGGATGTTGTAGAGGGCGGAGCCGGGGTCGAGGCGGTCGAGGACCCACAGCCGGGTCTGCGCCGGCGCCAGTGGAACCGGATACGGTCGCGGGGTGGCGACCAGGGCTCCGCCGGCCGGGTCGTCGCCGGTCGTCCGGTCCACCAGCCGCGCGACGCCGCTGACCGTCGGGGCGTCGAAGAAGTCCTGGACGGACAGCGGCCGCCCGAGCCGCGCCGAGATGCGGGAGGCCGCGCGGACCGCGCCGAGCGAATTGCCGCCGAGCGCGAAGAAGTCGTCGTCACCGCCGACCCGGTCCCGGCCCAGCATCTCCGCGAACACCGCGGCCACCACCGTTTCGGTGGGCGTCTCGGGCAGGCGGTCGTCGTCGGCCGGCACCGGCGCCGCGGGCGCAGGCAGCGCCGCGCGGTCGAGCTTGCCGCTCGTGGTCAGCGGGAACTCGTCGAGCACGCAGTACGCGGTGGGAACCATGTAGTCCGGCAGGGACGCGGAGAGCGCGGCGACGAGAGCGTCCTCGTCCCACGAGGCGGCCGGGTGCAGCCGCACGTACGCGACGAGCCGATCGCCCAGTGTGTCGTCGCCGTGCACGCGCACGGCGGCCTGTGCGATGCCGTCCTGCCGGGTGAGGGTCTCCTCGATCTCGCCGAGCTCGATGCGCAGCCCGCGGATCTTGACCTGGAAGTCGCTGCGTCCCAGGTATTCCAGCTCGCCGCCGCGCGAACGCACCACGAGGTCGCCGGTCCGGTACATGCGCTCACCGGGAGCTCCGTACGGGTTGGCGACGAATCGTTCGGCGGTCAGTTCCGGCCGGGCGACGTACCCGCGGGCCAGCTGCGTCCCGGCGAGGTACAGCTCGCCCTGCGCACCGGCCGGCACCCAGTTCAGTGCGCTGTCGAGGATCAGCAGATCGGTGTCGGCGATGGGGGCACCGATCGGCACCGAGTCGACGTCGGCGTCGGTGACCTCGTGGTGGGTCACGTCGACGGCCGCCTCCGTGGGGCCGTACAGGTTGTGGACCGCCACCGCGGGCAGCAACTCCCGGACCAGCACGGCGATGCGCGCCGGCAGCGCTTCGCCGGACGCGAACAGGTACCGGAGCGAGGTGAGCGAATCGAGTTCGGCTTCGGTGACGAACACCGCGAGCATCGACGGCACGAAATGTGCGACGGTGACACCGCGATCGCGCATGAGGTCCGCGAGGTAGCGCGGGTCCCGGTGCCCCTCGGGCGCGGCGACGAGGAGCCGCGCCCCGGTCTGCAACGGCCAGAACAACTCCCACACGGACACGTCGAACGTGACGGGGGTCTTGTGCAGCACCACGTCGGCGGAGTCGAGCCGGTACCGATCCTGCCGCCAGCGCAGGTTCGCGACGATCGCCTCGTGGCTGACGGCGACACCCTTCGGGCGTCCGGTGGATCCGGAGGTGAAGATGACGTAGGCGGTGTCGGCCGCGTGCAGCGGACGCCGGCGTTCGGCATCGGTGAGCGGCTCCGCCGACACGGACCCAAGCTCGAGTGCCGACACGTCGAGCACCTCGATGCCCTCGGGCACGGGCACCGGTGCAGCGGACCCGGTGAGCAGAACCGCGGGCTCGGCGACGTCGAGGATGTACGTCAACCGCTCGGCGGGGTGGTCGGGATCGAGCGGCACGTACGCGCCGCCCGCCTCGAGCACCGCGTACACGGCCACGAGCAGATCGAACGAGCGCCGCAACGCGACGGCGACGGTGACGCCCGGGCCGACGCCGGACGCGACGAGGTGGCGGGCCAGGCGCCGGGACCGGTCCGCGAGGTCGCCGTAGGTGTGCTCGACGCCCTCGAACTCGACGGCCACGGCATCGGGCGTCGCGGCGGCCTGCACGGCGAAGGCCGCGGGCAGCGTCTCCGGTCGCACCGGTTCCGGTGCCTGCTCCTCGGCCGCGAACGCGGCGAGGTCGTCGGACAGTTCGGCGAGGGCGACGGCGACGTCGTCGGGACCGGTCCCGGCGAGTCCGGGCAGCAGGCCGGTCAGCACGACGGGGACGAGCGCATCGGGTCCGATCGCGTCGCCCATGGCGGCGCCGAGTGCGGCCAGTTCCTCGTTGAGCCCGGCGTAGGTGACGACCGCTCCGTCGCGGACCAGAGCCACCCGCTCGGGGTCACGCGAGACAACGTTCGCGATCAGTCGCGGCAGATTCCCGAGATCCGACCGTCCGGAATCCTCGACGTCCCGCATCCCGTCTTCCACCTTTCCCCATCACTGTGCGCAGGCGGAGTCGCCGTCGACACCGTCCCGCGACCGCCCGAGCGCGAGCCGGGAGGTCTCGCAGCATGGTCGTCGCACGGAATCGTCGGGAAACTTCACACCGGTGGCGACCGTGCTGACGATCGCCAAACATACAGCTTGTTTTCTCTTCACGGAACCGATTGCCGGGACATTCTCCCGGGTGTACCCGCCGGGTGGCGCCGGTGGCCCGCAGGTCACGTCCCCCGGAGCGCCTGCTATGGTCGCGTTCGTCCGACACGGGGTGCTCCGCACGAGCGGGGCTGAGATCACACCCGTAGAACCTGATCAGGTAATTCTGACGAAGGGATGTCCCGGAATGCTTGTGTCCGTTGACGTTTCACCATCCGTGACCACCGGCCGTTTCACCGACCGGATGTGGCAGCACACCGATGCGCTGCGCCGGTCGATCGACGACCTCGAGTTCCTCCACCGCCTCGGCGACGGAACGCTGCCGCTCGACGCGTTCCGCTTCTACATCGAACAGGACGCGCTGTACCTGGCCGGGTACGCCAAGGCCCTCGCGCTGCTGTCGGCGAAGTCACCCGATCCGGCCACCGCCGCGTTCTGGGCGACGAGCGCCGCCGTGGCCGCCACCGAGGAGTCGGCACTGCACTCGAGCCTGCTCACCGGCGGAGTCCTGCCGCCCGGTGAGGGTGCCCCCACGCACTCCCCCGCGTGCCTCGGGTACGTGTCGTATCTGACGGCGACCGTCGCCACCGAGCCGTACGCGGTCGGTGCCGCCGCCGTGCTGCCGTGCTTCTGGATCTACGCCGAGGTGGGTCGCGACCTCGCCGCCCGGGCCTCCGGGGTCCTCGCCGCCGACCCACAGCACCCGTACGCGCAGTGGGTCACCGCCTACGACGCTCCCGAGTTCCACGCGTCGGTCGCGACGGCCCGCGAACTCGTCGACGCCGCGGCGGCCGCCGCCACCGACGCCGACCGGGCCGCGATGCTCGACGCGTTCACCGTGGCCACCCGCTACGAGCTGATGTTCTGGGACACCGCTCTGCACCGGCAGGAATGGCCCGCCCCGTGAACCTGCGCCGCCTCACCGCTCTCCTGGTCGCGGTCACCGCACTCGCGCTGGTCCCGGCCTGCTCCCCGACCTCCTCCGGCGACACGATCCGTTTCGCCCTGGACTGGACGCCGAACACCAACCACACCGGCCTGTACGTGGCGATGCAGGAGGGGTTGTTCGCCGACGCCGGTCTCGACGTGGAGATCCTGCCGTACAACAACACGACCCCGGACACCCTCGTCGACGCGGGCAACGCCGAGTTCGGCATCTCCACCCAGGGGATGACGACCTTCGCCCGCGCCGCCGGGTCGCGCACCGTCTCGGTGCTCGCCCCGCTGCAGCACTGGGCGACCGGCATCGCCGTCCGCGCGGACCGCGCAGATCTCGCGAGCCCGAAGGACCTCGACGGGCACACCTACGCGGGGTTCGGTGACCCCGGCGACGAGGAGACGCTCCGCCAGGTCATCCGCAACGACGGCGGGCGCGGCGAGTTCACCTCCGTCACGCTCGGCACCTCCGCGTACGAGGCGGTGTACTCGGGCACCGCCGACTTCACCGCGTCCTACCTGGCGTGGGAGGGCATCGAGGCCGAACATCGCGGCCTGCCCATGCGCTACTTCTCCTACACGGACCACGGCTTCCCCGACGCCTACGCGATCGTGATCAGCGGCAACGAGGACTGGCTCGCGGCGCACCCGGAACAGGCCCGCGCGTTCGTCCAGGCCGTGCAGCGCGGCTACGAGATCGCCGCCGACGATCCCGACCGCGCGGCGAAGGATCTCGTCGACGCCAACCCCGGCGCGTTCGAGGACGAGGCCCTCGTCTACGAGAGTCAGCGCATGCTCTCGGCGAACCAGTTGCGCGACGAGAACGGGACGGTCGGGACCCAGAGCCTCGAGCGCTGGACCGGCTACTCGCGGTTCCTGTACGAGAAGGGTCTGCTCGCCGGTCCCGACGGCCGGCCGCTCACCGAGGAACCGGACTGGTCGACGTACTTCACCGATGACTACCTCCAGCCCTGATCCGTCGCCGCGTCGCTGGATCCGCACGGCCGCTCCGGCCGCGGTCGTGGTGCTCGCTCTCGTCGCGCTCTGGCAGCTGTACGTGACGGGGTCGGGGATCCGCCCGCAGGTGCTGCCCTCCCCCGCCCGGGTCCTCGGGCAGGGGTGGGCGCACCGGGCCGATCTGGTCACGCACACGTGGTCGACGTTGCAGGTGACGATCGTCGGGTTCGCGGTGTCCCTCGTGGTCGCGTGGGCCCTGGCGATCGTCGTGGACTTCTCGCCGTGGCTGCGCCGCGCGCTGGTGCCGTTGTTCGTGGTGTCGCAGACCCTGCCGATCATCGCGATCGCGCCCCTGATGATCATCTGGTTCGGCTTCGGGCTGCTCCCGAAGATCCTGGTGATCGCGCTGGCGACGTTCTTTCCCATGGCGATCGGGCTCATCGAGGGATTCGCCGCCGCGGACCGCGAGGCGGGGGCGTTGCTGCGCAGCATGGGGGCGTCCCGGCGCCAGGTGTTCCGGTACGTGCGGCTGCCGTCGGCGCTGCCGCGGTTCTTCACGGCGCTGCGCATCGGCATCACCTACGCGGTCGTCGGCGCGGTGTTCGCCGAGTATGTCGGGGCGACATCCGGACTGGGCATCTACATGAGCACCCAGAAGAACTCGTTCCGCACCGATCTGGTGCTCGCCGCGGTGCTCGTCACCGCCGCGGTGTCACTGGCCCTGTATCTGCTCACGTTTCTGGTCGAGCGGATCGTCGCACCCTGGGCCCTGACCCCCGGGAGCCGTCCATGAGCGCCGTGACCGCCGACGCGGTGCACCGTTCCTTCGGCGGCCGTCCGGTGCTCGACGGTATCGACTTCGACGTCGCCGGAGGCGAATTCGTCTCGGTGATCGGGCCGAGCGGCTCCGGCAAGTCCACCCTGTTCGGATTGATCGCCGGCCTCGACGCCCCCGATTCCGGCAGCGTCACCGTCGGTGGCGAACCGGCGGCACCGGGGCGGGCCGCATTGATGCCGCAGAAGGACCTGCTGTTCCCGTGGCGCAGCGTCGTGGACAACTGCGCGCTCGGTCTCGAGGTGCAGGGGATGTCCCGTGCCGACGCACGGGCGCGGGCGGCGGCGCTGTTCCCCGCGTTCGGGCTCGCCGGATTCGAGGATGCGCGCCCCGGGGAACTGTCCGGGGGAATGCGCCAGCGGGCAGCCTTGGCGCGCACGGTCGTTCAGGGTCGCGACGTACTGCTGCTCGACGAGCCGTTCGGGGCGCTGGATTCGCTGACCCGCACCGACATGCAACTGTGGTTGCAGGAGGTCTGGATGCGCGACCGATGGACCGTCCTGATGATCACGCACGACGTGCGCGAGGCGGTGCTGTTGTCGGACCGGGTGCTGGTGCTGTCCCCGCGACCGGCCCGCATCCGGCACGAGGTCCGGGTCCCGCTGCCCCGGCCGCGGACCCTCGCGACGTTGACCGAGCCGGGGTTCGTCGCGCTCGAACGCGAACTCGTCGACGTCCTGCACACCGCTCCCTGATCATTTCGGCCCGACACCTCGACACTTCTGTGTGGATTCGTGTCCGTCGCACGAACACGAATCCACACGGAACGCTCGGCAGCAGCGGGCGGCCCCGATCCATCACCGGGCAGTGTCCACCTTTGCGGACTGTCCCATCCGTGTCCCGAACCATAGCTTTGCCTCGTACCCCTCACCTCACCGACAAGGGAGCACCGTATGAGCAGGTTGAAGTTCGGAATCTTCCTCGCCCCGATCCACGAGCCGGGACAGAATCCCACTTTGCTCCTGCAGCGCGATCTGGAGCTGGTGCAGTATCTCGAACAGCTGGGATACGACGAGGCATGGTTCGGTGAGCACCACTCGGCCGGTGCCGAGATCTACGCGTCCCCCGAGATCATGATCGCGGCTGCAGGCGAGCGCACCAGCCGGATCAAGCTCGGCACGGGCGTCACCTCGGTCTCGTATCACAACCCGTTGTGGGCGGCGGAACGAATGGTCATGCTCGATCACCTGACTCGAGGCCGGGTGCTGTTCGGGCTGGGTCCCGGTTCCCTTCCGACCGATGCGGCGATGCTCGGTCTGTCGCAGATCGACACCCGCGAGTTGCTGGCGGAGAACACCGACATCATCATGCGGCTGCTCCGGGGCGAGACCGTCTCCGCCAAGACCCGCACACATGAACTGTTCGACGCGAAGATCCAGATGGCACCCTACTCGGACCCCCTCTTCGACGTCGTGGTGGCTGCGATCGCATCTCCGACCGGGGCGCGCCTGGCAGGCAAGTACGGGATCGGATTGCTCTCCATTGCAGCAACATTGACCGCCGACGGTTTCAGCGCTCTGCAACATCATTGGGGTCTGCTCGAGGAGTTCGCGGCCCAGGCCGGACGCAGCGACGAGGTGGATCGATCCACGTGGCGTCTGGTGGGCCCGTTCCACGTGGCCGAGACCAAGGAGCAGGCCTACGCGGACGTCGAGCACGGAATCGAATACTGGTTCAACTACCTCCAGCACGTGGCGGCTTTTCCGCAGATGGATGTGCGGGGCACGAACAAGCACGAGATGATCGACTTCATCAACACCTCCGGCATCGGCGTCATCCGCACCGCGGAAGAGGCACGCGCCCAGGTCCAGCGTCTGATCGACCAGTCCGGCGGATTCGGCACCCTGCTCATCCAGGGCCACGACTGGGCGGACCCCCGGGCCACCCGCCGCTCCTACGAGTTGTTCGCCCAGGATGTCATGCCGTACTTCCAGGGCCAGGCGCAGCCGATGATCGACGCGGCCGAGCGCGCGCAAGCGGTTCGTGAGGGGCAGGCCGCCGAACACGTCAAGGCCGTCGAGCACATGACCAAGAAGTACGAAGCCGAGCTCGGCCGAGGCTGACGAGGGCCGGCGTCGCGAGTCGTCGACCGCAACCGGTCGGGCCACGCGGGATGTTCTCGGCATCTCCGACGCGGAGGTCCCCGAACGACGTGAACGTCATCGCCTACACAGCTGCATCGGCTTCCCGATCACGGTGCTGTGCCCGCGGCCCTCGGTCGCGGCGCAGCACCGCGATCGCCAGTTCCGACCGATTGCGTAGGCGCGTGGCGTCGAAGATCCGGCTCATGTACTTCTTGATCGACAACTCCGACAGGGACAATCTCTCGGCGATCTCGGCGTTGCTCAGCCCGTGGCCGACCAGCTCCGCGACCTCGAGCTGACGCCGGGTGAGGTTCCCCAGCGTATCCACCGGATTGTCCGTGACGACGACCGTTGTTGTGCGCGAGCGCAAGTGGCGTGCCAGTACGCGCATCGCGATCAGGTCGGACCTGTCCCACGAGCGTACTTTGTCGAACATTCCGACCAGCGCCTGACCATCGGCGAGCGGAAGGTGGATGGCAGATGCGGTGCCGATATCGTTGGGGCGCAGGTAGTCGACGACATAGGAATGCTGCGGGGACGGTAGCCTCGGCAGCTCGTCCAGCGTGGCGAATCCGCAGGAGGTCAGCACGCGGCGGGATCGAGGCAACGCGAAGACGTCCTTGTCCCGCCACTGTTCGTGATAGACCGGGAGCAGCGGTGCTGCCACGCCGGTCAGGACGGGCGCCGGATCGTCGAATATCTCCGCATATGTCCTCCCGTGGAAGAACGTGACGTCCCGGACTCCGAAGTGGGTGGATATCGCGTGAACCAACGCTTCCTTGAACGTCTTTCCACCCCCGGCTTCTTCGCAGTGTTCCAGCACCGCCAGAATCCCCAGTACCTGCTTCCTGGAGAGTTCGTCGTGCCATGCTCGCCGTTCCATCGTCGCCCCCTGTGGTGGTTACGGTGTGTGTTCGAGTGGGAGCCTCCGTCCTGCAGCGCTCACCGGCCGAAGCAGCTTTTCCGCACGTTCGGCGTCGTCGAGGCTCCGGCTCGGTGCACACTCGCGGTCCGGCCCGGTGATCACCTGTTCGGCGGTCACCGGGCCGGACGGCGGGACCGGACGGTCACCTCGATATGACCACCCGTACCACCGGATCCGAGTTCGTGATCTACCCGGCGCCGCCGGATCCGTCCGCGGTCTCCGTCGTGTGCCTGCCGCGAATCGTCGTCACCGCGAGCAGGCCGACGAGCGCCAGCGCGATGACGAAGAACGATGGCGCAAGGATGTTTCCGGTCTGCTCCACGAGCCAGACCGCGAAGAACGGTGCGGACCCGCCGGCGATGATGACACCGAGGTTCCAGCCCATGGCGACACCGGTGTATCGGGAGCGCTTGTCGAAGAGCTGAGGAAGCAGGGTGTAGGCACCCACCTGCGTGGCAACGGAGTTCATCATGATCACGATGAACGCGACCGCCGCGATGAACAAGCTGTGCTGCATGATGCCCATCATCGGATAGGTGAGCACGACGAAACCGGCGAATCCCAGAGTCATCAGGCGGGTCAGTCCGATTCGATCGCCGAGCAATCCCCCCAGCGGCATGCTCAATGCCGCGATGCCGATCGCGAGTGTGGTCACCCAATAGACGGGCGATGTGTCGTAACCGAGCTGCTTGGAAAGGTGGATTGCCATGTAGGTCAAGCCTATGTAGGCGGTTCCGTTGACCGCAGCACTGATCGCGGTGGCCTGGAGAAGCGCTCGTGGCTGCCTCCGGAAGACGGATCCGACGGGACTGTGAGGCGCGTCGGAACTTTCCGAAACGTCGTGGGTCTCCGAGACACGAGTACGAACCCACAGGCAGAACAACGTCAGCGGCAGAGCGAGCAGGAACGGGATACGCCATCCCCACGATTCCATCTGCACGCCCGTGGTGAGGGCCGAGACGATACCCGCGACCGCAGCTGCGAGCGCGAAACCTCCAGTGGAGCCGAGCGGTGTGAACGATCCGTAGGTGGCTTTGAGGTGGGGCGGTGTCGATTCCGAGATGAAGGTGGCGGAGCCTCCCACTTCCCCGCCGGCGGAGAAGCCCTGGATCACCCGGATCAGGACGAGAAGAACGGTTGCCCAGATCCCGATCTGCGCGGGCGTCGGAAGCAGACCCATTGCCGTGCTGCCGACACCCATGCAGATCAGCGTGGCCATCAGGGCCTTCTTACGCCCGAAGCGATCACCGATATGGCCGAACACGATTCCGCCCAGCGGTCGGATCAGGTACGCCGTTCCGAACACCGCCAGCGCCGACAGCAGCGACGTCATCGGATCGTCGCTCGGGAAGAACATGGGAGCGATGACGACTGCCATGTAGCCGTAGAGGCTGAAATCGTAGTACTCGATCAGGGTGCCGACACCGCCCGCGAGCGCAGCCCTGCGCGACTTCCGATGGCCCCGATCGACCGCGATCCGAGAGGATCGATCTCCCACGTCTTGTGTCGTCATATGTCGGACCTCCAGGATGAAAGTGTGATCCAGGTCATTGCCGGAGATCGTGGACCGCCTAACGATCGATTGTCAACCGATTCGGTAAAAGTGGTTTGTTTTGCCAGTTCAAACTGGGCAACTTCGCGAGAGATGCGATCTTGACAAACGATCGTTCGGGTTCCACGATGCAAGAGAACGAGCCGCGCTCCTGCTTCTCTACGCCGGCCCACCGGAGTACCACCGCACCGGGTGACGCACCCGGACACAGTCGAGGTGAAGAATGGTGAATCGAATGGATGCAGCCACATCCCCATGGACGAAGCACTACCCGGCATCCGTGTCCTCCGACCTGACCGGACCGCACCCGACGATGCTCGCCGCATGGAACGAGCATGTGGCCACCCGTCCCCGCGACGCCGCGGTTCACTACTTCGACGCCACCTTGACCTTCGCGGACATCGACCGAGCCGCCGACGCGTTGGCCGTCGCTCTGCACCACAACGGAGTGACAGCGGGCGAACGGGTCGCGATCTACCTGCAGAACGATCCGCAGTGGCTGGTCGCCCTCCTGGCGGCGTGGAAGTTGCGCGCCGTCCCCGTCGCGGTCAATCCGATGCTGCGCGCCCACGAACTCCTGCACATACTCTCCGACTCCGGCGCGACCGCCCTGGTCTGCCTCGGCGAACTCTACGAATCGGTGGTTGCCGACATCCGCCCCCGAACGTCACTGCACACCGTGGTCACCACCCACCCCCTCGACATGACTCCGGACGCGACGATGCCCGCCGCGATCGACTCTCAGGTGCCGCCTCCGAGGGTCTTCCCCGACACCTCGGACTGGCGATCGCTCATGGGGGAATTCCGCGATCGCCGGCCCGCTCCCACGGAACCGGACGCTCACGACATCGCTTCGCTCACTTACACTTCCGGGACAACGGGACGCTCCAAGGGAGCGATGAACCTGCACAGCGCCATGGTGCACAGCTCCACGGTGTACACCCGATGGTGGGATCTGCGGCACGAACAGGACGTCATCATCGGCCTCGCACCGGTCTTCCACATCACCGGACTCGTCGCCGGCTTCGGCGTGCACATCATCAGCGGCGCCCCGCTCGTACTGATGCACCGTTTCGACGCCGAAACGACACTGCGCGCGATCGAACAGCGGCGGGGCACCTTCATGATCGGTGCGTGCACCGCATTCATCGCGTTGACCAACCATCCCTCCCTTCACCGAGTCGACGTCTCCTCCCTGACCAAGACCCCTTCTGGAGGAGCCCCCGTCAGCCGAGCGCTCGTCGATCGGATCCGCGCCGCCTCGGGATGGACACTGCGCGGTGCGTACGGGATGACCGAGACGACGTCTCCGACCCACCTCGGGCCGCCCCATGCCGATCCGCCGACAGATCTCGACAGCGGTGCCCTGTCCGTCGGAGTTCCCGTCCCCGGCGCACGGATCCGCATCGTCGACCCGGTCGACGGCCGGGATCTCGAGCCGGGTGAGGCCGGCGAGATCGTCGTCGCAGGACCGATGGTGGTACCGGGATACTGGCAACTACCGGATGAATCCGCCCACGCCATCCGCGACGGATGGTTGCACACCGGCGACCTCGGCAAGATGACCGAGGACGGGTGGCTGTTCGTGGTGGACCGGATCAAGGACCTGATCAATGCCGGCGGATACAAGGTCGTGCCGCGCGACGTCGAAGACGTCCTCTACCGGCACCCCGCGGTGCGTGAAGCATCAGTCGTCGGGGTACCGGACGAATATCGCGGCGAGACCGTCAAGGCCTTCGTTTCCCTCGTCCCGGGTGCGACCGTCGGCGAGGACGAGCTGATCGCCTTCTGCCGGGACCGCATGGCCGCCTACAAATATCCGCGATCCGTGGTCGTTCTCGACGAACTCCCCAAAAACGCCAGCGGCAAACTGTTGCGCCGGGAACTGCGCCGTGGGTGAGTCGACGCCCGATGGCCGCGACCGCCGCAGCGAACCGACACGCTCGGAGGCAGAATCCGTAACCGTCCGCGAGAGCATCCTCGATTCAGCGGTCGAGAACTTCCAGCGTCTCGGCTACCACGGCACCTCCGTGCGAGACATCGCCCGGGACGCGGGATCACCCCCGCCTCGATCTATCACCACTTTCCCTCCAAGCAGATCATTCTCCAGGAAATCATGGAGAAGATACTCGGCGATGCCATCTCGCTGACACGGAGAGCCGTGCTCCGAGCCGACGGAACCCCGGCGTCGCAACTCGAAGCGCTCGTGAGGACCTGGGTACTGTTCCACACGAGCCGTCGCTCCGAAGCCCTGATCGGGGCATCGGAGATTCGAAGTCTCGACGACGTGGGACGGCGGCTGGTGATCACCTTGCGCGACCACCAGGAGCAACTGTTCCACGAGGTCATCGACCGCGGTGTCGCCGTCGGTGCGTTCACCACCCCACACCCGCGCGAGGCCGCACGAGCCGTCATCAACATGGGTTACTCCATCGCAAGCTGGTACCGCCCCGGCGGTGAACTCTCCCCCGACGAACTGGCCGAGCGTTATGCCGGGCTCGCACTCGGAACGGTCGGCGCCACCCTCGCCGGCGCCGAGTGCACCCACGAAACCCCGGGCTCGACCGCACAGGTGGCCTCGCCCCATCGGACGGCCCGACGAAGTGCATCCCCGCACGATCACGGACACCGGACTGCGCGGACATCCCGTGCTGTTGCCACCGAATCGGATTGCCCGAGGAAAGGATTCACTGTGCCGGCCTTGACGACCACCGTCGGAGAACTCACCGCGTTCGGACATCACGACTTCGGGTGCACCGAGTGGATGACGGTCGATCAGCAGCGAATCGACACCTTCGCCGACGCCACGGACGACCATCAATGGATCCACGTCGATCCGCAACAGGCATCGTCCGGCCCGTTCGGGTCCACCGTCGCACACGGATACCTCACGCTGTCCCTGGTCCCCCGATTGCTCGAACAACTCCTGACCCTGACCGATCAGGTACGCGGCACGAACTACGGCATCGATCGGGTACGGTTCACCAACCCCGTTCCTGTCGGCTCGGAGATCCGCTTGGCAGCACGGCTCACGGAGGCACACCTCCGCAGCGACGGCGGAGTCCAGTACAAGATCGCCGTGAGGGTCGACCTTCGTGGGCAGGACAGGCCCGCCATGGTGGGCGAATCGATCTATCTCGCGTACGCCGCGTGAGACCCGAAATCCGATGATTCCTGCACCGCAACCCTGGAGTGAGCCATGCGAGCGTTCGAACTGGGCGATTACACCGGCCCCCGCGGCCTGACCCTCACGACGGCCGAGACCCCACGTCCTACCGACGACGAGATTCTCCTGCAGGTCGAGGCCGTGGGTGTGAACTTCCCCGATCTGCTGATGACGAAGGGCCTCTATCAGCACAGACCCGCGCTTCCCGTGGTCCCCGGCTGCGAGGTTGCAGGAACAGTTGCCAGCGCACCGGAGGGTTCGGGATGGCAGGCCGGCGACCGCGCTGCTGCATTCGTCTGGCAGGGCGGGTTCGCCGAACAAGCCGTGGTGCCGGCGAACTCGCTCGTACCGACTCCCGACTCCGTGAGCTTCGAAACAGCCGCGGCCATGGTCGTCAACTACCACACCGTGCATTTCGCACTGTCGCGACGAGGCGGCCTCACACCCGGCGAGACGGTACTCGTCATGGGAGCCGCCGGCGGAGTCGGCACGGCGGCCGTCCAGGTCGCAAAGGGCCTCGGGGCCCGAGTCGTCGCCGGGGTGTCCGCTTCACATCGAACCCACATCGCGGAAGCTGCGGGCGCCGACGAAACCGTGGTACTGGAACCAGGATTCGCAACAACGATCCGGGAGATGACCGGCGGGCGCGGCGTCGACGTGGTGCTCGATCCGGTGGGTGATTGGTTGTTCGGCGAGGCCGTTCGGAGCCTCGCTCCCGAAGGTCGTCTGCTCGTCGTCGGCTTCGCCGCCGGGAAGATTCCGTCCATCGAGGTCAACCGGCTCCTACTGCGGAACATCAGCGTCGTGGGTGCCGCTTTCGGAGCTTTCCTCGAGGTCGACTCCCGACTGATGAAACAGCAGGCGGCTTCCCTGGAACGGATGATCGCCGACGGTGTGGTCGATCCGTATGTGGGGGCCCGATTCGAATTCGAGGATCTACCTCGGGCACTGGAATGCCTCGACCGAGGGGAGATCGAGGGCAAGGCCGTCGTACTCACCGGGCAGATGCACGCTCGATCGAACTCACCTGCGAGCATCATCTGTTCGCAGCGCCCGCGGACGTGAGGGTGCATCGGGACGGTCGGGCCGTCACGACAACTGCAGGGCCGCTTCGAGTTCGAGGAGCGAGTCGTGCAGATGCAGCACGATCCTCTGCAGGCTCGGCACCGTGCGACGGCAGCCCACCACACCGAAATCGACGGTCGTCGCGGTGTTCGTCACCGTGATGTTCAATGCCTGACCGTCCATGACCACCGATGTCGGATAGATCCCGTCCAGCCGGGAACCGCTCCAGTACAGCGGTTTCCGTGGGCCGGGCACGTTCGAGACGATGATGTTGAACGGCGGTGGCGTCAGCCGGACGAAACCGGGCACCGACGCGAGGCCGAGCGGTGAGATCGTCAGCCCCGACCACGCGAGCGACTGCAGTACCGTCATGTCCCCGAACAGCGCCTTGCCCTGTTCCATCGACGCCGCGATCACGGCGACCCGATCCAGCGGGTCCGCGTGGTCGGTACCGAGATTGCACAACGTCACCCCGACGCTGTTGCCGCCGTCGCCCGGCCGGTCCTTCGGTCGCAGCGACACGGGCACCATCGCGATCAGCGGTTCGTCGGGCAACGCGTCGTGTTCGCTCAGGTACGCCCGCAGCGCACCGGCGCACATCGCCAGGACGACGTCGTTGCCGGTCACGTCTGCGGCGCGGCGCACCCGCTCGATGCGCTCGCGGCTCCAGGACTGCGCGGCGAACCGTCGCGCACCGCCGATCGGCACGTTGAACATCGTGCGGGGCGCCTCGTACGGCAGAGCGACCTCGTGCGGTCCGACGGCGAGCCGCCCGATCCGCATCGCCGCCGGAACCGCGCCCACGAGATCGCCGGTCAGCGACCACGCCGATCCGAGCAGCGATCCGGACGATCCGTTCCCCGAACCTGCCGGGGCGCCCCGGCGCGACAGATGCCACGGGACGTGGGGCTCGTCGTCCTCCGGATCCGCGGTCAGCGTGCGCTGCAGCAGTTGCAGCGCCGACACCCCGTCGAGCAGAGAATGGTGCACCTTCGAGTACCACGCGAAACGACCGTCCGCGAGGCCCTCGATCAGGTACATCTCCCACAACGGCCGGTGCCGGTCGAGCAGCGTGCTGTGCAGCCGGGAGACCAGGGCGAACAACTCCCGCAACCGGCCGGGTGCGGGCAGCGCCGAGTGCCGCACGTGGTAGTCGAGGTCGATGTCGCGGTCCACGGTCCACCACACGTGCCCGAGACTCGCGACCGGATCCCCGGGCCGCCTGCGGAACAGGGGGTCGACGTCGGTGGACGCGACCATGCGGGCGTACAGGTCGGCGACGTAGTCGGGCCCGGCGTCCTCGGGCGGGGTGTACAGCTGGACGGATCCGACGTGCATGGGGTGTTCGCGGGATTCGGCGAACAGGAATATCGAATCCGTAACGGGCATGATTCCCACCTGCATTGCCCCTTTCGCGAGGATCTCTATCCAGTTACGACCCTGGGCACGATGGTACGACCGACGTACCGTCGAGAAACCGAAGTCGAACAAACGTCTCACCGGGGAAGGGGCGAGCGAGAGCAGCAACGAGGAGGAGGTCCGCGCATGAGCACCGCACTGTCGCACGATGCGTTCCCGCCCCGTCTCGTGACCGCCCACCCGATCCACGTCCGCGAGTTCGCCGGTGTCAGCCTTCCCTCCCGGCTCCTGTCCGAGTCCGTGCGCCGCACCGTCCGTCCCGCCATCGATGCGTGGGCACTGGCGCCGGCGCTTCCGTGGCCGGCCACCCTCGTCGAGCGGCTCGCGTTCCCGCTGGCGCAGGTGCCCGGCACCCGACGTCGCGCGGTGCGGTTGCCGTCCTGTGCGGCGGAGTACCTTTCCGGTCCCGGCGTCGACCCGGCGGTACCCGGTGGGCCGACCATCCTGTACCTGCACGGCGGCGCGTTCCTGTGCTGCGGTCTGGGCACCCACCGGCAGATGGTGTCGCGGATCTCCGCCGCCACCGGCGCCCCGGTGCTCAACGTCGGCTACCGGCTGCTGCCCGGTCATCCCATCCGAGACTCGGTCGAGGACGGCGTCGCGGGCCTTCGCTGGCTTCTCGATCAGGGCCGGCCGATCGAACGGATCGTGCTCGCGGGTGATTCCGCGGGCGGGTTCCTCGCGTTCGCGGTGGCCCTCGAGTCCCTGCGCCTGGGCCTGGGCCGGCCCGCCGGCATCGTCGCCCTGTCACCGCTGACCGACCTCGATCCGCACGGCAAGCTCGATCATTCGAATTCGCGCCACTGTGCCCTGTTTCCGCGGCGAGCCGTGCCCGCCCTGACCTCCCTGATCGACCGGGTGGACGCGGCTCGTGGCGGCGGCCATGCGCCGGTCGGATCACCCGTCGATGCCGACCTGACCGGTATGCCTCCCACCTTGATCCAGACCGGCTCGCACGAGATGACCTTCGCCGACGCCGAACTGATGGCGCAGCGGCTCGGCGCCGCGGGGGTGCCGTGCGAGCTGCAGATCTGGGAGCGTCAGGTGCACGTGTTCCAGGCCGCGTCCGCGGTGGTTCCCGAGGGTGCCCGGGCGGTCGCCGAGATCGGCGCCTTCGTTCGAACACTGGATTGAGGCCCCGAGCCCTCCGTGGCCGAACCGCGTTCGGCCGCCGATTGTGATGCGCGCCCCCGGAACACGCGGGACGCGTGTCCAATCCACCTGCACCGGACGACCGCTCTGTACTGTTCGTCTCGGCAGCCACCTCCGGGTGGGCGCCGACCGTGTTACATCGATCCGAAAGGGAAGCGGTGAGCTCTCTCAACGCAGGCCAGAGCCTCGGCGTAGGCCAGGAACTCAAGTCCGACAACGGTGCCTACAGCCTCACGCTGCAGCAGGACGGCAACCTCGTGCTGAACGAGGGTGGCAAGGCCGTGTGGGCTGCCATGACGAACGGCTCCGGCGCGGTGCGTGCCGATGTTCAGGAGGACGGCAACTTCGTCGTCTACAAGGAGAACAACGAGCCGGTGTGGGCGTCGCAGACCAGCGGCAACTCAGGTGTGCGCCTGGCGGTGCAGGACGACCGCAACGTCGTGCTGTACGCGGGTGACCGCGCCGTCTGGGCGACCGACACCGCCGTCGCGCAGGCCGAGGCCCCCGCTCCCGCCGAGCCGGCTCCCGCCCCGG
>NZ_LRRH01000199.1 GCF_001646785.1 Rhodococcus phenolicus
GCTGCCACTGCACGACATGTACGGCCGAGCGCCGCGCGAGCCGGCCTCGGTGCTGGCGTACCGCGACGCGCGCGACGAGCCAGTCGCGGGTGCGGGTCAGTTCGATGCCCAGGTCGACCACGACGGAATCGACCCCGGCGAGTTCGGGCAGTTCCGGGTCGTCGACGCGGACCTTCGAATCGAGCACCTGGGCCAGGGCGAGGATCTCGGTGGGACGCTGATCGAACCGCCGCAGACGGGCAGTTCCGGTCACGAAGATCCGCTTCCGGGTCGGCAGCTCGACGACCAGGCCGATGACCCGCGGCTGCTGGCGACCCAGCCGGATGGTGAGCACGACATCACGGACGCGACCGATGGATTCCCCGTCCGGTCCGAGCACGACCAGGCCCGCAAGCCTGGCCGCGAACACCTTGCTCACTGCTGCCAAGGGGCCACTCCCTACCGAATCGGTGCCAGATGAGCCAAGCATAAAAGCGGCCCCGGCCGGTTTCGCCGCACCGTCCGGAGCCTCGCGTCGCGCGTCGGCGACCCGGCACATCGTAGAGCCGGCCGGCTCGTGGTCACGGCCGGCGGTGTCACCCGAACATGAAATCCACGTCACAGGCAGCTGGTTGTTCACGGATTGCTCACTGCTGACATGATGGCCGGGTCAGGGCGTGGTGGCGCCGAATCCGCACAATGGAGGTCCGTCCAGGTCATGTCGTTCTCGTACAAGCCCCGACGTTCCGTACTCGCCGTCCCGGGCAGCAGCCGGAAGATGATCGAGAAGGCCCACGGCCTCGAAGTCGGCGCCATCGGCATCGAACCGCAGATCGAGAACGCCATCGGCCTGACCAACATCAACGAGATCGCCACGGCCAGCCCGCGCGTCCAGACGCTCGTGTTC
The DNA here is from genome assembly GCF_001646785.1 of Rhodococcus phenolicus. Taxonomy (GTDB): domain Bacteria; phylum Actinomycetota; class Actinomycetes; order Mycobacteriales; family Mycobacteriaceae; genus Rhodococcus; species Rhodococcus phenolicus. The sequence goes on from NZ_LRRH01000199.1 coordinate 887, forward strand.
GGCCCCGCCGACTTCATGGCGAGCATCAACATGCGC
>NZ_LRRH01000200.1 GCF_001646785.1 Rhodococcus phenolicus
CGATCGTCGACCGGGCCGCCGCGGTCGGTGTCGGCCGGGTCGTCACCGTCGCCGACGATCTCGACGCGGCACGGTTCGCGGTGCAGGCCGCGCACTGGGACGAGCGCGTCCACGCGGCCGTCGCGATCCATCCGACCCGCGCGAACGTTCTCGACGAGGCGACCCGCGCGGAGATCGAACGCCTCGCCGCGGATCCGCGCTGCGTCGCGGTGGGGGAGACCGGCCTGGACCTGTACTGGCCGGGCAAGCTCGACGGGTGCGCCGAGCCCGCCGAGCAGGAGGACGGCTTCCGCTGGCACATCGATCTCGCCAAGCGCCTGGGCAAGCCGCTGATGATCCACAACCGCGACGCGGACGCCGAGCTGCTGCGGGTCCTGCACGACGAAGGTGCCCCCGAGTCGGTGATCTTCCACTGCTTCTCTTCTGATGCGGACATGGCACGCGCCTGCGTCGACGCCGGGTACGTGCTGAGCTTCTCCGGCACCGTCAGCTTCAGGAATGCGAAGGCGCTGCGGGAGGCGGCTCCGCTCGTGCCGCGCGAGCAGGTGCTGGTGGAGACGGACGCACCGTTCCTGACCCCGCACCCCTTCCGCGGCGCTCCCAACGAGCCGTACTGCCTGCCGTACACGCTGCGGGCCCTCGCGGAGGTGCGCGGGGAGGATCCGGTGGAGCTGGCAGCCGCGACCACCGCCAACGCCGAACGCGTCTACGGGATCCCCGCGAACTGAGCGCGAACGGCCCGGGCGGACGACCGGAACCGCGACAATCGGAGCCATGTACAACTTCGTCTACACGGCACAACCGGCCCGGGTGTTGTTCGGAGCGGGAACGGCCGCGCGCGTGGCCGAGGAGGTCGAGCGGCTCCGTCGCTCGCGGGTACTGCTGCTCGGCGGCGACCACGTGCGGAAACAGGCGGGTTTCGTCGAGGACGCCCTCGGCGACCTGCGCGTCGCACGATTCGACGGGGCGGTCATGCACACCCCGGTCGCCGTCACCGATCGGGTGCTGCGACTGGTCGGGGAGCACGACGTGGACGCGGTCGTCGCGGTGGGCGGGGGGTCGACGACCGGCCTGGCGAAGGCACTCGCGGCGCGCACCGGCATCGACCAGGTG
>NZ_LRRH01000035.1 GCF_001646785.1 Rhodococcus phenolicus
TCACATCGGGGTCAAGATCGCCGCCGCGCTCGGCGCCGAGGTCACCGTGCTCGGGCATTCCCTGTCGAAGAAGGACGACGGCCTGCGGTTCGGTGCCGTCGACTACCGTGCGACGAGCGATCCCGCCGTGTTCAAGGAACTGCGCAGCCGGTTCGACCTGATCCTCAACACAGTCTCGGTCAACCTCGACATGGATCGGTACCTGTCGCTGCTGCGGCTGAACGGCGCCCTCGTCGAACTGGGCCTGCCGGAACATCCCCTCACCCTGCGCGCGTTCAGCCTCGGGGCCAACAACCGCGCGCTGGCCGGATCCAACGTCGGTGGCATCGGGGAAACCCAGGAGATGCTGGACTTCTGCGCGGAGCACGGTATCGGCGCGGAGATCGAACTGATCGGCGCCGAGCAGATCAACGACGCCTACGATCGGGTGGTCGCGAGCGAGGTGCGCTACCGCTTCGTCATCGACGCTGCGACGATCTGAGGCTCCGCACCGGCCGTTGTCAGAACTGGTCGCCGAGCTGCTCACGCAGCTGGGCCAGGGTCTTGGTGAGCAGGCGGGACACGTGCATCTGGGAGACCCCGACCCGGTCGGCGATCTGCGTCTGCGTCATGTTCCCGAAGAACCGGAGCAGCACCACCGTGCGTTCACGTTCGGGCAGGGCCTCCAGCAGCGGGCGCAGCGTTTCGTGGTTCTCGACCTCGGACAGGGCGGAGTCGTACTCGCCGAGCGTGTCGGCGAGGGTGACGCCGTGCCCGCCGGAATCGGTCTGGGCGCTGCGGTCGACCGACACGGTCTGGTAGGCGTTGCCCGCGACCAGGCCCTCGGCGACCTCCTCGCGGTCCAGGCCCAGTTCGGTGGCCAGCTCCGCGACCGTCGGCGCCCGCCCGAGCCGCTGCGACAGTTCGCCGGTCGCCTTGTTCAGGGCGATGTGGAGTTCCTTCATGCGGCGCGGCACCCGCACCGCCCAGCCGGTGTCGCGGAAGTGCCGACGGACCTCTCCCATGATCGTGGGGACCGCGAACGACACGAAATCCGACCCGCGCTCCGGATCGAAGCGGTCCACGGCGTTGACCAGCCCGAGCCGCGCGACCTGCACGAGATCGTCGAACGTCTCGCCGCGTCCGTCGAAGCGGCGCGCGATGTGTTCGGCGAGGGGGAGGCAGCGCTCGACGATCTTCTCGCGCAGGGCAGCGTGGGCCGGGTCGTCCACGCTGTGGGACTCGATCTCGGTGAACAGTGCGAGGACGTCGGCGTATTCGTCGGGGTCGCGCCTGTGCCCGGTCACCGAGCGGCACTCCCTTCGGTGACCGACAGATCGATGGTGGTGACGCTGCCGGCCGGGGTGTCGTCGACGCGCACGTCGACGGAGTCGGCAAGGGAGTTGAGGACGTGCCAGCCGAACGTGCGGGCGGAAGTCGTGGACGAGGGGCGGGTGCCGGCCGACACGCTGATGCGCAGGGCGGGTGCGATCGCCTGGAACCGGCAGGTCACGTCGGTCCCGTCGACGGCGCTCATGATCAGGCGCGTGGCGGCTTCGTCGAGGGCGAGCTTCACATCGGCGACCGTGTCGAGATCGAAGTCGTGCTGCAGTGCGATCGCGGCGGCGACAGCTCTCAGCACGGGGAGCTGTCCCGGGTCGGCGCGGACGCGCAGTTCCACGATGGGATGCGTGTGTGCGCGGTCCGAGTCGATCGAAGCGGTCGTCGCCATGGGTCCGGGCCCTTCCAGTCGGATTCTCGGGCGGTGGCCGGGTCGACGTGAGCCGGTACCGCCCGTTCGAGCGCAGAATACCCAAGTAGGCCGCGTATGAATCGCGACCGCGAAAGGTGGATTCGCATGAGCGCAGAGGGGGGATTCGCATGAGCGCAGAGGATGGACAGCAGCAGGAGACCGCGGCCGTCTTCACGAGGCTCGCCGGAATCGTGTACGGCCCCGAGGACTACGAGCAGATGTGTACCGCACTGTGCATTGCCGCCCAGATGCTCGTACCCGGTTGCGACCGTGCCAGTCTCATGCTGCGCCGGGGGTCGACGATCCGCACCGTCGCGGCCGGCGACGACGTGGCCCGCCGCATCGACGCCGCCGAACGTGAGCTGGGCGAGGGCCCGTGCCTGGACGTGCTGCACAACGACACCGCCGAACTCGATGCGGACCTGGCCGTCCGGACCCGCTGGCCTGCCCTGACGAAGTGGATTCTCGAATCCACCCCGGTCCGCGGGGCGGCGGGATTCCGCCTGCTCGTCGAAGGGGCGGATGTCGCGGCCCTCAACATCTTCTCCGACACACCGGGCGCGCTGACCGAGGACTCCCTCGATGCGGGTGCGGTGCTCGCGGCGTTCGCGTCGGTGGCGTTGACCGCCCGGGCGCATCGGGAGCAAGCGCAAACCCTGCGTCTCGGCCTCGAGAGCAACCGCGAGATCGGGAAGGCGATCGGACTGCTCATGGCGCTGCACGAGGTGCCCGAGGACGACGCGTTCACGTTGCTCCGGGAGGCGTCCCAGCGGATGAATCTGCGATTGTCGGATGTCGCGAAACAGGTGGTCGAAACGCTGAAGAAAACGGACGGGCCGTCCGAATCGTGAGATTTCGGTGTCTTCCGTTGAGCGCGGTGGCCCCCTGACGTAGGCTGAGTCCGGGTTGAGCACACAGCCTGGACCCGGAAGCATCGCGGGAGCGGGCATCCGTGGCGGGCGCCCACTTTCTGCGGTCCTTCCCATCGATTCGATGGGAGTGTCATGACTGTTGTTCCCAATTTTCGCGCCGCTACACGTTGGGGTGCCCGCGTGGGCGTGCCGGACGAGACGTCCGCCGGTGCGCGTTTCAGGACCGAGCGGATCAGCGGTGACGTGATGCGCGTCGGCGTGCAGGGCGAAATCGACCTGCTCAATGCTCCCGCGTTGCGGCGTTACGCCAGTGCGCGGCTGCGTCCGTCCGCACGGCTGGTGCTCGACCTGTCCGAAATCGAATTCATCGGGTCCGCAGGGCTTTCGGTGTTCGAAGGACTCGACGCGAGGGCCCACCAGTGCGACGCGCGGTGGGTCCTCGTCGGCAACCGCCCGGTGCAGCGGCTGTTGCTCGCTGCGGGGGAGACCCGGCTGCATCTGCATTCCTCGCTCGAGAGCGCGATGGGAGCGCTCCGGCTCTCGGCGTAGATCGAAGGAGTCACCCTCGTCGGCCGGACACCGGACGGCGAGGGTGACTCGTTTCATGGGGCACCCGGTTCCCGACGACGAAGCAGAAGAACAGGGGGAGTCCCGCCGACACTCCGACCAGGCACATGGCGAGCGCGACCCACAGTGCACGACCGGTGGTGATCCAGCCGGTGCCGAAGGCGGCCAGCAGCAGGACCAGGGCCGAGATCAGCACGTCGAGCCACGCGAACGCACCCAGCCGGGTCGCGGTGATCTCGTCCACGATCTGCGCGGTGTCGAGGCCGTGCTCGATCAGGAACGGAACCAGCGCGGCGTACGGAACGACGACACCGACAACCGTCAGTGCAGCGAACGCGATCGCGAGATGTTTCTCCTGCACGGTGCTGCCCTTCCGGTGACGACGTTCACTGGGTCGGTGCCGCTGTGGTCTCGCGGACATTCTCGACCACGGTCCGCATGCGTGAGAGGAATTCGTCGATCGCGGCGATCTGCTCGGGGGAGAAGGAATCGAGGACACCGACTGCCCGGCCGATGAGGGGGCCGAAGAAATCCCACCCGAGCCGTTCGGCGGACTCGGTGACCTGCAAGCGCACACGCCGGCGATCCTGCGCGTCGCGTTCCCTCGAGATCAGGCCGCTCTTCTCCAGGCGGTCGACGAGAGCCGTGGTCGACGCAGAGTTCAGTCCGAGTTGCCGTCCCAGCCATCCCGGCGTCGCGATCGTCCCGGCGCGGGCGGCGTCGAGCAGCGCGATCAGTGCACGTACGTCGGTGGCGTGCAGGCCGTGCAGGCGGGCGAACTCGGAGCCGAACAGATTCAGCTGCACCACGAGCTCACGCAGGCCGTGAACCATCGCCTGATGTCGGTTGTCCTCCGTGCCCGGCATCGCTGCTCCTCCGGCTCGACGTAATTACCTCGCCAGTCTACTATCTCGATCATCGAGATACTTTTCTGGCGGAGGTTGCAATGTCCCAGCCGACGATCGAAGAATTCGCGAACACCGCGGGCGGCGCCGCGTTCTACCGCGCCTACGACACGATCCTGGCCCGGTGGCCGGACGGCACCACATCGTTCGACGTCGAATCCCGCCACGGCAGGACCCGGATCAACGCGTACGGCCCGCCGGACGCGCCGCCCGTCGTTCTGCTCCCCGGCGGGGGTGCGACCTCGACGGCCTGGTTCGCCAACGTCGCGGCGCTCGGCGCGCGGCACCGCGTCCACGCCGTCGACATTCTCGGAGACGCCGGACGCAGCGTCGTCGGACCGCGGCCGCCGCGCGACGTCGACGACCTGCTCGACTGGTTCCTCGCTGTCGTCGACGGCCTCGGCCTGGAGACCTTCGCCGCCGTGGGCCACTCGTACGGAGCGATGATCGCGCTCGCCGCGGCTCTGCGCTTCCCTGAACGATTCGGCAAACTCGTTCTGCTCGACCCGAATTCGTGCTTCGCGGGGATGAGGCCCGGCTATCTGCTCCACGCGTTGCCGGTCCTGCTGCGACCGAACGAAGATCGCGAACGCGCCTTCGTCGCGTGGGAAACCGGAGGTCGCGGACCGGACGAGGAGTGGCTGGATCTTCTCGCGCTCGCCGCGACATTTCCGACCTCGAAGACGATCGTCCCGAAGCGGCCGCCCGCGAGGGCGTTCCGCGACTTCCACGTCGCGACCACGGTGATCCTCGCCCGCGACAGCAAGGTTCACGACAGCACGCGGGTCGAACGCGCGGTCCGGCAGGTCCTGCCGGACGCGCGGACGGTCGTGCTCGACGATGCCACGCACCACACGCTTCCCCTGCACCCGGCCGACGCGGTGAACGCCGCTCTCCTCGAGGGCCTCGGTACGGCCTGACCTGCGGTCACGCCTCTTGGGGTTTTCCGGGGCGGCCCAGCGGGTATGTCCTCGAAAACCCGATTCGATCGGAGGTTCGACATGGATGCGCTGGGCTGGATCGTGCTGGCAATCGTGATCGTCGTCGTCGTGCTGCTGGTGGCGTGGTTGCTGACCAGGCGGCGGACGCAACATCGCCGCGCCGAAGCGGCACATCTTCGCGCGCAGGTCGCCGAACGCGCACCGATCGCCGAACAGCGTGCGGCGATCGCGGACGAGACCGCCGCCAAGGCCCGCCGGGCCGCCGCGGAGGCGTCCGAGAAGCAGGCCGAGGCGAACCGCCTGGAGAACCGCGCCAAGGTACAGCAGGAAGAGGCCCGCTCGACCCGCAGTGCGCTGGACGATCAGCGTGAGCGCGCCGACCGGCTCGATCCCGACACCCGGCCGGATTCCGACACCGATGTGCGGGCTGCGGAGACCGCGGGGCCGGAGGTTCGGGAACCTCGGGCACCGCAGCGGGACCTGCGCACCGATCAGGGCGGCGAGACGGATCGCGAGGGCCGGCACTCCCTCTGAGGGCGCAGCTCGCACCGGGCCGGGACCGTGCAGATCCAGCGGTCCCGCCCGGAGTCGTATCTGGCCACGCCCAGTTCGGCGAATCGATCGAGCCACCCGCGCATCGGCCACCAGCCCCATCTGCGGTGGAAAAGTGTTGCGTTGGTGACGATGTCGTGTGCGTGCTCGACGGGGGGATCGGACACCGGGTGGTGCTGGTGGAATGCGTGGGCGCCCCCGACCCAGGCGAGGTCCACGCCGGACCGGGCTACCGTGCAACCGAAATCGGTGTCCTCCCCGCCGTAGCCGGTGTACTCGGTGCAGAAGCCGCCGAGCCGCTGCCACGTCACAGCCCTCACTGCGAACGACAGGGACCAGAACAGATCGTGGTCTCGTGACGGAAGGACGGCGTCCTCGTCCGGGATCGGACGCGCCGGATGAGGATCGACCATCGCGGGCAGCCGGTTCAGGTCGTATCCGCCCACCGGCGGTGGCGGGAGGTACGTGACCGGCCCGCACAACAACGCCTCCCGGTAGCGATCGTCGCCCGCAACGTTCTCGTAGCGCCGCACCAGTGCGCGTCCGGGAATGCAGTCGACGTCGAGGAACACGAGCAACTCCGCGCCGAGTTCCAGGGCGCGGTCGGCTCCGAGGTTCCGGGCAGCCGCGAGCGGCAGGGGCCCGTCGTCGTGGGGCAGGAACACGGTGCAGGCATCGCTGCCCGCTCGCGTGACCGTCGATTCGATCTCCCGGTCGCCCATAGCGACGACGACATGGCCGTCGGGACGCCGATCGCCGTCCCGCAGCCCCCGCACCTGCAGCTCCAGATGGCGGTGCCGCCGGGCTGCGATGGTGACCACCCAGATCCTCATACGCGGGTCCTTCCGTCGGCGACCTCCTCGATCGCCGCTGCTGCCCGCGCCGCGGCGCCGTCTGTGCACCACAGGTCCCAGCGATCCGGGTCGGACCGGCGGGCACGGTCGAGCAACCCGGGCCAGGCATGCGGCTCCGGCCATGCCGTCAGGGCTACGGCGAGGCCCGCGTGGCCGAGGGCGGTGACGGTGGCGCACTGCTCGTCGAACGGCCGCTGCTCGGCGACGAGCACGGCCGGCCGCCGAGCCGCGGCGATGTCGGCAACGGTGTTCTGCCCACCGTGACCGATGACGATCCCCGCGCGGCACAGTGCAGGCCAGGGGTCGTCCACCCACTCGCGTCCGGCGACACCGAGGCCTTCCCACGCGAAGCGCGGATCGCATGCGGTGTAGGATTCGAGGTCGGCCGCCGTGAGGGACGACCCTCCGCTGCCACCGAGAACCAGTACCGTGTCCTCGCCGGACCCGGTCGCCGGCGACGAGGATCGGCCGTCGAAACGGCTGATGCCGCCGACGTAGTTGACCCGATCACGGAAGGGCTGCAGCCAGTCCGGTTCGTACATCGCCCGGGGCCACGCGGCGACGATCCGGTCCGACATCCGGTAGGCGAGCTGATGCGGTGCGTCGCTGCGGTTTCCGGGCATCGCGACGGTGACCACCGGGATGCCGAACAGTCGCGCCGTCAGCGTGACCTCGACGGACACGTCCACGACGATCGCGGTGGGCCGTGCCCGTTCGATCCACGCGGCGAGTGCCGCCTGGCGGCACCGCAAGCCGGGATCGAGCCGGGGAACCCAGTGCAACGTTCCGTGCGCGGTCGGGTCCTGCGTGGTCCGCGCGGCGTCGTCGCGGGGAAGGACGACGGTGTCGGCGAACACGCCGCCCGGGTCGGGAACCGGTTCGGAGCTCAGAGCGGTGACCGGGGTGCGCAGATGCGCGCAGATCGCAGCGGCGCGGGAACGGTGGCCGTGGCCGTGGTGGTGGATGTAGTAGCCGATCATCCGATCACTTCCGCTGGGCGACATGGGGTTCGGAGGAGTTGTCGATACAGGTCGAGGTAGGCGGTGACCATGGCCTGCTCGGAACAGCACGACTGCGCCCGCGCGCGGGCGGCCTCGCGGGAGAGCGTCGCTGCGACCGGCACGGCGTCCGCCATCGCGGCGGTGTCATCGTCGGGGACGAGGACCCCGCAGTCGGGTGTGAGGAGTTCGGGGATCGCTCCGCGGGCGAACGCCACCACCGGCGTTCCGCAGGCCAGTGCCTCGGCGACGACCAGCCCGTAGGGCTCGTCCCAGCACGGGGTCACCAGGACCGCGGCCGACCGGCCGACCTCCGCGGCGAGGTCGGCGCGGTCCAGATGACCGAGATGGATCACGTCGTCGCCGAGATGAGGTGCGATCTTCTCGTCGAAATAGGATGGGGCGCAGACCGGTCCGGCGATCCGGAGGGTCCGGCCCGCCCGGCGCGCCGCTTCGATGGCCAGGTGTGCGCCCTTCTCCGGCACCAGGCGACCGAACCACATCAGGTCCGTACCGCCCGGCCCGCGCGGCCACCCCTCCAGGTTCACACCGTTGTGGATGACGGTGGCCGGTGTCCCGAGTGCGGGACGCCACGCCGCGGCGGTGTGACGACTCACCGCAACGAACGTGGCAGGGCAACCGCCGGGTGCTGCCAGCGCGGATTCGATCCACGGCGTGGGGGGTGTGTGCAGCGTGCACACCACCGGAGTACCGAGCGTGTGGGCCATCGCCACCGGCAGGTAGTGGAGGCTGTGGTTGTGGATCACGTCGAACCGCCCCGACAGCGGGCCGGCCAGTTGCAGCATCAACGACAGATACGCGTGGTGGTCGGCCAGGAACGTCTCCGACACCATCGACTCGTCGGCCCGCGCCGCGGCACTCGGTTCGAAGGCGTGCACATCGAGGAGCGACGCGTGCAGTCCCGGGTCCGAGCCTTCCCCCGCGAACAGGGTCACACGGTGCCCGGCACCGGTGAGAGCGCGGGCCAGATGCCAGATGTGTGCCTCGAGCCCGCCGGCGAACGGCTCGCGAATGGGAAACCGGTTGGACGCGATCAGGGCGATCCGCAACGATTCGGTGTTCACGACCGCGCCCGTTCCTGCAGTGCCCGTTCGTAGAGTTCCCGGTGGTTGCGCGCGATGTCCCGGCGCTGGGCGAGCCTGCTCTCCCACTCGGCTCGGGGCAGGCGGTTCCTGCGGTGGTACAGATCGCGGATGCTGCGGTCGAGCGAACCGGGATCGAAACGGTGCTCGTCGAACTCGAAGACCGCGCACGTCTGCTGCTGTCCGTAGAACCCGCAGCTGGGCGCGGCGACCGCGGTTCCCAGATCGTGGCAGGCCTCGAGCCATCCCGAGTGCGTGCCGAAACGGTAGGGCAGAACCGAGACGGTGAGCGACGACAGATACCGCCACAGTTCGTCGTCGGAGAAGTAGGGATGGACGCGCACCTCGACGCCGGGACGGTCCGCGAATGCGGCCAGCGCGGCCCCGGTCCCCGGCGCGTACCAATGATTGTCCGGATCGAAGATCTCGTCGTGCACGTCGATGCGCAACACCGACCCGGGCAGTGAACCGACAGTTTCCGAGAGTGTTTCGACGACCGGGAGTACGTCCATGTTCGCGCGCAGGCTCTTGGCATGCACGCCGACGACGAACCTGTCCTGCGCCGGGCGTGGCCGATCGAACCATTCCTTCTCCACGACGTGCGGATGCGGCACGACCGTGGCGCTCCGGCCCCATTCCGCCTCGATCCGTGCCGCTGCCCCGGGTGTGAGGGTGATCAGCTCGGCGGCGGCGCGGACGAGAACCTCGAGTTGCTTGTCGTGCGCACCCGGAGCGTCGTGATGTGGATTGCGAAGATCGTGCACCGTGTACACCAGCGGGATCCGATGTTCGTCGAGTTCGGCGACGATGTCCTCGAGCTGGGCGGGCTCGATCGCGTCGAATCCGAAATGAACGTGGAAGACGTCGAACTCGGCGTGATGATCCGTGATCCAGCCGGGCTCGAGCATCAGCGGAGGCCACCATCCACCGGGGACCGTGCGGCCGTCCGCCGGCACCGGATCGGCCATCCGCGACACACCGTCGTCGGCCGGGTCCGCCAGGTGGCGGACGTAGACGTGCGAGGCAGGCACCGACGCAACACGAATGGAGCGCAACACAGTTCACTCTCTTCCCACGAGATCGGCCGTAGGGACGGTGTCCGGCCGGGGCGACGGCGCCCGGGTACCCGGGGCCACCGTCGGCCACACCCGGCAGCCGGGGAAGCCGAGATCGCCGAACGGTTTCCGACGCGGCGGACCGGGCTACCCGCCACAGGAGCAACCCGAAGGGAGGAAGCTCATGACAACGAGTCAGCGGGACGTGATCGAGGTCCTCACCCACGACCATCGCGAAGTGGAGCGGATGTTCGCAGAACTCGAGGCACTCCACGGCATCGGAACCGACGAGGCGCGGCAACGGCGCCGGGACCTCACCGACCAGGTCACCATCGAGCTGGTCCGGCATTCGGTCGCCGAGGAGGCCGACGTGTATCCGGCGGTGAAGAAGAAGGTCAGTGAGAGCGAGGCCGAACACGCCAAGGAGGAACACGCCGAGGCCGAGAAGACCATGAAGCGGCTCGAAGGGCTGAAGCCGGACGAGCCGGAGTTCGAAGCACAGCTCGCGTTGCTGATGCACGAGGTCCGCGAACACGTCGCCGAGGAGGAAGGCCAGATCTTCCCGCACATGCGCAGCGTCTTCACCGAGGACGAACTGGTGGATCTCGGCAGGAAGGTGGAGTCGACGAAGAAGCTGGCACCGACGCGGCCGCACCCGTCGGCCCCGGACGAACCACCGGGCGACAAGATTCTCGGCCCGATCACGGGTCTGCTCGACCGCATGCGGGATGCGGTGACCAGGCGCGGCACCGAACGATGAGTTCGGTGGCGGTCGAGGAGGGAGGTGCTACCGGGTGCCGCACGGACTCGGCAGCGGTACCCGAACCGCCGCGGTCCGCGAGCTGACGGGCGGCGTGAGTCCTACGGACCGGATTCGGTGGGGACCTCCGCACGATCCTCGCGCGGCACGGTCCGATCCACGGTCATGAGGAAGTGGTCGAACTCGTTGCGCCACGTGTCCGGAACCCTCGGTCCGGTCCCGCCGGTGACGGCGTCGACGATCCGCTGTGCCAGCGCCCGGAGCTTGATGTTCGTTTCCTGGGACCGCCACGTGAGGATCTCGAATGCATGATCGGCGGAGATTCCATACGCCAGCATCAGGACGCCTTTGGCCTGTTCGATGACGGCGCGGGACAGGGCGAATGTGGACAGCGCTTCGTCGACGTTCTCGCGGATGTCGTCCGCGTAGCTCTCCGTGAGGTCGACGTAGAACCCGGACGTGCCGATGACCGTGCTGTGGTCGTCGAGGAGTTCGTCGCCGACCACGACGACCTGTTTGACGTTGCCCCCGGTGTCGATGATCCGGTGCCGGCTGCTGAACGGTCGGTTGCTCGTGCGCTGCGATTCGAGCATCTCGGCGACCTGCGGGAGATCGTCCGGATGCTTGTGGGACAGAACCCGTTCGGTCGTCAAGCGCATGATGCCGGACTCGTACCCGTGCATCCTGGCCACCGCGTCGGACCACTCCCACTCGTCGGTGGCGACGACGTAGCGGAAGCTGCCCACCCGCTGCGGCCTGTCGGGCCGCGACTCGTCCGCGGCGCGGGGGCCCGTGGGGGAATCGGTCATCACTCGATTATGCCGTGAGCGACGCACGCGCGAGTCCGCACCCCGGCGTCGGGTGTGTCGGGAATGTCCCCCCTGTGGTTCGAGCCGGCCGGCCACTCGAACCGACCCCGGCGCAGGCCCGCAAAACCGACCGCGCGGTTGAGAAACCCGGCCGCGGGGTATCCCTGTTCGCACTACATGCGGCGGTGCGGCTCAGGAGGTATCGGTGTTGCGTTGGCGTCGGGGCATGGTCGCGGGAGCGGTGGTGGTGTCCTTGTCGTGCGGGTGCTCGGGCATGCCCGGCGGAACGGAAGGCGACCTCTCGAGGGCAGCGGCGGATGCGGCGTCGGCGACCGCGTCGGCGCAATTGGGCCTGTCCCTGGTCGCGGCCCATCGCACCACCGGCAACCACGCCGACGTCGTGCTCGACGACGCCCTCGAGGCGGTGCTCACCTCCTACAGCGCGGCGGCCACCGCCGAGACGTCGTCGGAGGACGAGGCAGCGCACCGTGATGTGCTGCTCGGCTACCTGGAGGACGCGGCGTCCGCGCTCGGGAGGGCACGCGGGCACGTCGCCGGTGTGCCCGGCTCCCCGGACGCGCCGGCCCTCGACGGGGAACTCGCCCGCCTCACCGACTCGCTGTCGGCGTTCGGTGAGGGGGCCAGGTGACGAAACTGTTCGCCGTCGCCCTCGGCGTCCTGACCGCGATCGGCGGATTCCTCGACATCGGGGACCTGGTCACCAACGCCGTCGTCGGCTCCCGCTTCGGGCTGAGCCTGGTCTGGGTGGTCGTATTGGGGGTCGGCGGAATCTGCCTGTACGCCAACATGGCCGGACGGGTCGCCGCGGTCAGTGGGCGCGCGACGTTCGAGATCATCCGCGAGCGTCTCGGTCCGCGCTCGGCGCTGGCGAACCTGGCCGCGTCGTTCCTCATCAATCTCATGACCCTCACCGCCGAGGTCGGCGGCATCGCGCTGGCTCTGCAGCTCGCGTCCGGAATCGGTCCGATGATGTGGCTGCCGGTCGCGGCATTCGCCGTGTGGCTCGTGATCTGGCGGGTGCGTTTCGGCCTCATGGAGAACGCCACAGGACTGGCCGGACTGTGCCTGATCGTGTTCGGCGTTGCGCTGTTTCTGCTCGGACCCGATTGGGGGGAGCTGGGGGAACAGATTCTCGCCCCGGCGATCCCCGAATCGGAGTCGACCGCGGTGTACTGGTTCTATGCGGTGGCGTTGTTCGGTGCGGCGATGACGCCCTACGAGGTGTTCTTCTTCTCCTCGGGTGCGCGGGAGGAGAAATGGACCGTCGAAGATCTGGGCAAGTCCCGGCTCAACGTGCTCGTCGGTTTTCCGCTCGGCGGGGTCCTGTCGGTGTGCGTGGCCGCGTGCGCCGCGGTCGTGCTGCTTCCGCAGAGTATCGGTGTCGAGTCCCTGTCCCAGATCGTGCTGCCCGTGGCGGAGGCCGGCGGTCGCCTGGCGGTGGCGTTCGCGATCGTCGGCATCGTCGCCGCGACCTTCGGTGCGGCCCTCGAGACGACCCTGTCCAGCGGCTACACGCTCGCGCAGTTCTTCGGGTGGCGGTGGGGCAAGTTCCGGGCCCCGGCCGACGCCGCCCGCTTCCACCTGGTGATGATCATTTCGTTGCTCCTGGGCCTCGCGATACTCGTCACCGGAGTAGATCCCATTCTGGTGACCGAGGTTTCGGTGGTGTTCTCGGCGGTGGCGCTGCCACTGACCTACATTCCGATCCTCATCGTCGCCAACGACCCCGAATACATGGGTGAGCACGTCAACGGCCGGCTCGTCAACGCCTTCGCGCTGGCCTACGTGCCCGTGATCCTGGTGGCCTCGGCCGCCGCCATACCACTGCTGATCATGACGGGAGCGGGCGCATGACCGAATCCGACGCACTGCCTGCGCTGCCGGTCGAGGGCCGGGTTCTGGACGCGCGGTTGCATCTGCTGGACCGGCTCGTAGTCGACGTCGACGGTCTTCCGGTCACCACCGTCGACGATCTGGAACTCGGCGGTGTCGAGCCGGGCCGGGAAATCCCGGCCGCAGCGGCTCCGCCACGGGTGGAAGCGATCCTGAGCGGCAACGCGCTGCCCACCCGCATCTTCGGGGGGAAACCCCCGGACTCACGCCTGGATCGCGTCGAATGGAGCGACGTGGACTGCGTCGATGTCGCGGTGCACCTGAGGGTGCACGGCGAGGACCTGGACCATCTGTGGGTCGAGCGGTGGGTGCGCGATCACCTCATCCGGCGGATTCCGGGAGGTCGTCGTGCGGCTCGGTGAGATCGTCGGGGCACAGGCACGGGACGGCGCCGGGCATCGTCTGGGCACGGTCGTCGACGTCCGGTTCACTCAGCAGGAGGGCTCCGCCCCGGCGTTGGTGGCGCTGCTGATCAGTCCCCGGTCGTCCGGATCGTTCCTCGGATACGAACGGAAATCGGTCGACGCACCGGCGCTGATCGCACGCTATCTGCGGTGGCGGCACCGGGGCGCGTTCCTGGTCCGGTGGACCGATGTGCGGCGCGTCGGGGACGGGTGGGTCGAGGTGCGTGACGGTTACCGGAGGTTCGCAGCCGCGCTGCCGTGAGCGGACCTGCGCGCAGCCGGTTCTACCCTTGCTGGCGCGGCCCCGAACGCTTGGCGATCACGAACACGACGACGCCGATGAGGATGAGGATTGCGATCAGTTCCATGAGGGGCGGGTACCCGGTGGCGAAGAATCGAACCAGCATCGAACGGGTACCCGAAGGGCATGAGCGGAGATCGCAAGGACCAGGGGAAGGCGCCGTTGCTCGACGCGCTCGCCGACTACCGGCGGCAGGACCGCTACGGCTTCAGTCCGCCCGGGCATCGCCAGGGCCGTGGCGTCGACCCACGTGCACTGGCTGTGCTCGGTGACGCCTACCGGTCGGATGTGTTGTCCACCGGAGGGCTCGACGACCGGCTCGCGCGCAACGAGTATCTGTCGGACGCCGAGGATCTGATGGCCGAAGCCGTGGGCGCCGAACACACGTTCTTCTCGACGTGCGGTAGCTCGCTGTCGGTGAAGGCGGCGATGATGGCGGTGGCCGGGCACGGCGGCGGGGGTGGTGGCGCAGGTGGACTCCTGCTCGGCCGGGACTGCCACAAATCCGTCGTGGGGGGTCTGATCTTCGGTGGTATCCAGCCGCGGTGGATCACCCCCCAATGGGATGCCGAGCGGCACATGTCGCACCCGCCGTCGCCGGAGCAGATCCGGGAAGGCTGGGAAAAGCACCCGGACGCGGCAGGAGCCTTGATCGTCTCGCCCAGTCCGTACGGGACGTGTGCGGACATCGAGGGCATCGCAGAGATCTGTCACGAGCGGGGCAAGCCGCTCATCGTCGACGAGGCATGGGGTGCACACCTACCGTTCCACGACGATCTGCCCACCTGGGCGATGAATGCCGGCGCCGACGTCTGTGTGGTCAGCGTCCACAAGATGGGAGCCGGATTCGAACAGGGTTCGGTCTTCCATACGCAGGGCGATCTCATCGACTTCGACCACCTGTCGACGTGCGCCGACCTGCTGATGACGACGAGCCCGAACGTGCTCGTCTACAGCGGCATCGACGCGTGGCGCCGGCAGATGGTCGAGCACGGCGAGAAACTCCTGGGCGACGCGCTGGAATTGAGCGGGCAACTGCGCGAACGACTTTCGCAGATTCCCGGGCTGCTGGTCCTCGAGGACGAGCTACTCGGCCACGAAGCCTCACACGATCTGGACCGCCTCCAGATCCTCGTCGACGTCAGTGAGACCGGAGCCTCCGGGTACCAATTCGCGGACTGGATCCGTGAGCACTGCCGGGTGGACATGGGTCTGTCCGACCACCGCCGCATCATGGCCACGATGTCCATGGCGGACGGCCCCGACACCGGCGACCGGCTGATCAGGGCGTTCGAAGACTGCGCGGCCGCGGCGGACGGATTCGACCCGCCCCCGCCGATCCGGCTGCCCTCACCCGACGAACTGCAGCTCGAATCGCGGATGTCGCCCCGGGAGGCGTTCTTCGCCCCGAAGATCGAGGACGTGCCCGCCGCCCAGGCATCCGGACGGATCTCGGCCGAAATGCTGACGCCCTATCCGCCCGGCATCCCGGTGGTCGTGCCCGGGGAACTGCTCGACGACGCCGTCGTCGACTACCTGCGCAGCGGCCTCGCGGCGGGGATGGCCGTGCCCGACGCCACCGATCCGAAACTCGACACGTTCCGGGTGGTCGCGCAGTAGGTGGCCGCGCAGCGGAACGGCCGGGTGACCGGGTGTGGGTGTCGCCACGGCCGGGTACCCGGCGGGCGTGAGGCTCGGTCTTCTCGACATCGGTTCCAACTCGGCGCAGCTGCAGATCGTCGAGGCGGCGGTGGGTGCGCCCCCGCTGCCCGTGCACGCCATCAGGGTGCCGACGCAGCTGGCCGACGAGATCCTGCCGGACGGTTCGCTCAGTGTCGCGGGCGCCGATCGCGCGGCCGGTGCGGTCGCGACGGCGATCGAGGCCGCATACCACTACGAGGCGACCCGCCCACGCCCAAGGAACTCAAACGGATGCGCCGAGACGTGCGGGACACACTCGGCGACGCGTCCGACCAGCTGAAGTGGGAAGGCGATCCGCACGTCACCGTCGGAGCGTCGAATACGTTCAAGCAGCCGGCGCGGTTGACGGGGTGCCCGGCACAGCGCAAAGGGCCGTTCGTGACCCGCACCCTGCAGCTCGACGAACTGCACCGGGTGATCGAGAAGCTCGCGGGAATGCCCGCGCAGCACCGCAGCCGCCTGTCCGGGGTGTCGGAGTCACGGGCGCGGCAGGTGGTCGCCGGCGGGATCGTCGCCGAATGCGCGATGACGGCGTTGGGGCTGGACAGTCTCGAGATCAGTCCGTGGGCATTGCGCGAGGGAATCGTGTTGCGGCACCTGTCGTCGGTCGCCGACGACCGTGACGCGCTGCCACTGCAGGCGTTACCGCCCCGCCCGGAGGTGGGCGCGACGGTGACCACCCTGCCGAAGTAGATCTGACACGCGGAGCAGAACCGGCTCCGCCGGACTCAGGCCGACACCGCGTCCACGTCCCGCTCCCACACCCTGTGCCGGGCCATGATGTCCGCGAAAACGTCGAAGAACTCGTCCGCCAGCGATGCCTCGGCGGCGGTCGAAGTCACTACACCCGCATAGGTGACGACATCGCTGCCCTCGGCAACCGGGCAGTCCAGTCCCGCGGCGGGCAGCAGGTCCAGTCCCGCGCCGAACGCGGCGATCGGCTTGTTGTGCTTGTACGCCTCGGCCAGGAAATGCAGTGTGTAGCCGTCACTTCTGAGGGCCGCGACCGAGTCGGGACCGCACGGGACGACCACGGCGTCGTACAGCACGGACGCCATGGTGGTGATCGCGCGGTCGACGGCGATCTCGCCGCCGGATCCGCCGGCGAGGACACCGCCGGCCTTGGGCGCGAGCACCTCGACGATCGCGCCGCGTTCGGTGAGTGCTTCGACGAGGCGCTCGACGCCTGTGACATCGACACCGTCCGCGGCGAGCACGGCGACCTTCCGGCTGACGATGCTGTCCATGGCGGTGTTGAGTTGCGACAGCGCGGGGGAAGGCGCCGCGATGTCGACGACCGGGGATTCCGGGGGAGTCCCGAGTCCGAGCTCGGTTGCGACCCGGGTTGCCAGGCCGTGGTGGACGAGGTCGAGCTGGGCCACCACGCGTTCGCGGATGTCGATGTCGGTGACCTTGCCGAGCTCGAAGGCGAAGGCCGCGACGATGTGATCGGCTTCGATGCCGGACATGCTGCGCCAGAACAGACGCGGCTGGCTGTAGTGGTCGGTGAAGCTGTCACTGCGGGCCCGCACGACGTGCCCGTCCACATACTTCGCGTAGTGTGAGAACACTTCCTGGTCGGCCAGTGCCGGGCACCCGCTGCCGAGCGAATTCTTGTGGTACGACGCCTTTCCCCGCTGGATCGTGGGCTGGCTGTAGCCGTCGTGCTGGTGGGTGCGCACCTCGGCGACGGGCCGGTTGACCGGGAGATGCGAGAAGTTCGGGCCACCCAACCGGATCAACTGGGTGTCGAGATAGGAGAAGTTGCGGGCCTGCAGCAGTGGATCGTTCGTGAAGTCGATGCCCGGCACCAGATTCGCGGTGTGGAAGGCGACCTGCTCGGTCTCGGCGAAGAAGTTGTCCGGGTTTCGATCGAGCACCATCCTGCCGACGGACCGCACTGGAACCTGCTCCTCGGGAATGATCTTCGTGGCGTCGAGAAGATCGAAATCGAAAGCGAATTCGTCGGACTCGGAGATCAATTGCACACCCAGTTCCCACTCGGGATACTGCCCCGAGTCGATCGCGTCCCACAGATCACGGCGGTTGAAGTCGGGATCCTTACCCGCGATCTTCTGGCATTCGTCCCAGACCAGGGAGTGCGTACCGAGCTTCGGAGTCCAGTGGAACTTGACGAACGTTCCGGTGCCCTGTGCGTTGACGAACCGGAACGTGTGGACGCCGAAGCCCTGCATCATCCGGTAACTGCGCGGCAATGCCCGGTCCGACATCAGCCACATCACCGTGTGCAGCGTCTCCGGCTGCAGCGACACGAAATCCCAGAACGTGTCGTGGGCGGATTGCGCCTGCGGAATCTCGTTGTCCGGCTCCGGTTTCACCGCGTGCACGAAGTCCGGGAACTTGATGCCGTCCTGGATGAAGAAGACCGGAAAGTTGTTGCCGACCAGATCATAGTTACCCTGCGCGGTGTAGAACTTCGTCGCGAACCCCCGGACGTCGCGGACCGTGTCCGCGGAGCCGCGGGATCCCGCGACGGTCGAGAACCGCACGAACACCGGGGTCCGCAGCCCCGGGGTGGTGAGGAAGCGGGCGGCGGTGAACTCGGCGAGCGACTCGTCGTAGGGCTCGAAGAAGCCGTATGCGCCGGCGCCCCGCGCGTGCACGACCCTCTCCGGGATGCGCTCGTGGTCGAAATGGGTGATCTTCTCGCGTGCGTGGAAGTCCTCGAGAAGAGTCGGTCCCCGGGTTCCGGCCGTGAGGGAGTCGTCGTCGTGGTCGACGCGCACGCCCTGCTGAGTGGTGAGATACCCGGAGTTGCGGTCGACGCGGAAGCCGTCGAGCTGCGCGTCCTTCGGATCGCGTTCTTCGGGCTCGCGCGCAGACCCGTTCGGGCCGGTCTTCGACATGATGTCCTCCGTTCCGGGTGCCACGTGTCGCAGGGGGCAACTGCGTTCACACGTGGCTACCCGCAGAGGGGACCGGCGAATCGTCAGCCGCTGACGAGAACACCGAAGGAGAACATCAGGAACACGATCATCGCGACGAGCAGCGCCCATCCGACGCCCTGCCAGATCGGCCACGAGCCGTGCCGCTGCCACGTGCGGTAGGACCGGAACAGCGCGCCGAGCCCGCCGATCAGCAGAACGGCGGGCGGCCCGATCGCGAGGATCTGCTTCGCCGGGGTGGTGCACACCGCGAACGACTCCTCGGCGCAGCGGTCCCCGGCGGCGGCCAGGCCCCACACCACCGCCACGGCCATCACGACCAATGCGACGGCCACCACGATCGCCGCGTACCACAACGCGGACCGGAAGGTCGCCGGGTCGCTCCACCGCTTCTCGACATCCTGGCTCATGGAGACCCTCACACGTGCGCGGCGCGGTCGGTGACTTCGGGCCGGCCGGCGGCCCGCGCGCAGTGCGCGCAGCAGTAGATGGTGTCGTCGACCTCGACGCCGTGGCCGAGGATCCGGCAGTCGCAGTGCGCGCACGTCGGGGCCATCGCCTGGGCTGCGCATTCGAAACTGTCGTAGGTTCCGGTCACGCTGTCACGGGTCACGGTGAACGTCTTGTCGTAATCGTTTCCGCAGGTGTCGCATGTAGGCATGCCATTCCCTCCTTCCGTTGGGCTCAGCAGTCGAGTGCCCGCGCGCGTACCCGACCAAACGAGACGCGGCGGGGGCATACTGAAAACCACAGTGGTGTCGGATTCGTCCGGCGTGGTGTTCCCGTTCCGCTGGATCAGCGCGGCGCCGGTCCTGCGGATGTGAGGAGAGCGTGATGGCACGGCCGTCGGGTGACGAGGTGGTGGTCCGGGGGTTCACCCTCTACATCGAGCAGGTTGCTCAGGAACTGGGCGTCCCCGCCGGGAACTGGGCGGTGCAGGAGGACGGCGCCTGGGAGGCCTACGTGGGCATCCCGGCGCTCGAGCTGTACCCGGGGCGCGAGGTGGCTCTCGTGTGGACACCGGACGAAGGGTGGGCGCTGGCCGTGGAGACCGGGTCCGGCGAGGACATGATCCTCGCCGGCTACCTCGGATCGGTACGGGTGCCGACACCGGCGGCGGTGCTGTCGTTCTTGGAGCGTCTCCGGCGTGACGGACGGGCGCTGCGCACGACCCCGGCCCGTGGGACCCGCGAGGAGGCGCTGCGAGCGGTCGCGGACTACGGCGGTGTCGCGGGAGGTGTTGCGGCCGTCGAGTGAGGGTACGCGGTGTGGACAGCATGTTCGTCCGGAAGGTGGCTCTCCGATGACCGTTCCCGATCCCGAACAACACGGCAACACCGATCCAGATCCCGACACCACACCCGGTCTCGAGCCCGGTGGGGGGGGGTTCCCCCCGGCACGACCCCTCCCGAATCGGCCGGCACATCCGGGCTGTCCGCGCCGGAACCGGAGACGAGAAAGGGCCTCCCCGCGACCGGATGGATGACACTCGGCGCGGTGGTCCTGATCGTGATCGTGTTCGTCGCGGTCATCATCGGTCTGATTGCCGCAATCGTGTGATGTCGACCGCCGGCCGGTTGAGGCCGGCCCCGGCGGGGTAGCCCCTCGGTGTCAGTGAAGAGATCCGACAGGAGGATTCGCATGGCAGACGAGAAGAGCGGTCCCAGCGAGGGCGTCAAGGGCGTCGTCGAGGATGTCAAGGGCAAGGCCAAGGAAGCCGTCGGTGCCGTCACCGGCAAGGACGACCTGACCCGCGAGGGTCGCGCTCAGCAGGACAAGGCGGAAAGCCAGCGCGAGGTCGCCCGCAAGGAGGCGGAGGCGGAGAAGGCCAGGGCCGAAGCCGAGGCGGACGAAGCCAGGCAACGCTCACAGCAGTGATGTCGATGTAGTGACGGATCGGGTGCGGCCGGAGTCCCACGGGGCCCGGCCGCACCCTTGTCCTGCGAGAACGGTCAGCCCAGGCGCAGATCGCCGAGGAACGTTCGAGCCCACCGGTCGACGTCGTGTTTCATCACCTGGGTGTGCATCGAGCGCATCCGTCGCGATGCGACCGGGTGTTCCTCGGTGACGGCGGCGACGATCGCGCGTTTGACGGCGTCGAGATCGTGCGGGTTCACCAGGTGTGCGCGGCGCAGTTCCGAGGCGGCACCGGTGAATTCACTGAGGACGAGAGCGCCGCCGCCTTCACCGTGGCACGCGACGTACTCCTTGGCGACGAGATTCATCCCGTCGCGCAGCGGTGTCACGAGCATTGCGTCCGCGCATGCGTACATCGCGATCAGTTCGTCCCGGTCCACCGGGCGGTGCAGGTAGTGCACGACCGGGCGGCCCAGGCGGCCGAATTCACCGTTGATGTTCCCGACCTGCCGCTCCACGTCGTCGCGGAGCTGCGCGTAGGCGGACAGTCGTTCGCGGCTCGGCGTGGCGAGCTGCACCATGACGACCTTCTCCGGATCCAGGGTGCCTTCCTCGAGGAGCTCGCGGAGCGCTTCGAGCCGGATGTCGATGCCCTTCGTGTAGTCGAGGCGGTCGACGCCGAGCAGCACCGTGTCGGGATCGCCGAGCTCGACCCGAATCTGTTTGGCCCGCAACTGGGTCGATGCGGAGCGTGCCTGCTCGTCGATGTGGGCCGAGTCGATCGAGATGGGGTATGCCCCCACCCGCACGAGGCGGTCGCCGCTCTCGACCGTGCCGAGGGATCCGGTTCGGGAGGTGGGCGTGGAGAGCAGCCGCCGGGTCAGGAAACGGAAATTCTCGGCGCCGCCGGGAAGGTGGAAGCCGACCAGATCCGCGCCGAGCAGACCTTCGATGATCTCGGTGCGCCACGGCAACTGGAGGAACAGTTCCGGCGGCGGGAACGGGATGTGCAGAAAGAAACCGATCGTCAGGTCCGGTCGCGCGTCCCGGAGCATGCGCGGCACGAGCTGGAGCTGGTAGTCGTGCACCCACACGGTCGCCCCGGGGGCTGCGGTGCGGGCGGCTTCCTGTGCGAATCGCTCGTTGACCTGCACGTACGTCCGCCACCACGTCCGATCGAAGGTCGGCGTGATCACGGCGTCGTGGTAGAGCGGCCACAGGGACGTATTGGAGAAGCCTTCGTAGTATTCGGCGACCTCGGTTTCGCTGAGCCGGACGGGATGTAGTGCCAGCCCGTCCTCTTCGAACGGTTCGAGATCGACATCGGGTGTTCCCGGCCAACCCACCCATGCGCCGTTCGTCCGGCGCAGGATGGGTTCGAGCGCGGTGACCAGCCCGCCGGGGCTGCGATGCCAGGATCCCGGACCGCCCTCCGGGTCGGGTTCGAGGTCGACGGGCAGCCGGTTGGCCACGACTACGAAGTCTGCGGAGGTCGCGTGTGTCACGATGTTCAGCCCCTGATTCACGAATGCGGCAGCGCCTGCGCTCTGTACCCCCCTGAGAACGTGGCGACGCCTCGGCCTTCGGGATTCTTCCCGAAAGTCCTTGCGGAACTGCGGTCCGGAGTCCGGATCCGACGGCGCGATTGTATCAGCTCACCCGTTCGAAGCCTCGAGAACGCTGTCGAGGTTTAACGTGGGAATCGAACGGGTACACGACGAACATCGTCCGTACGCAGTGTCCGAACGGTAGTGGAGCAGGACATTGCAGTCGAGAGGAGAACGCATGGGTAAGTTCACAGTTCCGGGTCTCAGCGAGAAGGACGGCGGGCGCGTGGCGGACATCCTCCAGGAGCGTCTCAGTGCCTACAACGATCTGCATCTGACCCTCAAGCACATTCACTGGAACGTGGTGGGCCCGAACTTCATCGGCGTGCACGAGATGATCGATCCCCAGGTGGAGCTCGTCCGCGGTTACGCCGATGACGCCGCCGAACGCATTGCGGCCCTGGGAGCGTCTCCGCAGGGTACCCCCGGTGCGATCGAGAAGCACCGTACCTGGGACGACTACTCGGTGGGGCGGGACAGTGCGCAGGCCCATCTGGCCGCCCTCGATCTGGTGTACGACGGTCTGATCGCGGACAACCGCAAGGCGATATCCGAAGTGGGAGAACTCGATCCCATCACCGAGGACCTGCTGATCGGACAGACCGGTCAGTTGGAGAAGTTCCAGTGGTTCGTTCGCGCGCACCTCGAGAACGCATCCGGGACGCTCGCCAACACCGGCGCCGCCACCGAGAAGAAGGCCGCCGACAAGGCACGCGCCGAATAACCGATCTGACGAAAAGGACAGCCGCACACGGATCTCCGTGTGCGGCTGTCCTGCCGTGCGGTACGAGTCGTTGCTACCGATCAGCCCTGCGTGGTTCGCGAGAACACATCGACGATCGCGTCGCAGAAAGCCGGCAGATCGTCGGGGTTACGGCTCGACACGAGGTTCCGGTCGATGACCACCTCCTTGTCGACCACCGTGCCACCGGCGTTGCGGATGTCGGTGCGCACACTCGGATACGACGTGAGCGTGCGGTCGCGCACCACGTCGGCCTCGACGAGCGTCCACGGCCCGTGGCAGATGACACCCACCGGGCGTCCGGACGAGACGAAGTCCCGGACGAACGCCACCGCGTCCGAATCCTGCCGGAGGTGATCGGGATTCGTCGTGCCGCCCGGCAGGAGCAGGGCGTCGAAATCGTCGACGGAGGCCTCGGCCACCACCTGATCGACGGGATGTTTGCCCGCCGGATGCACGTCCGAGTTCATCGCCTGGATCTCTCCGGAGGACAGCGACAGCAGCCGGGTTTCCGCGCCGGCTCGTTCCACGGCGCGTCGCGGCTCGACGAGCTCGACCTCCTCCACTCCGTCGGTGGCCAGGATCGCGACCCGGCGCGCGGCCAGCGGGCCCGTGTCCGAAGAATTCATGGTCGACCGTCCTTTCGTCTCGTTGGTCGTTCGCCACGGGTACCCGCAGACGAGTGGAGAAACACGCAGTGTGTAGGAGCGGCCGATTCGGGATATTCCCCCCGAAGGCGACACGCGTCCAGTGGAGGTCGGATGAACTTGCGACGCAGCGCGACCAGCGCGCCCGGTATCCGGCGGGTGCGCCGCGGTCGCGGCTTCGCCTACCTCGGTGTCGACGGCGCCACCGTGTCGGCCACCGTCCGTGAGCGTATCGATGCCCTCGTGATCCCGCCGGCCTGGAAGCAGGTGTGGATCTGCCCGCACGGCAACGGCCACATCCAGGCGTTCGGCACCGACGTCGCCGGCCGTCGCCAATACCTGTATCACGAGCAGTGGCGCGCCGAACGCGACGAGGAGAAACACGACCGCGTGCTCACCATGGCGGCGAGACTGCCGAAGTGGCGGAAGCAGGTCCAGGACGATCTCGTGCGGCGCGGAGCGGGACGACGTCGCGTCGAGGCCGTGGCGCTGCGATTACTGGACCGGGCCGTGTTCCGGGTCGGGGGAGAGGAGTACGCGGAGGAGAACGGCACCCACGGTGTCGCGACCCTGCTGCGCAGCCACGTCCGGATCAGCGGCGGTGTGCTCACCTTCGACTATCCCGCGAAAGGCGGTATCCGGCGCGTCGTCGCCGTCGACGATGCGGACCTCGCGACCGCGGTGCGGGCACTGCGCCGTGTCCCGAGCGAGTCCGGCCGGTTGCTGGTGTACCGCGACGGCGACACCGTGCGGGAGTTGCACGCCGACGACGTCAACGCGCGGTTCAAGGAACTCGCCGGCGACGATTGCAGTGCCAAGGACCTGCGCACCTGGAACGCCACCGTGCTGGCCGCCGCCGCCTTCGCCGAACAGGACCCACCGGCCGACGACCGCGCCCGGGCGCACGCCGAGGCCGAGGTGATGCGCCGGGTCGCGGAGGAACTCGGCAACACCCCGGCGGTGGCGCGCGGTTCGTACGTCGATCCCCGCGTCGTCACGGCGTACGAGCAGGGGCGCACGGTACGGGCCGCGCTGCGGCGAGCGGCGCGCACCGGGTCCGACGACGAGGCCCGCGGGATCGTCGAACGCGCCGTGATCCGGCTGCTCGGCCGAGTGTGAATCCCGCTGCTGCATCCCCGGGCGTTTGAATGCCGCCGCCCGGCGGTAATCGGGGGCAGGGGATCAGGTCAGGGGGAGCACGAGAGGAAGGACCCGACGATGAAGGCCGTCACATGGCAGGGCAAGCGCAAGGTCGAGGTGGACACCGTGCCGGATCCTCGGATCGAGGAGCCGACCGACGCCGTCATCCGCGTCACCACCACCAACATCTGCGGTTCGGATCTGCATCTGTACGAGGTGCTCGGAGCGTTCATGACCCCGGGTGACATCCTCGGGCACGAACCGATGGGGATCGTCGAGGAAGTCGGCAGCGAGGTGACGAACCTGAAGGCCGGTGACCGGGTGGTGATCCCGTTCCAGGTCTCGTGCGGTGGTTGCTTCATGTGTGGGCACGGCCTGTTCTCGCAGTGCGAGACCACCCAGGTGCGCGAATACGGCAGCGGCGCAGCGCTGTTCGGATACTCCAAGTTGTACGGCAGCGTGCCCGGCGGGCAGGCGGAATATCTGCGGGTGCCGCACGCGCAGTCCACGCACATCGCGGTCCCGGAGGGCCCGCCCGATTCCCGGTTCGTGTACCTGTCCGATGTCCTGCCGACCGCATGGCAGGCCGTCGAATACGCCGACATCCCCGAGGGCGGCACGGTCGCGGTTATCGGCCTGGGGCCGATCGGCGACATGTCCGCGCGGATCGCGCAACACCGCGGCGCTCGCGTGATCGGCGTGGATCTCGTTCCGGAGCGGCTGGCGCGAGCCGAGGCCAGAGGGATCGAGACGATCGACCTGAGCGCGACCGACGGCCCGCTCGGCGATCGGATCCGCGACCTCACCGACGGGCGCGGTACCGACTCCGTGATCGACGCGGTGGGTATGGAAGCGCACGGCAGCCCCGTCGCGAAATTCGCCCAGACCGCCGCCGGTCTGCTGCCGTCGGCGGTCGCCGAACCGTTGATGCAGAAGGCGGGCGTCGACCGCCTCGCCGCGCTCTACAGCGCGATCGACGTGGTGCGACGAGGCGGGACCGTCTCGCTCAGCGGTGTGTACGGCGGCGCGGCCGACCCCATGCCGATGCTGACCATGTTCGACAAGCAGATCACACTGCGCATGGGGCAGGCGAACGTCAATCGCTGGGTGCCGGAGATCATCCCGTTGCTCACCGACGACGATCCGCTCGGCGTCGACACCTTCGCCACGCATCGGCTCCCGCTGTCGGAGGCTCCCCACGCGTACGACATCTTCCAGCGCAAGGCGGACGGCGCCGTGAAGATCCTTCTGGAACCCTGATCGACCGGACCGCCGGCGTCACCGATCCGCCGGCGCGACCGGCTCTGCGAGCACCGGATCGTAGGCGGGGCCGTTCGCGTCGGCATCGTGCGTCTGCGCACGCGGTGACACTCCCGCACCGAGTGCATATGCCAGGTGGCCGCCGAGCGTCCCTCCGACTCCGATCAACCCGAGTCCGGCCAGGCTGAGCGCGACCGCGGGCCCCGACGATTCGGGTACGCATCGCCGACGGCGGAAGGACGCGGCCGTCAGCGCGATCCCGGCGGCATTGGTCACCGCGTGGATCAGGCCGACGCGCCGCTGGATCGTGGTGCAACGAGACCAGTCGGACCACCCGGTGAGCAGCGTCGGCGCGGCGGCGGCAAGGCCCACCCCGAGAAGCCGCCGCGCTGCGTCCGGGCGGCGGAAGACCAGATCGAAGACCGCCGCCGACGACCACGCGCCGATCGGGACCGCCACCAGCGCGGGGTGCAGCGGGTGCCCGAGGAACTCCCCGCGCAACACGGCCCCGGCCGGGCCGTCGGCGATCGGGCGCACGAGTCCGCGGACCACCGTGGCAGGCCGGTCGAGCCAGGACGCCGACTCGGTGCTTTCGAGCAGCCGGGCGACGGGAGAGGACGAGTTCGGAGTCTGTGTGGACATGTCCGTCGCGTACCCCGCCGCTCACCGGCGGAAACGCGGCAACCCGGCGCCTCGACGACGGCCGGACCTCGCCGCGCCGCGCCGGGCAGAGCGGTCAGATCCGCCGCATCACCGACACCACCTTGCCCAGCACCACGGCTGCGTCGCCGTCGAGCACCGGATATGCCGGGTTCCGCGGCTCGAGCCGGACGTGCCCGTCGCGCCGGCGCAGCACCTTGACGGTGGCCTCGCCGTCGATCATCGCGGCCACGATCTCACCCGAATGGGCCTCGCTCTGCTGCCGCACCACCACGACGTCACCGTCGCAGATCGCCGCGTCGATCATCGAATCGCCCCGCACCCGCAGGCCGAACACCGTGCCGGAACCGACGAGCTCGCGCGGAAGCGCCAGAACGCCCTCGGCGTGCTGCTCGGCGAGAATCGGTACGCCGGCCGCAATGTCGCCGACGACCGGAACCGGGACCGTCCCGTCGGACCCCGAAGGCGACGCCGCGGCGAGGAACGGGCGCACATCCAGCTGCCGCGCCACCGCCGAACCGCGACGGAGGAACCCCTTGTCCTCGAGGCTGCGCAGATGGCTGGACACCGACGACGTCGACCGCAGGCCCACCGCGTCCCCGATCTGCCGGGTGCTCGGCGCACATCCGTTGGCGGCCGCCCAGTCCCGGATCACCGCCAGGATCTGCTGCTGCCGCAGCGGCAGGGCCGAGGCGTCGAGGCCGCCGAACATGTCGAGATCGTCGTAATCGGTCACCCGGCGAATCGTAGTCGCGTGTGCGGACCGATCCGCCGGCCCGTCACCCCACGTCGAAGGTCGCGGGGTCGCCGCCGAGCCGGTTCGCGGTGTCCAGTGCCGCGATGGCGTCGAGGTCGGCGGCGGCGAGCTCGAAGTCGAACACGTCGAGGTTCTGCCGGATCCGGTGCGGGGTCACCGACTTCGGGATCGCCACGTTGCCGATCTGCAGATGCCACCGGAGTACCACCTGTGCGGGCGTGCGTTCGTGCTCGTGCGCGATGCGGGTGAGCGTCGGATCGTCGAGCAGGCCCTGCCCCTGACCCAAAGGTGACCACGCCTCCGTGACCAGGCCCAGTTTCTCGTGCACCGCCCTCAGTTCGGCCTGCGCGAAATCTGGATGCAGCTCGATCTGGTTGAGCACCGGGACCACGCCCGTGTCGTCGATGATCGTGCGCAGCTGCTCGGGTTCGAAATTGGACACACCGATCGAGCGTGCACGGCCGTCGGCCTTCAATTCGGTGAACGCCTGCCAGATCGTGCGGTAGTCCTCGCGCATGGGCCGCGGCCAGTGGATCAGGTACAGATCGACGTAGTCGAGTCCGAGGCGGTCCAGTGACGCGTCGAACTCGGTGAACACGCGGTCCCGGGTCCAGGGGCGATCTGCGCTGTTCCACAGCTTGGTGGTGACGAACAATTCGTCGCGGGGCACTCCGGCAGATGCGATCGCCCTGCCGGTACCGGACTCGTTCCCGTAGATCGCAGCGGTGTCGATACTGCGATAACCGATGGTCAGAGCACTGGTGACCGCGGTGAATGCCTCGTCGTCGGGTACCTGCCACACCCCGAACCCGATCCGGGGAATCGAGTTCCCGTCGTTGAGCATCACATTCGGTACCGAATTCGCGGAAGTCATGCCCGAACCAACGATCGGACCCGGAATCTTGTTCCGCGCCCGCCCGGTTTCGGCCGGGGTGTGATCGGGTATCCACCCGTATGGCGAATACAACGAATCGCGGTGGCTCCACGACGGGAACCCGGCTCGCGGGCTGGGTCGGCTATGCGTGCGTCCTGGCGGGTATCGCCGCGATAGCTCTGGTCCTGACCGCCGCCGGTGGCGGTTTCGAAGGCTGGACGGCTGTCGGAACGGTCGTTGCCGTTGCCCTGATCGTCGTGGGCGCGGTCATGATCGTGCTCAATTTCCGGCGTCGTCGGCTCGGCGGTTCCGGTGGCACCTCCACCCACGAGCCCGGGGTCCTGTAGCCGTGCGGGCGGATCTGCTGTGGAGAATGCCGGGCGTGTACCGGCCGCAAGAGGATTCACGGCTGCTCGCGCACGCGTACGGATGCGCCGGTGTGCCCCCGGACGCGAAGGTCCTCGACTTCTGCACCGGCACCGGAATCCTCGCGGTCACTGCGGCGGAAGCCGGTGCGAAATCGGTTACCGCGCTTGACATCGCACCGCGTGCCGTGCTCACCGCCCGGCTCAACGCGTGGTCGCGCCGGCTGCCCATCCGGGCGCTCCGCGGTGACCTCGGTGTAGCCCGGGGGCTCGCGCCGTTCGACGTCATCGTGTCGAACCCGCCCTACGTGCCCGCCCCGACCGGGGCGCGGGACCCCCGGTGGGACGCCGGACCCGACGGTCGCGCCGTCGTCGATCCGCTGTGCCGTGAAATCCCGAACCTGTTGCGGCCCGGAGGCTTCGCACTCATCGTGCATTCCGAGTTCACGGGCGTGGACACCACGCTCGACATGCTGCGCGAGGGCGGTGTGAAAGCCACCGTGGTCGCGCGGGAGCGCATCCCCTTCGGTCCCGTGATGCGGGGCCGTACCGGCTATCTCATGGAACGTCGAACCGAATCTCCGGCAGTCGCATTCGATTCGTGCGCCGGGAACGAGACCGAGGAAGTGGTGGTGATCCGTGCCGACCGACCGGAATTCCGGTGACACCCGTGCTGAGGGTGACACCCGTGTGGACCCACTCGTCGACACCTGCACAGACGCACGGACCGTCCGGCTGGTGCCGGGCGGTCCGATGCTCGTCGAGGGGCCGGTGCGGATTGTGGGTGAGGACGGGGCGGAAGTGACGTCCGATCGTTTCGTCGTCGCCGTGTGCCGATGTCATCGCAGCGGGATCTATCCGTTGTGCGACACGAGTCACCGCCGGGGCGCGCGTACGCCCCGGCGGTGAGCGGCGTCAGTACCAGTGCCTGCGGCCACCGATGGCCCGTCCGGTGGCGCCGAGCAGTGCGAGGATGACGCCCACCACGAGAAGGATGATGCCGAGTGTCCACAGAATCGAGATCCCGGTCAGGAATCCGACCACGAGAAGGATCAAGCCGAGGATGATCATGTTCGTCACCTTGCTGTCGGTGCCCGTGCTCCGTATCGGCTCGGGCGATGGAAGGTGATACCCCTCGCCGTGGCATTCCAAACCGACCGGAAGCTCGGATTCCTCGTTCCCCGGACCGGTCCAAACTTGCCGGATACCCGTTCCCGCAGCGCAATACACCGGTGTGGCGGAACCCGCCGGAGGGTGGCATGGTCGAAGCATGCCTACTTCGGAGAATCCCGGGGCGAGCGTCCCCGGCGAGTACAGCGTCGACGACGAAGACCAGTTGCAGCCCGAGGACACCCTCATCGATCGCGGGGTCGACGACGTTCTGGACGAAGGGATCTCACCACCCGAGCGCCCCCTCGCCCTCGAACCGCACGACGACCTCGATTCCCGTCTCGCGGAGGAAGAACCGGACGTCGGCCCCGGTGGCGCCGACACCAGCCGAGCGGGACGCCTCGTCGCGCCGGACGAGGGAACGGGGGAGGACACCGAACCCGAACTCCTCGCCGAGGACGTCGGAATCGACGGTGCCGGCGCCGGAGCCGAGGAAGCGGCCGTCCACGTGGTCGACGAGGACGACATCGACAGGGGCTGAGCGGGGCTCAGCTCGCCCCGGCCGGCTCGAGCAGCGACGACTCGTCCCGGGACCACCGGTCGAGCAGGTGGCTGCCGAGCCGGCCCTCGAGGAACTCGATGGCCTCGGCTCCGAACACCACATCGCGCGCCGCATCCGGTTCACGCTCGAGCAGGTCTCCCACGACGTCGTGCCTCAACACCAGTTCGTGCACCGCGTCCGCCTCGACGTGCTCGGTGTAGAAGCGCACACACGCCGGGTCGGCATCCAGTCGCTCCAGTGCCTGCACCATCCGGCGTGCACTCGGGCCGGTGGTCATCTCGGCGGCTGCGAACTGACCGACGAGCATGCCGATCCGGGACCGGTGCAGCGCGCACATCGACATGAAGTTCACCGGGGCAAGGGTGAGCGCGGGCGCACGGTCGAGATATCCCAGATACGTGTCGTCCAGGCCGGCCGCGACCATCAGATCGGCGAAGAGCTGCGCGTGCACACGATCGGCGCGCCCTCCGCCGTACTCGTCGAACTCGACGGCCACCAGCGTGGCCTTGGCCCGGCCGGTGAGCCGAGGAATTGCCCACGCCTGCGGATCGGCCTCCTTGAGCTGGTAGATGGACCGGTGCACGAAATACTCGCGCAGCTGCGGCCACGTTCCCTGATCGGCCAGGTGATGGGACACGCTCCACGCGTCGCGCGGCTCACGGCACACCGCATCGAAGGTCGCGTCGACATCAGTGCCTGCCGGGACATCGATGTGCAGGCGGTCCAGGAACGACCGCTCGAGCGCTGCACGCACGCCGAGGGGACCCGGCGCCCACTCCCAGCCGGGATCTACGCCCGGGAATCCGCGGTAGTGCAGTTCGTAGAGCACTGTCAGTGCCAGCTGCACGTCGTCTCCGTAGGGGTCCGCGTCCACGGAAGGCCGCGGCCACGGCGAATCGTCGGGCGTCCCGCACAGGCGGGTGATCACGGCATCGGATATCGGCCCGCGCGGCCGCGGCAGCGGGGCGGAAGCAGGTACACGCATGGCCGGTGGATACCCGGAGCGTGAGAGAAGGAAACCGGGGGTGTGAACCGCGCAGCGGCGGGTATCCGCCGGTCATGAGCACCGATGACCAGGAACACGTCCATCCCCCGCACACCATCGACTACCCCGGCGAAACCGCCGACATGGCCGATGCGCCCCAGGACGAGATGCGCGGATATCGCGGTCGCGGACTGCTCGACGGCCGCAAGGCGCTGATCACCGGCGGGGACTCGGGTATCGGCCGGGCGGTCGCGGTCGCGTTCGCCAAGGAAGGCGCGGACGTCGCCATCGCGTACCTGGAGGAGGACCGGGACGCAGAGCACACGGCGGAGCTGGTACGGCACGAAGGGCGTGACTGCCACCTGTTCCGGGGGGATCTCGCCGATCCGGGGCACTGCCGGAGGGTGGTTGCCGAGGCGGCCGACCGGCTCGGTGGCCTGCAGATCCTGGTGAACAACGTGGCCTACCAGAAGCCGGTCGACGACTTCGCCGATCTCGACGAAGCGCAGTGGCGCCGCACGTTCGCGGTGAACATCGACAGCTTCTACCACGTCACGCATGCCGCGCTCGAACATCTGCCGCCGGGGTCGTCGATCATCAACACGTCCTCGATCAACGGGTTGCGCGGCAACAAGACCCTCATCGACTACGCCGCCACCAAGGGGGCCGTCCTGGCGCTGACGTATTCGCTCGCACAGTCGTTGCAGGAGAGAGGGATTCGAGTCAACTGTGTGGCGCCGGGGCCGGTGTGGACCCCGCTGATCCCCGCAACCATGGACGAGGAGAAGGTCGCCGACTTCGGAAAGCAGGCGCCCTACGGCCGTGCGGCGCAGCCCGACGAGATCGCACCGTCCTACGTGTTCTTCGCCTCCAACACGATGTCGTCGTACTACAGCGGCGAGGTGCTGGCGCCGATCGGGGGCGAGACGCTGCCGGGTTGACCGGATGCCGACCGCGGTGCGGGCGGCATCACTCGTTCCGGTGTTGTTCGCTCTGTGCCGGCTCGGGGAATCTCGCAGCGCGCCGACGGTAGCGCCACGGATAGATCAGCCAGAGCGCGACGAACAGCACGGCGGTGCACACGCCGGCGGCGGTCGCCGCGGTCGAGTTCACCACGAGGCCGACGACGAGGATGACGACTCCGGTCAGCGAGACCCCGAGCAGGAGCAGGCCGGCGAGCGCGAACCGGTGGGCGGTGAGCACCAGCCGATCCAGTTGCCTGCGCCGGAACAGCAACCGGTGCATGCTGACCGGCGCGACGAGCAGGATCGTGGCGGCGATCGAGGCGAGCACGGTGATCAGGTAGATGGTCTTCTCGTTCGTGGAGAGCGCCGTGAACCCGGGCTGGAACGGCAGTGTCATGAGGAAGCCGGTCAGCAGTTGCACGCCGGTCTGTACGACGCGCAGTTCCTGCAGCAGGCTGGACCAGTTCCGGTCGAGTCGCTGGGCGTCGCTCTCGTAGCGGCGCGTGTATCCGGCCTCGGACGGCTCGTCGTCGGACCGGTCGGTGCGCGTCATGAGACAAAACTGCCATGGTCCCGGGCCCTGCGGTGCCGATGTGGGCGTTTCGCTGTCTTGTGACACACATCACCGGGGGGTAGCGTCGGCTGCACCAGCCTCGGACATCGTCCTCGGGGAAGGAGATTCGAGATGAAACTCAACACCTTCGTGGCGTGGGCGGGATACACCCTCGCCCTGCTCGCGATCGCGTCGCTCGCGCTGTTTCTGCTCGCGGCGGGATACGGCCACACGGGGCCGGCGATCGTCGCGGCCATCGGGGCGGTCGTCGCAGCCGGGCTCGCGATGGCGATGATCGGCGGCACCATCCATCACGATCACAAGGTGCACCAGGTCACCCCCAGGCTGTTCTGACCGGCAGCTGTTCTGACCGGCAGCTGTTCCGACCGGCGCGCCCGCGCTCGTCAGGCCTGCGCCAGGCGTTGCTTCTCGAGTTCGAGGTCGAACGTCGGCGCGGGCCAGTCCAGGTCGAGGCGCTCGAGCGCGTCGATCAGCAGTTCGCCGACCGCGATGCGGCTGTACCACTTGCGGTTGCACGGGACGACGTACCAGGGCGCGTAATCGGTGTTGGTTCTGTCGAGCATCGCCTGGTACGCCTCCTGGTAGTCGGGCCACAGGGCGCGTTCGCCGACATCCGACGGGTTGTACTTCCAGTGCTTGTCCGGGCGCTCGAGGCGCTCGGCCAGGCGCTTCTTCTGTTCGTCGAGCGAGACGAACATCGCGACCTTCACGATGGTCGTTCCGCTGTCGACGATCTCCCGTTCGAACTGGTTGATCTCGTCGTAGCGGGTGCTCCAGACGCTTTCGGGCACGAGGTTGTGCACGCGCACGACCAGTACGTCCTCGTAATGCGAGCGGTCGAACACGCCCAGCTGGCCGGCGCGCGGCAACTCCTTGGAGATCCGCCACAGATAGTGGTGCTGCTTTTCTTCCGGGGTGGGCACCCCGAAGGACGCGTGGTCGACGCCCTGCGGGTCGACGTGCCCGATCACGTGCCGCACCATGCCGCCCTTACCTGCGGTGTCCATGCCCTGCAGCACCAGCAGCACCGAGCGGCGATCACCGGTCCTGCCGTTCGCGTACAGCCTCTCCTGCAGGCCGGACAGGTACGCGCCGCGTTCCTCGAGGAGTTGCGCGCCGAGTTCCTTGCCGCCCTCGAAACCGGGTGTGGCGTTCGCGTCGATGTCCTCCACCCGGGTGTCCGGACCGGCGCGCAGCGCCTCGACGGCGGGCATCGACCACGGGCTCTTCTCGTCGTCCTTGGGCATGGCACGAAGCGTGCCACACGCAGGTCCCTGCCGGTGGTGTTCGCGGCGGGTGTCGCGGCAGCGCAGGTGCGGTCTCAGGGAAGGTCGGTGTCGAGCAGATCGGCGTCGTCGGGGCCCACCGGGTAGGGCGGAGGGTCGATGCCGTCGATCATGTGGCTGCCCCACAGGTCGACGTCGGTCACGCGCGCGGTCGCGGTGCCGGCGTGACCGCGGTCGGGAAGTGTCAGCGTGAGCTCGGTGCCGGTGGCCGGGGGCGCGTCCGGTGCGAGCGCGGCGGCCAGGTCGCGCAGCCTGCCCCGCCAGCGGTGGCGGCCGCTGATCGGATCGAACCAGTCGGCCAGTTCCACGTCGACGACGATCTGCCTGCCGCCGACGACGACCTCGGCGCGGCCACGGTATCCCTCGGACATACCTCGATTTTACACGTAACTCGAAGTTACGTGAAACTGGTCACTCTGCGCCGGATTCGCGGTCGTCCTCGCGCCGCAGCGGATGCGGCTGCGACTTGAACTTGACGGGCGAGCCGTCCGCCGACGCGATCCCGGTCATCCCGCCCCAGGTCATCATCGTCAGGTAGTCGATGAGATCCTCCGCCGTCATCGACTTGTTCGAGATCCACCAGTGCGTCGCGAGCTGGATTCCGCCGACGATGCCGTACGCCCACGGGACGGATCCCCCCGAATCCATCTCCAGCAGCCGCAGGCGCTCACCGAGGACCGTCGCCACCAACTCGGCGATCATCCGCTCGGAATCGGCGACCACGTCGCGGCTCGCCGACGAGCTGTTGCTCATCACGTACAGGTAGACCTCGGGATCGGAGGCGACCGTCTCGACGTAGGCGGCGATGGCGACCCGGGTCAGTTCGTACTCGTCGAGGTCCTCGGCGACCGCCGCGTAGATCTTCGGCGCCAGGATCCGCTCGACGTACCGCAGCATCGTCGCGGTCGTCAGATCGTTCTTGTCCGTGAAGTAGCGGTAGAGGACCGTCTTGGAGACGCCGATCTCCGCGGCGATCTCGTCCATCCCCACATCGTGGCCGCGCACGCGGATCGCGGCGATCGTGCCGTCGACGAGTTCCTCGCGCCGCGCGATCTTGTGCTCGTGCCACCGGCGCTTGCGTCCGTCCTGTTTGGCGGGCGCCGACTGCGGGGCCGAGGATTCGAGGGGGGAGGTTTCGAGGGGCGAGGTCGGGGAGGGCGCACTTTTGCTGGGCACTGGGTTGGCACATCCGTTCGGTTTCGATCGTCGGCTCAGTCTACGGCGACCGGTATGTGTCGCGGAGGTCCCGCAGGTGTCCGTCCGATTTCGGCACAATGGCGAAGGTGCAGCTTCTGAGCAACGACGACGCCGTCAAGCGCGGCGACCTCCGCCGCATGAAAGCGGTTGCCACCGGGTTCCTGGTCTTCGCCACGGTGGTGTATCTGTTCTGCCGCTGGCAGGAAACCCGGGGAGCCGGTGAGTGGGTCGGCTACGTGCGCGCGGCCTCGGAGGCGGGCATGGTCGGCGCACTCGCCGACTGGTTCGCCGTGACCGCCCTGTTCCGGCACCCCCTCGGAATCCCGGTGCCCCACACCGCGATCATCAAGAAGAAGAAGGATCAGCTCGGTGCGAGCCTGAGCTCGTTCGTCGGTACCAACTTCCTGGCTCCGGAGGTCGTGTCGGCAAAGATCGAGTCCGCGCAGATCCCGCTGCGGCTGGGCGCGTGGATGGCCCAGCCCGCGAACGCGCACCGGGTCGCGCAGGAGACCTCGACGGTGTTGCGCGGCATCGTGACGGTGCTGCGCGAGGAGGACATCCAGCAGGTCATCGACAACACGATCGTCAAGCGCATCGCCGAGCCGGAATGGGGGCCGCCGATCGGCCGCGTGCTGACCGAGCTCATCGCCGAGGAACGTCACCTGCCGCTGATCGACATGCTCGCCGAGCGGGCTCATCAGTGGGCGCTGGGAAGCCAGGAGACCATCGACCGGATCATCTCGCGCGATTCGCCGTCGTGGTCGCCGAAGTTCGTCGACATGCTGCTGGGTGAGAAGATCCACCGCGAACTCGTCGAATTCACCTGGAAGGTCCGGTCCAACCCGGATCACGAGGTCCGGCTCGCCGCGAACAAGTTCCTCGCCGACTACGCCCGCGATCTGCAGACGGATCCGGCGACGATCGCCAAGGCCGAACGCGTCAAGGCCGAGATCATGGGCCGGGACGAGGTGACCCAGCTCGCGGCCGCCACGTGGCGGACCGCCAAGCGCATGATCCTCGAATCCGTCGACGATCCGAACAGCACCCTGCGCACGAAGGTCGCCGAGAACGTCATGCACTTCGGGGCGCGGCTGCGCGACGACGACGAGCTGCGCGGCAAGGTCGACGGCTGGCTGCTGGCCGGTGCCCGCTACATCGCCGCGAACTACGCGGACGAGATCACCGCGGTGATCCGGGAGACCGTCGAGCGGTGGGACGCCGACGAGGCGAGCCGGAAGATCGAGCTGGCCGTCGGGCGTGATCTGCAGTTCATCCGCATCAACGGCACGGTCGTCGGCTCGCTCGCCGGTCTGGCCATCTACACCGTCTCCCAGCTGCTGTTCGCGTGAGGTCGCTCACTTGCTAGCAGAGTGCTTGCTGTAGCTAGCACCCGCTCGTATGCTGGGGACATGCCCACGAATCAAGGGGACGCCGCACCGGTCGACAGTCCGGACGGTGACGGATCCGGAATCACCGGACCGAGCGACCTCGCGTCGCGTGTCGTGAACACCGCCGCTCAGGACATCGGCGGGTTCATCCGCTCCCAGCGCGAGGCGGCGCAGGTGTCGCTGCGGCAGTTGTCGCAGCTCGCCGGCGTCAGCAATCCCTATCTCAGCCAGATCGAACGTGGGTTGCGCAAGCCCTCTGCGGAGGTGCTCGGGCAGATCGCCAAGGGCCTCCGGTTGTCCGCGGAGGTTCTCTACGTGCGGGCCGGGATTCTCGAGCAGCGGCCGCACAGCGCGGTACGTGACGCGCTGCTGGCCGATACCGCGCTCAACGAGCGGCAGAAGCAGGTCCTGCTCGACATCTACGACTCGTTCTGTCGCGAGAACGAATCCGCCCCGCCCGGGCAGGCGCCGGACACCGATTCCGGGACCGCCGCCCAGTACGAGACCGACCCCGATGAACAGGAGAAATGACATGACCGATCCCAATGTCGCCATCCGTACCTCCCTCTACGCCGCGGTCGGCGCGGGCGACGCCGTGGTCCAGGCCGTCGCCGACGTCGTCGCCCAGGTGCGCGAGCGCGCCGAAACCAACCGGAGCGACGTCAACGAGCGCGTCGAGAACGCCCGCGAGAAGCTTCTGGGCCTGCCCGCGGACCTCACCGAGACCGTCGAGTCCCTGCGCGACCGTCTCGCCGGACTGCCGGCCGAACTGCCCGAGGAGATCGCCGAACTGCGCGAGAAGTTCAGCCCCGAGGAGCTGCGCAAGGTCGCGGAGGCATACCTGAAGGTCGCGTCCGATCTGTACACCTCGCTCGCCGAGCGCGGCGAGGAGACCGTCGAGCGGCTCCGCAAGCAGCCCGCCGTCGAAGAGGGCCTCGGGCGCGCCGAAGCCGCGTTCGGCGACGCCGTCGATCTCACCGAGGACGCTCTCGGCACCGTCGCCCGCCAGACGCGCGCCGTCGGTGAGCGTGCCGCGAAGCTCGCCGGTATCGCCGCCGGCCGCATCTCCGAGACCGCCGAGGGGGTCGGCGACGCCATCGCCGACGCCGGCGACGAGGCGGCGCTGAAGGTCCTCGAGTTCGCGGACCAGGCCGAAGAGGTCGCCGACGAGGCTGCCGATCGCGTCGAGGGCGCCGCGCTCGAGGTGGACGAGGCCGCCAAGTCCGTGACGGAGAAGGCGGCGCCTGCCAAGGCCGCTGCCGGGAAGGCTCCCGCCAAGGCCGCGCCGGCCAAGGCGCCCGCCAAGACCGCCGCGGCGAAGGCTCCCGCGAAGAAGGCGGCGCCGCGCAAGACCACCGGCGCCTGATCGCAGGTTTCGCAGCAGAACCAGGGCATCGGCTCCCGTGCGGCAGTGCACGGGAGCCGATACTCGTAGGATGGAAACGTGCCGAATGTGAATTCTCTTGCCGGTCTGATCCTCTTCGCCCTGCAGATCCTGGCGATCGCAGGGGCGGTGTTCGCGCTGGTTCACGCGGTGCGTCAGCCGGCGGAAGCGTTCCCCGCCGTGGACAAGCTCACCAAGCCGGTGTGGCTCGGGATCCTCGCGGTCGCGCTGATCGTGCTGTTCTTCCTCGGGGCCATCGGGATGCTGGGCATCGTCGCCGTCGTCGCGGTGTGCGTGTACCTGGTGGATGTGCGCCCGCGCGTGGAGGAAGTGCAACGCCCGCGCTGGTGAGATGCGCGGCCGGGCGGTGAGGTGGTCCCCGCGGCTCCGGCTGTCGTCCCTTGACACCGCGCGGCGAGATAGTGACACTCGGAGTAACGGCTAAATTTCCGAGACGAGGTGATCGCCGTGACGCTCACCCGACCCGTCCGCACCGGTGAACGACAGGACACCGCTGCGCGGCTGCTCGAATCCGCCGCGCGCTCGTCGTTCGATCCCGAGATCGAAATCGACTGGGACGCGCCGATCCCGCCGGACAAATACGGCATGAGTCCCGAATGGTCGAGTCTCTACGGCACCGGCCT
This sequence comes from Rhodococcus phenolicus, assembly GCF_001646785.1. Classification (GTDB taxonomy): domain Bacteria; phylum Actinomycetota; class Actinomycetes; order Mycobacteriales; family Mycobacteriaceae; genus Rhodococcus; species Rhodococcus phenolicus. The sequence continues at coordinate 38,379 of NZ_LRRH01000035.1, forward strand.
CTGGGACCGGATGACCGAGGACCAGCGCATCACCCTCACGCGGCACGAAGCCGCCAGCATCGCCGGAACCGGCATCTGGTTCGAGATGATCCTCATGCAGATGCTCGTCCGCGATCTCTACCGGCACGACCCGGCGACCCCCTACGTGCAGTTCGGCCTCACCGAAATCGCCGACGAATGCCGGCACTCGACGATGTTCGCCCGGTCCGCGCAGCACTTCGGTGTCCCCTCCTACCGGCCCCCGCGCTGGGTCCGCGAATCCGGACGCGCCTTCAAGGCCGTCGCCGGGGGCGCGCTCGCGTTCGGCGGGGCACTGTTCGCCGAGGAGATCCTCGACGCGATGCAACGCGACTTCATGCGCGACGACCGCGTCCAGCCGATCACCCGGACCGTGAGCCGCATCCACGTGATCGAGGAATCCCGGCACATCCGCTACGCCCGCGAGGAAACCGCGCGCCGCATGCGCGACGTGTCCCGCCTCGACCGCGCATGGATCCGGATGCATCTTGCCGTCTCGGCGTATTTCATCGTCACGAGCCTGGTCAACCCGCGCGTCTACGCGGCGGCCGGCCTCGACGTCGACGAGGCGAAGGCAGCGGCCCGGACCAACACCCACCACCAGGACCGCATCCGTCACGCCTCCCGCCGCACCGTCGAATTCCTCGACGACGTGGGGCTCATCGGCGGTCCCTCGACCGTGCTCCTGCGCCGCGCGCACATCATCTGACCCGGCATCGCACCCACCAGATCGGAGAAGAACACAGGTGAAGAAGCCCTCACGCCGGACCGCCCTCGCGGTCTCCGGACTCGTCGCCGTCGGCACCGCCCTCGGAACCGCAGCCGCCCGCCGTCGCGGCACCGCGGTCCGTAGCGTCGTGGCGGTTCCCGGGGATCCCGGCGACGCCCTGCTCGCGCATCCGCAGGCCGTCCACGACGAGGTCGACGTCAGCGCGGACGACGGGGCACGCCTGCACGTGCGCGCGTACGGCGACCCCGATGCCGACATCCTCGTGCTGAGCCATGGCTGGACCTGCTCCACCGACTTCTGGACACCGCAGATCAACGCGTTCGCCGAGAAGTACCGCGTCGTCGTCTACGACCAGCGCGGACACGGCCGCAGCGAGACCGGCAGCCGCGTCTTCGGACCCGACGTACTCGCCGACGACCTGGCCGCGGTACTCGCCGCGACCGTCCCCGCCGGCCGCAGGGCCGTGCTCGCAGGGCACAGCATGGGCGGCATCAGCATCATGGCGTGGGCCGAACGGCACCCGGACCAGGTGCGAGACAAGGTGTCGGGGGTGCTGCTCGCGAGCACCGGCATGGACAATCTCGTGGCCGCCTCGACGATCGTGCCGCTGCCGCAACGCGCACCGCGCGTCCCGGTACCCGTCGCCCGCCGGCTGATGGGCGCGACCGTGCCGCTGGTTGCATCCTCGGTCACCACCCGCGCGATCAAGTACGTCGCTCTGTCGCCGACCGCGACGCCCGCCGCCGTCGCGTTCTGCGAGAAGATCGTGCTCGGCTGCCCTCCCCGCACCCGCGGCGGCTGGGGTGTCGCGCTCAGCGCCCTCGACGTCCACCTCGGACTCGCGAACCTCATCGTCCCGACGACGGTCCTCGTGGGCAGCGCCGACCGCCTCACCCCGCCGAGCCACGCGGAGCGCCTGGCCGCCGGGCTCGACGAAGCCGGCAACCTCGAGCACCTCGTCGTCGTCGACGGTATCGGGCACATGAGCTCGGTCGAAGCGATCGACGTGTTCAACTTCGAACTGGAGCACCTCTTCGAACTCGCCGGGCAGCCCGTCGGCAGCTGACCGGCCGGCCCATCCGGCGGTGCCGCGGGTCCGAACCACCGGTGAGACACCGGAGGATCGCCATGGCCGAAACGCCGACCACCCCACCGCAGGCCACCCGGCCACCCGGGGCGCTCGCGCGCGCCGCGGCCGGCGTCGTCGCGGCCGGACTCGTCGTCGGGCTCGGTGAGCTGCTGGCCGCGGCGACCGTTCCGGCCGCGTCCCCGTTCTTCGCGGTCGGCGCGACGACCGTCGACCGGGCACCCGCCTGGGCGCGGGAGTTCGCGATCGGCACGTTCGGGACCGCCGACAAGGCGGCGTTGTTCGTCGGCATGTCGGTGCTCGTGGTGGCCTGCGCGATCGTGGCCGGTCTGATCGAACGTCCACGGAGGCCCTACGGTGGAGCCCTGCTCGCGGCGCTCGGGGCGGTCGGGGTGTACGCGGCGCTGCACCGCCCGGGAGCCGCCGCATCCGCCGCGGCCCCGACCGTGATCGCCGTCGTCGCCGGAATGTTGTTCCTGCAGTTCGCGATCCGGGTGCTGTGGACCCGGGAGGGAAGATCGTCGTCGCAGCCGGACATGGACCGTCGGCGTTTCCTCGCGGTTCTCGGCGCGGGCGTCGCGGTCGCGGTCGCCGCCGGTGCCGCCGGCCGGTACCTGGCGGACCGGCTGGCGCAGGTCCTCGAGGACCGCGGCCGGTTCCGGGTGCCGGCCGCCGCCGTCGCGGCGCCTGCCGTCCCACCCGGCGCCGACCTGACGACGGGACCGCGCGCCGTGCCCGGGGCCACCCCCTTCGTCACGGCGAACCGCGACTTCTACCGCATCGACACCGCGCTGCAGGTTCCGCGCCTCACCACCGCGGACTGGCGCCTGCGCATCCACGGCATGGTGGATCGGGAAACGACACTGACCTGGGATGATCTCGCCGAGTTCGAGGTGGTCGAACGGCTGGTGACGTTGACCTGCGTGTCCAACCCGGTCGGCGGCGACCTCGCGGGCAACGCCCGCTGGACCGGTTATCGCACGGCCGACATCCTCGACCGCGCCGGGGTCCGGACCGACGCCGACATGCTGCTGTCCACCAGCGTCGACGGATTCACGGTCGGAACACCGCTCGCGGTGCTGCGGGACGGCCGCGACGCACTCCTCGCCGTCGCGATGAACGGCGAACCGCTCCCGCTCGAGCACGGCTATCCGGTACGCCAGGTGGTACCCGGGCTCTACGGTTACGTGTCGGCGACGAAATGGGTCGTCGACTGGGAGCTCACCCGCTTCGACCGCGCGCAGGCGTACTGGACGCGGCGCGGCTGGGCGCCGCAGGGTCCGATCCGCACCGCGTCGCGGATCGACGTGCCGACCCCGTTCGCCCGGCTCGCGGCCGGGCCGGTCGTCGTGGCGGGCACCGCATGGGCACAGCACCGGGGGATCGGCCGCGTCGAGGTCCGAGTCGACGGAGGGTCGTGGCAGGAGGCGGAACCGGCCGACGAGTATTCGGTGGACACCTGGCGTCAGTGGCGGTGGGTGTGGGATGTGAGCCCCGGCGACCACACACTCGAGGTCAGGGCCGTCGACGGCGACGGGACTGTGCAGGAAGAGCAGCGGCGTCCACCGGTACCGGACGGCGCCACCGGGCTGCACAGCTGCCCCGTCACGATCGTCGCGTGACGGGGCCGGGCCGATCGAACCCCGTCAGTTGAACACGACGGTCTTGCGGCCGTGCACCAGCACCCGGTCCTCGAGATGCCAGCGCAGGCCCCGGGCCAGCACCAGCTTCTCCACGTCGCGCCCCTGACGCACCATGTCGCTGACCGTGTCGCCGTGACCGACCCGGATCACGTCCTGCTCGATGATCGGGCCGGCGTCGAGCTCGGCGGTGACGTAGTGGCAGGTCGCGCCGATCAGCTTCACGCCGCGCGTGAACGCCTGATGGTAGGGGCGGGCACCGATGAACGATGGCAGGAAGCTGTGATGGATGTTGATGGCGCGCCCGGCCCAGTGTTCGCACAACGTGGACGGCAGCACCTGCATGAACCGGGCGAGCACCACCGCGTGCGGATCGTGCACGTCGACGAGTTTGCGCACCTGCTCGAATGCCGGGCCGCGCTCGGCGGGATCCTTCGGGAACGACACGTAGTGGTAGTCGATGCCGTGCCGCCGCGCGACCGTCTCGAGCTCCGGATGATTTCCGACGACCGCGCAGATCTCGGCCTTGAGTTCCCCCGCCGCGACGCGTCCGAGGATGTCGTGCAGGCAGTGCGCCTCCTTGCTCACCAGCAGCACGACCCGCTTGGTTTCGCCCGTGTCCGACAGCGTCCACTCGGTCTCCGGGCCGATCTCCCCGGCGACGACCGCGAACTTCTCCCGCAGCTCCTCGATCCCGAACGGGATGGACGACGCCCGCACCGCCTGCCGCGTGAAGAACCAGCCACTGTCCTGGTCGGCGTGGTAGGCGGCCTCGACGATGGAGCCGCCAACCTCGGCGAGGAAGGTGGCGATCCGGGCCACGATGCCGGTGGTGTCCGGGCAGCCGAGGGTCAGGACGTAACGACGGTCGTCGGTGGAAGCAGCGGTCATACCGCCGATTGTCTCAGGTGGGTTCGGTGCGCCGGTCAGACGGTTGCCGGGGGACGCCGCACGGTCGCGGTGCCGACCAGGGTGGTCGCGTCGATCGTGTGCAGGCCGCGCTCGGTGACCTCGGTCAGCAGGTCGCGTCGCACCGCATCGACCACGGGCTCGTCCAATCCGGCGAGGGCGCCGCGCAAACCGGTTCCCACGACCAGGTTCCAGCACAGTTCGTCGGTGGCGGGCAGCAGGTTCGACATCACGTCCACCTCGACCGAGTGACATCCCGCGCCGGCGAGCCACGCCCCGAGTGTTTCCGGAGTGTCGATGCGGTGCAGCGGTGTACGGTCGCGCAGCGACAGCCGGTCGGCGACCTCGGGGGAGTACCGGGCGGCGACGTCGAACACCAGCGCCGTGAACTCGGCCATCGCACCGGACCGCCACACAGTCACCCCGACCCGGCCGCCGTGCCGGACCAGCCCGACGAGACGGGCGAAGCTCGCGTCCATGTGCGGCAGGAAGAACACCCCGTAGGAGACGGCGAGCGCGTCGTATCCGGCCTCCGGAACCGACGACGGCGGCTCCCACACGGTGGCATCGGCGCACACGAAGTCGATGTTCTGCAGGGCGCGGTCCTCGGCGGTCAACCGGCCGAGCTCGAGCAGATCCGCGGCGACGTCGACGGCATGTACCCGACCGGCCGGTCCGACCGCCGCGGCGGCCGGCAATGCGGACGATCCGGCGCCGCAGCACACGTCGAGGACGGTGTCACCCGGGTGCAGGCCGAGCGCGAAGACGAGCGACTGCCCGGCCGGCCCCCACACGGTCGCGGTGAGCCGGTCGAACCGGCCGCTCGCGTCGTCGAACGTGCGGGCCACCTGGTCGATCGGATCTGCCATGTGCGGAGACGCTAGCCGATCACGCGGAACGGTGGGGCCCAGCGGAACGGGCCCGTCGTGCCGGGGCGACGGGTGGTCGGCGCGCGGGCCCGGGAGTGCGGTGCCCACTCCGCGCATCGGGGGCGACGCCCGGGCCGCGCGGGCGGCGGGAACGGGGTGCGGTGGTGTGGGAGGCTGGCGGCATGCCGGACACCGCTCACACCCGCGCCCAGGTCGCCGCGATGATCGACCACACCCTGCTCAAGCCGGAGGCGTCCTCCGCCGACGTGCGCGCGCTCGTCGCCGAGGCCGTCGACCTCGGGGTGTACGCGGTGTGCGTATCACCGTCGATGCTGCCGCTGCGCACCGAGGGCGTCACGGTCGCGACCGTCGTGGGATTCCCGTCCGGCAAACATCATTCGCTGGTCAAGGGTGCCGAGGCGCGGCTCGCCGTCGAGCAGGGTGCCCGCGAGGTGGACATGGTCATCGACATCGGCGCGGCGGTCGCCGGGGACTGGAACGCGGTGCTCGCCGACATCCTCACCGTCCGCGAGGCGATCGGTTTCGACCCCGTGCTCAAGGTGATCATCGAATCCGCGGTGCTGTCCGACGGCGCCATCGTCGAAGCGTGCCGCGCCGCCGAGCGCGCCGGTGCCGACCTCGTGAAGACCTCCACCGGGTTCCATCCGGCCGGCGGTGCGTCGGCGCACGCGGTGCGCCTGATGGCCGAGACCGTGGGTGGCCGGCTCGGGGTCAAGGCCAGCGGCGGCATCCGCACGGCCGAGGCGGCGCTGGAGATGATCGACGCCGGCGCCACCCGGCTCGGCCTGTCGTCGTCGCGGGCCGTGCTCGACGGCCTTCCGGACTGAGCACGCGGCTTCTCAGATCAGGCTGCAGCCCTGCTGCGGCTGCTGGCCCTGACCTTCCTGCGGGCGCGGCATCGTGAAGCTGCCGCCCTCGAGGGTGAGGTTCACCCCGTTGTCGTCGACGGCCACCTCGGTGGCCTGCATGCCGAGCGGATACTGCTGCAGACCGGTCGCGAGGATCTGCACGACCCCGTCCACGAGGGCCGTGGGCAACCCGAAGCCCAGGACGGACGCGTCGACGGTCTCGACCGCGACGACACCGTCCTGCACGACCGGGCGCACGGTGAACTCGGCGAGACCCTCGCCGCCGACGGTGAACCGCAAGGTTCCCGCGGACGCGTCGGGGGTGACGGCCGTGACGAGGGAGCCCAGGCTCTGTTCCTGGACGGTCGCGAGGATGCCGCTGGCGGGCCACACGACCTCGGCCCGCGAGCTGCCGATCGTTCCGGTGCTGTCGGCCGTCGCGTTCAGATCGACGTCCTTCGCGACGGCGTGGACGGTCATCTCCTTCGCCGGACCGAAGGCGGTGTCGTCGCTGTCGAGCGTCACCGACGGCACCTTCTTGTCGATCAGCTGCAGCAGCACGGGTTTCCAGCTGAGATCGACGTCGACGCCGGTTCCCAGTTCGGATTCGAGCGATTGCGCAAGGCACGTCGTCGCCCGGTTGCGGACGTAGACCTCGGCGCCGACGAGCACCGCGACGAGCGCGACGACGACCACGGCGGCGACGGTGGCGAGGGTGGAGCGCTTCGAGTTCGTCATGATGCCGATTGTTTCCGACAACTCTGAGGATCTTCTGAGCCGCGCGCGGCAACCCGCCGCACGAAACTGTGAGCTGGGCCACAATTGTTCGGTACTGTGGCGGCATGACGAGTTGGACGGGTTCTGGGTACGGGGCCTCCGGGCGGGCCGACGCGGACGAAGCGCTCCGCCGACTCGCACTGACGCAGGCCGGATTCTTCACCGCCAGACAGGCGATCGGGCACGGCATCGACGCGGACGCTTTCGTCACGCGCATCGATGCGGGGCTGTGGATGCGCGTCGAGAACGAACTGTTCCGGCTCGCCGAGAGCCCCCGCACGAAGTTCGACGAGTTCGCGCAGTGGTGCGCCTGGTACGAGGGCGCCGCGGTCGTCTCACACCAGAGCGCCGCGGAACTGCACGCGATGGGTCACCTGCAGCCGAGGTTCCTGCACCTGTCGACGCTCGATCAGCGCACCGTGCCGAGCAATCGGCTCGCACTGCATCACCGGGCGCTGGCGAACGAGGATTGTGAGATGGTCGGCTGTTTCCGGGTGACCACACCCGCGCGCACCGCCGTCGACCTCGCCGCGGGCGGCGTGTCCCAGGAAGTGCTCGACGAACTCGTCGGCGACGCCATCGCGATCGGCCGGGTCGACTCCGACCAGCTGCACGCCGCGGTGGCGAATCAGCCTGCTGCGGTCGCCGACCGCATCGAGCTCGCGCTGCTCGCTGCCGGTTGAGCGGTGACACACCGGCGCGAGGCGCACCCTATGCCGGGGCGACCGCGTCCCACGGCACCGTCAGCACGCAGTCGCGCAGACGCCGACGCTGAGGGGCGATCGGAACCCCTTGTGCACGTAGCAGATCCAGTGTGGCCCGCCATCGGATGCGGGGTCCGAACGCGGCGTGCGGGGCCGCGGTCGCCCACGCCCGGTCCGCGGCCTGCAGCAGATCGTGGATCCGCTCACCGGGAACGTTGCGGTGGATCAGGGCCTTCGGCAATCGCTCCGCCAGATCGGACGGCGTCTCGATGTGGAACGGACTCCACGCCAGCGTCAGGCTGCGCGGACCGTCCCGGTCCAGCAGCACCCACGCGCAGCGCCGGCCCAGCTCGTCGCACGTGCCGTCGACGAGCAGACCGCCCGGCGCCAACCCCGACCGCAGCCGCTCCCACACGGGTGCGACCGCGTCCTCCGGGTACTGCCGCAGCACGTTGAACGCGCGGACCAGCACCGGTCGCAGCCCGGCCAGCTCGAAACCACCCCGCGCGAAGCGGACTCCGTCGCGGCCCGGAACCACCCGCTCCGGATCGATCTCGAGACCGACCATCCGCAGGTCGGGACGCACGGTGCGCAGACGCGACGCCAGTTCCAGCGTGGTCACCGGCATCGCCCCGTAGCCGAGATCGACGACCAGCGGATCCGGCGCGGAGCGCAACAGCCGGACGATGTCGGGATGGTGCACGGCCCAGCGGTCGCTGCGGCGCAGGCGGTTGATGCCGGTGGTGCCGCGGGTGACGACACCTTCCGGACGTGGGGCTCGCACGATCGGGACCGGCCTACTGCCGGGCCAGCCAGTCGGCCGTGATCTCCGCTTCGGTGCGGAACAGCTCGACGAGGTTCTGCAGCATCAGCTCTTCGAGCTTGCCGCCGACGAACGGCAGATGCACCTTCGCCTCCGACGTGGTGCGCAGCGTGCACCCCCCGTCACCGGCGAACAGTTCCATGGTGCCGGTGAGGCTGCCCGGACCGGCCGGGATCGACGCCTCGTAACGGCCGGTCGCCTTCCCGTCGAATGCGCTGTAGGACTCCGTTCGGGTGATGACCATGTCCTTCTTCATCACCGTCTGCGCGATCTCCGGCAGCTCCGAGCGGGGCAGGATGTGGTGCAGCACCAGCGCGATACCGGAGTCCGACACCTCGAACGATTCGACGTGGTTCTGCGAATACTTGCGCATCTCCACCATCCGGGCCTCCCAGTGGGCCGGGTCGCGCAGCGCCGCGTACACCCGCTCCGCCGGATACGGATAGCGGGCGGAATAGTCCATGCGCCGTGCCATAGCGGGCCAGGCTACCGGCTCGCCTCGATCACGCGGAAATCCTCAGGAGTCGGATCGGCCCAGCCAGCCGGCCGTGAACTCCTGCTCGGCGTCGAACAGTTCGACGAGCTGTTCGACGATCAGGCCCTCGATCTTCCCGCCCAGGAACGGGATCTTCACCTCGACCTCACCGTCGATCTCGACGACCGTCCCGGTGCGTCCCGGGGCGAGCGTGAAGGTGCCTTCGACCTTGCCCGGCATCCCGTCGACCCCGGCGGAGAACCGGCCGTGCGCGCGGTCGCCGACGAGCGGTTCCCACGATTCGTGGCGGTGGATGACCAGATCGCCGGGGCGGATGTTGGTGACCACGCTCGGCAGGTGCTCGGCGGCGATGGCCTGCTTCATGTGCAGATCGATCGTTCCGGCGCCGGTCGTCGCGTTCTCGACGGCGGCGCCGGGACCGCCGACCCGCGCCAGGCGCTCACGCCAGTACTCGGGGTCGACGAGCGCAGCGTGCACCGTCGCCGCAGGGAACTCGTAGTGGGCGGAATGGTCGATAGGGGTACCCATGGACCGTCACGCTACCGTTTGCGGGTGCCCGATCCACGTATGACGTCCCGGCTCGCCGACGCGGGAGCCACGGTTTCCGAGCAGGTGCCGCTGTCGACCCTGACGACGTTGCGGCTCGGCGGACCCGCCCGCATCCTCGCCGAATGCGCCACCACCGACGTGCTCGTCGACGTCGTGCGGCTGCTCGACACCGAGAACGTGCCGACGCTGATCGTGGCCGGCGGCTCCAACCTCGTCGTCGGTGACGCCGGGTTCGACGGGGTCGTCGTGAAGGTCACGACCACCGCTGTCGAACTGGGCACCGATCGGGTGCGCGCCGAGGCCGGTGCGGTGTGGGACGACGTCGTCGAGAAGACCGTCGCCGCCGGGTTCGGCGGCCTCGAGGCACTGTCCGGGATACCCGGATCCGCCGGCGCGACCCCCGTGCAGAACGTCGGGGCGTACGGCGTCGAGGTCGGTTCGGTGCTGCGCCGGGTGCGGCTGCTCGACCGCCGCACCGGTGACGTGCGCTGGGTGGGCCCGGAGGATCTGGGGCTCGGATACCGGACGAGCGTGCTCAAGCATTCCGACGCGGCGCTTGTCGTCGACATCGAACTCGAGGTGCGTCCCGACGGTTCGAGTGCGCCGCTCGGCTACCGGGAACTCGCGACGGCGCTCGGTGCGGGGGAGGGCGAACGACGACCGGCCGCGGAGGTCCGCGAACAGGTGCTGACGCTGCGCCGCGGCAAGGGCATGGTTCTCGACGCCGCCGACCACGACACGTGGAGCGCCGGGTCCTTCTTCACCAACCCGGTCGTGCCCGACGACGCCCTGCCCGCGGTGCTCGCCGCGGTCGCCGCTCGGGTCGGCACCGAGGTGCGGGTGCCCCGGTTCCCTGCGGACGGCGGCACCAAACTGTCCGCCGGGTGGCTCATCGAACGGGCCGGATTCGGCAAGGGCTTCCCGTCGGAGGACGCCCCGGCGCGGTTGTCGACGAAGCACACCCTCGCCCTGACCAACCGCGGCCACGCGTCCACCGCGGACCTGGTGGCCCTCGCCCGGCAGGTCCGGGACGGCGTGCAGGAGGCGTTCGGGGTGCGGCTCGAACCGGAACCGGTGCCGGTCGGCTGCCGGATCTGAGCCGCCCGCCGAACCCGCCGGGGACGCGGACCACCGAGAGCTGGGCCACACCGAACGCGCGCGTACCGTGAAAAGGGTGCACGACCTGCGTAAACGGACAAATCGGTTGGTGTGGCTCCTGTGTGTGGGCCTGGTGACGTTGCTCGCCGCCTGTTCCACCTCGGACGGCGGGGCGATCGCCGCCGACCCCGAACCCGCCGTCACGATCACCGCGAACCCGGCCGACGGTGCCACCGACGTGAACCCCACCGCGCCGGTCTCGGTGACCGCCACCGACGGCACGCTCCGCGACCTCGCGCTCACCAACAGCGACTCGGGCGTCGTCGTCGACGGGACGCTCGCCGCGGACGCCCGCAGCTACACCGTCACCGAACCCCTCGGTTACGGACAGACCTACCGATGGTCGGGAACCGGCATCGCGCCGAACGGCGACGAGGTCGCGGTCGAAGGCGAGTTCTCGACCGTCGATCCCACCGACGTGATCGGCGCGACCCTGAACATCGCCGACGGTCAGGAGGTCGGGATCGCCGCGCCGATCATCGTGCAGTTCGACGGCCCGATCGAGGACAAGGCCGCCGTCGAGAAGGCCCTCGTCGTCACCACGAACCCGCCGACCGAGGGCGCTTGGGCATGGCTGCCCGACGACAACGGCGGCGCGCGGGCGCACTGGCGACCCCGGCAGTACTGGGCGCCCGGCACGACCGTGAGCCTGGACGCGCGGCTCTACGGGCTCGCCTACGGCGACGGCGCGTACGGCGCCGAGGACCTGACCCTCGACTTCGGTATCGGCCGCAGCCAGGTCGTCGTCGCGAACGCGCAGAGCCACCGCATGCAGGTGGTGCGTGACGGGCAGACCGTCATGGACATCCCGGTCAGCTACGGCGAGGGCAACGAGACCCGCAACGTCACCCGCAGCGGCATCCACGTGGTCAGCGAGAAGCACGAGGACTTCCTCATGTCGAACCCGCCGTACTACGAGAACGTCCGCGAACGCTGGGCCGTGCGCATCTCCAACAACGGCGAGTTCATCCACGCCAACCCGCTCACCACCGGCCAGCAGGGCGCGTCCAACGTCACCAACGGATGCATCAACCTCTCGATGGCGGACGCCGAGGCGTACTTCGCGATCGCGATGTACGGCGATCCGGTGGAGGTCAGCGGCACCTCGATCGACCTGTCCGAGGCGGACGGCGACCTGTGGGACTGGGCCGTGGACTGGCCGACCTGGCAGTCGATGTCCGAACTGTAGGCCGGGCGGACCGCTCTACCAGCGGTTGCGGACCTCCTCGGCGAAACCGAGCAGGTTCTCGATCTCGAGGCGGGTGCCGTCGTCGAGCAGCACGTGACCGCTGTACCGCCCGAACACCTGATGCTGGGTGGACCGCACGATGAGCGCGTTCACGTCGGCGGCCCGGTCGACGATCGGCTCGAAGTCCATCTCGAAGCGGCTGTCGCTGCTCGTGAACCGCCACGGTCCGCCGTCGTACGTGCCGTGCGGACGGTGGAAGTGGACGCGGTCGAGTTTGTGCGCGACCCCGTCGTGGAACAGCATGTTCTCGGTCGCCGCGGTGGTGTCGCCGAAGCCGTACCCGATGTTGAATCCGAACCGGGTTCCCTCGTGCAGGCCGGACGCGGACCCCCAGTACCAGGTGTTGTCGTATGTCCACACGCCGCGACCCCAGTCCAGGACACCGAACGTCGAGGCCGCATCGAACTCGTAGGGGCGGCCACGGACGGTGAGCGTGCCCGCTGCGGGGAGACAGTTGATCTTCTGGTTGTAGTAGAACGCCTTCGGCGCGCGCGGGAACGGCGTGGCGATCACCATACGGTCGTCGGCGGGCTGCTGCAGCAGCAGTTCCCCGGACAGCCCGCGACCGCCGTCGAACCCGGGATGATCGACGATCAGGCGACGGCCCCGGCTCTCGTGCCGGAACTCGACGCGCAACGCACCCCGGTGCACGACCACGTCTCCGGCATCGGCACTCGCCGGCATCCGCATGCGGCCGAGCGGGAAGGGGATCAGTTTGTTCTCGGTGACCTCCGTGCCGGCGGCCAGATCCAGCCAGCTCAGCCCGACCAGGCCCATGTACCCGTTGTCGGCGACCGTCAGCGCGAGACCGACCGGACCGGCAGCGGTATCGGAGATGAGGCAGTAGTAGTCCCACTCCTTGATCCGCAGCCGTGACGCCGAGATCCGCGCCCGGTCGTAGGTGCGGATCTCGGCGGTGGCCCAGCCGGGCTGCTCGAGACGACCACGGTCGTCGAGCAGGGGTCCGGGCGACAGGCGCTGCTGCTGCATACCTCCAGAGGCTAGTTGCTCACCCGGTGGAACCGGCCCGCACTCGCCTGATCACGCGGCTTGACGATGATCTGATCCAGGTTCACGTGCGACGGACGGGAGGCGACGAACCCGACGATCTCCGCGATGTCCTGCGCGACGAGCGGCGTGATGCCCTCGTACACCTTGTCGGCGCGTTCCTGATCACCCTCGAACCGCACCAGCGAGAACTCGGTCTCGACCGCGCCCGGGGCGATCTCGGTCAGCCGCACCGGCTTGCCGAGCAGTTCACCGCGCAGCGTCCGGTGGACCACCGCCTGGGCGTGCTTGGCCGAGGTGTAGCCGGACCCGTTGTCGTACGCCTCGAACGCGGCTACCGACGTGATCGTCACGATCAGGCCGTCACCGGAATCGATCAGCTTGGGCAGCAGCGCCTTCGTCACGCGCATGGTGCCGATGACGTTCGTCTCCCACATCCAGCGCCAGTCGTTCTCGTCCGCCTCGGCGACCGTTGCCAGCCCCTTCGCGCCACCGGCGTTGTTGACCAGCACGTCCACCCGCGGCAGCACCGTGGTGAACGCGGTGACCGAATCCTCGTCGGTCACGTCGAGTTCGAGTGCGGTGCCGCCGATCTCCTCGGCGAGCTTCTCGAGCCGGTCGAGACGGCGGGCACCGACGACGACGTGATAGCCCTGCGCGGCGAGGGTGCGGGCGGTGGCCTCGCCGATGCCGGACGAGGCCCCGGTGACGACGGCGACGCGGGAATCGGCGACACGGAGATTCGGGGAGTTGGTCATTCCCCGATCCTAGGCGGGGGTGGCGTCGGTCTCGACGATCGAGTACGCGTCGGCGTCACCGGCGATCGAGCGGCTGCGCTCGCCGTGGATGTTGACCGGGACGTCGCCGGCGAGGGTGATCCGGTGCAGGCGACGGTACTGCTCGTCGTAGTCGGCGACCGCGTAGTGCTGGGTGGCGCGGTTGTCCCAGATCGCGACGTCACCGGCCTGCCAGTTCCAGCGGGTGGTGTACTCGAGCTTCTGGTGGTGTTCCTGCAGCAGCCGGAACAGGGCGTGCGACTGATTGCCGCTCAGGCCGGTGAAGTTCTTGACGAAGTGACCGAGCAGCAGCGACCGCTCGCCGGTCTCGGGGTGCACCCGCACGACGGGGTGTTCGGTCTCGAACAGTTCGGAGCGGAACTCGTCGCGGTACTCGGCGGTTCGTTCGGTCGCGCGTTCGGCGCTCTCGGCGGCGTAGTCGTAGACATTGGTGTGGACCGCCCACAGGTTCTCCACGAGGGCCTTGAGCGGAGCGGGCAGACCCTCGTACGCGGCGACCCCGGACGCCCACACCGTGGACCCGCCGTACTCGGGCAGGGTCACCGCACGCAGGATCGACGCCTTCGGGATGCGATCGACGAACGAGACGTCGGTGTGCCAGCTGTTTGCCTTGCCGTAGTCGGAGTCGATCGGCAGGATCCGGACACCGCGCGACTTCACGGTCGGATGCGCCGTCGTCGGCGTGCCGAGCAGTTCCGCGAACGCGTACTGCGCGTCGTCGTCCAGATGGTCCTGGCCGCGGAAGAAGACGACCTTGTACTCGGCGATCGCGCGGCGGATCAACGCGACCGTCGCCGGATCGAGGTCGCCGCCGAGCCGGACTCCGTCGATGCGGGCACCGAGGTGCGCACCCAGTTTCGCGACGGTCGCGGTGGTCGGGGAGGGGGCGGCGGAAGTGGCGAAATCGACGGACATGGCGGGCCTTTCGCGACGGAGCAGGATGGACGCATCCATGCAAACAGCAGGCCGCGGCCCCGAGAAGCATTCGGCTCAGGATGATTCGGGCGATCGCGTCCGGCGCGGGGATTCCCTACCGTTCCGGCCTGAATTGGACAGCGACGCCGGGGGACGTTATGTTCGACGACATGTCAGCAGGCCGCCGCTCCGCCCCGCGCGTCACGTACGTGACCGCCGCGCTCGGCTCGCGCCTGCCGCTGGCACGGGAACTCTGTTGTCGTAGTCACGGTGCCATCAAGTAGTTTCGCGCCGGGTCCGGGCCTGTGACGGCCTTCCCTCTGATCGCCTGTTCGACGTCGTCTGTGCACGTCGCGGTGGTTCGGCGCGTTCATGACCGTGTCACGCCAGCCCGCCAGGGCCGAATCACGAGGATTCCACGCCTGTGTCGACTTCCACGCTTCCCGCCCCGTCCGCTCGTTCGTCCGCCGCGTCCCGCGGCATCTCCCGGACCGCGACCACCCGGGCCCGCTCCACGGCCCGGGTGCAGATCGTCGCGCCGGACCTGCGGATCGCCGACGGCACCGCGGCATCGGTGTTCCGTGTCGCCGCCGCGCGCGGCCCGGTCTCCCGCGACGTCGCCGCCAAGGTCACCGGCCTGAGCATCGCCACCGTCAACCGGCAGGTGTCGGCGCTGCTCTCGGCCGGATTGCTCCGGGAGCGCGCCGATCTCGCGGCGTCCGGCGCCATCGGCCGGCCCCGTGTCCCGTTCGAGGTGGACCACGAGCCCTATCTGACCGTCGGTATCCACATCGGCGCCGTCGTCACCGGCATCGTCGCGGCGGATCTGCGGGGCCGCATCATCGGTGCCGTCGAGATCCCCACGCCGCGAGGTGATCAGGACGTCGTCCTCGGGTCGATCACCGCGAGTGCCCGGGCGTTCGCGTCGCGCTGGCACCGCCGCACCCCGCTGTGGGTCGGAGTCGCGCTCGGCGGCCGGGTCGACTCGGAGACCGGTCTCGTCGACCATCCTCGTCTGGGCTGGACCGGTGCGCGGGTGGGCGCGATCGTCGGCCGCGGCATGGGGCTGCCCGTCTCGGTGGCCGCGCACGTCGAGGCGATGGCCGCGTCGGAACTGCTGCTCACCCCGGAGCGGGAGGCCGCCGACACCAAGGGCACCGGGCTGTACTTCTACGCTCGCGAAACAACCGGTATCGCAATAACTTTCGACGGTCGCGTGCACACCCCGAACGGCGGGCCCGGATCGATCGCGCACCTGCCGACCGGCTCGGCGGCCGCGTGCTCGTGCGGCGCGACCGGCTGCCTCGAAGCCACCGTCAGCGACCGGGCCGTGCTGCTGAAGGCCCGCGATGCCGGCCTGCTCGGCGACGTCGAGGATCCGGCCATCGGCACGCTGTACAAGCTCGCCCGCGAGGGTTCGGCACCCGCACACGAGATCCTCGTCGATCGTGCGACCGTTCTCGGCCGTACCGTCGCGATGCTCCGCGACCTGTTCAACCCGGACCGCGTCACCCTCGGCGGGCAGGCGTTCACCGAGTACCCAGCGGGTGTGCCGCACGTAGCCGAAGCGTTCGCACGCGCGTCGAACCTGCCGCGCAAGGACATTCGCATCACCGGATTCGGCAATCGGGTGCAGGCGCACGCCGCCGGCGTGGTGTCGCTGAGCTCGCTGTATTCCGATCCGCTCGGCTCGATGCGGCGATCGCAGGCCTGAGCGGTCGCGTCCGACAGGGCTTACATCCCGACTGCACGGCGTACACCCCTTCCGGTTGCCCGGAAGGGGTGTACGCGTCCTCGAAAGGGTGTATGCCATTCCTCAGAGTGGCAGTGCCGTCTCGACCAGTCCGGGCGCGGCGCCCAGCCGCCGGAACCACTCGAGTCCGAACGCCGCGCGCAGCATGTCGTCGGGCATCGACAGCATCGGACCGAAATCGCCGATCTGAGACGCATGAGCCTGCATCGCAGCGCGTTTGGCGGCGATCGTCGCCGACACGTCGACCGTCGTCGTCAGTTCCGATTCCGCCAGGCCGAAGGAATCCAGGTCCGGCGGCGTCCGGTCCTCGGTCATTCCCGGATTCGCCGCGATCATGCGCCGCAGATGGTCGCGGTTCAGTGCCGACTCGTAGACGGCCCGATGGCCGACCAACTCGCTCGCCCGCAGTCCGACGTGGTGCACCTGAACGTGATCGGGGTGCCCGTACCCGCCGTTCGGATCGTAGATCGTGACGACATCGGCGCCCTCCTCGTCCAGCACCGTGGCCAGCCGGCGGGCGGCCGCGTCGACGTCGACGTTGCAGAACGCCGCGGGGTTCGCGTTCTCGGGTGTGCCGGCCATTCCGGAGTCGGCGTAGCCGAGCGGGACGAGCCGGGCCACCCCCAGCGCCTCGGCGGATCGCTCCACCTCCGTCAGCCGCCGTGACGCGAGGCTCTCCCCGGGCCGCAACAGACCGTCCGGAACCTCACCGGCCGCGCCGTCCGTCGCGACGACCAGCACCACCCGGTGACCGGCGTCGGCCGCCAGACGCATCACCCCTCCCGTGGTGAACACCTCGTCGTCGGGATGCGCGTGAAAGCAGACCAGGACACCCATACCGTGCATGCTGGCACGGATGACCGACACAGGGGGAACCCGGGAGAGGAATCCACATTCGTGACAGCGACAGCGGGTCGTTCCTACCGTGCCCTGTTCTCCGCGCCCGGCGCGGCCGCGTTCTGCATCGCCGGATTCGTCGCGCGATTGCCGATCGCGATGGTAGGGATCGGCATCGTGACCATGTTCTCCCAGTTGCGGGGCGACTACGGGCTCGGTGGCGCACTGTCGGCGGTGTTCGCGCTGGCGTACGCGGCGCTGACCCCGCTGGTGTCCCGGGCGGTCGACCGGCACGGCCAGTACCGGGTGCTGCCGGCCGCCGCCGCGATCAGCGCGGCCGCAACCGTCGCGATGCTCGCCGCCGTACGGCTCGGGGCACCGACCGCGCTGCTGTTCCTGTGCGCGATCCCCGCCGGCCTCATGCCCACGATCGGTGCGATGGTCCGGGCCCGGTGGACCGAGTTGTATCGCGGCACCGACCGGTTGCGGACCGCGTTCGCCCTGGAAGCGGTGATCGACGAAATGTGCTTCATCGTCGGCCCGGTGCTGTCGGTGGGCCTGAGCGTCGCGCTGTTCCCGGAGGCGGGGCCGCTGCTCGGCGCGGTGCTGCTGCTGGTGGGCACCGTGGCGCTCGCGGTCCAGCGCCGCACCGAACCACCCGTGCAGGCAGTGGCCTCCGGGCGCCGCGACGCCGCGTCGGACCGCCCGCGGCGCGGCACCCTGCTCAGCCCCGTGCTGATCGCCCTCACCGCGGTGATGGTCGCGATGGGCACGATCTTCGGGGTGATCGACGTCGTGGGTGTGGCGTTCACCGCCGACCGCGACGCACCCGGTGCGGCGACGTTCGTGCTCGCCCTGTTCGCCACCGGATCGGCGGTCAGCGGACTCGTCTTCGGGGCCCGGCACGTGGCCGCCCCGCTGACCCGGCAACTGCTGGTCGCGACCGCGGCGGTCGCGGTGCTGCTGTGGCCGCTGCTGCTCGCCGGCACCGTCCCCGCCCTGGCCGCGCTGTATCTGCTGGCCGGGATCACGATCTCGCCGACCATGATCGTGACGATGTCGCTCGTCGAGCGTGTCGTCCCCGCCGAGCGGCTCACCGAGGGCATCACCTGGACGGTCACCGGCCTCGGTGTCGGTGTCGCCGCCGGATCGGCACTGGTCGGGCAGGTCATCGACCGGTCCGGCACCTCCGCCGGGATCGGGGTGGCGCTTGCGGCCGGACTGATCGGCTGTGCGCTGGCCGCGGGGATCCGGATACGGACGCGGCTAACGTAGCCGCCATGAGCGTGCATGAAGTTCTCGGTGCCGACGGCACATCCATCGTCTACCGGGCGTTCGGCGACCCGTCGTCCCGGCCGCTGGTGCTGCTGCACGGGTGGGCGCAGTCCTCGCGCTGCTGGGGAGAATCGCTCCTCGAGGACCTCGCCGCCCGGTACCGGGTGATCGCCGTCGACCTGCGCGGGCACGGCTACTCGGGTGCGCCCGCCGACGGATACGACGACCGCGGTGCGTGGGCGTCGGACGTGCGTGCGGTGCTGACGGCCGAGAACTGCTCCGACGCGGTGCTTCTCGGCTGGTCCTACGGCGGACTGGTCATCTGCGACTATCTCGCCGTCCACGGTACCGAGGGTATCGCCGGTCTCGTGCTGGTCGGTGCGATCACGAGCATCGGCCGCGGCGAGAAGGGCGGCAAGGTGGGTGCGGCGATGCGCGCGGCGATCCCGGCCGCGATGTCCGAGGACCCGCAGATCGCGGTCCCGGCCCTCGACGCGTTCGGTGCCTCCCTGGTCGGCGCGGCCCGGCCCGAGGCGGGCGGGGCGGTCGCCCAGGCGCTGCTCGGCAGCAGCCTGCGGACGCCGCCGGCGGTGCGGTCGGCGCTGTTCGCCCGCGCCGTGGGCAACGACGACCTGCTGCGCGGACTCGACCTTCCGGTCCTGGTGCTGCACGGCACCGCCGATTCCGTGGTCGACCTCTCGGCGGCCGAGCACGCGGCGAGCCTGCTGTCGCGCGCGACCACCTCGTTCTGGGACGGCACCGACCACGGGCCGTTCGTCGAGGACCCGCGGCGGTTCGCCGAGGACATCGCCCGCTTCGTCGGCACCCTCGGGTAGCGGGCGGGGAGAGCGCGGCCCCGCATCGGGGAGGCAGATGGGAGCGGAGGTGCCGGACAGGGCAGTATGGGACCCGTGACGTCTCAGCCCGGCAGACCCCGACGCGTGGCCGTGATCTCGGTGCACACCTCCCCGCTGGCGCAACCCGGCACGGGAGACGCAGGCGGAATGAACGTCTACGTACTGCAGACCTCCCTGCAGCTCGCCCGCCGCGGCGTCGAGGTCGAGATCTTCACCCGGGCCACGTCGTCGGCGGATCCGGCGGTGCAGGAAGCCGCGCCGGGTGTCCTGGTCCGCAACATCGAGGCCGGTCCGTTCGAAGGTCTCGACAAGCACGATCTGCCCACCCAGTTGTGCGCGTTCGCGGCCGGGGTCCTGCGCGAGGAGGCCCGCCACGCGCCCGGGTACTACGACCTGGTGCACTCGCACTACTGGCTGTCCGGCCAGGTCGGCTGGCTCGCCCGGGATCGGTGGGGGGTCCCGCTCGTGCACACCGCCCACACGCTCGCCGCGGTGAAGAACGCGTCGCTGGCGGCGGGGGACACCCCGGAACCGGCGGCCCGGCAGATCGGTGAGCAGCAGGTCGTCGCGGAATCGGACCGGCTGGTCGCGAACACCGCGGACGAGGCGCACGCGCTCGAAAGCATCTACCGCGCCGACCCCGCGAAGATCGACGTGGTCGCACCCGGCGCCGACCTCTCGCGTTACCGTCCCGGCGACCGCGACCGGGCCCGGGCGGAACTGGGGCTCGATCCGCGCGAGACGATCGTGACGTTCGTCGGTCGCATCCAGCCCCTCAAGGCGCCGGACGTGCTGCTGCGCGCCGCTGCTCGCGCCGTTGCCGACGCACCGGATCTTCCGTTGCGGGTCCTGATCGTCGGCGGGCCGTCCGGCACCGGCCTCGAGCGCCCGGACTCGCTGATCGAACTGGCCGCCGAACTGGGCATCGCGGCGCGGGTGACCTTCCTGCCGCCGCAGCCGTCGGATCGGCTGGTGCAGGTGTATCGGGCGTCGGATGTTGTTGCGGTGCCGAGTTATTCGGAATCGTTCGGTTTGGTGGCGATCGAGGCGCAGGCGTGTGGTGTCCCGGTGCTCGCCGCGAACGTCGGCGGCCTGGGGGTCGCGGTGCGCGACGGCGAGACCGGGGTGCTCGTCGACGGGCACCGCACCGAGGACTGGGCCGCGGCACTCGGAACGCTGGTCGCCGACCGCGGGCGGCGTGAGGTGCTGGCGTCGGCCGCGCCGAGGCATGCCGAGAACTTCTCGTGGGAACACACGGCGGACGGACTGCTCGCGGCCTACCGCAAGGCGGGCGCGCGGCGGAACCGGGCGTTCGGGACCGGCGAGTTCTCGCTGCGCAGGCAGCGTGGGTTGTGGAAGCTGCGGCGGACAGGTGGTGTGAAGGCATGAGTGCGGACCTGAGCGAACTGATCGAGTCGACGCTGCGCGACCGCGGCCTGGACTTCTCCCGGAAGGAGGGCGGGCACTTCGTCGTCACCCTCCCGGGTGAGAACAAGCTCGAAACGACGACGCTGCTGACGATCGGCAACCACGGGCTGCGCATCGAGGCGTTCGTGTGCCGCAAGCCCGACGAGAACTTCGAGGGCGTCTACCGGTATCTGCTGCGGCGCAATCGCCGGCTGTACGGCGTGGCGTACACGCTCGACAAGATCGGCGACATCTATCTGGTCGGACGGCTGTCGGAACAGTCGGTCACGGCCGAGGAACTCGACGCGGTCCTCGGGCAGATCCTCGAGGCGGCCGACTACGACTTCAATGTCCTGCTGGGACTGGGCTTCCTGACGTCGATCAAGCGGGAATGGGACTGGCGGGTCTCGCGTGGTGAGTCGCTGCGCAATCTCGAACCGTTCCGGCACTTGATCGAAAACAACGGTGAGGGAACGGAATCACCGGACAAGTCCGGCAGTGTCGTGTCCGACGAGGAGTCGCAGAGCGGGTCGTGACCGCCCGTTTCGGGTGATCCGCTCCACAGTATTACTGTGACGCTCGTCACGTTCCAGGGTGGAAACGAAAGTGCCGGTGGCGCCGATAATTTGGGCGCGACCTGGCGTTTGTCCGGGAGTTGATCTTGAAGTGTGGGACGGGCGTCCCAAGATTTCAACGCGTGACCTTTCCGAGATGGTCGCTTAACGTCGTTATCGGCTCGAAACGACGAGCCCGGCCCGAACCGATCGGGCCCATACCGAACACCGGCCCGCCGCCGCTTGCTCTGCCCCCGCGGGATCGGTCACACGAAACCTTCGAGGGGCAGGGACGGATCGATCGCCGATTCCGGAGCGTGTGTTTCGGGAGACGGACTCCGCGGGAGCCGTTCTTTCGGGTGCATGTGTTGTCCGGAAACAGGTTTCGGTAGATCGGCCCGTCAGCAGACGCGGAGAGGATCCACCCAATCATGGCAAAGCTCACCTTCACCAAGCGCACCCTCGGTTCCCTCGCGGCCGGTGCCGCTCTCCTGGTCACCCCGATCGCTCTGGGTACCGGCACCGCCAACGCCGCCTCGGGCAACTGGGATGCCGTGGCGCAGTGCGAGAGCGGCGGCAACTGGGCCATCAACACCGGCAACGGCTACCACGGCGGCCTCCAGTTCTCCCAGAGCACCTGGAACGCCTACGGCGGCCAGCAGTACGCGTCGACAGCGAGCCAGGCATCCCGTGAGCAGCAGATCGCTGTCGCGGAGAACGTCCTGGCGGGTCAGGGCGCCGGCGCGTGGCCGGTCTGCGGTCAGTACCTCTGATCGTGCCCCCGATGCCTCCGATCGCCCGCATGGCGATCGGCCGGTGACGAACCCCCGAAGCCCCGTGTGCGAATTGCTCGCGCACGGGGCTTCGGAGTGCGTGCGGCAGTGGGTTCGCCCGCGGAGTGCATGACGAGTTCCGCGATCCCGGGTAGTGTCCGGCACGCGGCTGTGACTGTGTTCACAATCGTGGAGTATCGTGCCCTCGACCCACTGGCACCCAGTGCCGTCTCGTCTGCCCCGGAGGAAGAATCATGAGTTTCCGCAGCCCGTTCCCCGACGTCGAGATTCCGGCACTGAGTGTCTACGATTTCCTGTTCGGTTCCGTCGCCGAAGCCGACCTGAATCGGACCGCATTCGTGGACGGACTCACCGGCACGGTCACCGACTACCGCACGCTCATCGGGCAGATCGACGGAGTGGCCGGCGCACTGGCCGCGCGCGGTATCGCCGTCGGGGACGTCGTCGGTCTGCTCTCGCCGAACATCCCCGCCTTCGGGGCCGTGTTCCACGGGATCCTGCGTGCCGGCGCGACCGCGACGACCATCAACGCGTTGTACACCGCCGAGGACGTCGCCAAGCAGCTGCAGGACTCGCACGCCAAGGCCCTCGTCACCATCTCGCCGCTGCTCCCGCAGGCGAAGGAAGCCGCCGCGAAGGTCGGCATCCCGGACGAACTGCTCATCGTCCTCGACGGCGCCGAGGGACACCCCTCGCTGCGCGACCTGCTGACCGAGGCCGCTCCCGCCCCCGACGTGAGCTTCGACCCCGCCACCCACCTCGCGGTGCTGCCGTACTCGTCGGGCACCACCGGGCGGCCCAAGGGCGTCATGCTCACCCACACCAACCTCGTCGCCAACGTGTGCCAGATCGATCCGCGCATGGGCATCGGCGCCGACGACCGCATCCTCGCGGTCCTGCCGTTCTTCCACATCTACGGCATGACCGTGCTGCTCAACGCCGCGCTGTACAACCGGGCGACCCTCGTGACGATGCCGAAGTTCGATCTCGTCCAGTTCCTCACCCTCGTCTCCGAGCAGAAGTGCACCTACGTGTTCGTCGCGCCGCCCGTCGCGGTCGCGCTGGCCAAGCATCCCCTCGTCGACGACTACGACCTGTCCAGCGTGCACACGATCTTCTCGGGGGCCGCCCCGCTCGACCGGGAACTCGGCGGCGCCGTCGCACGGCGGCTCGGCTGCAAGGTCCGGCAGGGTTACGGCATGTCCGAGATGAGCCCGGTCAGCCACGCGATCCCGTTCGACGACGACGAGACCGCCCTCGACTCCGTCGGCCCGACCGTCGCGAACATGGAGTGCAAGCTCGTCGACCCGGTCACCGGCGAGGAAGTCGCGTACCCGGACGGCGACGGGGTCTCCGAGCCGGGCGAGCTGTGGTGCAAGGGCCCGAACATCATGGCCGGCTATCTCGGCAACCCCGAGGCCACCGCCGAAACCCTCGACGCCGACGGGTACCTGCACACCGGTGACGTCGCGACCGTGGACGGCCGCGGGGTGGTCACCATCGTCGACCGCCTCAAGGAACTCATCAAATACAAGGGCTACCAGGTGCCGCCGGCGGAACTCGAGGCGCTGCTGCTCACGCACCCGCAGATCGCCGACGCCGCCGTGATCGGGGTGCTCGACGACGAGGGCGAGGAGGTTCCCAAGGCGTTCGTGGTGCTGCAGCCGGGCGCGGAACTGAGCGAGGACGACGTCATCACGTTCGTCGCCGAGCGGGTCTCCCCGCACAAGAAGGTCCGGCAGGTGCAGTTCATCGACCTGGTGCCGAAGTCGGCGGCCGGCAAGATCCTGCGCAAGGACCTGCGGACCGGCGCGTAGCGCCGAGGACGATCAACCGCGCAGGATCCGGCCGAGATGCGCCGCGAGCGACTCGAGGCTCGGATCCTGCGTGCGGGATCCCACGTAACCGTCGGGGCGAACCACCACCGCGGCGGCCGGTCGGCGCCCACAGCAGCACCGTGTGACCGGTGTGCCGGAACAGGGCGTGGATCCGCAGGTCCCGAGCTACGCTGTCCTGCCGCAGCCCGGTCGCGTCGGGGGCCCGCTCACCGGGCGCCGGGGCACGCCCCTCCCTCTCGGGTGTCGCGACGATCGGGCTTCCGGGATAGTGTGGGCCGCGTCCCCGGCAAGGAAGACCCGGCCCGAACCGTAGTGCCCGGTGACGCGATGACTCATCCGGAACACCGAGGACCACCGCATGTTTCGCGCCCGCACCGGTTCGGGAACGAGCCGGTCGAGCACCACCCGGGTGGGGCCGGTTCGGGGCGCCGCCCGCTCTCGGGCCCGTGCGCGAGCTCGCTGCCCTGCGCGGCTCCGCGGCGATTTCGTCGGCGGCGAACATCGATACGCGGGGTACCGGCCGGCGCCGGGCTGTGATTGTCTCTCGTGCGGCGCCGGACCGGATGCCCCTCGGGTGTTCCGGTGGAAGTTGCTACGCGAGCAGGTGGGGGAGTCCGGCGTGGTAGCGGTCGGCGTCGATGCGGCGCGCGGGCTCGAGTTCCGGTGGTTCGTGCAGGCGATACATCGACGGTGGGGCGGCCGGGGAATCGGCGGCGTCGAGCAGCGCCGTCACTGCGGCGCGAGCCGATTCGTTCGCCGATTCCATGGTGGCCAGGTCGATGTCGGTGCGCACGTAGTCGCCGGACAGGAACAGATTCGGGATCGCGGTCCGTGCGTCGGGACGGTTCTCCCGAGACCCGACGGTGTTGACGAGCAGCGGGGTGTCGTTGGTGATTCCCTCGGTACCCCAATGCAATCCGGGATCGATGAACCACGACACGACGTCGTTCTCGTCGAGCGTATCGCCGCTGTCGGAGAGGCAGACCGCCATCTGCGCCCACGTCTCCTTCGCGATCTCCTCACGGGTGCATTCCTTGGCGGTCCTGCCGAACAGAATGCCGGGGGTGTCCCAGTCCGAGATGTCGACCGACAGGCAGTCGTGTGCGGAGCCGTCTCCGTAGCGGGTGGCGAAATCGCTGCGCCAGAACTGCGCCTGGCTGATCGACGTGAGTGCCCACGGCGATCCGAGATAGGCGACATGGCCTTTCGCGATGGGGGTGGGGCGGCGCAGGAAATACTGGATGCCCACCATCCAATCGGTGTGGAGCCGGCGCATTCCCTCCAGGCGCGGATCGGCGGCGAGGATCTGCGGCGTCCACAGCGGCACCGCGCGTTCGACGGGCATCGCCGCGACGAACCAGTCGGCCTCGGCGGTCGCGGTCCCGCCGCTGCCGTCCACCAGGCGAGCCGCACTGATCCTGCCGCCGGATATCTCCAATGCCTGTGCTGCCCAGCCCATCTCGAATCGAACGCCGAGGTCGCGCAGAAGCTGCGCCCACGGATCGATCCACGCCTCGTTCGTCGGTGCGGACAGCAGCCGGTCGAGGTGGCCGTACGTGGGGACCGTGCCCATCGCGTTCCACACGAAGGCCTGGCCCATGATCCCGATGGTCCGGGTGGACACGACCGCGGGCCGGGCCGCGACCAGCTGCCGGGTGAGCGCCGAGACCAGGATGTCGCGGTAACCCTGTGATTTTCCCTCGCTTTCGAGCGTCTGCGACCACGTCCGGTGTTCCCATTCCCCGTCGCGCCGTTCGATGCTGCTGGTCAGGAACATGACGAGTTTGCGCAGGAACACCGCGAGCTCGTGCGGCGGGATCGCACCACCGAGGGAGAACGCCGCGGCCAGCGACTGCTGCAGTGTCGCCGGGTCGTGGATGTCGGCGCGCAGCGGCGCGATCGACGCCGGTGCCGTCAGGTCCGGGGCATCGGGCAGCGCGAGCCGGAAGGCGTCGCCCGCGACGAGATTGTCGAAGACACCGTTCGGGTTGCCGGGGAACGGGATTCGTCGCATCGTGTCGGGGATGTGCTGGTAGAAGCCCGGAAAGAATCGGAACCCGTGTTCGCCGGGCAGATCCAGTCGGCCGCCGGTGGCGGTGCCGGGCGACGGGATGCTGCGGGCCTTGCCGCCGAGTGCGGTCGGTTCGTAGACCGTGACGTCGAATCCGCGCTCGATCAGTTCGTGGGCCGCCGTGAGTCCGGCCATGCCGCCCCCGAGAACCGCGACGCGCCGGCCGGCCGAACGCAGGACGGGCGAGCGTGGTCCGGGTCGTGACGCGGGACCTGCCGAGGCGCCGGGTGGCAGTGCGGCGGCGGCGCCGAGAAGCCCCAGTGCGGTGAGTGCGGTGCGACGGGAGAAGCGGGCGTCGAGCATGTGAACCCCAGCTTTCGCGAGTCGAGTGAAAACGCGTGTTGTCAGATATAGCGGACGGGACGGGCCTCCCGCGGCCGAATGGCGACAGTGACGTGCCAGGATTGGGAGCTATGAGTATCGGAACACTTGTATTGCTCCGCCACGGCGAGAGCGAATGGAACGCGATGAACCTGTTCACCGGCTGGGTGGACGTGCGCCTGACCGACAAGGGCATCGCAGAAGGCAAGCGCGCCGGCGAACTGCTCAAGGAACACGACCTCCTCCCGGACGTGCTCTACACCTCGCTGCTGCGCCGCGCCATCAGCACCGCGAACTTCGCGCTCGACGCCGCGGATCGTCACTGGATTCCCGTCGTCCGCGACTGGCGTCTGAACGAGCGTCACTACGGTGCGCTGCAGGGTAAGAACAAGGCCGAGATCAAGGACGAATTCGGCGACGAGCAGTTCATGCTGTGGCGTCGTAGCTACGACACCCCGCCGCCGCCGATCGAAGCCGGCAGCAAGTACAGCCAGGACACCGATGTGCGCTACGCCGACGTCGACCAGGTCCCGCTGACCGAATGCCTGAAGGATGTCGTCGAGCGGCTCGTCCCGTACTGGGAGGAGACCATCTCGAAGGAACTCCTCGCCGGGAAGACCGTGCTCGTCACCGCCCACGGCAACTCGCTGCGCGCGCTCGTCAAGCACCTCGACGGAATCTCCGACGACGAGATCGCCGGACTCAACATCCCGACCGGCATCCCGCTGCGCTACGACCTCGACGAGAACCTGCGCCCGCTCAACCGGGGCGGCACCTACCTCGACCCCGAGGCCGCCGCGGCCGGCGCCGCCGCCGTCGCGGGCCAGGGTGGCAAGTAGGTAGCCTGTCGACTTCTTCCGACCGGATGGTTCGTCGCCTTTTCCGAGCGAAAGATACATTCGCTCGATCCAAGGAGACGAGGGATACATTCGCTCGGAAGGGGTGGGCTCCGGAGCAGCCGGACGACGTTCGGACGAGCCTCGGGCGATCCGCCCTCGCCGGGGCCGCGCGGTGACACCGTGCGGTCCCGGCAAACGCCGGGTAAACAACCGGCAAACCTCCCAAAAATGCGGTGTGACGTGCGCCGAAACGGGCGAACCCGCCGTCACGACCTGTCGGCTCGTACGTACGATTCGTGACGTGAGTGTGTTGCAGGGCGTTCTGCTCGCCGGTGTCGCCGCGGTCCTGGGGGCCGCTGTCGGGGCCGGGCTGATGTGGATCGCGCGGTCCCGTGGCAGCGGCGGCGACGAAACCGAACTGACCATGGCGCAGGTTCTCGATCGCGTCGTCTACACCGCGACCACCGGCATCGCCGTCGTCGACAAGTTCCACGACGTGATCCTGTTCAATCCCCGCGCCGAGGAACTCGGGCTCGTCCGCAGCCGGCGCATCGACGAACGTGCCTGGGTCGTCGCGAACCAGGTGCTCGACCGCGACCAGGTCCTCGAGCTCGACCTCAGCGACCGCAGCCCCCGGAACCGGGGCGGGATCACCGTCCGCTGCCGTGCCAGCCGGCTGTTCGACGACGATCCGCGCTTCGTCGCGTTGTTCGCCTACGACGACTCCGAGATGGTGCGCATGGAAGCGACGCGGCGCGATTTCGTGGCCAACGTCAGCCACGAGCTGAAGACACCCGTGGGGGCGATGGCGCTGCTCGCCGAGGCACTGCTCGAATCCGTCGACGACCCCGACACCGTGCGGCACTTCGGGCAGCGAGTGCAGAGCGAGGCCCAGCGGCTCGGCAACATGGTCACCGAGCTGATCTCCCTGTCCAAGCTGCAGGGTGCCGAGAAGATGCCGGACCTCGAGATCGTCGACGTCGACGCCGTGGTGCAGGAAGCGCTCGAGCGCACGGCGCTCACCGCGGAGAACGCCGACATCGCCGTCGCCACCGACCGTGCCACCGGATACGAGGTGCTCGGCGATCAGAGCCTGCTCGTCACCGCACTGACCAACCTCGTCGAGAACGCGATCGCCTACTCGCCGAAGGGCTCGCCGGTGTCGGTGAGCCGGGCGCTGCGGGAGGGGAAGGTCGCGATCTCGGTCACCGACCGCGGCATCGGCATCGCGCAGGAGGACCAGGAGCGGGTGTTCGAGCGGTTCTTCCGGGTCGACAAGGCGCGGTCGCGGGCCACGGGCGGGACCGGCCTCGGACTCGCGATCGTCAAGCACGTCGCGGCCAACCACAACGGCGAGATCGTCCTGTGGAGCCGTCCCGGAACCGGCTCCACGTTCACTCTGCTCATCCCCGCGCACTTCGAGAGCAGCGACGACGAGGATCAGCTCCCGGCCGGGTACGAGGCGGAGGCCGGACAACGATGAAGAACCTCCGCCGCACTGCGACGAAAGACTCTGCTGCACGCGGTGCGGCGCGAACCACGCGACCGTCGCGGTCGCGGACGACGAAAGGTACGGAGGCCCAGCTGTGACGAGTGTGCTGATCGTGGAGGACGAGGAGTCGCTGGCGGACCCGCTGGCGTTCCTGCTGCGCAAGGAGGGTTTCGAAACCACCGTCGTCACCGACGGGCCGTCGGCGCTGGCGGAGTTCGACCGTGCCGGCGCGGACATCGTCCTGCTCGATCTGATGCTGCCCGGGATGAGCGGCACCGATGTGTGCAAGCAGTTGCGCAGCCGATCCGGCGTCCCGGTGATCATGGTGACCGCGCGCGACAGCGAGATCGACAAGGTGGTCGGGCTCGAACTCGGCGCCGACGACTACGTCACGAAGCCGTACTCGGCGCGGGAACTGATCGCCCGCATCCGCGCGGTGCTGCGCCGCGGCGCGGAAAGCGAGGCCGAGAGCCAGTACAACGACGCGGTCCTCGAAGCGGGCCCGGTGCGGATGGACGTCGACCGGCACGTCGTGCACGTCGGTGGGGAGCAGATCACGCTGCCTCTCAAGGAGTTCGACCTGCTCGAGTACCTGCTGCGCAATTCCGGCCGCGTGCTCACCCGCGGCCAGCTCATCGACCGGGTGTGGGGCGCGGACTACGTCGGCGACACCAAGACCCTCGACGTGCACGTCAAGCGGTTGCGCTCGAAGATCGAAGCGGACCCCGCCAAGCCCCGGCACCTGGTCACCGTCCGGGGACTCGGGTACAAACTCGAAGCCTGACCCCCGTGCGTGGTTCCGGTAGCGGCTGCTACCGGAACCACGCACGGGTCACGATTCGGCGGCTGCGGTGGTCGCGGGGTGCACGGCGATCAGGCCGAGGCCCTCACGTCGCCGGCACAGGCGCGCGAGTTCGTCGTATGCGGCGGTGCCGAGCAGCTCGCGCAGTTCGGGTGCGTACGACTGCCACACCGGCCTGGCCCCGACGTGCGCGTCGGGAGAGCCGGAGCAGTACCAGTTCAGGTCGTGCCCGCCCTCGCCCCAGCCGCGCCGGTCGTATTCGGTGACGACGGTGCGGAGGATCTCGGTGCCGTCCGGGCGCTCGACCCAGTCCTGGGTGCGGCGGATCGGCAGCTGCCAGCACACGTCCGGCTTCATCTCGAGCGGTTCGATGCCGCGCCGCAGTGCCATCTTGTGCAGCGCGCAGCCGATACCCCCCTCGAAGCCGGGACGGTTCAGGAAGATGCACGCACCCTTGTACCGGCGGGTGCGCAACGCGGGCTCGTCGTCGAGGTCGTCCTCCTCGAGATAGCCCTTCTTGCCGAGTCCCTTGTGCATGAGCTGCCAGTCGTCGGCCGTGAGATGTTTCACTGCCGCATTGAGCTTGTCGAGGTCGTCGTCGTCCGACAGGAACGCACCGTGCGAGCAGCAGCCGTCGTCGGGCCGGCCCTCGATGATGCCCTGGCACGCGGGCGTGCCGAACACGCATGTCCAGCGCGAAAGCAGCCACGTGAGATCTGCGGCGATCACGTGTTCGTCATTGTCGGGGTCGGTGAATTCGACCCATTCTCGTGGGAAATCGAGGGGAACTTCCGGGGCCGGATCGAGCTTGTGTTCGCTGCCGGACATACCTGCTGTCACAGTGACCGACGGTAGACCCAGTACCTTGTGTATGTGCGCCTTGGGGTACTCGACGTCGGAAGCAATACGGTTCATCTGCTCGTGGTGGATGCCCATCGGGGCGGTCACCCGACCCCGATGAGCTCGACCAAGGCCACCTTGCGGCTCGCCGAGAGCCTCGACGGTGACGGCAACATCACCCGGGCGGGTGCCGACCGGCTCGTCGAGACCGTGCACGAATTCGAGAGCATCGCCCGCACCTCGGGGTGCGGTGAGCTGATGGCGTTCGCGACGTCCGCGGTGCGCGACGCCTGCAACTCCGATGCGGTGCTGCAGCGCGTACGCACCGAGGCCGGGGTCGCGCTCGACGTCCTCTCCGGTGAGGACGAAGCCCGGCTGACGTTCCTCGCGGTCCGCCGCTGGTACGGCTGGAGCGCCGGGCGCATCCTGAACTTCGACATCGGCGGCGGTTCCCTCGAGCTCGCGTTCGGTGGCGACGAGGATCCCGACGTGGCGTATTCGCTGCAGCTCGGCGCCGGCCGCCTGACGCGTGACTGGTTCCGTGAGGATCCCCCCGGAAAAAGACGGATCTCGGCGCTGCGGGACTGGCTCGACGCCGAACTGGCCGGACCCGCCAAGCATCTGCGCGGGGCCGGCGATCCGGACCTGACGGTCGCGACCTCGAAGACGTTCCGCACGCTCGCGCGGCTGACCGGCGCGGCACCGTCGTCGGCGGGTATCCGGGCGCACCGGACGCTGACCGTGAGCGGATTGCGTCAGCTCATCTCGTTCATCTCCCGCATGACCACGTCGGATCGTGCGGAACTCGAAGGTGTCAGCTCGGACCGGTCCCAGCAGCTCGTGGCGGGCGCGCTCGTGGCCGAGGCGAGCATGCGCGCGCTCGGGGTGGAGGAGCTGCAGATCTGCCCGTGGGCGCTGCGCGAAGGACTTATCCTGCGCAAGCTGGACACCGAGATGGGGGGCGAACTGGTGGTGGCCCGATGACGGAGAAGAAACCCGATACCGGGCAGATCTCGGTCGCCGAACTGCTCGCGCGCAACGGCAAGACGGTGGATTCCCGCGCCGGCGGTCGCCGGCGCCGCGGCACCAGCGGTGGCATCTCGGTGGCGGAACTGACGGGCGAGATCCCGATCACACCGGCCGCGGAGCCGACACACGCGGAACCGGATGCCGAGGCGAAACCCGCATCGGCGCCGACCCCGGCGCGGGTCGTCGAAGCTGCGAAGCCGGAATCCCCGAAGCGCGCATCCCCCACGCTCGAAGCCCCGGCGTCCGCATCCGCGACACCGGCCCCCGCGGTGGCGACACCGAAGCCCGCACCGGGCGCAGCGAGTACGCCCGCACCGGCCGCTGTGAAGCCGGCGCCTGTCGTGAAGCCGGCGCCTGCCGTGAAGCCGCCGCCCGCAGCGGAGGACGCGCCGACCACCGCGGACAGCGTGAAGATCGAGTCGCCGACCGAGGTGATCCGCCCGTCCGCGTTGCCACGCCGGGCACGGGCGCATCTCGAGACGACCGCGGCGTCCGCGGCGGTCGTGCCTCCGGCTCCGGTCCTGCCGCGACCGGCCGACGGACCCGAGCCGAGGTTGCTGTCCGGACCCGCCAGCGACCTGCGCGGAACCGGATCCGACGACGCGGACTCGCTCGAGGACACGGATCTGATCGGCGGCGCCGTCGCCGATCCGAAGAAGGCGGACACCAAGGCGAAGTCCACCGGTTCCAAGGCTGCGGATTCGAAGGACGGGGCCGAGGACACCGAGAACTCGAAGGACACGTCGACGGGCCGGGGCAGGCGCCGCCGCGGCGCCGCCAAGGATTCCGACGGCAAGGATCGTGACGGCAAGGACGCCGACACCGCCGACGAGACGTCCGATGCGGAGGAGGACGGTGCCGGCGACGGCGGCGGCCTCAAGCAGTGGGCGATGCTGGCCGGTGAGAGTGTCGCCGCGATCGTCGCCGGAGCGCTGCTGTTCAAGGGCTTCGAGCGCCTGTGGGATTCGCTGCCGTGGGTTGCGTTCGCGCTGGCGCTGCTGGTGATCGTCGGGCTGGTGGCGGTGGTCCGCATCCTGCGCCGCACCGACGACATCACCAGCCAGCTCATCGCGCTGGCCGTCGGGGCGTTCGTCACCTTCGGTCCGCTCCTGTTCCTGTTGCCGAACGGATGAGGTGAGTGCCGGCATGGGGACTGCACAGCGGATCCTGGTCGGGTTGTCCACCGCGTCGGTGTATCCGGAGAACACCGAGGCGGCGTTCCGCTTTGCCGCCGACCTCGGGTACGACGGCGTCGAGCTGATGGTCTGGGCGGAGTCGGCGAGCCAGGACATCGGAGCGGTGCAGTCCCTGATCCGCAGATACGCGATGCCGGTGCTGGCCGTGCACGCCCCGTGCCTGATGATCTCCCAGCGGGTGTGGGGGGCGGATCCGGCGGCCAAGCTCGACCGGTCGGTGCGGACCGCCGAGCAGCTGGGTGCGCGGACGGTCGTGGTGCATCCCCCATTCCGCTGGCAGCGCCGCTACGCGGAGGGCTTCTCCGACCAGGTCGCGCGGCTCGAGGAGAGCAGTCACGTGTCGGTCGCGGTCGAGAACATGTACCCGATGCGCGCCGACGTCTTCTTCGGCAGCCGCAGCGCCGAACGGCTGCGTCGTCGCGGTGGTCCGGGGCGGGCGGTGTCGGCGTACAGTCCGTCGATCGACCCGACCGACACCGGGTACGCGAACTACACGCTGGATCTGTCGCACACCGCGACCGCGGGCATGGATGCGCTGGCGCTCGCCGATCGCATGGGGGACCGGCTCACTCATCTGCACCTGGCCGACGGCCGGGGTGCGTCACTCGACGAGCATCTGATCCCGGGTGACGGCACGCAGCCGTGTGCCGAGGTGTGCCGGAGGCTCGCGGACAGCGACTTCGAAGGCCAGGTGGTGCTCGAGGTGAGCACACAGAGTGCCCGCACCCGCGCGGAACGCACGGTGCTGCTGCGGCGGGCGCTGGAGTTCGCACGTGAGCACCTGGAACGGGCGCCGCGTCGCGCGATCACGACCGGGCCGGTGCAGCCGCGTTCCGCGGAGATCGCGCGGATCGAGCCGGCCTCACAGAGCGGCGATGCCCGCGGCGAGCACCGCGACGCCTGAGATCACCAGTCCGGCGACCAGCGACGTCGCGCCGACCCACACCGACGCGATCATCGGGCCCGGTCGCTGCGGATCCGGTCCGAGCACGGACAGGAAGAAGCCCGCCGGAACGAAGATCGCTGCCGACAGCACCGCGATCGCGCCTGCTGCCGCCCATCCGGGGGAGGCGCCGACGACGTGGGTGAGTACCGCGACGAGCAGACCCAGCGCCACGAGCACGCCGGCGTGCGCGTGCCCTGCCCGGAAGAACGTCTTCTGAAGGTCGTTGGCCGGGACCCTGCCGTTCCCGACGCGCAGGAGGAAGGTGCCGCCGAAGGCGATACCGACAACGGTGAGCAGGGTGATGCCGAGAACGATGACGAGCACGGGATGCATGAGGATTCCTCACTGATCGGCCGAGCCGGGACATTGGGTAGTGGAACTATCCAATATTGGATAGCTGTAGTATCCGATGTCAAGGATCGGAGGGTCATGCGGATCTCGGAGCTCGTCGCCCGCAGCGGGGTACCGCTCGCGACCGTCAAGTACTACCTGCGCGAGGGCCTGCTCATGCCGGGAGAGACGACGAGCGCCACGCAGGCCCGCTACGACGAACAGCACGTGCGGCGCCTCGCGCTCGTCCGCGCCCTCGTGGCCCGCGGACTGCCGCTGAACCAGGTCAAGATCGTCGTCGACCTGATCGACAACCGCGACGACCCGCTCTTCGCCGTCCTCGGCCGCGCCATCGAGGCACTCCCGCCGTACGCGCCGGACACCGAGCCCGCCGACACGGCCGGTGCCCGCGATCACCCCCGCGCGCGGCGCGTGCTCGATCGGCTCGGCCAGATGTACGACCCGCGCTTCGCGGGCGTCGCCCAGCTCGAACGCGCGCTCGAAGCGCTCGAAGCAGCCGGACTGTCGATGACCGACGAACGGATCGACGTCTACGGCAGGCACATCCGTGGCGTCGCCGAGATCGACCTCGCGCTGCTGCCCACCGACTCCCGGCAGGACACCGTCGAGGCCGCGGTCCTCGGCACCGCCCTCTACGAACCCGTACTGACGGCGATGCGCCGGCTCGCCCATCAGGACCTCGCCGCCCACATCTTCTTCGACGATTCCCACAACCAGCAGGAGCAGCAGTGACCGACCTCGGCCCCCATCCCTTCCGGGACCTGACCACCCTCGACGACGCCGGCGACGGCCGGTGGCGTGCGCACATCCACCCGACCTGGACCATCGGCCCCAAGGTCCACGGCGGATGCATGCTCGCCGTGTGTGCCGCCGCCGCACGCCGCGCGCTCCTCGGCGGAGGTGCCCTCGACGGCGCGGAGGCGATCCAGCCGCTCGCGGTGAGCGCCTCCTTCGTCGCGGCACCGGACCCGGGCGATGTCGATCTGGTCACCACGATCCGCAAGCGGGGCAAGCAGGTCTCCGTCGTCGACGTCGAGCTCGCGCAGGGCGATCGGGTGGCGGTGCGGGCGTCGGTCACCCTCGGGCTCCCCGACGACGGCGACGACGTGTTCGCCGTGGAACAGCCCGTCGCGCAGCTGCCGGCCGAGCCGACACCGGGATCGCAGGTGCTGACCCCGCAGCACCCGATGGGGCAGATCGTCAACGTGTGCGGTGGCGCCGACCTGTCCGTCGACGAGACCAGCGCGCACTTCCTCAGCGGAACGCAGGGCGACCCCGTCGTGCGGATGTGGGCCCGGCCGCGACCCGGCGACGAGGCGGACCGCGACACCGCTGTGCTGTTCGCGCTGATGGCCGGGGACATCTCGGCGCCGGTCGCGATGAACCTAGGCCGGTTCGGCTGGGCACCCACCGTGCAGCTGACCGCCTACCTGCGGCGTCTGCCGCAGCCGGGCTGGATGCGCGTCATGGCGAGCAGCACGGTGCTCGGCAGCACGTGGTTCGAGGAGGACCACACCGTCGTCGACTCCACCGGCGCCGTCGTCGTGCAGAGCCGTCAGCTCGCCATGATGCCCCGGTAGGGCGGGCAACGCGCCGTCCCGGCGGCGTGGCAGGCTTACGGCCATGACGAGAATTGCGGTGATCGGTGGCGGCAAGATCGGGGAGGCCCTCGTCTCGGGCCTGCTGCAGGGTGGATTCGCGACGAAGGACCTCGTCGTCTCCGAGAAGTTCGAGGCACGCGCCGACACGCTCGCGCGCGAGTACTCGATCCGGGTGACCGCGGCCGTCGCCGACGCCGCGGAAGGCGCCGACGTCCTGGTGGTGGCCGTCAAGCCCGGCGACGTCGACGCCGTTCTCGCCGATCTGGCGCACGCGGACCTCGACGGTGATCGCGACCAGTTGCTGGTGTCGCTCGCCGCCGGCATCCCCACGTCGCGGTACGAGAACAAGCTGCCCGCAGGTTTCCCGGTGGTTCGGGTCATGCCGAACACGCCGATGCTCGTGGGCGAGGGAGCCAGCGTCATCGCCGCGGGACGGCACGCCAAGGCCGAGCATCTCGAGCTGGTGAGCGACATCCTGTCGTCCGTCGGAACGGTCACGACCGTCCCCGAATCGCAGATCGACGCGGTCACCGCCGTGTCCGGCTCCGGCCCCGCCTACTTCTTCCTGATCGCCGAGGCGATGATCGACGCGGGTGTCGCGCTCGGCCTGAGCCGCGCGGTGTCGACGGAGCTGGTCGTGCAGACGATGACCGGGTCGGCGGCGATGCTGAGCCGGTCCGGGGAGAGCGCCCCGGACCTGCGTGCGGCGGTCACCTCGCCCGGCGGAACCACCGCGGCGGCCATCCGTGAACTCGAGCGCGGCGGGCTTCGCACCGCCTTCTACGAGGCGCTGTCCGCTGCCCGCAAGCGCTCCGCGGAACTGGGCGCAACCGGCGAGTAGAACACGGACGGAACGGACGGCGCACCAAATTCGTGGTCCGCACCGTCGCACAGGAACCAATCGTCACGCTAAGCTCGGATTAGCACGTGCGTGTCTGTTCCGCCGGAGGGGAAGCCGGCGGCGCGGGACGTGCCGGAGGTGTCCAATGGTTTCTGGAAGCACACCGTCGAAGGGGCAACAGCCTCAGGACGGACAGTCGGTTCTCGCCGGCACCCAGTTTCTCACCGTGGCCGAGGTTGCGGCGTTGATGAGGGTGTCGAAGATGACCGTGTACAGGTTGGTCCACAGTGGTGAGCTGCCTGCCGTACGCGTGGGACGGTCGTTCCGTGTCCACGCGAAGGCCGTTCACGACTATTTGGAAACTTCGTACTTCGACGTCGGATAGCTGTCGTCGGGCGTGCCGGCGAGCGGACCTCGTTTTCGCTCGGCGGTTCCGCCCCGGTACGATTGCAAGTCGTCGTACCGGCCAGCCGGTGTCGTAAGGCGCTGAGCTCGTCACCACGAGGCCCAGCGTCGACATACAGGCGTACGTCACCGGCGTGCGCAGGACCGATAGAGAGAACGAGGGATACCCGCCATGGGTTCTGTGATCAAGAAGCGCCGCAAGCGCATGTCGAAGAAGAAGCACCGCAAGCTGCTCCGCCGTACGCGCGTCCAGCGTCGTAAACTCGGCAAGTAATTCTCGACATTCCGGATGCCCGTCACCGTTTCGGTGGCGGGCATCCGGCATTTCCCCGGGTATTTCGACCGTTGTGCGGCGTTCGGGAACAGCGGTTACTTCCGTGTAATGCGAGGTGGGGAATCTCACCGTATTGTGGGGACCCATACCGCGTGAGAGTCGTTCCGTGATGCGAGTCGGCTCGGCCGAGGGATGCGAGTCGGCTCGGCCGAGGGATGCGAGTCGGCGGTCAAGCCCCAGAAGGTG
>NZ_LRRH01000201.1 GCF_001646785.1 Rhodococcus phenolicus
CGGCGTCGCGGTGCCGCGGCGATCACCCCGCCCCCCGCGCAGGCCGAGCGCACCGTCCCGGACCAGCCACGGCACCACCCAGGAACAAGGCGAGCGTTCCCGGAATCCACGCCGAATTCTGGAGGGGTGAAACACTTCGACGAACGGTAGCCCCGGCCGAACGAGGGCGAGCCGTGACCACGCGTAGGACAGCGCCGCGATACCCACCCCGATCGCGGCGACCGCCGTGAGGATCGGCACAGGATGCACCCGTCGCGCGAGCACCACCCCCGCGACCGTGCCGTACACGGCAGCGCCGACGACGTCGACGAGGAAGAACAACTGGTCCGAATCCAGCGTCGGCCGGGCACCGGCGAACACCACGACCGCGGCGACCGCGAGCCCCCAGGAGAGGACGGCGACGACTGCGGCGGGCACCCGGGCTCCCCCCGCGCCCGCCCCCCCCCCCCTCTCGTGCGCGCTCGTCATGGGGGGCCGGCGACCCCCCCACCCCCCCCCGCCTCCCCGCTTGCCGGGGTCCCCCGGGCCCCGCCCCCCCCCCGCAACCGCCCCCGCGACCGACC
>NZ_LRRH01000036.1 GCF_001646785.1 Rhodococcus phenolicus
GCGTCGCGGTGGAACACTATGCGGTCGACAAGCCGTCGACATCAATTTTTGCCGGAACAGCTGGGCTGACCCCGGACCCCCTCAACTATGGGTGGCGAGACTATGGAATGCGGGTGGGGATCTGGCGGATGATCGAATCGCTCGATCGTCACGGAATGCGGGCGACCGCCTTTGTGAACTCTGACGCATGTTCGCTTTATCCCCAGGTCATCGCGGCCGGAAACGAGCGCAACTGGTCGTGGGTGGCTCATGGTCGCGACAATTCGACCTTCCAGAACGGGATGGAGAAGAGCGTAGAGAGAAAGTATCTTGAAGAGGTCGTGGACGAAATCGAGCGGCACACGGGGACTCGTCCGACTGGTTGGATCGGTCCCGCGCTTACCGAGACATTTGAGACACCTCAGATTCTCGCCGAACTGGGGCTGGAATATGTGCTGGACTGGTGCGCCGACGACCAGCCGTTCTATCTCAATGGCGAGAAGCCGATGCTCAGTGTCCCGTACTCGACCGTTTTGAATGATGTGATGCTGTTCGGCGGAAACGGTCTCAGCGGTGAGGGCTTTGTCCAGCTGATTAAGGACCAGTATGAGCAGCTGTCTAAGGAAGCGGATGACCATGTGCGAGTAATGGGCATTGGCCTTCACCCGTTCATCATCAACCAGCCGTTCCGTCAGAAGTACCTTGACCTGGCCCTGGATTTCATCGCCGAACAGGACGATGTATGGATTACTACGTCGGATGATATCGCGGCTCACTTCAAGAATAATGTTGCGGATCGTCCTGCGGCCTAAACAGATAGATTGGGTGGTGTAACAAGCCCACCCACGTATGTCCTCCGTGTCAAGGGTGCCGAAATCTCGACGGATCTCGCCCCTGGGCACCGGGGACTTCTCTGTGCTGTTTTGTCGCGCGTCAGACTTAGTGGCGGGGCTGTTGTTTGAGTCCTGAACGGGGAATCTGACATGGGAAGACCGCCTGTGATCCCGGTGGAGAAGAAGACGAGCATCGTGCTCAGCGTCCTGGCTGGCGAGGTCTCGATCGCGGAGGCCGCGCGGCGGGAGAAGATCAGTGAGCAGTCCATCGGCCGTTGGAAGGCGGAGTTCCTCGAGGCCGGGAAGACGGCGTTGGCGGCGGGGAGGTCTGGTCCGTCGACGCGGGAAGAGCAGCTCGAAGCCGAGGTGGCAGACCTGACCCAGGCGCTGGGTGAGGCCGCGGTCGAGATCCGTGTCTGGAAGAAGAGCGCTGAGGGCCGCTTGGGCCCTTCGAGGACCTCGAGGTGATCCGTGTCGAGGCGGGCATGCCGACGTCGAGGTTCGTGGAGCTGATCGGCGTGCCCGAACGGTCGTACCGCCGCTGGCAGGCCAAAGCCAAGGTTGATCGGCCGCCGAAGGGGCCT
Organism: Rhodococcus phenolicus; assembly: GCF_001646785.1. Taxonomy (GTDB): domain Bacteria; phylum Actinomycetota; class Actinomycetes; order Mycobacteriales; family Mycobacteriaceae; genus Rhodococcus; species Rhodococcus phenolicus. The sequence continues at coordinate 1,397 of NZ_LRRH01000036.1, forward strand.
TGGCCGCAGCCTGCCAGGGACGCAGCCCGCGAGCTGGCCACGAAGCACGCGCTCGCGCATCCGGCGTGGGGGCATCGGAAGGTCTGGGCGATGGTGCGACATGACGGGCACCGGGTGTCGCAGGCGACCGTGTTGAGCACGCTCCGCGACGACGGGCTGATCCTGCCGGCTGAGTATCAGCGTGAACGGCGTCGTCTCGCGAGGAGCGTAAGGCGGCGTTCGCGCAGACTCCGACGGGCCCGAACCAGGTCTGGCAACTGGACTTCAGCGAGTTCGAGACCGCCCAGGGCGGGACGTGGCGGATCGCGGGATGCCGGGACTGGTACTCGAAGGTGGAGCACCCGTTCCACGTGTCGCCGACCGCGAACCAGCACGATGCGATTGCGGCGATCGAACTCGCCCTCGCCGACTACGAGCCCATGTTCGGACGCCGCTGATCGACGCGTGCCAGATCGATGAGACGACCGGGGAGATCGTCCCGGTCCTCACGATCGTGACGGATAACGGCGGCCCGTTCCGGTCGCTGAACTTTCAACTGTTCATCACCACCCATCCCGAGCTGCGTCACGTCCGTACGCGAGTGAAAAGCCCCGGCCAGAACGGGTCACGCGAACGTGGGTTCGGGACGCTGAAATACGAGCGGCTGTTGCTCGACGAGATCTCGAACGCACTTGAGCTCGTCGCCCGCGCGGAGGACTACCGCGTCGAATACAACGAGATCCGCCCTCACGAAGCGATCGCCTGGAACCGCCCCCTCAAAGTCCACCTCGGCAAAGCCGACCCGACCATCCCCAACTTTGAAAGAGAAGAAATCCTGCCAACTACTTGACGCGGGACAGAAGAACAGGTTCGCGGTGTCGGCGTCGAACGGGAGGTAGCCGACCTCGTCGATGATCAGCAGCCGGTAGCGGCGGAGCCGTTTCAGTTCGTGCTCGAGGCGCCCGTCCGGTGCGCGGCCTGTAGCCGGGCGGCCCAGCCGGTCGCGGTGTTGAACGCGACGGGGTAGCCGGCGTGGCAGGCCTTGATCCCGAGCGCGATGCCCAGGTGGGTCTTCCCGACGCCGGGTGGGCCGAGCAGGATCACGTTCTCCGCTTTTGCGATCCAGGTCGTCGTCGCCAGATGCGCGAGGACGTCGCGGTGCAGCGAGGGCTGGTGGTCGGCGTTGAAGTCCTCGAGGGTCTTCACTTGGGGGAAATGGGCGCCGGCGATCCGCAGGCTGGTGCCGTTCGCCTCTCGGTCCGCGACCTGCCGTTGTAGAACCGCGGCGAGGTACTCCTCGTGCGACCAGCCCTCGTCGCGGGCGGTGACGGCGAGGTGCTCCCAGACCCGCCCGATCGTCGGTGTCTTCGGCGCGCGACCGAGATACCCCATCGTCGCGGTGACATCGACGGCGGCCATTACAGCACCTCCCCGGTGGTCGGGTCGTACCGGACTCCGAACAGGTCGTCGTAGTCGCCGGGGTCGCGGAACATCACCCGCCGTTCGGTGAGGCGAGCTCGGCCCTGGCCCGGTCGCGTTTCGCGGCCGCGTACTGCGACCGCAGCCCTTTCGCGGTGAACACGTGTCCGGGGCCGGTGACTGCTAGCGGCCATGCCAATCTCCCTGTAGGCGGACACGTACTTCCCTGCTGACGGTCAGTTGATCTCCCTGTCCGTGGCCAAGGGATCGGGCCGTGTCGGTCCCGCGAAAACCCGACTTGGGCCAATTTAGTGCGGAAGGTCGGGGGCGTTGAGTCGGTCGATGAGCTCGGCGAATTCGGTGGGTACCGGGGAGGCGGCGTGGACAGTCTGCCCGGCGATGGTCAGCTCGAAGGTGCGGTAGCGCTTGAGGGTCCTGACCAGGCGCTTGATGGATAAACCGGAGCGTTTCTCCGGCAGGTGACCGACTGCCATCGCGGCCATGACGACGGTCAGGTGGGCCTCGATGGACTGGCGAGTGTGATCGGCCGGGCCTTCAGGTCCGACTTGGACATCCGGAACGTCTTCTCAATCCTCAGTAGCTGCCGGTACGCCGAGATCACCTGCTCGGCCGTCAGGTCCACGCGAGAGGTCTGGTAGCCCTTGACCCCCGCCAGGGCCCGATTCTTCTCCACCAGGGCCCAGTTGACCTGCTTCTTCGGTGCCTTTAGATCCACGAACCGGTTGCGTTTGATCGCGATCATGCCCGCCACGGCCTTCTCGGCCTTGTCGACCTGCTCGGCGATGCCCTTGAGGGTGCGGCGGGCCCGGTCCCACGAGTACTGGTAGTAGGTGATCGAATGCGGCTCGCCGTCGGGGCCGCGCCCGGAGCGGTCCGCGGAACTCCAGATCTGCCCAACGGTGTACTCGGCCTCCGGATTGGCTTACCTCCACGCCTGTAGCGGATAGGGGATGTCCGGGGTTCGTACGCCGAGGATGTAGTGCAGGCCAGCATCGACGATGGCCTTCTTGTTCCCATCGGAGAACATGCCGGCGTCGGCGACGACGGTGATGTCGTCCACGTTGTAGGTGCCGGCGAACCGTTCGAGCATCGGCAACATCGTGCGAGTCTCCGCCAAGTTCCCCTCGAACGCCTCCACAGCCAGCGGGAATCCGGTGGCATCCCTCTTTGCCTGACTGCTTGTGAGTCACTGACTGCAAGAAGTCTGGAGTGTTCACTGATGTATATTGCGCCTGGTTATACGGATGACGAGATCCGGTCCATCGTGTACGAGTACGAGCGGCTGCGCTACGGGACGAAGTATGCGTGGGTCGACAAGCAGTCGTTCTCGATGCATCAGCTTCGGCGGTGGCGTGACGCGGTCTATGACGGCGACCTCGACCGTGGTCTGGTTCCGCGAGAAGGTGTGGACCGTTCCCGTTCTGGTGGACACTCGGAGATGAGCGGTGAGTTCCCCGATGGAGGGAGCGGCCCACGGGATTGATGGAGACATTGGTGTGTCCCGGATTTCGTCGGGTTGTCAAGGGCCATTGAGTTCTGCCCAGGCGCGGTCGTGAAACCTGCCCGGTGACGGTCACCAGATCTGCTCGAAGATGGCCATGGGATCTGCCCAGGGGCTGGCCATCTCCGGTCTCCGGGTTGTCAGGCCAAGGGTTTGACCCCCTTGCCTGCGAGTGCTTGGGAGAGGCGGACGGAGTCGCCGCTGGTCTGGCAGACGTGGGCGTGGTGCATGAGCCGGTCCACTGTCGCGGTGGCGATGGTCTTGGGCATGAGTTCGTCGAAGCCGGCCGGGTGCAGGTTCGAGCTGATCGCGATAGCCCGTTCTTCGTAGGCGGCGTCCACCAGTCGGTAAAGCCCTTCGGCGGCGTCGATAGCTACCGGCAGTAGTCCAATGTCGTGGACGATGATCAGGTCGGCGCGCAGGATTTTGGCGATGGCCTTGGTGACGGTGTCGTCGGCGCGGTGACGGCGTGGGAGAACGCCGAGGTCTTCCAGGGTGAACCAGGAGACCTTCAGCCCCTGCTCGACTGTCTGCTGCCCGAGGGCCTCGAGCAGGAAGGTCTTGCCGGTCCCAGAGGGCCCGCAGACCCGGCGGCAGCGCGTCGAGTAGCAAGCGAAGCCCGGTCGCGGCCGCTGGCCTCCTCGGCCAACAGCGCACGCGGCACCTCGGCCGGGTCCCAGCGTTGGGCCTTGGCGGTGGCGATCACCTCGGGCGCATGACGGCGGATGTGCGGCAGTCGCAGGCGCCGCAGCACGGCATCCAGGTCGGCGGGCAGCGGCGGACTGGCCGGCACACCCAGCGCCGGAACCTCGGTGGTGGTCATCGGTCTACCTCCTCAGAATCGGCGGCCACCGGTGATTGCCCGCCGAGGGCGGCCCATCCGGAAGTGCCCTGGGTCAGCGACCGGTCCTCACCTGCTGTGTGGGCTTGGCCGGCACAGCCGGAGGCGGCGTGGTGGTTCAGGATCGACGGCAGATCGGCCTCGGCGAACCGGCTGTGCAGCGCCGCGTGACCGAGCGCCCAGTCGACCTCGCCCGGGTCGAACAGTTTGGCCAGGGCGACGGCCTCGGCCATCTTCACCCGCATCCTGGCCGTGCCCGCGGCGGCGGCCTCGGTCAGCCACAGTCGGGCCCCGTCACCGAGGGCCAGGAACGCCGCCTCTGCCGCATTCTTGGGTTTGGGTTGGCGGTGCAGAGCCCCGGCCGGGGCGTCCGGGAAGTGCGCATCGGCAAGTCGTGGGCTGCCCGGGGTGGCCCGCGGGTGGCGGGCCACCTCCACCGGCCCATCCGCTCCGACGTGCACCACGACAATCTGCTCGCCGCCGCCAGCACCGTACGGGCGGACCCAGACGGTCTCACCGAGCAGCGTGTGCGGCACCGAGTACTCCCCGGACTCGAACGTCACCATCGGCGAGTTCACCGGCACCTGCCGCGTGGTCCCCAACGCCACCGTGTACGCCTCGGCCAGCACGGTGTGCAGGCGGGCCCGTTCCTGGGCGAGCATCTCGGCCGGGGCCCGCCGGGTGACGCGGTGCTCCCGATCGTTGATCTGCTCGCACCACTGCTCGCAGGCGTCCTCCAGTTCGGCGAACGAGGAATACTCCCCGCGCAGGTTCGTCTCCTTGGGCACCAGGTCGGCTTTGGCGACCTTGACCGTGGACTCGCTACCACCCTTTGAGGCAGGGTCCGCGGGCTCGCACGTGAGCACCGTGACCCCGTAGTGGCGTGCGAATGCCACCACCTGCGGGTTGCGCACCGCCATCCCCGCCACATGCTCCACGGTGACGGTCTTCTCGTTGTCGGTCAGCACATACGTCGGCGCCCCGCCCAGGCGGCGCAGCGTCACATCCAGGGCAGCGAACACGCTCGGGGCGTCTTGTCGCGGATCGTCAGGACCATCCGGAACCGTGACCACGCCAGCCACGCGCAGAACAGCACGGTCTTGACCCCGTCGATCACCGGACCGTCACCGAAGTCGTACTGCAACCACAGGCCCGGCTCGGTCACCCATGGCCGGTGCACCCGCGCATTTCCCAGCCGGTAGGACTTCTTCACCGCCGCCACCGCCCGACGCGTGGTGCGCTCCGAGCCGGTGAACCCCACCGCGAGCAGCTTCTCGTGAACCACGTCCGCGCGGATCTTGCCGCCCGAGCGCTCCACCCACTCCTCGACCTTTGGCATGAACTCATCCATCAACTGCGGCCGAGCCGCCGGCTTGTCGGTCAACCGGCCCGCATCACGAGCAGTCACATAGCGGGCCACGGTGTGGTGCGAGACCCCGGCGAGCTCGCCGGCATCCCGATAAGACCCTGTCAGATCGAACGCTTCGAGAATTTCCATGATCTCCTCGGCAGACTTCATGTTGTCCCTCCTCGGGGCGATGGGCGCTTCAGCGCAAGTGGGTGAGCCGGTACCGGCAACTGGGCAAGGCCAGCATGGTCGACCGCTCCAGCCGCCCGCACCACAGCCCGACCCAGACTCCGCGGCGTCGGGAACGGCGGGTGATCGGCCTGCACGTGTCCCGCCGGTGGGGCCCGGCCCGGATCGCCTACCACCTGGACATGCAACCGTCCACGGTGCACAAGATCCTGTCCCGCTACGACTGCGAGGAATAGTCAAATCCTGTGGATCGGGGATCGTCAGGCAACCTCGGACACCGGGGTGTCGGGCGAGGGTTCCGGGGTGATCTCGACCGGTCGTTCGAGGAGCTTGCCCTTGTGGAACAGCGCGCCCGCTCGCACCAACGCCACCAACTGTGGGGCGTTGACCGCCCGCCACCGCGACTGGGCCGCTTCGATCAGCTTGTAGGCCATCGCCATCCCCGCCGCCCTCGAGCCCGGACCCTTCGTCACCCTGGTCCGAAGCCGCACCGTCGCAAAGGTCGATTCGATCGGATTCGTCGTACGCAGATGCACCCAATGCTCGGCCGGATACCGGAAATACTCAAGTAGAACGTCGGCGTCGTCGACGATCTTCGCGACCGCCTTCGGATACTTCGCCCCGTAGTCCCGCTCGAACGCCGCGATCGCCACCCGCGCCTTGTCGAGGTCCTCGGCCCCAATAATCTCCTTCATCGCCGCCAACGCCCCCGGATGCGCCGATTTTGGAAGTGCAGCAAGTACATTGCATTGCTTGTGGAACCAGCACCGCTGTTCCCGGGTGTCCGGAAACACCTCCCGGATCGCCCGCCAGAATCCCAACGCCCCGTCCCCGACCGCCAACACGGGGGCCCGCATTCCGCGACGGCGGCAGTCGCGCAACAGATCGGCCCAACATTCGGTCGATTCCCGGTACCCGTCGGCCAGGGCGACGAGTTCCTTACGGCCGTCGGCAGGACCCCGAGCATCACCAGCAGGCACAGTTTCTCCTGCTCGAGGCGGACCTTCACGTGGATGCCGTCGACCCACAGATACACGTAGTCGACCTGCGAGAGGTCGCGCTGGGAGAAGGCCTTCGCCTCGTCCTGCCACTGCGTGGTCAGCCGGGTGATCGACGAAGCGGAGAGCCCGGCGCCGGATCCGAGGAACTGTTCCAGCGCGGGCCCGAAGTCGCTGGTGGAAAGGCCGTGCAGGTACAGCAACGGCAGCACCTCGGACACCTGGGTGGACTTGCGTGCCCACGCCGGCAGGATCGACGATGCGAACTTCTTGCGGGCACCGGTGTCGGGGTCGACACGCTTGTCGTTCACGCGTGGGGCTTTCACCGTCACTGCGCCGGCGGCGGTCATCACGTCGCGTTCGGCGTGGTAGCCGTTGCGTACGACGAGGCGGTGACCGTTGTCGTCGACTTCACCGGCATGTCGGGCGATATAGTCGGCGACCTCGGCGTGCAGGGCCGCGGCGAGCATCTGCCGGGCACCGTCGCGGACGATCTCGTCGAGCAACGAGTGCGACGAACCGGTCTCGTTCGGGTCCTGGTCTTCGTGTACTACCGTGAGCACGGGCGTGCCTTCCCGCCAGCGCGCCAACGCTGGTCTTGATCAGAATTCCGATTCCTTGCAGATCATCTTCCGGGAAGGTGCGCCCTCCCGGGATCCACAGGTTCTGATCATTGCTCATCGGGAACACGACGACGCCAGTGGTCAGCAGTCCCGGTTTCTCGGTCCGGTCCGTGCCCGGTGTCCCGATCAGTACCACGGGCTCATCGCTGGTGAGCAAAGGAGCTTCGGTGTGGTAGATCGCCCATTTCAGCCCCGCGAAAGTGAGCACCAAGGGAAACCACTGCTGCAACATCAGTTGCAGCGCCTGTGCCTTGAGGTCCGCACTGATCGGTTGCGTGCTTCTGATCTGTTCGGCGCGTGCAGCCACGAGTGCTTCGTCGTCAGGATTGCCTCCGGTCAAGACGAGGTGAAATCGGGCAAGAATAGTGGAGAGTTCGATCGGGTCTTGTATGTCACTCCACTGGATGAGTACTTCCTGCTCCTCACGAAACGCTCGTCCTCGTACGTGCTGGGCAGCAAGGTAGAAAGACATGTCGGTGATCATCGAGGAGTTCGTGATGATCCCGGGCTCGTAGAGCAACAGCGTGTCGATATCGCGCTTGGCGTCGTCTTCCAATGCCCCCAGAAGGACTTCGGTGAACAGCGGCGGTGTCCTGTCGGGATCGATGTCCGGCGCTTCGAGACGATAGAAGTCCTCAAGGTAGCCGACTCCCTTCAAACCCAGATTCCGCTGCTGTCCGGTATCAACCAGCGTTCGACGTACTTGACCATTGACCGCGAAACGCGCCAGGTAGGAGCGCGGAACGAAGTGGTGTTTCTTCGGTGCCGAAGGGTCCGTTGTATACGCCTTCGCCCTCTCCACAATCCGATGGATCCTGTCGTCGAAACGGTCACCGCGCATATGGGGATAGTGACACGCGTATCGGACATCTCGTCTCTACGAGCTTCACGAGCAGTGATGAATCGCGGCGCCGATTGGGTGGGTCGGTGATCTGCTCACCGCGCTCTACAGTCCCTCGAACACCCCCATCAGGTTCTCGAGGAGCGCATTGGCACGGGCTTCGATGTCGTCGAAGACGTCGGTGAGGTCTTCGAGTGCCTCGTGATCGCGGCTGCGGGCAGCGGTTCCGCGCTCGTAGTAACCGGAGTCGAGTTCGATCTCCGGCTCGACCCAGGTATCAACGTCGTCCAGTTGGGGGACAGGTAGCGCTCGACGCACCGGGGCACGACCCGAGAGGTGTGTCCGCACCAGCATCGACACCGACTGCGGGGTCATCGGTTGTGCGTAGGGGAGGTGGCCCCAGCGGTCGATCGGACACAGCAGCGGCTGGCGGGCCTGCTCTGCATCGAGCGGATCCGCGACGATGTCGATGGGGTCGGTGAGGTGATGGCGCAGCAGGTGCGTGCCGGGATATTGGTCGAGGAACGTCTGGATCTCTGCCCAGCGCTGGTAGATCCCCACCGCAGGGTTGTCCCCGGTCTCGGGATCCGGTGGGAGGCGGAATCGTTCGCCGGTCCGGGTGGTGACCACGAGGGTGTCGTCGTCGAGGCGGAGGTCGTGGCGGCGCAGCCGGGTAATGTCGGCGAACCGCATGCCGGTGGCGGCGAGGACCAGCAACAGGGCGTCGCGGCGGCCGAACAGTCCGCTCGGCCACCCTTGAGTGGGTAGCTCGGCCGCTTGCTGCAGCAGCAGGCGTCCGAGCCGGTCGAGACGCGAAGCGCGAGTGGTGTCGAGGTGCCGGCGTACCGTCTCGGTGCGCCCGGGCGGCGGGTAGCCGTGATCGGTGTGGACGGTGTTAATCGCCGACAGCCGGCGCCGCTGCGTCGCGACCGCGGCCGGGTGTTCGTGCAGGAACAGTGTCAGGGTCTCCGGCGCGGCGGGAATGGGATTGTGGTCGGCGGCAGAGCACCAGTCGGTGAACAGCGCCCAGTCGTGCCGGTAACGGGCGGGGATCCGCAGGCCGAGGTCGGCATCGTGAACATCGTTGCGGTGAATGGACTCTCGTCCGGTGCTGGTCGACTGGCGGAGTGACGGTATTCGGTGGATGCGGTATTCGTCATGTCTTCCTGGGGTTGTCATGGGTGTGTCCTGCGGTGTCGGTTCGGATGGCAAGGTAGTGGGTCCAGTCCCGTCGTGTGCGGCCCGCCCATCGGGTGGCGGTGGTGATGTGGATGCCGAGCACATCCGCGGCGATGGGGGCGGGGATCTCCCGAGCCCAGGCAGCTCGGGCTGCGTGTCGAGCGGGCCGGGGGTCGATCCCACAGGTTCGAAGGTTGCGGGCCAGCACTTTCGGTGTGGTGGGCTTGCCGATCCTTCTTCCCTGGAAAAGGAAGCGGGTCGTATCGCCGGGACGCGGGAAGGGGGCACGGCCATCGGCGTCGTCGGCGAGACTGTGCACGAGCGTGGCGAGGGCCGGAGGGAGCGGGACGGTGCCGTTGCCGATGCGGAGGTAGGCATCGGTATCGGTATCGATGATGTCGCTGGTGGTGAGATCGGCGATGCTGGTGATGGTGCGTCCGTAGAGCAGTACCAGCGCGCCGCTCGCTCGCACGTGCAGGGGCAGCGTCTCGTCGTGCAGACAGCGAGCGAGCATTGCCCAGCGGTCGTCGTCGGCGAGGATGTGTGATGGTTCGCCGCTGTGAGGGTTCGGCACGACCAGGTCGGTGCACCGGTGGTGGGTGGTCGCCCAGGTGATGAAGTTGGCCAGGAAATATCGGTAGCGACTGCCACCGTCGAGCCAGCGATCGAGGTCGGCTTGGGTGGCGGTGGCCAAGGGGGTGTCGTGTTCGTCGAGCCAGGACAGAAAGTCCAGGGCGAGGGAGATCTGGCTGCGGGCGTAGGCGGCGGCACTGTCGGTGACCGGGCGGTTTCGGGCGCGGCGGCGGGCTCGCCGTAGCACGTGCCAATGCGCGAAGGGACGCACCAGTTCACCGTGGTGGGCGGGGTGGCTCTCGAGAATCTCGTCGAGCCACGGTCCGATCCGTTCGATCAGGTCTGTGCGGTCGGGCAGGATCCCGGCGTGGACGAACAAATCGCGCAGCCGGGGTAGCGCTGCGCTGTGGGGGACGCTGTCGAGCAACTGATGGGTGATCGGTTCGTCGTGAGCGCGTAGGGCTATCTGGTGCAGCAGAGCAGCACCGCCGCGCCGGCGGCGCAGCCAATACCGGGTGATCTCGGGGTTGGGCACCGTGCGGAAGACCTCGTCGAGCACGGTGAGTTGAGCGGCGATGCCCCGCTGCGGCTCGGCGATCACAGCGTGCAGGGTGGTGATCAGGGCGTCGTGGCCGGTTTCGTCTCGACGCCGACGGACCCGGCCGGGTGATTCGGTCAGCTCGGGTTCGAGGATGTGGCCGGCGTCCCGGCACGGCAGACACACCGGATGCTGCGCACGCGGATGGGCCGGATACGCGGTGCCGCAGACGGTGCACGACCGCAGGCGTCGGGTCCGGCAGCGGATACAGATATCCGGGCTGGTTGCCGTGGCGCGGCGGTCGATGCGTCGCTGCTCACCACAGGCGCCGCAACGGCGCAGGGGCCGGCGGTAGCAGGACTTGCAGATCGGACCGTCGGCGGTGTGAGCGTAGGTCGAGGCGGTGTGCTCGCAGCGACAACAGCGCCGCTGCGGGGCGCGATAGCAGTTGGGGCACACCGCGGCACCGTCGGCGCGCCGAGTCTGCACCCGCAGCACCCGTCCGCAGGTGCCGCAGGGTTCGCGCCTGCAGGGGATACACGAGCGGCACAAGGGATCACCACGGTCGGTGTGGGTGGCGATCGGGCGATCGTGCCCGCAACGTCCGCAGGGTGCGCGATGGTAGAAGCGGCGGCAGTTGTCGCAGACTCGGCCGCCGTCGACGATGTGCGGCAACAGCACGAGCCGACCGCAGCGCAGGCAGCCGGGGACGACGACGGTGGTGTGGCCGGCGTCGGCCAGCAGCCCGGCCAGCCGTTGCACCGCGATGGGCGCGTCCGACGACCCGGAGATCAGCGCGTCCGGATGCTCGGCCAGGTGCGTCTCGAGGCGTCGCAGGGTGTGCGCGACGGTGGCACGCTCGACGAATTGTGTAGCGGCGGTGGGGTCGAGGTCGGGCACCACCGCGCAGAGCCGGGCAGCGGCCCGGTCGAGTACCGTCTGCCGCCGTTCCCGGCGGGCCCGGGCGGCGGTCATGTCGACCTCGGCCGACGGATGGTGGTGCGCCGAACCTGCGGCGGGGCAACTCGTTCGGCCGGGCCGCCGGTCTTGGCGACGGGGGTGTTGACCACATCGATCTCGATCAGATCGTTCGGGGTGCAGGCGAGGATGTCGCACAGGGCGGCGAGGGTGTCCATCGACAGTCGCTGTGGGGGTGCGGTGACCAGCCGGTAGACCTGCTCTCGCGAGAGGTGGATGCCACGCTCGGCCAACAGCGGCACCAGGTCGGTGGTGGCGAACATGTCCTGCTCGGCCATGCGTTTGCGCAGATTCCAGCGGTAGCCCATCTTCTTGATCATCAGCGCTGCTCCCACAGTTCGGTACGGTCCTGCAAGGCGCGCCGGATCAGCCGGCGCCGGTACTCGTCCGAGACCCCCGTGTAGAGCGCGGTGGTCGACGCGTAGCGGTGCCCGACCTGCTCGGAGACGAACCGTTCCGGGTAATCGAACTCGACCAGATGAGTGACGTAGGAATGACGCAGGCAGTGCAGATCCAACTCGGTCGGCAACCCGGCCGCCTGCCGAGCCGAGGCGAAGGCCTCGTTGATGCTGCGCATCGACATCCGCCCGGCCCGTTCGTTGACCCACACCGCTGCCAGCGGACCCGGATGCAGCAACGGACGCACCTCGGTGACCCAGTGCTCGAGCACCTCGACGATCCAGTCCATCTCCGGCACCGTGAGTACGGTGCGACGCTTGGGCGGACCGCCCTTCGACGCTTTACCCCAGCGCACGAACCACGCCCCGTAGCGGCCGTACTGCCCCGCGGTGGGACTGTGCCGCCGATCCGCCAGGTCCAGCCCGTACGCCTCCCGGCGGCGCAGGCCGTAGGCGTACACGGTCTTGAGCAGCGCCGCGTCCCGCAGCGCCGTCAGCGCCCCCTTGCGACCCCGCCCGCGGATCTGTCCCACCCGGGCGTCGGCGGCATCGAACAATGCTTGGACCTCGTCGTAGGTCAACGGGCGCCGCCCCGGCTGTCCCTCGACGTCGGCGACATGCGCGATGGTGTTGCCTTCGTGGAAGATTCGCTGTGGCACCTGCGAGAACCGTTGCTCGCACACCGCAGGCCACCCGTACCGGCGATCGGTGACGTACTCGACGAACAACGCGATCGCCATCTCGTAGCTGCGCGCCGTGGACACCACGATCGGTCGCGCCCGCAGTTCCGAACGCAGATGCGTGATGAAATCTTCCCCATCGACCGGTTCCCACTGCCACGGATACGAATTGGTGAACTCGGCCATTCGCCGCACCACCGCCACCCGCGGACCGATCGTGCCGGACTCGCTCAGAAACCGGGTGCGTTGCTGTCGCTGCCACCCGGCGAGCATCGCCTCGAATACCGCCTGCTGCGGATCCAGGTGCACCACCGCATCGGCCAGCACCAGATGCGCCGCACCGGGCGGATCGACCACCGAATCCATATGTTGCATTGAACACAACATTGTTGAATTGCGTGGCCGAAACGAGGTGTTCTGCCAGGTCACGGCCCACGCAGGCCGGATACTCGACGCACGGGCACGTCCCCTTCGCCGCACGTCGAGCACTTCTCCCCCGCTTTCGCAGTGTTGCATCCGATGCAATTCCGCCCGGTTCGCGCCTCACAACCCGAGATTCGTGACGGCGTTGCCGATGAGTGGGGCGTGTTCGCGGGCGTAGGTTTCGAGCATGGCCGGGGTGCTGTGCCCGGTCTGGCGCATGATCGCGTGCGCGCTCGCGCCGTTGCGGAAGGCCTGGGTGACGAACCCGGCCCGCAGCGAATGCCCACCGAGCTGTTGGACGATGTCGGGGTCGTAGCCGGCCTGTTCGGCGCGGCGGCGGATCACCTGGTGCACCGCCGCTCCCGACAGGGCGGTGTCGGAGAGGTTGCCGTTCTTACGGATCGCCCGCAACCACGGCGAGGACGGCACCATGCGCGGACGCACACCGCGGCACACGTGCGCCTCGAACGGTTCGGCGGTGCGCAGCAGCCGGATGACGGCGGGCCGGCCCCCGGTGTCGAAGGCGGCGACGACCTGGGCCCACCGCAGCCACGCACACGGCGGGCAACTGGTGTGGGAGTGGGTGAACGGCAGGGCTCGGACACTCCCCCGCCCTTCCTGATCCGTCTTGGTCTTGCGCAGGCGGATGTGCAGCCCGTCGAGCCGATGCAGCGAGACGTCGCTGCAGGTCAAGGCGACGAGTTCGCTGCGCCGGAACGCGCCGGCGAAGCCCAACAAGAAGATGGCGGAGTCACGGCGTTCGAGGACCTCCGCGGCCCAGCTGCCACTGTCGGCGCGCATCTTTTCGACGATGGTGACGATGTCGGTGGTGAGCAACGGTGCCCGCGGGGTGCGGGGCCGCTGTCCCGCCGTCGCGTAATCGCGGCGGATCCCGGACAGCGTCGCGGTCACGAGCTCGTCGCTGCCGGGGGCGGGATGGCCGGCGCGGCGGTGGTGGTAGCCGATCCCGGCGACCCAGCGGGCCAACGTGGAGGGGGAGTAGGCCCGCTCCCCCACTTCCGTGACGGTCGCGGCGGCCTCGAGGAGGTAGGCGGCGACGGTGAGCGGATGCGCCGGCAACGGGCTGTGGCCTTCGCGCTGGCACCAGGCGGTGAACCGGGCCCAGTCGGCGGCGTAGTTGCGGCGCGTCGACTCCGAGCGCGACCGCGAGACGGTCCCCGCCACCTTCGTGAGGGCCTCGGCGGACAGGGCCGGGACGGACGGCACGGCGGGGTCACCAGGGGTCGGGACAGGCACGGAAACGTCGTCGGGGTGGCTGGTGAGCAGGTCGTCGGGCACGAACACGCAGCCTACCGGCCGCTTCGGACAGGTTTCCACCGGAAAACGCGCTCAGCAGGGGTTTCGGGCGAGATGGTGCGCTAATGGCAATTAGAAGAGCCCACACCACGCTATGCAGGAGTGACTAGACACACGTGAACGTTTTACAACTTTTGCGTAATTCTTGTAGGTCCCTCGCGGGGGACGTGTCTTTTTTCCGACTCGTATCACCTCCGTTCATATCCAAGTTCCATGTCACGCCAGCGAAGACCCGAAGCGTCTCGGACCAGCGAGAGTAAGGCTAGGTCTGGGGCCAGACGGCGCCGCGGCCTGCATGCAATGCTCGAACAATGGCACGAACGTGGTTGTCGGTGACGGTGGAATTGCTCGGCGGGCGCGGCGAGGAGCTGTGGCCATGGCCCGGCCGTGTCTTTGCGGTCGGACCAGCGCACACCTTCAGCGACCTTGCGAACGCGATCAATGACGCTTTCGCCCGGTGGGACCGCTCGCACCTGGCGATGTTCACCCTTGCCGACGGACGCATAGTCACCGACATCGAGACCGGCGCCGAGATGGTGGAGTCTCTCGGTGGGGCGATCCCCGAGGTGGTGGACATGGAGTCGGCTAAAGTCGCTCGGCTGCTGGGGCTCGGCGCCGAGTTCCAGTTCACCTTCGACCTCGGTGATAACTGGACCCACCGCTGTGTGGTCGGCGACGAGAAGGTCGACCCCATCGAGGTGGTGGGTATCCGTCCCGATGTCCCCGTGCCGTACTGGGGTTGGGGCACCATCCCGGACCAGTACGGGCGCCGGTGGGCCGACGACGACGGGCAGAGCCCGCGTCCGCGCAGACCTAGCCGGTCGCATCCGATGCTGTTGCACGCCTGGCCCGCACAGGACCAGATTCCCGCACTCGATATGTCCGAGCTGCGGTCCGCTATCTCTGCAGCAGATGCCGCCCGGTTCCTCGGCGCGGTGCTCGGACACGACGTCGACGATGCGCTGCAACACGTGGGGACCGGCGTACCGATGGCACTGAAGCAGCGGCGGGAACAGGCCGAACCGGTGGCGGTGGCGGTCATCAACCGGCTGACCTGGCGCGCTGGTCCGGGTGACGCGGTGCTGGCCGAGGACCTGCTCGCGTGTCTGCGCGGCGAGCCGTTGTCCGGGAAGGTGGTGCCGGTCGACCTCGAGATGCTCGGTAGCGAATTGGAGGGGGATCCGAACATGTCGACGTGCGGTTACGTCGACCTGCGCACCGGACAGGTGTACGACGCTGGCAGTACCGATTCGATGTTGGTCGGAGAGGACGCCGCCGTCGACGTCGAGGCCGAGCCCGATCGTTGGCTTCGATTCGGCAGGGCAGGCTCGCGGGGTGGATGGCATGACATGGCAGCGTTTGCCGAGCGGCATCATGATGCGGCACTGCGGCAGCGCCTGGAGCGGGCGATCGAGGGGAAGGGTGCGTTCGGCCGGTTCCGTGACCTCGTCCATCAGGAGGGCCTCGCCGACCGGTGGTACGTCTTTTCCGCCGATCGTCAACTGGGGCGTGCCCGTGAGTTCCTCGCCGACAAGGGCATCCGCGTGAGCTGACGGGCGCCGTATGCCGTGCCACCTGTGTCCATGACCGCGCATACGGAGGTGATGAGGCTGAGGATTTTCGCCGAGTTCGTGAGAATTACACGCGGGTACGACGTTGCGAACTCGCAGCCCGGAAAATCGGAGAAGTGACGAACGAGCCGGGAACCTACATCTCGCTCGCCGGTTCCGGTTCTCGGTGTCGGCTTCGCGGTGTCTTGTAAGCAGGTGCTGTTTTCTCGATTCGGTGGCGACAGTCTCGATCACGATGGACGAACTGACCGGCCCGACTCTCCGTCTACATTCGCTCGGCTGTGCGGAGGCTCTTCGCTGCAGTCGTCACCAGGCGTTGGATGTTACGTCTTACGTTTATCCCGTCATAGGAACGAATCGGCTTCAGTGCCAGGTGACGTCGATCTTGTCGATGGCGTCGAAGTGGAAGCCGAACTGGTCGCTGTAGACGTCGAATCCCTTGTTTTCGGGATAGTCGATGGTTGCGTGACGTTCGAGGATGGCGACCACGCGGGCTTGGTCGTCGTTGGCCAGCGCTGCCGCCAATGCTTGTGATTCTGCGGCGCTGAAGGGGACGTCGGAGTTGCCGAAGTCCAGTGTGCGGGTTCGGTAGTCGTATCCGGTGTCGTCGCCATTGCGGACATGCACACGACCGGTGACGCGGATGGTGGCGATCTTCGGCGTTCCGTCCGGGTTGAGGACGCCTGCCTTGTCCATGACGTCCTTGGCTTTGACGTCCTTGAGTTTCGATCGTGCGTCGTTGCGCAGTTCGTTGGTCTTGCCGGAGATGTACTTGCGTACCGACGAGGGGCTGCGGCCGATCTTCCTGGCGACCTCGTTCACTCCTCCGAGCCGTGCGATGGCGGCGCGGCGTTGGGCCAGCTCGGCGACCTCGGCATGGGGGATGCGTCCTTGCTGGGCCCAGCGGCGCAGGGTGCGGTCCGATGGCGGGGTGCGGCCGGCGTCGACGGCGGCCTGTCGCAGTCCGTCGTTGCCGATCTCAGTGCGGATCTGCTTGACCGAGACTCGTGAGGTCAACCCGGCCAGGCCCCGGCTGGTTTCTTGTGCCTTGGCGACACCGGCAGCCGCTGCGGCGGCGACGGTGACCTTCATGCCGTCGAGGCCGACGGTTTTCTGCGGCACAGCTTTCGATCGGGGTTTCGGTAGATGCAGCGCCATCTACTCCCCCTCATCGGTGCCGTACGCTGCGGCGATCGCCAGACGGACCTCGTGGGTGGTCTCGGCTGCTGCGAACGCCAAGAGCATCTCGTCGGTGAGATCGACGTGCTTTTCGAGAACCATCTTGCCCAACGCGTCGCTGTCGTCGGCGAGGGTCTGCCCCTCCCCCACCAGGTACACCCAGGAGTCGGTCATGGTGCGGATCGGCCAGCGTCCGGTCTCCCGGGCGATGCGCATCGCGACGCGGCGACCACGCCAGCGGCAGTGCGCCATGATCGCCGCCCGCCACAGTGGCTGGTGGTGGTGTTGCATGCGGGTAGCGGTCCACATGTCTGGGTTGACCATCCGCCCGACATAACCTTTGTAGCAGGCGCCGAGGAACCGTTTCATCGCCGCATCTCCGGTATCGACCGCGACGGCACGGGCCTCGCGCAGGACCTTGGCCCACTTGTCGAGGGCGCGACGTAGACCCAGGCTTCGGTGATGCCGAGATCGTCGATGTCCAGGCCCATTCCTCCGTCTGCGATGGGAGCGCACAAACCATCGAGGCTGACGGTGGTGATCCATGTCTGTACGGGTCGGTCGTCGAGCATGGCCGGGTGGGGCAACGGCAGCTTCTCCGGCAGGGCGTACTGGCCTGCGGCGGGCAGGGTTACGCGCCAGATTCCGAATGCCGGCTTGTCGGCGGCCCCCGCAGCGGCGGCATCGGCACCGAGGAGGTTGCGGACCCGGCCGTAGCCGAAGGACAGCATGCCCGCCGAGGCCAGGTAGGCGGCGCGCTGGTCGATGGTGACCAGTGAGGTCACACCGTCGAGATCGTCGGCATCGGGAATGCGGGACCAGCCGGCAGGCGGTTCGAAGTCGCCCCGTGGTGCACCGTCGATGGGCGGGAGCGGGCCTCCGGCGGTGACGACGATGCCCTTGCCGGTGCGCAGGCGCTCGCGGCGGATTTTGTCCAGGACCGCAGCACCGGTGCGGGCCGGTGTTGGTCCGGGCAACGTGTCGAGGTGTTTGACGGACCAGGCGAGGCGGCGGCCGAGTTCACGTGCGGCGGGTAGGTCCTCGTCGGGCAGGTAGGTACCGGCGGCGGGGTTGCCGAGGATGCCCATGTCGCCGACGCGGTTACCCCAGCCGAAGTCCTTGTTCCAGTAGGTCCACACGTAGGGTTCGAGGACGAGGTCGACCATCTGGGTGGCCTTGCCGACTTTGCGGATCAGGTGGATGACGTAACCGGGGTCGCCTCGCAGTTCCCAGCCGGCGGTGATCAGCGGCGGCAAGGTTGCGGTGATGGCGTGGGTCAGTTCGGTCGCGGCGCGCTGACGGAGTTGTTCGAGGTCGTCGACATCGTCTTCGCTACCGGGGTCGATGGTCCAACCCAGCTGGGCACAGGAGTCGATACCGACGAACCACACCTGGGCAGTGAGGCCATGTGGGGTCAACGCGGCCCAGTGCAGAAGCTTGTCCAGTTTCTCGATCGTGTCGACCGGTCCGGTCAACCGGGCACCTGACGGTGTGTAGGTGGCCTCAGCGGTGACGATGATCGCGTGACCGTCGGCGTCCTCGGTGACAGGTAGGGACTCCCATGGGCGAGGTTGGACCGGGAGTTCGTCTCTCTGATCGGCGCTGGCGGCGACACCGGTGTCGGATGGGACGGTGTCGGCGTCGGTTGGCGACGGATCTTCCGCTGACATATCCGGTGTTTCGGATGGCGGCTCTTCGGATGCCGATGGTTCAGCCGGCGGCTCTTCGGGTTCGGGGTCGAGATCGAAAAGGGCGATCTGGTCGTCGATTCCGCTCATCGGCTCACCACTGCAGCCCTTCTGCCATCCGCCACCGAACCTGTCTCCGAGTCGTGCCTACCGGAGCTCGAGTGCATTGATGAGTTTGCGGCGCTCGTCGTCGGAGAAGTGCTTACGCACTGCCGCGGCCAGCACATCCGGATCAGCCCCGAGTCTTTTGAGCGCTTGTGCGACTTTGTCCACCGGTTCGAGCTTGCTGGCGGGTTCTTTCGGCTGCGGTGCTTCGGGTTCCGGAGCCTGTGCGTCGGCTTCGGGTGCCGGCTCAGGGTTCTGGGCCGCTTCCCATGCCGCGACCTGTTCCTCGAGCGGGACTCGGGCCAGAGAGCGGGCTTGCCGGACGGCGAGATCCCCTGCGCGCAGGGCTGCCTGCAGTTCGGGTGCGAGTTTGAGCAGGGCGCGGCGCTGGGAGACCCAACCTTTGGAGCGGCCGAGTTTCTTTGCTGCTGCGTCCGCGCTGCCGAACTCGGAGACCATCAGCTCGACTGCCTTGGCTTCTTCGAGGACGTCGAAGTCACGGCGGTCGATGTTCTCACTTGTTGCTGCCCAGAGGATTTCGCCCTTGTCGACGGCGATGCTGTCGCGCAGCACCACGTCGAGTCCGGGGCGGCCGTACTTCTGGGCGGCGGCGAGTCGACGGTTACCGTTGACGACGATGTACTGCGCTGCGCCGATCTCGTCTTCGTCTTCGGGCCACAGTTTCAGCCAGGCGGTGCGGCTGACGACGGTGCCCGGTTGCAGTTGCCGGTCGGCGATGGTCGCCAGATCCGACAGGTCCCCGAGTTCGTCACGCGGGTTGCGCGGGTTGGCGATGAGCTGGTCGACCGGAACATCGGCGAGCAGTTGGCCTTCGAGCGGCTCGATCGTGGTCTTCGTCTTCGTGGGTGTCGGGGTGCGCTTGCGGTCGACCGGAGAGTGCTCGCCTACTGCTCCGACCAGAGAGGCGAAGTTCGCGCGCCCACCCTTGGGCGGCATCAGCGACCACCGTCCGCGAGCTCGAGGCTGAGCTTGTAGAAGTCCTCCCGTGCCTGCAGAGAGACGCGGTTGGCTTCGTACTCGGTGACAACGCGGCCTTCGGCGGCGGCGCGGGTGTGGACCTTGTAGTGCCGCACCACTGTTCGGGCGAGAGGCCAGCCGTTGGCCTGGACGAACTCGCGGGTCTGTTCGAGATCGACCTTGCCGTCGCGGGGATCCCAATTGTTCACCACGACAATGAACTTCTTGCCGAGAGGTTCGATGACCTGCTTGATGGTGCGCGCCGTGGGATCGAAGCACAACGGTTCGGGTTCGATCGGGACGATGACCAGATCGGCGACCTCGAGCACCGCGCGCAGAGCGTCGGCGGAGCTGCCGGTGCCGAGAACATCGGTGCCGTCGTCGGCGCCGGACAGGTCGATCCAGCCGGGGGTGTCGACGTAGACGTGCTTGATGCCGGGGAGTTTGTCGAGATTGCGCAGCACGTCGAGATTGTCGTGGACCTGGTCGATCAGAAAGGGTAGTTCTTCGACGCGCGAGGCCCACCAGACCGCCGAACCCTGGGGGTCGACGGAGATCGCTGCGACCGGGGATTGAACGTCGTCGTCGTCACCAGCGGTGAGAACATCCGCTTTGACGGCGGCGAGGTTCATTGTGAGGGTGGATTTTCCGACGCCGCCCTTTTGGTTGAGCATGACATGAACAGCCACAGATTACCTCCGTATGCTTCACCCCACGGTGGGGCTACTTCGGACTCGCGTCGTCATCTCTTGGCGGAGATGACGATTGCGCCTGCACCACTGTAACGGTTTCGATGCAGTTGCGTGAGGCGCGCAACTCGTACAATAGACCCTTACGGGTCTACGGAACAAGCTTTCGCCGTATCATCGCAGATGTGCTTCGCTACTTGACTTTGCACGAGGTTGCCGACCGTGTCGGCATCACCTACAACACTGCCAAAGGATATCTGCGGAAAGGTGTTCTGCCGCAAGCTGATGCGTCGATCGGACCCCGGTTCGGTTGGCTCCCCGAGACTGTCGACGCGTGGATGGAAACGCGGCCCGGTCGAGGTCGACGGGTGCACCAAGGCACTCCCCCAACTCGAATTCGCCTGGGTACTGGATCAAAAAACCTCTGAGGGTTTCGGCGTGTCGCCGATGTCACTGTGAAGGCGTCACGCATGTGCTGAACACGGTGCGAATACTGGCGATCTAAAGGTATCCCCCACCCCTCTGGAATTTCGTCACTGTGACGATTTAGGGCCAGCTTCCTGACCTGCTCGGTAAGGGGCGCGGTATCTTCCTGAGGCCGGCGTAGTTATGCCCTGCTCAGAACTGCCGGTTCTCCCTGCCCTGAAGCGATTCGTCGCATTCGTCTCCGAGTTCTGTCCATGCCATGCGCGGGAGCAGCGGTTTACCGCGGTAAACTATGGCAGGTTCTGCGGTCGACGCGCCACTCCTTCAATGAGTGCAGTCCGAAAAGTCACGCTCCCCATGACGCATCTCTCCTACGCATCAGATCGGACTTTTCATATGCAGCGACCGTGCATGCATGAACGGAATGTGCGCCAGAGCAACCCAGCACGCGTAGCGCTTCTCGGTCTCTGTCATCGGCGCGGTCGGGTGGGAAGGCGTACCCACCTGCGGTGGGATGCGCTGGGCCGAGTGTGCATTGGCTCCCTCTCCCCCGCCGCCCTTCTGTAATTCGCGCCTCGGGGAACTGGTTCGTATCGCTGAAGGAGCACAGATTCGTCGCGAGCGGGAGCTTGCGAAAGAGAACGTGTTTACCGCGGTAAACACGCCTGTCGCCAATGTTCTCGTAGGTCGCTCCTGCAGCTCGCAGCTGTCTATCTTTACTTGATCTCATCGCTGCGAGAAGAGTGTCGGGGCGGTTTACCGCGGTAAACCGCCCCTCCCCTCGTCGAGCGTATGTGAGCGTTCCTCCGCTAGCGCTATCTGGTCGTTCCTCTGCCTATGCGTGTCGCCGAGGTTCGTCACGGACGCGGGTGGTCTACGCCAGCCCAGTATGAGCTCATCATTCATCCCATGGCGCTAGGTTTACCGCGGTAAACCAATCTCTTGTCTCTTGATGCCTGAGGGCGGGGCGAATGCGAGATGGCTTATCCGGTCGAGCCGCTCTCCGGAGCATTGAAGGCACAAGACTAGCTCGGATCCACGTCTCGTATTCGTGTCAGGCATTCTCCCCTGTTCGCTGCGTGGTTTACCGCGGTAAACCAGGTTCACCTGTCTATCCCCTACGTCACCCCATCCTGTTTGCGTTACCAACCCGTTTCCTGGCGGAACGGGTCTAGTTGCCCATCTCGGATGGGCTCGATAGCAGATCGCGTAAAACCACCCGTGGTTTACCGCGGTAAACCGTATAGAGGCCGGACTATCTGGCCTACCTTTGCCGCCGCGTCGCGCGCTCGCAGTTTATGGCCAGCCGGTGGTTTACCGCGGTAAACAAGGGGGGCGCGCCTAGCTGACACCTGCCATGAGGCCGGCAAAGGTTACCGCGGTAAAAAAGGAGGCAGATACTGGGTGATCTCGTAGG
>NZ_LRRH01000202.1 GCF_001646785.1 Rhodococcus phenolicus
CCCCCCCTCCCCCCTCGCCCCCCCCCCCCCACCGCGACCGCCTCGCCCCCCCCACGCCCTCCCACCGCGCCGACCTCCCCGCCGCCCGCCCCGCGCCGCCCCTCGCCGCGGCATGGCGGATCGCCGCCCCCCCGCCGGCGTCGCACGCGCACTCCCCGCCCGCCCCCCCCCCCGCGCCGGCCCTCGCGCCCCGCTCCCCCCGCCCCGCCCCCCCCCCCCCCCCCCCCCCCCCCCCCCCCCCCCCCCCCCCCCCCCCCCCCCCCCCCCCCCCCCCCCCCCCCCCCCCCCCCCCCCCCCCCCCCCCCCCCCCCCCCCCCCCCCCCCCCCCCCCCCCCCCCCCCCCCCCCCCCCCCCCCCCCCCCCCCCCCCCCCCCCCCCCCCCCCCCCCCCCCCCCCCCCCCCCCCCCCCCCCCCCCCCCCCCCCCCCCCCCCCCCCCCCCCCCCCCCCCCCCCCCCCCACCCCCCCCCCCCCCCCCCCCCCCCCCCGCACCCCCCCCCCCCCCCCCCACCCTCCCCCCCTCCCCA
>NZ_LRRH01000203.1 GCF_001646785.1 Rhodococcus phenolicus
GCCGGCCGCCCGCCCCCACCTCGACCCGCGCCGCCCCGCGTCAACCCCCGCCTCAGCCCCCCGCCCGCCCGCGCCGCCGCCGACCCCCGCCACCCCCCGCCCCCCCCCTCCCCCACCGCCCCCCCCCCGCCCCCCCCCCCCCCCAATCCCCACCCCCCCCCCCCCCCCCACACCCCCCCCCCCCCCCCCCCCCCCCCCCCCCCCCCCCCCCCGCCCCCCCCCCCCCCCCCCCCCCCCCCCCCCCCCCCCCCCCCCCCCGCTCCCCCCCCCCCCCCCCCCCTCCCCCCCCCCCCCCCCCCCCCCCCCCCCCCCCCCCCCCCCCCCCCCCCCCCCCCCCCCCCCCCCCCCGCCCACCCCCCCCCCCCGCCCCCCCCCACCCCCCCACACCCCCCGCCCCCGCCTCCCCCCCGCCTCACCCCCCCCACCCGCCCCCCCCGCCACCCCACCCCCCGCGTCTCCCGCTCTCCGCGCCGCCGCCCCCGCACCGCCGCCTCCCACCTCGCACCCCCCCCC
>NZ_LRRH01000204.1 GCF_001646785.1 Rhodococcus phenolicus
CGCGGACGCCGCGCGGGCACAGTCCGAGGGCCTGGACCTGGTGGTCACCGTCGGTGCGGATCCGCAGGGCGACGCGGTCGCCTACGAGGAGCTCATCGCGGAAGAGGGGGAAGCGCATGCGCCCCTGGACATCCCGAACGACACGCCCGCGCTGATCATGTACACGTCGGGCACCACGGGCCGGCCGAAGGGTGCTGTGCTGACGCACTCGAACATGGAGGCGCAGTCGCTCACCTGTATTCGCGCGTTCCACCTGTTCGGTGAGGAGAACATCGGTTTCTGCGCGTCCCCGATGTTCCACATCGCCGCGCTCGGCTCGATGGCTCCGAGCCTGATGCTCGGCCAGACGACCGTCATCTACCCGGTCGGGGCGTTCGACCCGAACACCCTGCTCGACGTGCTCGAGGCGGAGCGTGTGACGAGCCTGTTCCTCGTGCCCGTCCAGTGGCAGGCGATGTGCGCCGCCCAGCAGGCGAATCCACGGAAGCTCGCGCTGCGCAACATCTCCTGGGGTGCGGCGCCGAGCTCGGACACGATCCTGCGGGCCATGGCCGAGACCTTCCCGGATGCCTCGAACGTCGCCGTGTTCGGGCAGACCGAGATGTCGCCGATCACGTGTGTTCTCAACGGCGAGGACGCGATTCGCAAGCTCGGTTCCGTCGGGCAGGTCATCCCCACGATCCAGGCCCGGGTCGTCGACGACGAGATGAACGACGTCGCGCCCGGCGAGATC
>NZ_LRRH01000205.1 GCF_001646785.1 Rhodococcus phenolicus
TGTCGACGACGAGCAGCACCTGCTCGGTGCCGTCACCGTCGACGACGTGCTCGATCATCTGCTGCCCGAAGACTGGCGTGAAGAGGAGACAGACGATGAGTGACCGCAGCACTCTGGCCAGCCAGCGTCTCGACACGCCCCGGTCTTCCCGTTTCCGGGTCAACTTCGATGCCGAGGCCGTGGGCCGGGTCAGCGAGTCGATCGCCCGTTTCCTCGGCACCGGCCGCTACCTGCTGATCCAGACCGTCATCGTCGTGGTGTGGATCTTCCTGAACATCGTGGCGGTCGAACTGCAGTGGGACCCGTACCCGTTCATCCTGCTGAACCTGGCGTTCTCGACCCAGGCGGCGTACGCGGCGCCGTTGATCCTCCTGGCACAGAACCGGCAGGAGAACCGCGACCGGGTCTCGCTCGAGGAGGATCGGGCGCGGGCCGAGCAGACGAAGGCGGACACCGAGTTCCTCGCGCGGGAACTCGCCGCCCTGCGTCTCGCGGTCGGCGAGG
>NZ_LRRH01000206.1 GCF_001646785.1 Rhodococcus phenolicus
GTGCCCTTGACGGTCGCGGTCACCAGTCCGCCACCGGCCTGACCGGTGACCTCCGCCTCTGCCATCTCGGCCTGAGCGGACATCAGCTGCTGCTGCATCTGCTGGGCCTGGGCGAGGAGTTGCTGCATATCGGGCATTCCACCGGGCTGCACGGGCACGTCCTTTCTGCAAGTTTTCCACCGCCAGCGTAGTCGCTCGCCGGTACCGTAACGGAATGCGTCTGCGCCGATCGACCGGATGGATTGTCCCCGTTGCGGTTGCCGCGGCCCTGGTCGCCGGGACCGGGCCCCCACCGGCCGCGGCGGCACCAAGAACTGCCAGACCACCGGAACCTCGACGGACGACGGATACGCCGAGCACACCTTCAACTGGCAGCTCGCCGAACTGGTCCGCGACGAACTCGTCGCGCTCGGCGCCCGTGTACTGCTCAGCCGGCCCGACGACAGCTCGGTCGGCAGCTGCGTCGACCGGCGGGCGATCGAGGCGAACGAGGCAGCCGCGGACGCCGTGGTCAGCCTG